>NZ_JAWRWU010000001.1:0-875127 GCF_046535395.1 Cupriavidus sp. SIMBA_020 | reverse complement strand
GCTGAGTCCTGTGCAATACAGGACCCAGCCCTTGGCCGCGGCCTAACTTACCCGTCCAACTTTAGGGGGTCAGTTCAAGCGCCGGCCCTTTGTCTTTGGATCGATCCGATCCGCTACCTTATCCAGCCTTGCGGTTCACCATCTTTGCCGGCACCGACAGCGTCAGCGCCGCGCCGGCTACCAGGCAGATCGCCAGCAGGTACATGCCCGAGTCGGTGCTCTGGGTCAGGTCCTTGAGCCAGCCCACTGCGTAGGGGCTGATAAACCCCGCCAGGTTGCCCAGCGAGTTGATCAGCGCAATGCCGGCCGCCGCGCCCGTGCCGGCCAGGAAGGCCGTGGGCAGGCTCCAGAACAGCGGCAGCGTGGTCAGGATGCCGATGGTGGCCAGCGTCAGCGCCACCATGGCCAGCGTGGTGTCGCCATGCCACTGCACCGACAGCACCAGTCCCACCGCCCCGGCCAGCGCCGGCAGCGCGATATGCCAGCGCCGCTCGCCCCGCTTGTCGGCGCTGTACGCCACCAGGATCATGCCGATCACGGCGCAGCCGTAGGGAATCGCCGTCAGCAGGCCAATGTCCAGCGCGCCCTTCACGCCGGTCTGCTTGATGATCGTCGGCAGCCAGAAACTCACGCCGTAGAGCCCCATCACGAAGCAGAAGTAGATGGCGCTCATCAGCCAGACGCGCGGGCTGGACAGCACCTTGCGGATCGGCGGGTCTTCCTTGTGCTGCTCCTCGTTGGCGATGTTGCGCTCCAGCAGCGCCTTCTCGTCCTCGGTCAGCCACTTGGCGTGGCGGATGCGGTCGTCGAGGTAGGCGAGCACCCACAGGCCGACCAGGATCGACGGAATGCCTTCGAGCAGGAACATCCACTGCCAGCCGGACCAGCCGTTGTGGCCGTCGAACGCCTGCATGACCCAGCCGGACAGCGGCCCGCCAATGACGCCCGAGAGCGCGATGGCCGTCATGAAGAACGTGGTGGTGCGCCCGCGCCGCTCCGCCGGGTACCAGTAGGTCAGGTACAGGATGATGCCGGGGAAGAAGCCCGCCTCGGCCACGCCGAGCAGGAAGCGCAGCACGTAGAACATCGTCGGCGTGGTCACGAACATCATCGCCGCCGAGATCACGCCCCAGGTGATCATGATCCGGGCGATCCAGATGCGCGCGCCCACGCGGTGCAGGATCACGTTGCTGGGCACCTCGAACAGGAAGTAGCCGATGAAGAAGATGCCGGCGCCCAGCCCGTAGATGGTCTCGCTGAACTTGAGGTCGTTGAGCATCTGGAGCTTGGCGAAGCCCACGTTCACGCGGTCCAGGTAGGCCACCACGTAGCACAGCAACAGGAAGGGCACGAGGCGCCAGCTCACCTTGCGGTAGGTGGCGTCTTCGAAACCGGCATCGCGCATGCCGGGGTTCACTGCGGTCGTTGTCATGACTTGTCTCCTCATTGGGTTCTTATAAGTCGTTGCCGCGGGTTGGGAAGTGATGCAAGCGCTACACGCAGCGCCCGCCGTCCACTTCGATACAGGTGCCGGTGATAAACGCCGCCTCGTCGGAGGCGAGGTAGAGGCAGGCGTTGGCCACGTCCTGCGGGGTGGACATGCGCCCCATCGGGATCGTGGCGAGGAATCTGGCGCGGTTCTCGGGGGTGTCCGGCAGGCCCATGAACTGTTCGAGCAGGCCGGTGGCCCCGATCACCGGGTTGACGCAGTTCACGCGGATGTTGTCCGGGCCGAGTTCGGCCGCCATGGCCTTGCTGGCCGTGATGACGGCGCCCTTGCTGCCGTTGTACCAGACCAGACCGGGGCGGGGCCGGATGCCGGCGGTGGACGCCACGTTGACGAAGTTGCCGCCGCCGCGCTGGCGGAAATGCGGGATGAAGTGCCGGGCCGACCAGTAGATGCTCTTGACGTTGACCGCGTAGACGCGGTCGAACTCGTCTTCGGTGATCTCCAGGATCGGCTTGTTGCGATGGGTGGTGCCGGCGTTGTTGACCACGATGTGCACGTCGCCGAAGGCGGCCAGCGTGGCGTCCCGCATGGCGGCCACGTCGTCGCCCCGCGCCACGTCGGCCCGGACCGCGCGGGCGGTGCCACCTGTCGCGCCATGCTGTTCGCGGATCGCGGCGGCGACGCGCTCGGCGGCCTCCAGGTTCAGGTCGGCCACCATCACGGCGGCGCCTTCGCGCGCGAACGTATGGGCGATGCCTTCGCCGAAGCCCGAGCCGCCGCCCGTGACCACGGCCACCTTGCCAGCCAGTCTTGCCATGTCCTGTCTCCTATATAGATAGGCCCGCCGCGGTCTTGGCGCCGCTGGCGGGCATGCTGCCGACGACTTATCGATTAGTGCGCGAACGGCCCCCGTCCGCGCAGGGCGTTGGCCACCATCATCACGGCCAGCAGGAAGGGCAGGGCCACGTAGAGGCACCAGTGGACGCGGTCGCCCACGGTGTCGCCCCATTTGCGCTTGAAAACCTGCAGGCGGGGCATGCCGGACGGGTTGGTGGCACGCTTGTTCCGGACATGCCAGGCCATCCAGAAAAAGAAGATGGCGAACGCGACCGACAGAAAATTGATGTTACCCATGTTGAATGGCGATGGTTTTCAGAGTGGTGAATCCGTACAGGGCCTCGAAGCCCTTCTCGCGGCCATGGCCCGACTGGCCGGTGCCGCCGAAGGGCAGCTCCACGCCGCCGCCGGCGCCGTAGTTGTTGATGAAGACCTGGCCGGCGCGCAGCTTGCGGGCCAGCCGTAGCTGGCGGGCGCCGTCACGCGTCCACAGGCCGGCCACCAGCCCGTAGGCGGTGCCGTTGGCGAGGCGCAGCGCTTCTTCCTCGCTGTCGAACGGCATCGCCGCCAGCAGCGGGCCGAAGACTTCCTCCTGGGCCAGCCGGTGCGTGGGCGGCACGTCGCGGAACAGCATCGGCACCTGGTAGTAGCCAGACTCCGGGGCCTCGCCGACGATCTGGCCCTGCGCCATCACGGCAATGCCGGCGTGCTGGGCATCGGAGACGAAGTCCCACACGCGCTGCTGCTGCTTGCGGCTGATCAGCGGGCCGCATTCGAGGTCGAGCGCGGACGGCCCCACGCGCAGCGACTCGAACACGCCCGAGAGCCGGTCCAGCAGGGTCTCGTAGACGGAACGCTCCACCAGCAGCCGGCTGCCGGCCGAGCAGGTCTGCCCGGCGTTCTGGACGATGCCGTTGACGATAACGGGCAGCAGCGTGTCCAGGTCGGCATCGGCAAACACGATCTGCGGGGACTTGCCGCCCAGCTCCAGCGTGACCGGCACATGGTTCTCGGCCGCCAGCTGGGCCACGAGCTTGCCGGTCTCGGGCGAGCCGGTGAAGGAAATATGGTTGATGCCCGGATGGCGGGCCAGCGCGGCGCCGGCCTCGTGGCCATAGCCGGTGACGATATTGAGCGCGCCTTCGGGCAGTCCGGCCTCGGCGGCCAGCTCGGCCACGCGCAGCAGGGACAGGCAGGCATCCTCGGCCGGCTTGACCACGCAGGCGTTGCCGGTGGCCAGCGCCGCGCCGACGCTGCGGCCGAAGATCTGGAGCGGGTAGTTCCAGGGGATGATGTGGCCCGTCACGCCGTGCGGCTCGCGCACGGTCAGCACCGTGTAGCCGGGCTGGTAGGGGATGGTCTGGCCGTGCAGCTTGTCTGCCGCGCCCGCGTAGAACTCGAAGTAGCGCGCCACGGCGCGGGCGTCCGCGCGGGCCTGGCGCAGCGGCTTGCCGGTGTCGCGGGCCTCCAGCGCGGCCAGTTCGTCCTCGTGCTCCATCAGCACCAGCGCCACGCGGTTCAGCAGGCGGACACGCTCTGCGGGTGCCATGGCGCCCCAGGCGCCCTCGGCGGCCTGACGGGCGGCCAGCACGGCCACGCTGATGTCCGTGCTGTTGCCACGGGCAATCTCGGCGAACGGCTCGCCGTTGGAGGGATCGAAAACCTTGATGCGCAGACCGGAATCGGGGGCGATCAGGCGGTTGGCGACGAAGTGCTGGGCGTGCATGCTTATCTCCGTGCTCGGGTATGGAGCAACTGCTGAATCGGGAATGCCGCATTATCGCGCACCGCGCGGGCCGCGCAAGGCACTTGGTACTTGGGGGGCGGCGCGGGCTGCTGGCTTGTCAGCGTGGGGTCAGGAGCGAACCGCTATAATGCCCGCCATCCCACAACACTGGCATTCGGAGAACTCGCATGAGCTTCAACCTCGTCTCCCCGGGCAAGGACCTTCCCAACGATTTCAACGTCATCATCGAGATTTCGGCCCAGAGCGATCCGGTGAAGTACGAGGCCGACAAGGAAACCGGCCTGCTGTTCGTCGACCGCTTCATCGGCACGGGCATGCGCTACCCGGCCAACTACGGCTTCATTCCGCAGACGCTGTCCGGCGACGGTGACCCGGTGGACGTGCTGGTGCTGACGCCGTTCCCGATCCTGGCCGGCGCCGTGGTGCGCTGCCGTGCGCTCGGCATGCTGAAGATGACCGACGAGTCCGGCGTGGACGCCAAGCTGGTGGCCGTGCCCGTGGACAAGCTGTGCCCGGCCACCGCCTTCATGAAGGGCCTGTCCGATGTGCCGCAAAACACGCTCGACCAGATCAAGCACTTTTTTGAGCACTACAAGGCACTTGAGGCCGGCAAGTGGGTCAAGGTGGATGGCTGGGCTGGCATCGAGGAAGCCCACAAGGAAATCACCGACGGCGTGGCGAACTTCAAGAAGTAAGCTGGTTCGCACCGGATCGATGATCGATGATCGATGATCGATGGAAAAACCCGCCAGTTTGGCGGGTTTTTTTATTCGCCCCGCGCGAACGGGCTGTGATCGTTCAGTTCGTCGAGATAGGCGTCGATGCCCTGGCGCTCGCGGGCCAGGAAGCGCTCCACTGCATCGGCGAACGAGGGGTGCGCCAGCCAGTGCGCGGAGCGCGTGGCCACCGGCAGGAAGCCACGCGCCATCTTGTGCTCGCCCTGCGCGCCGCCTTCGAACGTGCGCAGGCCCTCGGCGATGCAGAATTCGAGCGGCTGGTAGTAGGCGGTCTCGAAGTGGAGGCACGGGTGGTGCTCCAGCGCGCCCCAGTAGCGGCCATAGAGCGTGCTGACCCGCGGATCGGCATCGAACACGACCAGCGAGCTGGCGATGTCGCGCCCGTCGCGGGACGCCACCACCAGCAGCAGGTTCTCGGGCATGGTCGCGCCGATGCGCCGGAAAAAGTCCAGGTTCAGATAGGGCGACGAATGATGCTCGCGGTAGGTCTGGCGATAGCAGCGGTTGAAGAACTTCCACGCCTCATCGTCGATCTCCGCTCCGCGCAACTGCCGGAAGGTGATGCCAGCCTCCGCCACGCGGCGCCGCTCCGCGCGGATATTCTTGCGCTTCTTCTGTGAAAGCGTTGCCAAAAAGGCGTCAAAGTCGGCGTAGCCGGGGTTGGTCCAGTGGAACTGCACGCCATGCCGCATCATCATGCCGGCTTCGTCCATCAAATCCGCCTCATGGTCGGACGGAAACAGCACGTGCAGCGAGGACATGCCCGATTCCTCGGCCAGGGCCAGCGCAAAGCGCAGCAGCAGGCGGCGCGCGATGTCATCCTCGGCCAGCAGCCGGGCGCCGCGCACCGGCGTGAACGGGATGGCGGACAGCCACTTGGGGTAGTAGGGCACGTCGTGCTGGCGATAGGCGTCCGCCCAGGCCCAGTCGAACACATACTCGCCGTAGGAATGCGATTTCGCGTAGAGCGGCATGGCGGCGGCCAGCCGGTCGCGGCCTGCGCCGTGGCCGTTCGGCACCCAGAGGGTGAGGAAGCGCGGCGACCAGCCGGTGTCGTCGGTGGCGCTGCCGCTGGTGTGCATCGCGTGCAGGAAGGCGTGGCGCAGGAAGGGCGTGGCGTCAGGCTGGGCGGCCACGAGGGCGTCCCAGTCGGCGGCCGGCACCTCGGCCAGGTCCAGGACGATCTCCGTCCGGTAATTGGCCACCGGGGTGTCCGGCTGCGCACTCACCGGCTGACAAGATTCCGACTGCATTCCGCCCGATCCACTCAAGAATTGAAGAATATTTGATCCATCCGACGCCACATCAGGTGCCGGACGAGTCTACCGGAAGACGTGCGGCGGTGCAGCCATGGCCAGCCAGGTGACGTGCGCGACGGGTGCGCGACGGGTGCGCAGTGCGCATCGTAGAATGACAGGGATCACGCCGATTGCCGCACTGGCATGCTGGCGCCCCGAATCCGAAGGCCAGACATGACTCATCCGTTCTTCAACCTGTATTCCCACGGCTTTGCGCGCGTGGCCGTGGGTGTGCCCGAGTGCCGCGTGGCGGACCCGGCCTACAACGCCGACCAGACGCTGGAACTGGCCCGCCAGGCCGTGCAAGGCGGCGCGGCGCTGGTCGCCTTCCCGGAACTGGGCCTGTCGTCCTATACCTGCGACGACCTGTTCCATCAGCGCGCGCTGCTGCGCGAGTGCGAACTGGCGCTCCAGCGCATCGTGGAAGCCTCGGTGTCGCTGCCGGCCGCGCTGGTCGTGGGCATGCCGCTGGTAGTCGAACATCAGCTGTTCAACTGCGCCGTGGTGGTCGCCAACGGCGCCATCCAGGGCGTGGTGCCGAAGAGCTACCTGCCGAATTATTGGGAATTCTACGAGGCGCGCCAGTTCAGTGCGGCGGACTGCGCCCCCACCGAGGGCCGCATCTCGCTGCTCGGCGCCACGGTGCCCTTCGGCGCGGGGCTGCTGTTCGAGATCGAGAACATCCCGTTCTTCCGTTTCCATGTGGAAATCTGCGAGGACGTCTGGGTGCCGGTGCCGCCGTCGTCGTTCGCGGCGCTGGCCGGGGCCACGGTGCTGGTGAACCTGTCGGCGTCGAATATCGTCATCGGCAAGTCCGGCTACCGGCACCAGCTGGTGTCGCAGCAGTCGGCCCGCTGTCTGGCGGCTTACCTGTACACCTCGGCCGGCAAGGGGGAGTCATCCACCGACCTGGCCTGGGACGGTCAGGCGCTGATCTATGAGAACGGGGAACTTCTGGGCGAATCGGAGCGGTTTTCGGACCGTTCGCACCTGTTGACGGCCGATGTGGACCTGGAGCGGCTCTCGCGCGAGCGCATGCACCAGACCACCTTCGGCCATTCGGTGCGCCGTCATCGCGAGGAAGTGGAGAAATTCGAGGTGGTGTCGTTCCGCGTGGACGTGCCCACGACGCAGACCCTGCCGCTGGCGCGCAAGGTGGAGCGCTTTCCCTACGTGCCGGCCGATCCGCGCCGCCGCGACGAGCGCTGCATGGAGGTCTACAACATCCAGGTGCAGGCGCTGGTGCAGCGGCTGTCGTCCAGCAAGATCTCGAAGGTGGTCATCGGCGTCTCGGGCGGGCTGGATTCCACCCATGCGCTGTTGGTCTGCGCCGCCGCGATGGACCGCCTGGGCCTGCCGCGCGCCAATATCCTCGGCTACACCATGCCCGGCTTCGCCACCAGCGACCGCACGCTCGATCAGGCGCGGCAACTGATGAGCTGGATCGGCTGCACGGCGCGCGAGATCGATATTCGCCCCAGTTGCATGGCGATGCTGAAAGATCTCGACCATCCGTACGCGCAAGGCGAGCCGGTCTACGACGTGACCTTCGAGAACGTGCAGGCCGGCGAGCGCACCAACCACCTGTTCCGGCTGGCCAACCACCATCACGCCATCGTGATCGGCACCGGCGACCTCAGCGAACTGGCGCTAGGCTGGTGTACCTATGGGGTGGGTGACCATATGTCTCACTACAACGTCAATGCCAGTGTGCCGAAGACACTGATCAGCCATCTGGTGCGCTGGGTGGCCGAAACCGGCCAGGTGGCCGAGGGCGGGGAAGCGGTGCTGACGGCCGTGCTCGATACCGACATCAGCCCGGAACTGGTGCCCGGCGGCACGGCCGCCGACGGCCAGGACAAGGCGCCGGGCCAGAAGACCGAACAGGTCATCGGGCCGTACGAATTGCAGGATTTCAACCTTTATTACACGTTGCGCTTCGGGTTTGCGCCCAGCAAGGTGGCCTTCCTGGCGCTTAGCGCCTGGGGCGATGTGGCGCGCGGCGAATGGCCCAACGGCCCGCATGTTGCGCGTAACGCCTACGAACTTGCCGAGATCAAGCGCGTTCTGGGTATTTTCGTCGACCGCTTCTTCCGCACCAGCCAGTTCAAGCGGTCCTGCGTGCCGAATGCCCCGAAAGTGGGCTCGGGCGGGTCGCTCTCGCCGCGTGGCGACTGGCGCGCCCCGAGCGACGGGGAATCGGCGGTCTGGGTGCGCGACCTGGCCCGGATTCCGGACTGATCGAACTGGGGGGAAGGGGCCAAGTGTGCCCATTCCCGCAATCCCGAGGCGGGTTTCGGGCTAGAATCTGTCATCTTCCGACAAACACAGACAGAGGCCAGCCATGAAGCAGATTACCGCCATCATCAAACCGTTCAAGCTCGACGAGGTACGCGAGGCACTGGCGGATGTGGGCGTGACCGGCCTCACCGTAACCGAGGTAAAGGGCTTCGGCCGCCAGAAGGGCCACACCGAGCTGTATCGCGGCGCCGAGTACGTGGTCGATTTCCTGCCGAAGATCAAGATCGAGGTAGTCGTGGCCGAGAACCAGCTCGACACCGTGCTCGATTCGATCGTGAAGGCCGCCCACACGGGCAAGATCGGCGACGGCAAGATCTTCGTGACCGAGATCGAGCGCGTGATCCGCATCCGTACCGGCGAGCAGGACGAAGCCGCAGTCTGATTGGGGCTCATCCTCCAGACGCAAAAAAGCCGGCCAAGCGCCGGCTTTTTTCGTTGTTGAGGCTTCTGCTAGCTCGGCAGTTTCCAGCCAAGCTGCACGGACAGCAGCCGCATGGCCATTGTGACCAGCGCCCCGGTCAGCAGCGCCGCCTCCTGGTCGGCGCGTAGCCAGGTCAGGCCGACATAGACCCAGCAGCCCACGAACGAGCAGGTGGCGTAGGGCGAGCGGTCGCGCAGGATCATCGGCACTTCATTGCAGAGCACGTCGCGGACCACGCCGCCGAACACCGCGGAGATGATTCCCATCATCACCGCCACGGTCGGCGTCATCTGCGCCACCAGCGCCAGCGAGGTGCCCGTGACGGAGAACAGCCCCAGGCCGATGGCATCGGCAACCAGCATCGCGCGGTTCGAGGCCACCGTGCTCACTACGCGAAATACGATGGCCGCGCCGATCGACATCGCGAAGATCAGCAGCACGTAGTATTCGTGCTCGACCCAGTAGAACGGCCGGCGGTCCAGCAGGACGTCGCGCACGGTGCCCCCGCCGAACGCGGTGGCGAAGGCGACGATGAAGGTGCCGACGGCATCGAGCCGCTGCTTGCGCGCATCCACCACGCCCGAGACCGCGAAGGCGAGCACGCCGACCACTTCCATGACGTGGAGGATCAGCGGCAGCCGCCCCATCAACAGATCGAACGGCAGGTGCATCGACATCAGGCGCGGGGCTGACGCAGCAAGACCATCAACGCGCCGGCGCCGCCTAGCGACTCGCGCGCCTGGACGAAGGCGATGACTTCCTCCTTCTGTACCAGCCAGCTGCGTACCTTGCCCTTGAGGACGGGCAGCTTGTCCGGCGAGCCGATGCCCTTGCCGTGGATCACGCGCACGCAGCGCACGCCGTTGCGCACCGAGCGGCGCAGGAATTCGGCCAGCGCCTCGCGCGCCTCGTCGCTGCGCAGGCCGTGCAGGTCCACCTTGTCCTGCGGCACCCACTCGCCGCGACGCAGCTTGCGGACCACATCGATGCCGATGCCGGGGCGCCGGAACGACATGGTTTCGTCGATATCGAGCAGATTCTCGACATCGAATTCGTCGGACAACGAGGCTTCCAGCACGGCTTTGTCATTAAGCTGGGTCTGGATGGCGACGGGCGGGGGTTTCTTGGGCGGATGCGCCACGCGGTTGCGGTCGCGCAGGGCGCTGACCTGGCCGACATTGCTGCGGAAGACATTGGCTTCCTCGTCGGCGCGGCGGGCGGTGGCTTCGGCGGCCACGCGCTCCGCCTCGCGGCGCTCGGCGTCAGCCTTGAGATTGTCACGCACCGCGGCCAGATCGTGCAGGCCGAAGCGCTTGGAAGGGGATTTTGCGCCGTGCGACATGGAAAGATTCTCCGGGGGCTCGGCGTCGATTATAAGGGGATTGGCCAGACAAACCGGGGTTTGCTCCCCTCTCCCAGAGGGAGAGGGGAGGCCACTACTTACTGCAGCGCTTCTACGTAGCGCTGGGCGTCCAGGGCGGCCATGCAGCCCGTGCCGGCGCTGGTGATGGCCTGGCGGTAGATGTGATCCTGCACGTCGCCGGCGGCGAACACGCCCGGGATGTTGGTGGCCGTGGCATCGCCGGACAGGCCGCTCTTGGTCACGATATAGCCGTTCTTCATGTCCAGCTGGCCCACGAAGAGGTCGGTGTTCGGCTTGTGGCCAATCGCCACGAACACGCCGGCCAGCTTCAGGTCCTCGGTCTTGGCGGTGTCCTTGGTGCTGCGGATGCGCAGGCCGGTCACGCCCGACTCGTCGCCCAGCACTTCATCCAGCGTATGGTCGTAGCGCAGTTCCACGCGGCCTTCCTTGACGCGCTGGAGCAGGCGGTCTACCAGGATCGGTTCGGCCTTGAACTTGTCGCGGCGGTGAATCAGGGTGACCTTGCTGGCGATATGCGACAGGTACAGCGCCTCTTCCACGGCCGTGTTGCCGCCGCCAACCACCGCGACTTCCTGGTTCTTGTAGAAGAAACCGTCGCAGGTGGCGCAGGCGGACACGCCGCGGCCCATGAACGACTCCTCCGACGGCAGGCCCAGGTACTGTGCCGAGGCGCCCGTGGCGATGATCAGCGCGTCGCAGGTGTACTCGCCCGCGTCGCCGATCAGGCGGATCGGCTTCTCGGTCAGCTTGGCCGTGTGGATGTGATCGAAGATGATTTCGGTGTTGAAGCGTTCGGCGTGGGCCAGGAAACGCTGCATCAGGTCCGGGCCCTGCACGCCATTGGCGTCGGCGGGCCAGTTTTCCACGTCGGTGGTGGTCATCAGCTGGCCGCCCTGGGCCAGGCCGGTGATCAGCACGGGCTGGAGGTTGGCGCGGGCGGCGTAGACGGCGGCGGTGTAGCCGGCCGGACCCGACCCGAGAATCAGCACTTTTGCGTGTTTTGCGGACATGTTGCCTTCCTGTGGCCGGCGCACGCGCGAGAGCGTTCGCGCCGGTGTAACTCGAAACCGCCATTATAAGTGGGCTGGCGTTTGCCGACTGTTGCAAATTCCAATGGGGCCGATAGCGCGCGCAAGGTTAAAATGGCCGCCATCGTCCACCCCGAGCGATCTGAAGCGATCATCCGAACCCAAGGCATGGCCCGCGCTACCACCACTACCCGTACCGACCCGTCGGCACTCCCCTCGCGAATCGGCAAGCTGCTGGGCGAGGTGCGCTGGTTCCTGCTGCTGGCCGTCACCCTCGGCTTCGTGTGCGTGCTGGCCAGCTACAGCAAGGCGGACCCCGGCTGGTCCCACGCCAGCCAGGTGGCGGATATCCACAATCTGGGCGGCCGCGTGGGCGCCTGGGTGGCGGACGTGCTGTTCTTCATCTTCGGCTTTTCCGCCTACTGGTGGAGCGTGCTGCTGATGCGCCGCTGCTGGCGCGGCTGGCGCACCCTGACCGCCGAACTGCCCGAGCGCGTGCCGGATCCGCAGCACAGCGTGGCGATCAGCTGGATCGGCTTCGGCCTGACGCTGGTGTCGAGCATGGGTCTTGAGGCCATCCGCATGTACCCGCTGCGCGCCGCGCTGCCCCGGGCGCCGGGTGGCGTGCTGGGCGACCTGCTCGGCGGCTGGCTGCAGCTGGCGCTGGGCTTTTCGGGCGCCACGCTGCTGTTGCTGCTGATGTTCGCCATCGGGCTGTCGCTGTTCTTCCATTTCTCGTGGCTCTCCGTGGCCGAACACGTCGGCGGCTTCGTCGAAACGCTGTTCCTCGGCTTCAAGGCCCGCCGCGAGAAGAAGCAGGACCGCATCATCGGCGCCGCGGCCAAGGTGGAACGGACCGAGACCGTGGAAGTGCAGCGCGTGCGCCAGGAGGAAGCCACCCCGGTGCAGATCGTGCGCCCGCAGGCCGTGCCCAAGCACGAGCGGGTGGAGCGCGAGAAGCAGCAGCCGCTGTTCGCCGATATCCAGGACTCCGACCTGCCGCCGCTGTCGCTGCTCGACCCCGTGCCGGCCCATCAGGAGACGGTGAGCGCCGAAACGCTGGAATTCACGTCGCGGCTGATCGAAAAGAAGCTCAAGGACTTTGGCGTCGAGGTCAAGGTCGTGGCCGCCTACCCGGGGCCGGTCATCACCCGCTACGAGATCGAGCCGGCCACCGGCGTCAAGGGCAGCCAGATTGTCAATCTGGCGCGCGACCTGGCGCGTTCGCTGTCGCTGGTGTCGATCCGCGTGGTGGAAACCATCCCGGGCAAGAACTACATGGGGCTGGAGTTGCCGAACCCCAAGCGCCAGACCGTTCGCCTGACTGAAATTCTCGGTTCCCACGTCTACAACGAAAGCGCGTCCAGCCTGACCATGGCGCTGGGCAAGGACATCGCCGGCAAGCCGATGGTGGCCGACCTCGCCAGGATGCCGCACTGCATGGTGGCCGGCACGACCGGCTCGGGCAAGTCGGTGGGCATCAACGCGATGATCCTGTCGCTGCTCTACAAGGCCAAGCCCGAGGCCGTGCGCCTGATCCTGATCGACCCGAAGATGCTGGAAATGAGCGTCTACGAAGGCATTCCGCACCTGCTCTGCCCGGTGGTCACGGACATGCGCCAGGCCGGCAACGCCCTGAACTGGGCCGTGGGCGAGATGGAGCGGCGCTACAAGCTCATGAGCAAGCTGGGCGTGCGCAACCTGGCCGGCTACAACAAGAAGATCGACGAGGCGGCGGCGCGCGAGGAAAAGGTGCCGAATCCGTTCAGCCTGACGCCGGACGCCCCCGAGCCGCTCGAGAAGCTGCCGACCATCGTCATCGTCATCGACGAACTGGCCGACCTGATGATGGTGGTGGGCAAGAAGGTCGAGGAACTGATCGCCCGTATCGCCCAGAAGGCCCGCGCGGCCGGCCTGCATCTGGTGCTGGCCACGCAGCGGCCGTCCGTGGATGTGATTACCGGCCTGATCAAGGCCAACGTGCCGACCCGGATCGCGTTCCAGGTCAGCAGCAAGATCGACTCGCGCACCATCCTCGACCAGCAGGGCGCCGAGGCGCTGCTGGGCATGGGCGACATGCTCTATCTCGCGCCGGGCACCGGGTTTCCGGTACGCGTGCACGGCGCCTTTGTCTCCGATGAGGAAGTGCACCGCGTGGTGGAGCAGCTCAAGGCATCCGGCGAGGCCAACTATATCGAGGGCATTCTCGAGGGCGGGCTGGTCGATGGCGATGGCGCGGGCGACAGCCTGGGCGGCGGCGCCGGCATCGGCGGCGGGGGCGGCGAGGCCGATCCGCTGTACGATCAGGCCGTCGAGGTGGTGGTCAAGAACCGCCGGGCTTCGATTTCGCTGGTGCAGCGCCACCTGCGCATCGGCTACAACCGCGCCGCGCGGCTGCTCGAGGATATGGAAAAAGCCGGACTGGTCTCGGCCATGTCGGGCAACGGCAACCGCGACATCCTGGTGCCGGCCGGCGCCGGGGCGGGTGCGCGCGACGACGACTAGACGCGGCCGGGGCGGCCAAGGGGCGGCCAAGGGTGGCCGGCGTCAAATGTGACGCGTAACATACCGTTACCCCGGTCACAGGAATCCGGCGCCCCGCGTCCGGCTCTAACCGGGCATCCACTACTCAGGAAAGGCTGACTCCATGCGACATCGCATTCTTGCGTCCACCTGCGCCGCGCTCGTGCTGCTGGCGGCTGCCGCATCGGCCGCCCAGGCCGCCGCGACCGACCAGCTGCAGAGCTTTGTGACCGGCGTGAAGACCGCGCGTGGCGAATTCACCCAGAAGCAGCTCAAGGGGCAGGGCGGCGAAGGCAAGGCCGGCGGTACGTCCAGCGGCACCTTTGCGTTCTCGCGCCCCGGCAAGTTCACGTGGCGCTACACCAAGCCCTACGAGCAACTGCTCCAGGCCGATGGCCAGACGCTGTACATCTACGATAAAGACCTGAACCAGGTGACCGAGCGCAAGCTGGACAACGCGCTGGGCTCCAGCCCTGCCGCCATCCTGTTCGGCAGCAACGACCTGACCAAGAATTTCGATGTAAAGAATGGCGCCACGCGCGACGGCGTGGAGTGGCTGGAGCTGACGCCGAAGTCCAAGGACACCCAGTTCGAGAAGATCCAGATCGGCTTCAAGGCCGGCAACCTGGAGGCGATGGAGTTGCGCGATGCCTTCGGCAATACCACGCTGCTGACTTTCTCGGCGATGCAGAAGAACCCATCGCTGCCGGCGGACACGTTCCGCTTCACGGTGCCGAAGGGCGCCGACGTGATGAAGCAATGAGGCCCACCATGCCCGCCGATTTTCCGCCATCGTTCCCGCTGTCGTTCCCGCTGTCTGTCCTGACCCAGCGCCTGCTGGGCGGGGCTGCCGTCCTGTTGCTGGCCGCTTGCGCCCAGGCGCCGGCCAACCGCTTCGACGTGGACGCCTTCCTGCGTGCGTCGGACACGGCCATGCCCGAAGTGCTCGGCAATCCGGACTTCCTCAAGGCCACGCGTGTGCCGCACACCCAGTGCGCCACGCTGTTGCAATCGGCGCACAGCGGGGTGCTGGAAGACCTGCCGGCCAGCAATGCGGCGCGCGGGCCGGCATGGCTGCTCCATCCGGCCGATGCGCCGGACAAGGTATGGCTGGTGGTGGGAGTGGCCGGCGGCGAGCGGACCTGCCATGGCCCGCTGCCTGCGGATGCCATGAAGGTGCTGGCCGACCGGGCCAAGGGCTGAAGACTGAGGGCTGAAGACGATGTGCTGGCGGGGGCGGGGCTACGCCTGCGCTTCGCGCGCGTAGCGCTGGCGCGGCACCGGCAGCTTCTGCAATTTCTCGCGCCGGATCCGGATCGCTTCCTCGTCGCCGCGCTTGATCGCGGCGCGCAACTTCAACACGGCTTTCCGATATTGCCTCTTCTTGCGGATGCGGGTCGTGATGGCCATGGCAGTGGCTTCCTCCTGGCGAGCCGGCCATGGGGCCGGCGGGGTTGGAAAAGCTGGGCAAGCCTGGATAAACCTCAAGGCGAGCCCCATGGTATCAGAGCAGGAAGCGACGGTTGTCGTTGGGCGGATACTGGCTTTCCACCTTCTTGAAGCGCAGCTTGGTGCTGCTTTTGAGCTTGCGCCCCGCCATCTTGCGCTGCAACTGCCGGTGCACGGCGCGGATATGGCCGACCGAACCCTGGGCATAGGGCTGGCCGTCCGTGGCGCCGGGCAGGCCGCCGCCAGCCGCAAGTGCAGCATTGTGCGCTTCTGCCGACTTCTTGATCAGTACGTCCAGCGCCTGGCGCGCGCGCACGGCCGCGTGCAGCGGCCCGTCGGCCGGATTGGCCTTAGCCCGCACCGCATCCTGCGGCAGCCGCACATTGCCGGCCACGCGGCGCAGCGCCGCGCGCAGTTCGGCGCCATCGAGCTGGCCTTCCTGGACGATCCACACCGCGTCGTGCCGCAGCCAGCCTTCCACGTCGGCCAGCCGGCGCAGCAGCGCGGGCATCAGCAGCCGGCCGCCGAAGCGGCGCGTGCGCCGGATCGCGGACAGCCCGATGCGGCGCACCTGCGGGTTCTCATGGTCGACCAGATCCTCGATCAGGCGGTCGGCCTCTTCCTGCGATCCGATCATCTCGGAAAACTGCCCTGCCAACGAGATTTCTTCCACGCCGCTGAGCTTGTTCTTGCTCGCGAGGCGGGACATCTTGAACAACAGCATGCGGTAACGCAGCATAGGGATCCTCGAACTTGTAACCGATGAACGTCTGCCACGCCCGGTCGGGTGATACACGGGCCATTGGACGTTATCGGCAAGGTTGAAGGGATTCTTTAGGCCCTCCGGCGATGGTCTACACTGTCACGTTCCGCGTCGCGGCAAGGCCGCGCGCGCCCAGATCCAAGAGGTAGAGCCATCGTGGCGGATTCGCTGTTTTCCGACCCCCCTGAACGTTCCCGGCAACCGCTGGCGGAACGCCTGCGCCCGCGCACCATCGACGAGGTCATCGGCCAGCAGCACCTGCTGGGGGCCGGCAAGCCGCTGCGCGTGGCGTTTGCCTCCGGCGAGCCGCATTCGATGATCCTGTGGGGCCCACCCGGCGTGGGCAAGACCACGCTGGCGCGGCTGATGGCCAACGCGTTCGATGCCGAGTTCATCGCGCTGTCGGCCGTGCTGTCGGGCGTCAAGGACATCCGCGAGGCGGTGGAGCGCGCCGAGCAGTACCGCGCCCATGGCCGCCGCACGCTGGTGTTCGTCGACGAGGTGCACCGCTTCAACAAGAGCCAGCAGGACGCCTTCCTGCCCCACGTGGAAAGCGGCCTGTTCACGTTTATTGGCGCCACCACGGAAAACCCGTCGTTCGAGGTCAACGGGGCGCTGTTGTCCCGGGCGGCGGTCTACGTGCTGAAGAGCCTGGATGACGCCGAACTGAAGCAGCTTGTGCTGCGCGCCAGCGAGGAACTGGGCGGGCTGGCCTGGGAGGACGAGGCGCTGCAGCTGATCGTCGGCTCGGCCGACGGCGACGGACGCAAGCTGCTGAACAATATAGAGATCGTCGCGCGCGCGGCCCGCAACGCGGGGCAGGACCGCATCGACACGGCGCTGCTGGGCAGCGCGCTGGCCGAGAACCTGCGCCGCTTCGACAAGGGCGGCGATGCGTTCTACGACCAGATCAGCGCGCTGCACAAGTCCGTGCGCGGGTCCGATCCGGACGGCACGCTGTACTGGTTCTGCCGCATGCTCGACGGCGGCGCCGATCCGCGCTATCTGGCGCGGCGCATCGTGCGCATGGCCTGGGAGGACATCGGGCTCGCCGATCCACGTGCCGCACGCATCACATTGGATGCGGCCGAGACCTATGAGCGGCTCGGCTCGCCCGAGGGCGAACTGGCGCTGGCCCAGGCGCTGCTGTACCTCGCCATCGCCCCGAAGTCGAATGCCGGCTACAACGCCTACAACGCCGCGCGGGCCTTCGTGGCCAAGGACAAGTCGCGCCAGGTGCCGGTGCACCTGCGCAACGCGCCGACCAAGCTGATGAAGGAACTCGGCTACGGCCATGCCTACCGCTACGCGCACGACGAGCCCGAGGCTTATGCGGCCGGCGAGCACTACCTGCCGGACGACCTGCGCCGCCAGGACTGGTACCAGCCCACGCCGCGCGGCCTGGAAGGGAAGATCGGCGACAAACTGCGCCATCTGCGCGACCTCGACGCGGCCTGGCACCGCGAACATCGGTCGGACAAGCGTGATGAGAAAGACTGAGACGACTCTGAAAATGCCGGACAAGGCGGGAAGAAGGCGGGAAAAAGGGCGCTGACTTGGTCGCGGCAGGGGGTGCCGGTGCAGTAAAATGGCGCCCATCGCCGGCATGTCGCCGGCACTGCACACCCATCGCTCCCGCAACATGCTCGACATTCAGCTGCTCCGCAAAGACATCGACGCCGTGGCCCAACGGCTGGCCACGCGCGGTTTTCAACTCGACGTGGCGACGTTCCAGGCTCTCGAGGCCGAACGCAAGCAACTGCAAACGCAGACCGAAGACCTGCAGGCGCGCCGCAACAGCCTGTCGAAGCAGATCGGCATGCTCAAGGGCAAGGGTGAAGACGCCTCCGGTCCGATGGCCGAGGTCGCCGGCATTGGCGACACGCTCAAGGCGTCGGCCCAGCGCCTGGCCGAGATCCAGGAACAGATCCACGACGCGATCATGTCGGTTCCGAACCTGCCGGACGCGAGCGTGCCGGTGGGCAGCGACGAGACCGGCAATGTCGAGGTACGCCGCGTTGGCACGCCGCGCACGTTCGACTTCGAGGTCAAGGACCACGTGGACGTGGGCGCCAGGCTCGGCCTCGACTTCGAGACCGCCACGCGCGTGACTGGCTCGCGCTTCTCCTTCCTGCGCGGCGGCGTGGCGCGCATGCACCGCGCGCTGGTGCAGCTGATGGTGGACACCCACACGCTCGAGCACGGCTACACCGAGATGTACGTGCCGTATATCGTCAATGCCGCGTCGATGCGGGGCACGGGCCAGCTGCCCAAGTTCGAGGACGACCTGTTCAAGGTGCCGCGCAAGGTGGGCGGCGAAGATGGCCAGGACACCATCGAGAACTTCTACCTGATCCCGACCGCCGAAGTGCCGCTGACCAATATGGTTCGCGACGCCATCGTGGCCGGCGACAAGCTCCCGCTGCGCTACGTCGCCCATACGCCGTGCTTCCGCTCGGAGGCGGGCTCGTACGGCAAGGACACGCGCGGCATGATCCGCCAGCACCAATTCGACAAGGTGGAGATGGTGCAGGTGGTGCCGCCCGAGCAGTCGATGGACGCGCTCGAGCAGATGACCGGCCATGCCGAGGCCATCCTCAAGAAGCTGGAACTGCCGTTCCGCACCGTGGTGCTCTGCACGGGCGACATGGGCTTCGGCAGCACCAAGACCTATGACATCGAGGTGTGGATTCCGGCGCAGAACACCTACCGCGAGATCAGCTCGTGCTCGAGCATGGGCGACTTCCAGGCGCGCCGCATGCAGGCCCGCTTCCGCGCGGGGCAGGGCAAGCCGGAACTCGTGCACACGCTGAACGGCTCGGGCCTGGCCGTGGGCCGCACGCTGGTGGCGATTCTCGAGAACTACCAGAACGCCGATGGTTCGCTGACGGTGCCGAAGGCGCTGCAGCCGTATATGGGCGGCATCACAACGCTGCAACCGGAAGCGTAAAAATTATTGCGCAAGCCGCTTGCAAAGGCGGGTGCAACATCGCTATAATCTTGGTTTCGCCGCAAGGACGACCAAGTTACCGGAGAGGTGGCAGAGTGGTCGAATGTACCTGACTCGAAATCAGGCGTACCGGCGACGGTACCGTGGGTTCGAATCCCACCCTCTCCGCCAGCATAAGAAGCCACCCAGCAACATCGGGTGAGCAACAAACAGTAGTAACACTCAGACCGACGCACTGTGCAAGCAGGCGTCGGTTTTGTTTTTCTGCTCGTCCTCCCCCCCACATCCGATCTACACGTCCCAATAAGGCGGACTGCCGATCGCTTCGCGCAGGTGCTCCACCAGCGCCCGCAGCTTGGCGGACGCGCGTCGGCCTTCCGCATGGGCGACGTAGATCGACTCGGCTGCCGGCTGCACGCCGATGTCCACGCTCCGCAACGCCCCCGACTTCAATGCAGCGCCGGCCAGGAAGGTTGGCAATAGCGCGATGCCGAGACCGGCCAGCGCCGCGTCGAGCATCATGTCGCCGTTGTTGACCCGCAGGCGGGCGCGGGCGCGCAGGGAAATCATCTCGCCGTCCTGCAGGAACGACCAGTCCGCGATACCCCGGTTCGTATAGAAAATGCCGTGATGACGCTGCAAGGCCTCGGGCGAATCAGGCGCGCCGCATTGGTCGAGGTAGGCCGGCGATGCCACGAGCAGCCGGCGGCTCGGTGCCAGGGGCCAGGCCACCAGCCGCGAATCGCCGACGGCGCCGTGGCGGATCACCGCGTCGTAGCCTTCCGATGCCGCATCCACGCGGCGATCGTCCAGGTCTAGCAAGAGATCAATGTCGGGATGCCGGGCCAGGAACGGATAGAGCGCCGGCCCCAGGTGCATGCGCCCGAATGTCACCGGCGCGGCAATCCGCAGCGGGCCGGACAGCGTGCCGCGCCGCTCGGCCATTTCCGCCGCGGCGTCCTCCACTTCCCGCAGGATCCGGGTGGCACGTTCCAGGAACGCGGCGCCGTCTTCCGTCAGGCTGACCCGCCGTGTGGTGCGGTGAAGCAGGCGCGCGCCCAGCCCCTGCTCAATCTCGGCCAGCCGCTCGCTGACTACCGACTTCGACAGGTGCAGCCGCCGCGCCGCCTCCGTAATCGACCCGGACTCGGCCACCGCCACGAAACTCGCCACGCCTTCAAGTTTGAACATTGTTCGGTTTTTCCGAAAAGCAGAATCGTAATTAGCACTATACCGCTATCTAATCCCAGCGCCCATACTGTGTTCAGACGCGGCGCACATGGGTGTGCCGAACCGAAATCGATGGATCAAATCAACGGAAACCGGAGCACATCATGGAACGACTGAACGGCAAGGTGGCGATCATCACGGGTGCGAGCAGCGGCATTGGCCTGGCCACTGCGGAATTGTTTGCGAAGGAGGGCGCGAAGGTCGTGGTTGGCGCGCGGCGCCAGGCGGAACTGGACGCCCTTGTGGCCCGCATCCGCGCGGCTGGCGGCGAGGCCGTGGCACTGGCGGGCGACGTCCGGCAGGAAAGCTATGCCCGCGCGCTGGTGGATCTGGCGGTCGAGCAGTACGGCAAGCTCGACATCGCCTTCAACAACGCGGGCACGCTGGGCGAGGGCGGCCCGAGCACCGAGGTGTCGGAAGCTGGCTGGAACGAGACGCTGGCGATCAACCTGACCGGCGCGTTCCTCGGCGCCAAGTACCAGATCGCACAGATGGCGAAGCAGGGCAGTGGATCGGTCATCTTCACGTCGACGTTCGTGGGCTACACGGTCGGTTTCCCCGGCACGGCCGCCTACGCCGCCAGCAAGGCTGGCCTGATCGGCCTGACGCAGGCGCTGGCGGCGGAATACGGGCCGCAGGGCGTGCGCGTCAATGCGATCCTGCCGGGCGCCGTGGAAACGGATATGTATCGCGAAAAGAACGACACGGCGGAAGCGCAGTCGTTCATCACCAACCTGCACGCGCTCAAGCGCGTGGGCCAGCCCGAGGAACTGGCGCGCTCGGTGCTGTACCTGGCCTCCGACGACTCGGCGTTCGTGACCGGCACCGCATCCCTGGTGGACGGCGGCCTCTCCATCACCCGGACCTGAGTCAGCGATCCGCTGCCGTCGCGGCGGTCGGCGCCGCCGCGCCCGGCAGCCGCGACACCAATAGCTGGTCGATCTTGTGATGATCGATGTCCAGCACCTCGAAGCGGTAGCCCGCCACGGTGATTGACTCGGACTTCTTCGGAATCCGCTTCAGCGAGTAGATCACCAGGCCGGCGGCCGTATCGACGTAGTCCTCGCCGGGCAGCGAATCGAGCTCGAGCGCCTTCTTGAGGTCCACCAGCGGCGTCACGCCGTCCACCAGCCATGACGTCTCGTCGCGCCGCACGATCTGCTCGTCCTCGGCCGAATAGAGGATGTCTCCCATCAGCGCGCCGACGATGTCGTCGAGCGTGACGATGCCTACCACGAGCCCGTACTCGTTCATCACCACGGCAAAGCTCTCGTGCATCTCTCGGAATCGCGTCAGGGACTCGGACAGCGTCAGTGTGTCCGGAATCACCAGCACGTTCTTGTCGTGATGCCGGCCGATGTTGCCGAGCACCGTGGCGCTCTCGTCGGCCAGTAGCCGTTGCAGGATGTCCTTTGAGTCGATGTAGCCGAGCACGTCGTCCAGGTCGTGCCCGCAGACCGGGTACTGCGCGTGCGGCTGGCTGACCAGCTTGCGCCGCACGCTGTCGGCGGTCTCATCCAGCGTCAGGAAGATCACGTCGTCGCGCGGGGTCATGATCGCCGTGATGCCTTTCGAATCGAGTTCGAACACGTTTTCGATCAGGTGCAGCTCGTGCTTGTGGAGCACACCGGCCTCGGCGCCGGCATCGACCATCGCGGCGATATCCTCGGTGGTGATCTGGTCCACCGGCTTGGTCGGGATGCCGAGCAGCTTCAGCATGGCGTCCGCCGCCGCGTTGAAGATCCACACCACCGGCTTCAGCACGCGCAGCAGCGTGAGAATCGGCCCGATCACCACTACCGCGCAGCGCTCGGGGAAGGTCATGGCGATGCGCTTCGGAATCAGGTCCGCGAACTGGATGAACAGCAGCGTCACCACCAGGAAGGAGCCGATATTGGCCACGCGCAGGGCGTGGGCGGCACTCATGTAGGGAGTCAGCGCCGCGAAGACGAGATCGGAGACGTGCTTCTCGCCCAGGATACCGGCGAGGATGGCCACGCTGTTCACGCCGATCTGCACGATGGTGAAGAAGTTGCCGGGCTCTTCCTTGAGCCGCAGCACCTTGGTGGCGCGGTGGTCGCCGCGCTCGGACAGGACCTGGAGCTTGGTGCGCCGGGCGGCGGTCAGCGCGATCTCCGAAATCGAGAAGAACGCGCTTATCAGGACGAGGAGAATCAGGGTCAGGACGAACATGTGGGTTTCACGCGCCTGTCGGTGCGGGTTGATGATGGTGCACGCCGCGCGGGTCTGTCAATGCGACGGTTCTCATTGCGGCGGCTCTCATTTAGGGCGGTTCTCATTTGTCGGGCGCGTCGAACTGCACGCGCGGGGCTTCCAGCCGGTGGGGCAGGGTGGCTGCCAGTTCGGCGGCGGCGGCCGTGAACTGGGTGCGCATGTCGTCCACAAGGCTGGAGGCGCCCCGGTGGCTCGCGCGCAGCAACTGGATCTCGAACGGCAGCACCGGTTCGATATCGTGCAGTGCCACATTGGCCGGGTTGGCGCTCAGCGCCGTGTACTGGTCGAGCACGGTCAGGCCAAGCCCCGCATCGACCAGCGCCAGCGCCAGCGAGTAGGTCTGCACTTCCAGCGTGGAGTGCGGCTCCAGTGCGTGGCGCGCCAGCGTCTGGCGCACCAGCAGGCCCAGCGAGGTGTCGTCGTCGTAGCCGACGAAGGGGCGGTCCATCAGCTTGTGCATCGACACCGCCCCGCGCCGCCCTCCGCCCGGCAGCGGCAGCGTGCGCGGCACGGCCAGCAGCATCCGCCCGGCGGCCACGGGCTCCGAGGAGATGGCCTCGTGCCGGGGCGGCGAGAAGGCGAAGCCCACGTCGATCTGGTTGGCCAGCAGCGCGTCCACGATCTCGTTGGTATGGTGGGTCAGCACCTGGACCTGGGTTTCCGGGTGCCGCGCGCAGAAGCGCCGCACCGCCGGCACCAGCAGCGGATTGGCCAGGCTCGGCGTGGCCGCCACGCGCAGCCGGCCGGCGCCCTTGTGGCGCAGGCTCTCGGACACGCGCCGCACGCGCTCGATTTCCCCATATAGCCTTTCGACATCCCCATAGAGCGCGGTTGCCTCCGGTGTGGGCTGCAGCCGGCCGCGCACGCGCTCGAAGAGGCGGAAGCCCAGCGAGGCCTCGGCGTGCTGCAACACCCGCGTCACCACGGGCTGGGAGACGTGGAGCAGGCGCGCGGCCTCGCTGACGGTGCCGGTCAGCATGACGGCGCGGAAGACTTCGATCTGGCGCAGGCGCATCGTTGTGGTGCTGGAAAGTGTCCGGAAAGGTGCGGGGAAATGGCCTCGATCCCGCCGTGCACTACGGGTAAGCCCGGGTGGCCGGCATCCATAGCCTGGGGACATATTCTGGCACGTATTGGCATTGGGCAAGCCGCGCGCGGTGGACTACGCTCTGGCCCATCGATTCGATATGGATGGCAAGGCAGGTTCGATGCGCATAGCGATTGTGGGAGCGGGGGTGGTCGGCATGACCACTGCATGGCGGCTGGCCCAGGATGGCCACGAGGTCACCGTACTGGAGCGCCACGAGGGCCCGGGCGAGGAGACCAGCTTTGCCAACGGCGGGCAGCTGAGCTACAGCTACGTGGCGCCGCTGGCCGGGCCAGGCGTGCTGTCGAAGGTGCCGGGCTGGCTGCTGGACCGCGATTCGCCGATGCGCTTCCGTCCGACCGCCGACCCGGCCCAGTGGCGCTGGCTGATGGCCTTCGTGCAGGCGTGCAACGCCGCCACCAGCGAGGCGACCACGCGCAAGCTGCTGCGGCTGGCTTTCTACTCGCGCGACCTGATGCAGGCCTTCGTGGAAGGCCCGGAGGCACGCGGCGAGGGCGGCGGCTTCGATTTCGCGCGGCGCGGCAAGCTGGTGGTGCATCGCAACGAAGCGGCCTACGCATCGGCCTGCCGGCTGCTGGACTACCAGGCCAGCCTGGGCTGCGAGCAGCAGGCGCTGGACCGCGACGCCACGGTGGCCCTGGAGCCCGCGCTGGCCGGTATCCGGGGCGACATCGCCGGCGCCATCTACACGCCGAGCGAGGAAGTGGGCGATTGTCATCGCTTCTGCCTCTCGCTGGCCCATCTGTTGCAAGGGAAGGGCAATGTGTCGATGCGGTTTGGCACACGTGTCACAGGATTGATGACATCGGGCGTCCAGGTGGTGGGCGTGAGGACCACCGATGACGAGGTGCGCGCGGACGCGGTGATCGTTGCGGGCGGCATCGGCAGCGTGCCGCTGCTGCGTCCGCTCGGCGTGCGGCCGATGCTGTGGCCGCTCAAGGGTTACAGCATCACGGTGCCGATCGCCGATGGCGCGCGGGCGCCGCATATCAGCGTGACCGACTTCGCCAACAAGATCGTCTACGCGCGCATCGGCAATACGCTGCGCGTGGCCGGCATGGCGGATCTGGTGCGCGGCGGGCCGACCATCGACCGCGAGCGCGCACAGACGCTGGTCGCCCAGACCCGCGCCGTGTTTGGCGGCGTGGCCAATGGCGCCGGACTCGACGCCCTGCAGCCCTGGGCCGGCCTGCGCCCGGCCACGCCGGACGGCCTGCCGCTGGTCGGCCCGTCGCGCCTGCCGGGCCTGTGGCTGAACCTGGGCCATGGCGCGCTCGGGTTCACGCTGGCGATGGGCAGCGCGGGGTTGCTGGCGGACCAGCTGGCCGGGCGCGCGCCGGCCATCGGCGCGGAAGATTTCAGTGCGGCCCGGGCCTGACCGGCGCACATCGGGTGTTGAAGTTTGTTGTACGGAAGTGGGATTGCCTCAAGCTGATTAAACCAAGCCCCATCAAGGAGCGAAAACCATGAAGTCACTGCGTGTCCGTCTGACCCCTACCTGCCTGTCCACCCGCCTGCTGGCCGCTGCCGTGCTGGCCTGCGCTGCCGCCGGCGCCCACGCCGCCGATGGCGATACGCTCAAGAAGATCAAGGACACCGGCGTGATCTCGCTCGGCTACCGCGAGTCGTCGATCCCGTTCTCGTACACGGACGGCAAGGAGATCATGGGCTACTCGCACGAGATCCTGTTGCAGATCGTCGACAAGATCAAGACCACGCTGAACATGCCGAACCTGCAGGTCAAGCTGACGCCGATCACCTCGCAGAACCGCATTCCGCTGATGCAGAACGGCACGATCGACATCGAATGCGGCAGCACGACCAACAACCTCGAGCGCCAGAAGCAGGTGGCCTTCTCGAACAGCCTGTTCGTCTACGGTATCAAGATGCTGACCAAGAAGGACTCGGGCGTGACCGACTTCGCCCAGCTCAAGGGCCGCAACGTGGTCACCACGGCCGGCACGACGGGCGAGCGCCTGCTGGTCAAGATGAACGGCGAGCAGGGCATGAACATGAACCTGACCAGCGCCAAGGACCATGGCCAGGCGTTCCTGATCCTGGAAACGGGCCGCGCGGTGGCCTTCGTCATGGACGAGCCGCTGCTGTACGGCGAGCGCACCAAGGCCAAGAACGCGAGCGAATGGGTCGTGGCTGGCGAGCCGCTCCAGACCGAGAACTACGCCTGCATGTTCCGCAAGGACGACGCCTCGTTCAAGAAGCTGGCCGATGGCGTGGTATCGGACCTGATGCTGAGCGGCCGTGCCGAGAAGCTCTACACGAAGTGGTTCCAGTCGCCGATTCCGCCGCGCAACATCAATATGAACTACCCGATGTCGCCGGACATGAAGGCGCTGTACGCGGCGCCGAACGACAAGGCGTTCCAGTAAGGGAGCAGGACGCGGGCGGCGCCGGTCCGTCACACCGGGTCCCTGACCGGGTGGTGGATCGGTTATATAGCCATAATGAATCGTTATTTCGCGCTTGATAGTGTTTGCGGTAGTGTGGAGCCCGTTATAGGCTCTTAGGAGCCTCCGGTCCGCCCCCAAAAGGGGTAAGCCGGCCCTGACCCCGCATCTCACTGGAGAACTTATGCGCTCGATTCGTACTGGCTTGCTCAAATCCCTGTTGGCTTCCGTGCTGCTGGCTGGCGTTGCCGGATTCACGGCCACGGCCGCCAGCGCCGCCGATCTGCTCGACACGGTGAAGCAAGCCGGCGTGCTTAAGATTGGCGTGGAAGGCACGTATCCGCCGTTCGGCTATCGCGGCGCGAAGAACGAGCTCGAGGGCTTCGACGTGGACGTGGCACGCGCCATCGCCGGCAAGCTGGGCGTGAAGCCGGAGTTCGTGACCACCGAATGGAGCGCGATCATTGCCGGCCTGCAGGCAGGCAAGTTCGACATCATCGTCAATCAGGTTGCGGTGACGCCGCAGCGCAAGCAGACCCTCGATTTCTCCACGCCCTACGTCTACTCGGCGGCACAGTTGATCCAGCGCAAGGACGACAAGCGCGAGTTCAAGTCACTGGATGACCTGAAGAACCACAAGCTCGGCGTCAGCCTGGGCAGCAACTACAACGAACTGGCCAAGTCGGTGCCCGGCATCGACGTGAAGACCTATCCCGGCGCGCCCGAGTACCTGCGCGACCTGGCCTCGCAACGGATCGACGCGGCGCTCAATGACCGGCTGATGGTCAACTACCTGATCAAGAACGCCAACTTGCCGTTGCGCCCGGGCGCCGTGGTGCCCGGTGCCAACACCGAAGTCGCCATTCCGTTCCGCAAGGACAACCCGAAGTTCGCCCAGGCCATCGACAAGGCGCTGGAAGACCTGCGCAAGGACGGCACGCTGGTGAAGCTGTCGACCAAGTGGTTCGGCTCGGATGTGACCAAGGCGGCGAAGTAAGCGGGCCGGGTTGCGCCCCCACAGGGGCCAATCCCTCCCCGCCAGGCCGACTCCCGCGAGTCGGCTTTTTTTTCCGTGGCCGGATCACGTATGATCCCGGCATTCCGGATTCCTGACCCGCCCCTGCCATGTCCGCCCTCGCTCTCGTGATGGATTCGCTGCCCGTGCTGTTGCAGGGCGCCCTGCTCACGCTGAAGTTCGCCGTGCTGTCGATGGCGTTCGGCCTGGTGATTGGCATTGTGGTCGCGCTGATGGGCATCAGCCATGCGCCGATTCTCAAAGCGGTGGCGCGCGTGTACGTCAGCATCATGCGCGGCACGCCGCTGCTGGTGCAGATCTTCGTGGTCTATTACGGGCTGCCGAGCGTCGGCATTGCGCTTGAGCCCACTCCGGCCGGCGTGCTGACGCTGAGCCTCAACGTGGGCGCCTATCTGTCGGAAAGCATGCGCGGCGCCATCCTCGGCATTGCGCGCGGGCAGTGGATGGCGGCCTACAGCCTGGGCCTGACGCCGATCCAGACGCTGCGCTACATCGTCGGGCCGCAGGCGCTGCGGCTGGCGGTGCCGAGCCTGTCCAACAGCCTGATCAGCCTGATCAAGGACACCTCGCTGGTGTCGGTGATCACCGTGACCGAGTTGCTGCGCACCGCGCAGGAAATCATCGCCGCCACCTACCAGCCGCTGCCGCTCTACCTGGCGGTGGCGGTCATCTACTGGATCCTGAGTACCGGGTTATCGGTACTGCAGCGCGTGCTGGAACGTCGGCTCTCGCTGCCGGGGCGGCACTGAAGGCGAGAGGGGCTAGGCGCCGGAAGAGGGCGCCGGCGGTGGCTTGGGGGCCTCGACATTGAGGGGCTTTCCGGTTTCCAGCAGCGTCTTGAGTCCGGCCAGGATCATCGGCCAGCCGTTGCGGCCGCCTTGCAGCATCTGTTCGTCCACCGGCTCGCGATGGGTCTCGCTCACGGTCAGCCGCACCGCCTGCCCCAGCGCGTCCACCTGCCACGTGACTACCACCTCGGGCAGTTCGCGGAACGCCTCGAGCCATTCCACGCGCCACGTCACCGAGAGCCGGTAGGGCGGCTCGGCCAGCAGCACCACGCCCTGGGAATCCACGCGCCCGTCGTCCATGCGCAGCACGAACGGGCTGCCGACCTGCCAGTCAGACTCCACGCGCCGCCCGAAGAAATACTGTTCGCTCTGCACGGGGTCGGTCAGCGCGGACCAGACCTGCTCGGGTGTGGCAGCGATGTAGGTGACCACTACGGTCTGCGGCGATTGCATGGCGAGCCTCCTCTGGCTGAGACCGGCGGGGCAGGGGCGGTCACATCGGATCGATGGTGACAGTAATGTGGCACCTGCAACCGTTTCGATGCAAGGGGGCGGACAAGAAAAAAGGCCGGCTCCTGGGAGCCGGCCTTCATACGGATGCAGCTGCGGTGCAACGACGGATGCAGCGGGTGCCTGTTACTGTTCCGCGATGCGCTGGGCGATGTGCCCAAGTGCCTCTTCCACCTGATCGACCAGAATCAGACACAGGTCGCCCGGCTTCAGGTGCCCCAGCGCGGTGTCGATCGCCAGGAACTCGCCGCGGATTTCCTCCACGTGCTGCGTGCGCTGTGCGCCTTCCAGCCCTTCGCGCAGCAGCGCCAGCACCTCGCCGTCCTCACGGCCGCGCTGGCACTGGTCCTGATACAGCACCACCTCATCGAACACGCCGCCCAGAATCTGGGTTTGCCGGCGGATGTCCACGTCGCGACGGTCGCCCGCGCCGCTGATCACCACCACGCGGCGATCGCCCTTCATGGTTTCCACCGCATTGCACAATGCCTGGATGGCGTCCGGATTGTGGCCGTAGTCCGCGATCAGGGTGGCGCCCCGGTAGTCGAACACGTTGAAGCGGCCCGGCGCGGTGGCGGCGTCGTTGACGAAGGTGGCCAGCCCGCGACGGATCACGGCCCAGTCCACGCCCAGCGCCCACGCAGCCGCGACCGACGACATCGCGTTCTCCACCTGGAAGCCGATGCTGCCGTTGCGCGTCAGCGGGATGTCCGCCAGCGCAATGCGCACCTGGGTTTCGCCCTCGCACGCCACGATCTCGCCGCCTTCCGCGAACACCACGCGCTTGCCCTGCGCGCGATGCAGCGCCATGGTCGGCAGCCCGGCATCGTGCGCGAAGAACGTCACCGTGCCGGGGCAGGCGTCGGCCATGCGCGCGACCATCGGGTCCGCGGCGTTCAGCACGGCCATGCCGTGCGGCGCCACGTTCTGGACGATCACGCTCTTGAGCACGGCCAGGTCTTCCACGGTGCTGATGTAGGACAGCCCCAGGTGGTCGCCTTCGCCCACGTTGGTCACCACGGCCACGTCGCAGCGGTCGAAGGCCAGGCCCTCGCGCAGCAGGCCGCCGCGCGCGGTTTCGAACACGGCCGCGTCGACGTCGGGGTGCAGCAGCACGTTGCGCGCGCTGCGCGGGCCGCTGCAGTCGCCGGTGTCGATGCGCTCGCCCTGGATATACACGCCATCGGTGCCGGTCATGCCCATGCGCAGGCCGCTCGTGGCCAGCAGGTGGGTGATCAGGCGCACGGTGGTGGTCTTGCCGTTGGTGCCGGACACCGCCACCACGGGAATACGGCCATCGTCGCCATCGGCGAACATGGTCGAGACGATGGCCTCGCCCACGGCCCGGCCCTTGCCGAACGACGGCTGCAGGTGCATGCGCAGGCCCGGCGCGGCGTTGACTTCCACGATGCCGCCCGCCTGTTCCTCGAACGGCTTGAGCATGGTCTCGCACACGGCGTCCACGCCGCAGATGTCGAGGCCCACCATCTGGGCCGCGGCCACGGCGCGCGCGGCGATGTCCGGGTGGACGTCGTCGGTCACGTCGGTGGCGCTGCCGCCGGTCGACAGATTGGCGTTATTACGAAGCACCACGCGCGTACCGTTGGCCGGCACCGAGTCGGCGGTCAGGTGCTGCTTGGCCAGCGTGGCCAGCGCGATGTCGTCGAAGCGGATCTTGGTCAGCGACGTGGCATGGCCCTCGCCCCGGCGCGGGTCGCGGTTCACTTCCTCCACGAGCTGGCGCACGGTGTGCACGCCATCGCCAATCACCTGCGGCGGATCGCGGCGCGCGGCCGCCACCAGGTGCTTGCCCACCACCAGCAGGCGGAAATCGTGACCGGGGATGTAACGTTCCACGAGCACGTCCGAGGAGATATCGGCCGCCACTTCGTAGGCCGTCATCACTTCCTCGCGCGTGCGGATGCGTACCGCCACGCCCTTGCCCTGGTTGCCGTCGCGCGGCTTGACCACCACCGGCCCGTTGATGGCCTGCGCGGCGGCCCAGGCTTCTTCGGCGCTGCGCACCGAGCGGCCCAGCGGCACCGGCACGCCGGCGGCGTGCAGCAGGCTCTTGGTCAGGTCCTTGTCCTGCGCAATGGACTCCGCCACGGCGCTGGTCATATCGGTCTCGGCGGCCTGGATGCGGCGCTGCTTGCTGCCCCAGCCGAACTGCACCATCGAGCCCTGCGTGAGGCGGCGGTACGGAATGCCACGCGCCACGGCGGCGTAGACGATGGAGCCGGTACTCGGCCCCAGGCGCACGTCCTCGTCAAGTTCGCGCAGGCGGTGCAGCCCGTCGTCGAGGTCGAAGGGCTTGTCGTCCCGGGCAGCCAGGCATAGCTGTTCGGCGAGTTCGAAGGCGAGCCGGCCGACTTCTTCCTCGCTGTACTGCACCACCACCTGATACGTGCCGGGCTCCACGGTGGGCGCGGTGTGGCTGAAGGTGACCGGGCAGCCGGCAGAGGCCTGCAGGCCCAGCGCGGCGGCTTCCAGCGCGTGGGCCATCGACGGCGTACCAGCCTCGTCGTCAGGGCGCAGCGGGCCGATGGCCGGGAAGCGCGCACGCAGGCGGTCTTCGAAGCCTGGCAGGTCGGCCAGCAGGTGCGACTTGTCCGAGCAGGCCACGATGGCCTCGATGGCCGTGTGGCGGCACCAGAGATTCGGGCCGCGCAGGGCCCGGATACGGGAGACTTCCATAGTATTTCCGTTATTTTTCTGGCCGAGCCATCAGGCGCGGCGGCCGCTGCGGCCGACCCACTGGTGTACCTGCTCGACAGTGCCCTCGGGCGAGCCCTCGTCGCACTGGATGACCAGCAGGTCGCCGGCCACCAGTTGCGAGAGCGCGGTCTCGATGGCGGTGCGGCGGGCGCCTTCGTCGATGATCTTGGTCACGCGGCGGCCTTCGTACAGCCCCTTCCTGACCAGCGCGCGGGCCTCGGCATCGGGCAGGTCGCGCTTCACGCTCTGGTCCTCGCAGAGGAACACGCGGTCGAACGCGGCGCCGATGATCTTGCCGTGGTGGACGAGGTCTTCGTCCCGACGCTGCACGCCGGCGCCGAATACCAGCATGCGGCGCTCGGCGGGGAAGCGGTCCAGCGCGGCGGCCAGCGCGGCGAGCGCGGGCGCGTTGTGCGCGTCATCGACGATCACCGTGGCGCCCTGGCGCTCGAACAGCGTGAAGCGGCCCGGCACGTCCACCTGGCCCACGTCGAAGGTCACCACGCCGGCGCGGATCAGGTCGTTGGAGATGCCCAGCGCCCAGCCCGTGGCCACGGCCGCCAGCACGTTCTCGATCTGGAACGCCACGCGGCCCGCGTAGGTCAGCGGAATGGCCGACACATCGGTCAGCGGCAGCTCGCTCTGGCCGGTGGCCATCACGACCTTGCCGTCGCGCACGAACACCGCGCGCTTGCCCGCCGCCCGGTGCGCGGCAATCGCCGGCAGGTCGGCGGTGAGGCCGAAGAAGACCACGTCGCCATCGCACAGCTCGGCCATTTCCACCAGCCGCGCGTCGCCGGCGTTGAGCACGGCCACGCCGTTGTCGAGCACCACGTCCACCTGGGTGCGCAGCACGTTGTACATGCGGTCCTCGTCCTCGACGTAGTAGTCGCCGAGGTGGTCTGGCTGGGCGAAGTTGGTCACCACGCCAACCTGGCAACGGTCGTACGGCAGGCCCTGCGACAGGATCATGCCGCTGTCGTTCTCGAACACGGCCGCTTCCACGGCGCGGTTCATCAGGATGCGGTGGCCGGCTTCCCAGTTGGCCTGGTCGCCGGTTTCCACCTGGCGGCGGTCGAGGAACAGGCCGTCGCTGCACGCCAGCCCGGTGTGCTTGCCCGAGAGTTGCAGCAGACGCGCCACCAGCTTGGCCACCACGGTCTTGCCGTTGTTGCCGGTGATGCCGACCACGGGAATGCGGCCGTCATCGGCGCTGCCATCCTTCGCGGCGGGGAACAGATGGTCGACGATCGCGGGGCCCACCGGGCGCGGCGTGCCGTCGGCCGGCTTGATATGCATCAGCAGGCCCGGCCCGGCGTTTACCTCGACGATGGCGCCGCGCTGGTCGGCCAGCGGGCGCGAGATGTCCTCGGCCACGAGATCCACCCCGGCGATATCCAGCCCCACCACGCGCGCGGCCAGCGCCGCATGCGCGGCCACGCTCGGGTGCACGCGGTCGGTCACGTCGAAGGCGACGTTGCCGTTGCGCTGGATCAGGATGGTCTTGCCGGCGGGTGCCACGGAATCGCCATCCTCCAGCCCCTGGCGCTTCAGTTCCAGCCGTGCGGCGGAATCGAGCCGCACGCGGTTCAGCGGATGGTCCTCGGTGCTGCCCCGGCGCGGATCGGAGTTGATCTGCGACTCGATCAGGTCGTCGATGGTCGAGGTACCGTCGCCCACGACGCTGGCCGTCTCGCCCATCGCCGCCGCCACGAGCCGGCCGCCCACCACCAGCAGGCGGTGTTCGTTGCCCGGCACGAAGCGCTCGACGATCACGCCGTTGCCTTCGTCGATGGCTACGGAGTAGGCAGTTTCCACTTCCTCGCGCGTCATCAGGTTGGTGAATACGCCGCGGCCGTGGTTGCCGTCGTACGGCTTGACCACCACCGGCACGCCGATCCGCTCGGCGGCGTCCCAGGCATCCTCGGGGCTCTCCACCATGCGGCCTTCCGGCACCGGCACGCCGCAGGATTCCAGCAGCGTCTTGGTCAGGTCCTTGTCGCGCGAGATCGATTCGCCGATGGCGCTGGTCCGGTCGGTCTCGGCGGTCCAGATGCGGCGCTGGCGCGCCCCGTAGCCGAGTTGAACCAGATTGCCGTCGGAGAGTCGGATGGAGGGGATGTCGCGGTCATCGGCAGCATCGACGATGCAGGCCGTGCTCGGGCCGAGGCAGTGTTCGTCGACCAGGCGGCGCAGGTTGTCCACGGCCTCGGGTACGTCGAACGGGCGGTCCTCGATCGCGGCCATGACCAGGTCGCGGGCGGTGAACAGCGCGGCGCGCGTCACCTCCTCGTGCCAGGCCCGGACGATCACCTTGTAGACGCCCCGTACGGGGGTCTCGCGGGCCTTGCCGAAGCCGCCCGGCATGCCGGCCAGGTTCTGCAGCTCAAGCGTCACGTGCTCGAGGATGTGGCCGGGCCACGTACCTTCCTTGAGCCGCTGCAGGAAGCCGCCGCGCTCGCCAATGCTGCAGCGATGCTCGATCAGCGACGGGAGCCAGGCCGACAGGCGTTCGTAGAACCCCGGGATCTTGTTGGAGGGGAAATCCTCCAGTTCGCCGATATCAACCCATGCCTCCAGCACCGGCCGATATGTCCACATATTCGGGCCGCGCAGCGACATGACATCGAAAATCTCAATGTCCTTCTTTTTCATTGATTTAGCTTGAGGCAGTGGGCGAATGCCCGAGAAATGGGAGCCTAACCTTTCAGTAACGTTTCAACGGCATCGGGGTTGACCCCTGAAGTCCGGAAGACGTTGTGCAGCGCACCAGGCGCCCCGTTTGTTTGCGTTATGTATACTTGCGGGCAAAATCGCGGGCCGCCAGCCGGCTTCCCGCCTAAATTGTTTCAAGTTATGTCCGTGTCTACCCTGTTGTGGACGCATTGCGGACGCATTTCGCGCCAATAATGACCCAATCCTCCCCGTCCGTCCCAATCCCCTCCGGCCCGCAAGGTCGTTGGGGCGCCGAGATCGGCACGAGCCTGCAGCCCGGTGAAACCGTGCTGGCCGGCCTTGACCTGGACCTGGACGCAAGGCTGCATTTTACCCAAGGGTGGCTGGTTGTGACCGATCGCCGGCTCATTGCCCGGGCGCCCGGTGAAAAAAACACCGTCGACTGGGAGATCACACCGGCGCTGACGCTGGCCCATAGCGACCATGCCGGGGTCGGCTCGCTGGAGCTGGCCGACGGCCGCGCCCGGCTGGGAAGCTGGCGCTACACGCTTGGTTACAATCCCGATGCCTTGCGGCTGGCCGACCAGTTCGAGGCGCGTCGCGCGCTGCTGGCAACCGGCCAGGCCGCGGAGCCGGCCGATGACGACGTCTGCCCCACCTGCAAGGCCCCACTGCCCCCCGGCGAGGACGTCTGCCCCCAGTGCAGCCGCGATCTTGAGACGCCGCCGTCCACCTGGGCGCTGCTGCGCCTGTGGCGCTTCGCGCGGCCCTACCAGTGGGAACTGCTGGCCGGCTTCCTGCTGACCCTGCTCGGCACCGCTGCCACGCTGGTGCCGCCGTACCTGACCATGCCATTGATGGACAAGGTGCTGATTCCGTACCAGAACGGCGTGCCGATCGATTATGACCGGGTCAAGATGTACCTGGCAGGGCTGCTCGGTGCCGCGCTGGTGGCGTGGAGCCTGGGCTGGGCGCGGACGTATCTGCTGGCGCGCGTATCCGAGCGCATCGGCGCCGATCTGCGAACAACCACATACGAACACCTGTTAAAACTGTCGCTCGAATACTTCGGCGGCAAGCGTACGGGCGACCTGATGGCCCGCATCGGCTCGGAAAGCGATCGGATCTGCGTCTTCCTGTCGCTCCACCTGCTCGATTTCGCGACCGATGTGCTGATGATTGCCATGACGGCCATCATCCTGATCTCGATCAATCCGTGGCTGGCGCTGGTGACGCTGGTGCCGCTGCCGTTCATCGCGTGGATGATCCACCTGGTGCGGGACCGCCTGCGCCACGGATTCGAGAAGATCGACCGTATCTGGTCCGAGATCACCAACGTGCTGGCGGATACCATTCCCGGCATCCGCGTGGTCAAGGCCTTCGCCCAGGAAAAGCGCGAGGTCGAGCGCTTCCGTGAGGCGAACAAGCACAATCTGGCCGTCAACGACCGCGTCAATGCCGTCTGGTCGCTGTTCACGCCCACGGTGACGCTGCTGACCGAAGTGGGCCTGCTGGTGGTCTGGATCTTTGGCATCTGGCAGGTCAGCCACGATGCCATCACGGTGGGTGTGCTGGTCGCCTTCCTGACCTATATCAGCCGCTTCTACACGCGTCTGGATTCGATGAGCCGGATTGTGTCGGTCACGCAGAAGGCCGCCGCCGGCGCCAAGCGGATCTTCGACATCCTCGACCATGTGTCGAGCGTGCCGGAGCCGCAGCGCCCGGTGCACCTCGAGAAGGTGGAGGGCGCCATCGAACTGCGCGACCTCGGCTTCCGCTACGGCAACCGTGCTGTGATCCGTGGCCTGAACCTGTCGATCCGGCCGGGCGAGATGATCGGGCTGGTCGGCCACAGCGGCTCGGGCAAGAGCACGCTGGTCAACCTGATCTGCCGTTTCTACGATGTGTCCGAGGGCGCGATTCGCGTGGACGGCATCGACATCCGCTCGCTGCCGGTATCCGAATTCCGCCGCCATATCGGACTGGTACTACAGGAGCCGTTCCTGTTCTTCGGCACGATTGCCGACAACATCGCCTACGGCAAGCCCAGCGCCACGCGCGAGGAAATCGTCGCCGCAGCGCGCGCCGCGCATGCGCACGAGTTCATCCTGCGCCTGCCGCACGGCTATGACTCGCTGGTGGGCGAGCGGGGGCAGGCGCTCTCGGGTGGCGAGCGCCAGCGCATCTCCATCGCGCGTGCGCTGCTGATCAATCCGCGCATCCTGATCATGGATGAGGCCACGTCGTCGGTGGACACCACCACGGAGAAGGAAATCCAGAAGGCGCTGGACAACCTCGTGCAGGGCCGTACGACGATTGCCATCGCGCACCGGCTTTCCACGCTGCGCAAGGCCGATCGGCTGGTGGTGATGGATCGCGGGCAGATCGTCGAAGTCGGCAATCACGACGAACTGCTCGCACGCGAAGGGGCCTACTACAAGCTCTACCAGGCGCAGGCGCGCAACGTCGATACCGAAGCGGAGTTGCCCAGCGCGGGCGAACGCCTCGATACGGAGGCCGTCAATGCGCAGTGATACCCCTGGTGATTCGATTTCTCGGCAAACGGCTATGCAGACGCCCGACTACACGTTGTCCCGCAACCCGTTCGGCAAGCTCGTCCTGACGATGGCGGACGGCATGGCGCACGAGGGCGTGGTGCCCGTGCGCGCCTTCCCGATTGCCGCGCCGGACGACGGTGTCGGCATGATCAGCACCGATGGCCGCGAGTTGGCGTGGATTCCGCGCCTCGATGTCCTGCCGCCGCCAATGCGCGCCCTGATCGAGGCCGAGCTGGCCGCGCGCGAATTCATGCCGGAAATTCGTAGCATTGTGGGAGTGTCCACCTATGCCACGCCGAGCGTGTGGACGGTGCGGACCGATCGCGGGCAGACCGATCTCGTCCTGCGTGGCGAAGAGGACATCCGGCGACTGACCGGCAGCACGCTGCTGATCTCCGACAGCCACGGCATTCATTACCTGATTCGCGACCTGTTCGCGCTCGACAAGCCGAGCCGCAAAATACTCGATCGCTTTCTTTGATTTATAGTCTTGTTCGCGCAAGCAAAACGGCACGCCCCAGGGCGTGCCGTTTCAATTTCCGGTGGTGGATTTAGTGCAGCATGGACGGCATATCGTCGTCTTCGTCATCCCAGTCTTCATGCGTGATGGGAGACTCCGGCGCCATATCCCACACCATGGAATGGAAACGCGGCGTGAACCATTCGCGGAACATGGCCAGGGACATATTCTCGGGCCACATGGAATCATCAAACCATTCGCCCAACATGAATTCGAAGAACGCCTGCCAGCGCTTTTCCACCCAGCGCATAGCAGTCTCCGGGGAATCCGCCACTTCCGACGGCAACAGGAAGACGCTGGCGTCGTCGCGGACGTCCTCGAGCGACAGGCCTGGCACGGGCTCCGGGTCGACGGCCTTGATCCAGTCCAGGAACGGCTGCTCGGGCAGCAGCATGACCATGGAGCGGTTGAGGGTGAAGCGGGGATGGTCGGTCATGGGGTTGGGCAGGAAGAGGCGGGCGTCCATTGTAGCCCCGCGCGGCCAAGGGACCCATGCGTTATCTCGTGTCTTTGCGGAAGGGTTCAGGAAAATGGCAAATCTGCCGATATCCATGGGATCTGGCATTGGAGATTGGCAATGAGCCTGACATTCCAAGCGCCCGGAGAAGCGGTCGCCCAGACGGCGACGGAGCGCTTTGCCGAGGCGGAGAAACACGAAGACCGGCAAGTGCGCTGGGCTGCCCAAGCGGCCATTGCGCTGGATTCCGGCGATATGTACCTGGTGGGCCTGGTGCTGTTCAAGGCCATCCAGGAGCACGGCATGGAAGCGTTTGCCGAACTCAGCGGGCAGACCCCCGGCCGCCTGCAGCGGCTGTGGATGCCGGGTGTGCTGGTATCGGTGAACGAGGCTGCACATCTCTTCGGCCTGCTCGGCGTGCACGTGGTGCTGGACCGATTCTATGCCGCACGCCTGGCAGCGAGCCAGCCGGCGGAATCGGTGCATTGAGGGTGCACTGAGCGGCACACGGATTTTGGGTCGGCAGAAAAGAAAAAACCCCGTCATCGATTGACGGGGTTTTCGCTTGTCCGGCGTTTCCTGAAGAAAAAGGAATGTCGGACGGTAATACTGGTGGCGGACGGTTGACCCGGTGCCGACTGGCCTCCCGAGATTATGAGCACATGTGCGGGTTGCTGCGGGCTTGCTTGCAGTTATTCGAAATTTTCGAATAACTGCTGATTGATGTTCGCCGAGTGGCTGCACGTTACGTTCGTTGGGGCCGCCGCTCAACAACCTCAACGATCGGCGTGACCTTGCCTTCGGCGACCTGTTCTTCACCTTTCAGGATCAGCGCGCCCAGTGCTTCAATTTCAGACGCCACGACGTCGGCACCGCATCGCGGGCAAGAGAAACGCCCGTCTTGCCTCTCGGTGAAGCGCTGCCCGCTGTCACTGACGTCAAGAGATTCGAAGTCGTGCGTGATCAACACCCCCTCAATCGTAACGTCCTCCTGCAATCCGCAGCTTAGGCAGACCAAGAGCTCGCGGTCATCCGTAAAAAGGCCGAGAGTGGTGGCGTGTGCGCGTAGTTCGTGTAGCTTTGCAAACACTTCCGCCAGATCTGCATCTACCGCTCCCTCGGCATCTGAACCATTCGAGTTTGCAGGCCCTATTCCCGGCTGACGCGTCACAGGTCCAACTCCGCGCCCCGAATCCTGAGCCATTCTTTTCTTTCCCGGTAATCCGGCAGCACCTTGTCTACCTCGTTCCAGAACGCGTCTGAGTGGTCGCGATGGTGCATATGGCAAAGCTCGTGGACGATGATGTAGTCGATGATGGTCAGCGGGGCCATGAGGCATTTCCAGTGGAAATGCAGGTCACCGCGCTTGGTGCAGGACGCCCATCGGTAGCCAAGATCCTTGATCTGGATGACGCCTGCCGTCACGCCCACCTTGGCCGCGAAGTACGCCACGCGCTTCTGAATCCGGGGCATGCCTTTGGTCTTGTAGAAAGCCTCGAACGCTTGATGGGCGGCGTCCTGGCCGCCGCACTCGACAATGTCGCGCAGCAGGCAGAACCGGCCATCTTTCAGCTTGAGCGGTTCGTCTTGCTCGGCCACCAGTTGCAATCGGTAGCAACTGCCCAAATAAAGGAAGGTTTCGCCGCTGACCCACTCGCGCGTGACGCGAGTGGCATTGAGGTCACGCCATTCCGCCACATTGCGGTAGATCCACATCCGCTTGGCTAAAACGGTTTCATCTACTTGCTCGGGCGTCATCAGTTTTGGCGGACGAACGGTGATGATGCCATCGCGCTCGATCACGATATCTGTCGTCTGGCGGTCTGAGCCAGGCAGCAGCTGGTATTCAATATCACGCACTTGACGGAGCTGCATTAGACGCTCCCTGCTCGTGCCATGTTGACCAGTTCATCGTGCCGGTTCTTGGCAAGCTTCATGATTTCCACGGCCACGCGCTCACGATTGAGCTTTAGTTCCTCGATGCCCGTCTTGGCGATTTCGGTTTTGATCAAACCGCGCACGCGCTTCTGTTTATCGGGGTTCTGCCAGAAATCGATGCTGGCAATGGTTTCTTGCAGTATTTCCACGGTGGTCTCCATCAATGCCTTGAATGCAGGCTTGTCTGCATCATTGACAGAACCACTCGCGAAGCCAAGCTGCACGATGTATTCGTAGAAGGTCGTCACCTCCTTGCTCATGCCGTCCTCACCCCGCTGACGGCCCGAAATGGCTTCCTTGCGCAGCTCGGCCAATTTTTCGGCAAGCAGATCCCATTCGTCGTGGTGTTTCTCGATCAGCGCATCGACCTTTTCCGACAGGCTCTTGTAGAAGGCCGGATCTTCATCGTGGTGAACCGTGCAGTGCTTGCGGATGGCGTGCTCCATCTCGCTGGCCTTGGCCTCGTTGTTCTGACCCGCGTGCGCGGCCAGTTTGTCGAGGAAGTCTTCTGCCAGCAACTCGACCGGTGGCACCTTGGGGTTGATGCCCAGACTGATCAGGTGCTCGTTGATCAGCGCCTTCACCTTTTCGCCAGCGCTGCCGAGGTCCAGGCTAGTGTCCTTGTAACGCTCCTTGGTCACCTGCAGGATGTAGCCGAAGCGCTTCGCGGGTACGCGGTAGGGCTGCGCAGATGCGTTGGGCAGGATGATGTCCAGGCTCATCAAAAACTTCTTGAAGTACACCTCAAAATCAGCGCGCTTCTTGTCATCCTTGAGCGCCTTCACTGCTTCGTGCACCACGGCAGCCTCGGCATCCAAATTGGGCAACTCGCCATTAACGAAGGCTTTGATCTGTTTGATGCCCAACGCTGTGAAGTGCTGAAGCAGTCGCTGGTAACGCTCTTCCAATACAGGCAGTTCCGACGCGATATTCTTCATCCCGTCGTGCAGTTCCTGCAACTCGTCGCTGGCCGCGTACAGGGTCAGGGCATCGGTCAGGTGGTTGGCCAGGCCGATGTAATCGACGATGTAACCGCGCTGTTTGCCCTTCTTCACGCGGTTGGTTCGGGCAATGGCTTGCAGCAGAGTGTGCTCGCGCAGCTTTTTGTCGATGTACATCACCTGCTCGATGGGCGCATCAAAGCCCGTGAGCAGCATGTCGCACACGATCAGAAAAGCGATGCCGGTGTATTCCTTATCCGGGTCTTCAAAATCTAAGTTGCGGCAGAAGTTCTCTACCGCGTTCATGCGCTGGGCTTCCTTGCGCGCTTGGGTGATGTAAGCCGCCTCATTGGTGCCATCCGACGACACCACCACGGCCGTTTTCAGAAAGCGCAAGCGCTTGATCAGATCGCTATCCGGCGAGGCCTTGGCCTCCTCACGGGCCAAGCGCTCGGCCAATGCTGCTTTGATGCCGTTCTGGTAACGAATACACGCCAGCTTCGAATGGCACACCACCTGAGCTTTGAAGCCGTTGGGCAGGATGTTGTCGACGTAGTGCGCCACCATGTCACGCGCAATCGCGTTGATGCGGTTTTCGGCCTCCAAGATGTCGCCGGTCGCGCCGTACTTCTTCTTGATCGCCAGCAGTTCTTCTTCGCTGCGGTCGCGGAACAGGTCTTCAAAGGCTTCGTCAAAAGCGTGCTTTTCGTTCAGCGCGCTGTCGGCGGTTTTGCCTTCGTAGAGGATCTGCAGCGTGGCCCCGTCGTTCACCGCGTCCATCAGACGGTAGGTGTCGATGTACTCGCCAAAGCGCTTGTGGGTTTTCTTTTCGCCGTGGCGCTCCGTGATCAACGGTGTGCCGGTGAAGGCAATGCGCGTGGCGTTGGGGAATGCCTCGAACAGGTTGTCGCCCAGGTCTGAGCTTTGTGTGCGGTGCGCCTCGTCGATCATCAGGATGATGCGGTCCGACGTGTTGACCACGCCGAAAGTCCTGCCCGCTGGCATAGCCAAGTAAGTGCCCAACGCTTCCGCCACGGTGTTAGTTAGCGTCTGCTTGTGCTCCTGGAACTTGTGGATCATCACCATGCTGATGTCCGAACTGTCTGTCGACAGATGCTGGCGCAGGCCCGCCCGGGTTTCGATCACATTCACCCGCCCGCCAATCAGCGTGGCGGTGTCGCCCAGTTGTTCTTCCAGGTCTTGCCGGTCATTGACAAGCACGATCTTGTAGTCGGACAGATAGCGGCTGGCGCGCATCATTCGCGCCAGAAACACCATGGTCAGTGATTTGCCCGAGCCTTGCGTGTGCCACACCACGCCGCTGCGCTCGGTGGCAGTTTCGCCGGTGCGCAGGCGTTCGATGATCTTGTTGGCGGCACGGAATTGCTGATAGCGGCACACCACCTTCACCCGTGGCCCGCCGTCGGTATCCATGAAAACCGAACTGGTGCGCAGGATCTGCAGCAGATTGGCCTTGTTCAGCATCCCGGTGATCAACTGCTGTTGTGCATTCATTCCGGTTAGCGCGGAATCGTCGGCGGGGTGGAGTGTCTTCCAGGCATAGAAATGCTCTTCGCCCGAGGTGATGGTGCCGTAGTCGGCCTCCAGCCCGCAACTGCGCACCAGCATCAGGCTGCTATAGAACAGTCGGGGCTCGCCTTCTTTCAGGCCAGAGGCTTCCGTCTCCTTGCGGCGGCGCATGTAGCGCTGCAGTTGCACAAAAGCTTCCTGCATCGGATTGGCACAGGTTTCCGAGCCTTTCTTGCACTCCACGACCACCAGCGGAATGCCGTTCACGAACAGCACGATGTCCGGGATGATGAAGGCCTTCACGCAGCCCGGCGTGTCGATGCGGAACTGGTTGATGGCGTGGAACTGGTTATTCGCCGGGTTGTGGAAGTCGATCAGCCGTACTACCGGGTCAGCTTCGCCCGTCAGCTCATTCAAATCGGCCTGCGCCTTGAACAGCATCGCCTGCACGGCCTCATTGGCCTCCAGCAAGGTTCGGTTCGGGTGGCGCAGCAATTGGCTGCGCAAGTCTTCCAACTGACGGTCGGTCAGCCATTCACGCCCATCGTCGGTGCGGTTGATGGCACGCACGGCACGGTCGAACACCTCCGGCAACAAGCATTGGCGGAAGTTGGCGCGCAGGCTGGGGGTTGCATCCTGGGGTACGCCCGTGCCCTGGTCGATGATCGTCCAGCCCAGCTCTGCCAGTTGTTGTAGGAATGGGCGTTCGACCTCCGTGTATTCGCTCACGCCGCCCCCTCAAGCCAGCGCGGTGGCGGGCTGTGTCAGGCGCTCCAGGGCAATGCCCAGCGCCCGGTCGTCAAACAGGCGATCCTTGCGGGCAGCGGCATCCGGGCCGCCACGCCAGTGGCGCAGCCCTTCACGCAAGGCGGGCACATTGGGCGCAACACCTTCACGAGCCAACAGCCAATCCACGGTTGCCAGCAGTTCCATGCCGAAGGGCGATTCAAAGCCATCAATGAGCGCGGCGGTGGACTCCAACGCTTGCGTGTAGGCCTTGGCCTCGCTCTTGAGATAAGTCTGGACGAAAGCCTTACGCTCGTCGTCGAACCAGATCACATCCAGTGGGTCCGCGTCGCTGATGCGCTTTTCGGAGTGCAGGTAGCTGCCATCCAGATTGTTCAGCAGATGATCGAGCCGGTTGGCGTATGGGCCGTACTTATGCGGCGCAAACTGCAGATTCAACGGGTTGTCGCCCGGGTTGCAGCGCTCGATGGCCCGCTCCAGAAACCACGCCAGCTTCTGGATCTCCAGCAGACTGCACTCCATGCCCAACACCCAGTAGCGGCGCACCAGTTCGGCAATCAGCGCACGGGCGGGTGTCAGCTTCTCGACACCAGCGCGCTTGGCCACGTTCTGGTACTGCTTGGTGGGCTCGAACACCAGAATATCGACATCCAGATCACCCAGCGCCCGCTCAATCTGTTCGCGCACCTCGGCCCATTCCAGCCCCCCATTGCCCGCGCCCAGCGGCGGGATGGCGATCGACTTGACCTGCTGCTCGATCAGGAAGCGCCGCAAGTCCTGCAGGCCCTCGACCACCCATTCCATGCGCGACGGCGCACGCCAGTGCTGCTTGGTGGGGAAGTTGATGATCCAGCGCGGGCCGTCGAGTTCGTGCACCGGCGTGACGAACATCTTGCCGGTCTGAACTTCCTTGGCCTTGCAGGCGGTGGCGTAACGTCGGAAGTTCTCGTCGAAACGCTCCTTGAACATCAACGCGATGCCCTTGCCCATCACCCCGACGGTGTTAACGGTGTTGACCAGCGCCTCGGCTCGGGCCTCCAGCAAATTGCCTTGAGTGAATGTAATCATCAGAAGTACCACTGTGGCATAACCCGAACATCCATTTTCAAGCCTCTGGCCTGAATGTGTTGGTCGAGTGTGTTTTTAACTGCATCCGTGTAGCAAATGATGCCAACCAGCCCGGCCACCGGTAAATGGTTGTGAACCAAGGCTTCCGCTTGGTAACGTTCAATCTGCTCCGGATCATCCGGATTCCGCTTGAAATTGCGGGCCTGCAACAACGGCCAATCAATCTCATTCAAACTATCGACACTATTGAAGTACCTTGCAAGCGGCGGGTATGCGTGCCGATCTGTAAACACAAAAGGCAAACCCATCTGGTGCACCTTGTGGAGCGTGGAGACGAGGATGCAGATTTCCTCATTGCGCCGCTTTGTCACTTCCCCGCGCCCGGTATAGATGTTGTACATCATGGGCGAAAACGGCGTGAAGTAAAACGGCACGTAATTCGAAAGCACCCCACCAGGTGCTACCGGCACCACCCGATGAGTACGCCGATCAATCAAATCTGCATTGCCGATGGGCACGAAGTTCGGGTCCTGCACGGCCGCGCTTTTGCAATGCACGCCGTTATCGAGAATCCACGGTAGATTGTCGCGATGGACAATGCGCCAGATCAGCGCCTTTTCCGGGTTGAGGTTGGGATAGTGGTTAACCATCGACCACCTCGGGTTCTTCGATCTTGACGGGCACTTTGCTGGTTAGCAGATCGTGCATCAATCCTTGCTTCTGCTGCTTCAATTTTGAAAGCTCATCCTGCAATGAAAATATGCGGGTATCAGAAGCTTTAATCTTGGCGGCAATATTCCTCTGCTCCTCCATCTCAATTGGGCACGCGATCTTCATCTTTTTGAAGTATGGCAACCCAATCGTAAGAATGGTGCTGCCCATCGCGATATTTTCAAATGTCCGTTTATTAAATTGAAGCCAGTAATACAGGAAGTGGTTATCCATTTTTTGGTCGCACTTCCAGCACATGAAGTGCTGGCTGACGGCCATAGGCTCCGTGGTGATCGCGCTTTTGCCGACACCAGCATCACGAGACAAGACAACGATGCCCGCCGGATGCAAAACAGCGGAGGAATTCTGGATTCCTTTATGGCTGATCTGAAGTTCAGTGTCCGAGATGTAAAGCTGATCAAGGCGATGGGAGTCAGCCAGAGAAACCCATTTAATTCCGCCGTTCCAATACTCGGGGAAATTCTTGTTAGGCGTGTGTCCGCTGCCACGAAGCGCAAGCTTATCGAGCAGCTCGTACTGCCACTCTTTGGGAATCCACCCAATCGCCGTTTCCTGATAAAGCTCCGGGGCCTGTTCGCGCGGCGGGCGCAGTTGGCCGTTGGGCAGCACGCCACGGGTGAACAGGTCGCGCATCAGGCCAGCCTTGATCTGCTGGCATTTGGCGATCAGGGCTTCGGTTTTTTCGATGGCGGTGTCGATGCTGGAGAGGATGGTGGCAATTTTTCGCTGTACGGGCAAAGCCGGAGCGTAGACCTTATAGCGACTAAAGAAGTCTGATTGAACACGCTGCTGGCCCGCTGAGCCGGACATGAATATTTCGGCTGTCTGCCGTGTCTGCTTCCATTGCATCAACTGGTACAGATATCCGGGAACACTGGCTTGCGTGGCCCTTAGTACATGAAACTCAGTGCTGCCGCAGCCAACCCCACCTGTTAGACTTTCCGCCAAAGCGCCCTTACCGTTCTCCATGCACGGGGTGATCTTGGCGAATAGGACATCGCCGTTCTGGAAACGGGTGAAGCCAGAGTTGACGGTGTCGAAGGGCAATTCGCTTGACTCAGTTATGCCACCACCTTCACTGACCCCACTCATTGAAACAAAACTGACCAACTCACCAAGCTTTGGCGTTCTCGTCAGCGGTGGATTGATGGTCGCAATGTCGGTGAGGGTACGTTCACTCATACCCCAACTCCACCAGGAATTCCTGCAGCGCCTTGACCGCTTCATCCCGCTCGGACTCGATCTGCTTCGCCGTGACGGCGTACTTGCTCCACAGGTTTTCGACCGCCGCGATGCAGGCGCGTTGATCCGCCCGCAGGTATTGCCGGTAGCTTTCGAACAGCAGCTTGCCCAGACGTTCAACGATGACCTGCCGTGCCTCGTCCTTGCTGATCTTCAGGCGCGCCTGCTCCACCAGTTCGTCCTTCTTGGCCTCGGTGGACTTGATGGCGGCCTTCAGGGATTTGGCTTCGTCTTCCAGTGCCTTATGCGTGGTCAGCTTGGCTTCGATGCGTCCGGCAGTGGCCTTGGCCTGCTGGCCAGCAGCCATGGCGGCTTGGATCACTGACGTGAAAGTGGAGGCGTGGCCCACGGAGGCGGCGAGATCGAGCACGCGCTGGCCGTTGGCGAACTGCACTTCCTTGGCGGTGAAGCCATCGCTGCAATGGTGACCTTTGTCCGTGCCCTTGGGCAAACGCCCGGCCACCTTGATTTCGGTGAACAGATCGCCCACGGCGCCCTTGAGCGTCTTGAGCTGGGCTTTCCACTCGGCGTTGGCTTCCTTGAGTTCATCCTTGAGGGTTTTCACCTCATCGGCAGGCAGCACCCCGGTGTCTTCAGTATCTTCAAAATCCTCTTCACTGGCAGCGGCAAACAGGGCTTGCAACTCGGCGAGGCGGGCGTGCTGTTGTTCCAGTTCTGCCAATACCTCGGGGAACTGGCTTTGCAGGATGTCTTCATCCGGAATCAGCTCCGGCCCCCAGCCGCTGGCGGCGATGGATTTGAAATCGGACACCAGCCCTTTGTAGTAGTTGGCAAAAGCGCCGCGTACCTGATAGCGGTTGAGCAGGTGCTGCCCTGCAAAGGTGCGCTCAATGCTGTCGAGCAGCGTGGCGCGCACGGCGTAGACGTTGCGCCCGGTGGCGTGCTGGTTGTCCGCATCCGGGGCCAGCGCCTCGATGACGGGCAGGTGCTGTTGCCACCAGTCGGCCAGATCGGTCATGAACTGGGCATGGCGCTGGGTGACGCTGGCGTGGCTGTTGATGTGCGGGGCGATGTCGCGCTTGTCGGCCAGGGGGGCGGCAAAGTCGGCATACCAGATGCCATGGGTTGCCGTGGCACGGGGCACAAAGATGCTTTCGCGCAGGCCCGCGTAGTTCTGCCAAAAGTGGCCCAGGGCATCGACTTCGCTGACTGGCACGCCGCCGTGCAGATGGGCGCGCACGTCGTGCGGCTCTGGTGGCGGGGCGTTGTCCACATAGCGGCGGATGTTGCAGTTGTAGTCTTCCGCCTTGATATCGGCCACCGGGACGCGCTTGGCGTAGCCGTCAATGTTCTGCCCAGCGCGGTAGGCGTGAACAATTTTGTCGATGTCTTCCGGACGCAGGTGGTTTTGCGCCTTGCCCTCGCGGTATTCGCGGTCGGCATTGATGAAGAGCACGTGATCGCGCTGCTGCGCACCTTCCTTGTTCAGCACCAGGATGCAGGCCGGGATGCCGGTGCCGTAGAACAGGTTGCTGGGCAGGCCAATGACGGCCTCGAGATAACCCCGGTCGATGAAGTACTGGCGCGCCTCGCGCTCCTCACCGCCACGGAACAGCACGCCGTGCGGCATGACAGTGGCCATGCGGCCATTGCTCTTGAGTACCGCCAGCATGTGCTGCACGAACATCAGGTCGGCTTTTTTCCCCTTTTCCGGCATCCAGACGTGAAAGCGGCCGGGGTAGGCGATGGGTTCTTTTTTCTTGGCACCGCTGCCGTCGTCCTTGGATTTGGTCTTGGCGTAGTTCTGGCTGAAGGGCGGATTGGCAAGCACACGGTCAAAGCGGCGCAGCTCGTTGTTTTCGTCTTTGTGCTGCGGGTCAGCCAAGGTATCGGCATTACGGATGTCCGCGTGCGAGATGCCGTGCAGCAGCATGTTCATCTTGCAGATGGACCAGGTGGTGCCCATCTTTTCCTGCCCGTTGAGCGACAACTCGGCGGCATCAGCCCCACATTCGCGCAGGTAGTCACGTGCCTGGATCAACATGCCTCCCGAGCCAACGGTTGGGTCGTACACGCTCATGTTTTCTTTGGGGTCGCAGATTTCGACGCAGATGCGCACTACCTCGGCCGGGGTGTAGAACTCGCCTGCTTTCTTACCTGCCGAATCGGCAAAGTGCTTGATCAGCCATTCATAGGCGGCACCGAGCAGATCGGGGAATTCGAAATCATCATCCCGCAGCGGGATCTTTTCGAAGTTCTGGATGAAGTCGACCAGGGTGTCGTCATCCAGCGTGTTCTGGCCGATCTTGCGGTTGAAGTTGATGGTGCCCTTGAGCACATCCTGCAAGGCATCGGCGTTTTCTTCCTCAAGCGCTTCCAGTGCTTTGTTGAGCGTGGAGCCGACGTTTTCCTTGACGTGCTTGAGCGCAGGCTGCTGGTTGCCTGCATCGTCTACCCACGGATCGTTCCAGCGGGCTCGTGGCGGCACGTAGAAGTATTTGCCCGAGTATTGATCCGGGTCTTCGAGGTTGAGGGCGATGTCGGCCTCAGACAGACCCGCCGCCTTGCCTTCCCTCTTGATCTCTTCCCGACGCTGATCGAACAGATCGCTGGCGCGCTTGAGGAACAGCATGCCAAAAATGTATTCCTTGTACTCGCTGGCATCCATGTTGCCGCGCAGATCATCGCATGCCGTGAGCAGCAAACTTTCCAGGCGGGCGAGTGTGAGTTTGGCGGATGGCATCGTTCAGTCTGTTCCTCGGTTCTTGTTGTCTCTGCAACTCAATCCAGCACCACCAGGAATTCGGTGGCCAGCGCAGTGGGACGGGTTTGGCGGGCATTTTTGGTCAAAGCCACCAGTCCGTACCCTTCCATCATCCGCAGCGTGCGCGACAGGTTGGGGACCTGCCGCCCCGACAGTGCCGCCAGCTCGGTCATGGTCTTGGGCTTGGCCTGCCGGATCAGCCGCAGCAAGGCGCGGTTGTCCTCCGACAAGACCGCCGCCAGCGTGGCCATCGACGGAAACCAGACCGTAGGCATCTGCTTGCCTGAAACCGTGGCCTCAGGCGCATCAGTGGGTCGAATTCCGACTACACAACGTTTCATGGCGAATGGTTCTGGATCAACAGAAAATTACCCTCCATTGTATCAGTCCGACACAACTATTACGAGGGGCTGGAGAGCCAGGTTTCTAATCATCTTTGCTTGGCTTCTTGATCGTTCAGCGCGTGAATGGTGGTGTTATCCATCAACCCGGAGCCAGCCATGACCACCCAGTCCACCGCCCTCGACACCTACCTTCAACGCCTGCCGATGATCCTCGCCAAGATCGAAGCCCTGCGCCAACTGGCCGATAACCACTTCGGCCACGACCCGGACGCCATCCACTGGGGCCACGTCGGTGACCTCGGGCGGGTGGATCAGGCGCTGGATAACCTGCTGGCGATCTTCGACGGCCAGGTCAAGTGACGGAGGCCATGATGGAGACCCTGCTCAAACTCTCCCCAGCGCAAAGCCTGCTACTGCGCACTGCCGCCCGCCGTCCTGATGGGCGAGTCATCCCGCCTGACACACTGCGCGGCGGCGCACGGGTCAAGGTGCTGACCTCACTGCTGCAGCGCGGGTGGATCGATCCTACCGACGACGGCCACGTTATGACCGACGCGGGCTATGCGGCCATCGGCCAGAAACGACCCATGCTGCCGGATGACGTCCAGCCGATGGACACCATCGGCGATCTCCAGCTTCTGGAGGGCATCCCGATCCGCCCCGGCACCAAGCTCGCCTCGCTGGTGATGGCACTGCGCCGCCCGCAGGGAGCAACCAGCCTGCAATTAATGCTGGCCACCGGCTGGCAGCCGCACACGGTGCGCGGCGCGATCTCCGGGATGCTGCGCAAGAAGCTGGGCTTGAACGTGGTGCTGGCGCACAACGAATCCGGCGAGCGGGTGTATCGGGTGGTCTGATCATCACGGACAGGGAGTGAATTCAGCTCACGCCCTTGTCGTAAGGGGCTCCAAATCCTGGACACCCTCGGTGGCCGATTTCGCAACATTCGACATAAAACCACCAGCAAACCCGCACCAGCATTGAGTTTTCGTCCCAGGCCGTTTTCCGCGCGGCCGGTGTGCAAACCTGCGAACTCGGTACGCACCCTGGTTCGCACCTTCCGTATTCCCCTCCATCCTGCGAACGCCAGTGCTGACGTGGGATCTGGCCCGCTGGCCAACGCCGCCGGGTGCGAACCGCAAACCCTGCAAACCTTGTTTTCTGGTCTGACGGTGGCGCAATGCTGCGCTGTCGCCCCCCGTATTGGAATATCGCCAGGAAGGACCCCTTTTGCCTGGGGCATGTATGCGTGCGCGGGCCATAACAATAGACGCTGACCATCACCATCGTCACCACCATCACAGGCGCTGGCCCGATGTGACAGTGGTGATGGTCGTGACGGTCGCCGCTTATTGTTTACACCGGCGAAAGCACAGATACGCCCTCGGCACGATCATCACGCAGGGAGCGTGGCGGTGGATCGTACTGGGCGATGTCCCCAGCATGGATGAACGTGGACGGTGCTGGACCACCCTCGGTAGACTGATGGGCAATGAATCCCCATCTGCTCACCCTGGCCCTGACCACACCGCTCGAACAACTTCTGGAGTTGCCGAACGCGGTGCGGATTGCTGCCTGCGCCCGAGAAGATTTGCAGCGCTTTAGCACAGAGCAGTTGGCGCAGATGTTGGCCAGCATGGATGCCGCCATCACCGATACCGTGACATTGGCGCAAATCAAGCACGGCGGCGAGCTGGTCAACCGACGCGAGCAGCGCGACTTGGACTGGTTCATCGAGGTCACCAATCAAGCCGAGTGGCCGCGCCTGAGGTCAGCACCGGCAACGGATCGGGATTACCTCCGGCTCTTGGCGCTCTACAAGTTGGGCGCGGTGATTGAGGCCACAACAGATACCCCGCCCGGGATCATCATCAGGCCGGCGGTTGAAGCGTTGATGGAGTCGCTGGAATCCTTGGTGCTGGCCGATCTATTGCCGGAGTCACCGTCAGCTGAGCAGATCATCGAAGAGGCGTGGAAGGCAGGGCTCACACCAGAGCCCGTTGCCGCCGACGAAGTGCGCAAGGCGCAAAGCCAGGCTGTCAGACGGGCGGCCGATGCTCGACACGCCAGCAACCGGGCCGCAAGGCAAAAGGCCCTGCAACTGTTCGCATCGAATACGTACCGCACCAAGGAAGAGGCCTACCGCATCATCGGCGCGCAGGTCTGCAAGGCACCGGGCACGATCAAGAATTGGATCGCGGGGATTCCAAAGGACTCGCCGCCCAAGTAATTTCACTGCGAACCTTCACGCTGCGCGCAGCGTGATCATCGTGCGCGCACCGTGTCTATGAATGCCGATTCTTGTGGCATTCAATACAGAGCATCCCCAAACGACCACGGATGCTCGCCATGTACCAACCCCGTCCTGCACTGCCCGAAACCGGCTTCGTTCGGTTGCCGCAGATTCTGTCCCTGATCCCCATCAGCCGTTCGGCCTGGTGGGCTGGTATCCGGGAAGGCAAATTCCCCCAAGGCATCAAACTCGGCAGCAAGACCACGGTCTGGCGCGCTGAGGACATTCGCCATCTCATCGAACGCTCGCGCTGATTCGGGCGGTGATGATGAGCGCGCCCATCCCTTCGCCGGACGGAGTAGTAGAGAACGACCGTCACCACCATCACGACCATCACACGGTCGAGATGGATGCTGTGGCCACTCCAGGGCCAACACCTGACACCGATCCCGTTGATGTGATCGAGGCGGCACTGGTCCGTCTGGTGGATGACGTGGGCGTGCTGGCCGAGGAAGACGTGGTGCGCGCCTTCTCGATCCTCAAGGCCACGGACCTGCCCAGCTACTTGCGCCTGCGCCACGCCGCCAAGAAGGCGAACCGTGATTGCTCGGTGACGGTCCTCGACAAGCTGGTGCGCGATGAACTGCCCGGCAGCGATGACGACGCGAGCGCGCTCGATGAACTGGTGGCGCTGGCCCGGGCGCAGTGCCAGTTGCACCACGACGCGGATCGCAATGCGGTCGCCGTGATTCCCATGCCCAGTCGGCGCGAAGTGTGGCGGGTGTATTCGTCAGGCTTCGAGGACTGGCTGCGGGCGGCGTACTGGCGTGCCAAGGAAATGGGCGTGTCGGAGACCACGATGAAGTCGGCGCTGGCCACGCTCGCCGCTGCGGGCATCAACGATGGCGACGAGATCGAAGTCCACGTCCGCGCCGCCCGGAGTGACGATGGCTACCTGATCGATCTGGCCGATGAGCAGTGGCAGGCCATTCACGTCACCCCCCAGGGCTGGCGGGTGGTGAACGAGTCGCCGGTGTATTTCACCCGCACGCCCTCCATGCGCCCGCTGCCGATGCCGGTCGCGCAGGGTGATGTCGGATTGCTCTGGCAGCACACCAACATTCCGGCGTACAGCCGCGTGATGGTGCTGGCGTGGCTGCTGGACTGCTTTCGCCCGGACACGCCTTTCCCAGTGCTGGAACTGGTGGGCGAACAAGGCTCGGCGAAATCCACCACGCAATCCGTGCTGCGCAGTCTGGTCGATCCCAACAAGGTGATGCTGCGCGGGCGGCCCAAGACGGTGGAGGACGTGTTCGTCGCCGCAGCCAACAACTGGCTGGTCAGCTACGAGAACCTCTCCGGCCTCACGCCCGAGCAACAGGATGCCTTTTGCACCCTGGCCACCGGCGGCGGCTTTGCCTCGCGCCAGCTCTACACCAATGGCGAAGAGCACGTGATGGAGACCAAGCGGCCGGTGGTGCTCAACGGCATCGCCGTGGTTGCCACGCGACCGGACCTGATCGACCGGGTGATTCACGTCGATCTGCCGACCATCCCCGCAGATGCCCGGCGTGACGATGCCGACACCCAAGCAGGCTGGGAACGTGATCAACCCAAGGTGTTCGCTGGCTTGCTCGATCTGTTCTCGGCGGCGCTGGCCATTCTGCCGACGGTCAAGCTCACCCAGAAGCAGCGCATGGCTGATTACGAGCGCCTGGGCGAGGCAGTAGCCCGCGCCCTGGGCTTCGCCGCTGGTGAATTCCAGCAGCAGTACGCCGAACTCGTGCGCGCGGGCATCGACCGGGCCTTGGAAAGCAACGCCGTCGCGCAGGCACTGGACAAGTACCTCGCGGACCGTGTGCTTCCCTTGAACTGGCAGGGCACCGCCGGCCAGCTCTACGACCTGCTGAACACCCACAGCATCCCCGACCGCAGCAGTTGGCCGCGATCACCCAAAGGTCTGTCGGATCAGTTGCGCCGCATCGCCCCGGCCTACCGCGCCAAGGGCATCGACATCACGCATCTCGGCCACAGCCGTGAGGGCGCGCGCTGGCGCATTGCCCAGACCCGTTCCCAAACCAATCCTGCCACGCCACCCGGCATCGAGGGTGGCACTCGATATGGAGCTCACCGTGAGTAATCCCAACTTGCATCCCATCTGGGCCAAGGTTCTCGGCATCACGCCGCAGACCACCAGCCCATCCACCTCTGCCGAAACGCAGCTGTCCCCGCTGGCTGCCGCGATTGCGGCGATAACCGGGCAAACCAACTCCCACCGGGGTTGGCTGGCCACCAGCCATCCCCGCCGCCCCGGTGCGCCGGTCGGCATCAAGAAGCAGGTGGGCCCCGGCCTGTGGGTCAGCACCGTCGCGCGGCCCGGCGATACCCACTACCCCATCCATCCCTGATCAAACCTGGAGACCATCACCATGAAACTGAACCCGTTCGGCAAGAAGTCCAACCCCTACCTCGACAAAGTCAAGGCTGAGCGCGACGCGCTCAACCTGGAACTCGCGCCCCTCAAGGCCGAATTGGCAGAGGCTGAAGCCGAGCACGCTGCGGCACGCGAGAAGCAAACCCGGCTGCGTGATGCCGCCGGCTCTCTGTCGATGAACACGCCACCGGCCGCCAAAGCCCACTGGCCCATCCTGTGCGAGGCAAATCAGCGGATGGAAAGGCTCAAGTCGAAGGTGTCCAACCTGGAGGGCCAACTGCGACCGCTGCAGCAGGCCCTGGCCACGCCCGAGCGCTTCGCACTGGCCCGCAAGCAGCTTGACGATCTGATGGCACAACGCAAGGCGCTCAGCGCTGAGGTGCAGACGGTCGATGGCCAACTGACCAAGATTGCCAAGCGGCTGGCGGACCTCGAAACGCGCATTGCTGTCGAGACGAAGTCGGCATCCCGGACGCTGCTGGACACCGAAGCCGAATTCGTCGTGCCTGAAACCTTGACCAAGCTGGAGGTGGAGCTGCGCATCACCCGGGCATCGCAGGCTGAACTTGAGCGTCAGCGTGATGCGATTCAAGGTCAACTGGCTGGCATGCCCGATGCCGTGCGCAAGGCGAGGGACCACTTCATCCACTGCCGTGCGGCAATGGCCGAAATCGAGCTGCACGAGCAGTTGATGCCGGTCATGAACGCACTGGCTCGCGCCTCGGCGGCCCGGCGCCAGATCAACTACCACCACGAGGAAAGTCGCTTCCCGGTTGAGATTCCTCGAGCGTTGATCGAGGCCGCTGGCGATGCACTGGCGGCAGAAATGCCAGCGGCCTGATCGTCACGCAACCGGCCCACAGGCGAATTGGGTCCTTCCTCGCCAAAACGCCATACGGGGGGCGCGAGCGCGCTGCCCCGCTACCGACAGACCCCGAAACGGGGTTACCAGTTACCACCCCGGTTACCGCCCGGCGCCGTGCCGGGTTACCACTCAAGGAGCTTTTGATGAACCGCACGACAGAACCCCAAGCCAGCGATGGCGCCCGCCACGTGCCCGTTGAACGGCTGCAGCACTACAACCCAGAAGTCGAACACCGCGTGCAAGGCTGGTTTGCCAGTGGAGCGCCGCTGGTCTGGATTCCCATCCTCAGCCAGGAGAACTTCCCGGACGTGCCTCAGCAACTGCTGGAGTTTGCCGACCATTACCAGGAGGCGATGCGCTGGCCCATCCAGCAGATGGATGAACTGCTGCAGTTGCCCAATGGCATCACCGGCTGGTTGATGCCGGCCACGGCCAGTGACACCGACGTGGCCTGCGGGGTGTGGAACGGCGAGGTCTACATCCTGGGCATCAAGGACCGGCGCACCGGCAAACCGCAGACGCTGCTGGGCGAGCGTGTCGATGTGGCGACAGGGCAAGCCGACGCCCCCGAACAGAGCGCGGTTTGACTTGGCTTCTGGTCGCCACAGCGCGTTCATGGAGGTCCGAAAACCACTCTCGATAAAGGACACCGAAATGACCATCACAACCGTCACCGCAGTGGTGACCGACACCAACAAGCGCCTGCGCGGAAGCATGCCAGTGCAGGTCGAGTTTGACGCCTATGGCCCGGTGCGTGTGCAGCACGCTGGGCAAATCTACCGTTACACCGGCAAAGAGGGGCGGAGCCTTGACCGGGACCTTGCTACGCGCGAGATGGCCACCATCGATGATGCCCGCCTGTGGATGACGCTGGACGCATTGCAGATCTGGGAGGATTGAGAATGACGGGTACTCCCAACGGCAGCATTTCAGCCCGACTGGCCGCGCTGCCCTCCTTGCCGATGACAGACCTATGGGCGCTGTGGGATCAGCACTTCCCCCGGCGGCCCAGCCACCGCAACCGCAATTACGTGGAATCGCGTCTGGCCTACCGCATCCAGGAGCAGACCTACGGCGCGCTTCCCACCAACATCCGCAAGATGCTGGTCGAGGCCGGTGCCAAGCATTCCAAGATCAAGACCAGTGTCGGCCGCAGCGCGCAGACCCTGTTGATGCCCGGCACCACGCTGATCCGCGAATGGGATGAACGTCAGCATCGTGTGACCGTCACGCCCGATGGCCTGTACGAACTAAACGGACAGGTGTTCAAAAGCCTGTCGGCGGCGGCGCGCCACATCACGGGCACGCGATGGAACGGGCCGAAGTTTTTTGGGCTGCGCGATGGCAGGGGGAACGGTCAATGAACGCGCCCCTGCTTGCGCCACCGAAACGCTGCGCGGTGTATTGCCGTGTCTCCAGCGACGAACGGCTGGATCAGTCCTTCAATTCCATCGATGCCCAGAAGGAAGCTGGGCACGCCTTCATCAAGAGCCAGAGCCACGAGGGCTGGATCACGGTGGCCGATGATTACGACGATGGCGGTTTCTCTGGCGGCAACATGGAGCGGCCCGCCCTGCGCCGCCTGATGGCGGACATCCAGATGGGCAAGGTCGACATCGTGGTCGTCTACAAGATCGACCGGCTATCACGCTCGCTGGCGGATTTTGCGCGGATGGTCGATGTGTTCGACCGCCACCGGGTCAGCTTCAGCGCGGTCACGCAGCAGATCAACTCGGCCACGTCGATGGGCAGGCTGATGTTGAACGTCCTGCTGTCCTTCGCGCAGTTCGAACGGGAAGTGACCGGGGAACGCATCCGCGACAAGATCGCCGCCAGCAAGGCCAAGGGCATGTGGATGGGCGGGCCGGTGCCGCTGGGCTACGACGTGCGCGACCGGCTGCTGGTGGTCAACGACGCCGAGGCCAAGCTGGTACGGCGCATCTTCGACGACTTCGTGTCGATGCGATCGGCCACGCTGATGGTGAAGGCCTACGGCGCGGAAGGTGTAGTCACCAAGGGTGGCAAGTCTTTCACGAAGCAGACCATCTACAAGATGCTGCACAACCGGATGTACCTGGGCGAGATCGTCCACAAGGGGCAGAGCTTCCCCGGACAGCACCAGGCCATCATCACTGAGGTGCAGTGGGATGCAGTCCACGCACTGATCGCCACCGATGGCATCGAGCGGCGGCGCGAGACCAACGACCGCCAGCGTGAGCCGGTGTTGTTGCGCAGCCTGCTGTTCACGCCAGACGGTGAACGTCTGGTGCCCAGTTACACCGTCAAGAAGGGCAAGACCTACCGCTACTACACGCCGATCAAGCACCGGCGCTTCGGCGCGTGGGCCAGCCAGCACGGGCCACTACCGGCAGCGCCCATTGAGGAATTGGTGACCCAGCAGATCGTAGCGGCGCTGTCAGCGCCGCACGTCGTGCAGTCGGTGTGGGATCGGATTCGGACAGCCCGCCCAGACCTGTCGGAGCCTGAGGTCGTGCTTCCGATGCGAAATCTGGCGGGTCTGTGGCAACAGCTGTTCCCCGTCGAACAGTGTCGACTGGCACAGCTACTGATCGACCGCGTGGTGATTGCCGACGGCGGGCTGGAAATCATCTGGCGCGATCAGGGCTGGCAGGAACTGGCCGGGGAACTGATGCCCGGTACCATCGGCGCGGAATTGCAGGAATGGGAACAGCAGGAGGTGGAGGCATGAAGCCGAAAGTGCAGCCATTGGGGGCAGCAATCGCCCGCGAACGCCGGGATGGCAGCCAAGTCAAGCTGTCCACCTTCATCCCGCTGAAGATCAGGAAGCGCGGCGCCAGCAAGGTGGTGGTGCGGCCAGATGGGGCGGTCGAGTCGCCGGGCAAGGTCACCAGCCAGATCGACCAGCCCTTGCTGGTGGCCCTGACGCGGGCCTACTACTGGCAGCAACTGCTCGACGATGGTGTGGTCGGCAGTGGGAGCGAGATCGCCCAGCGCGAGGGACTGCACCATTCAACGGTCAACGAGCTGCTCCGATTGACGCTCCTGGAGCCTGCCATCATCCAGAGCATTCTGGCCGGGCAGCAGCCCCGATGCATGAGCCTTCTGTGGTTCCAGCGGAATCCGCTACCGACCGACTGGGTGGCGCAGCAGGAGGTGGTGACCGCCTTCGATTCGTAAACAGGACCGCCGTTCGTCAGACCGCTTCAATCGATGGATGCGGGCAGCCACTTGATGCCTGCCACTCCCAGGTTTTTCTGGCTGATGTGGTCACTGAGGATGGGCACGAGGGTCTGCACATTGATCTCAAAGCTGTTCCGCCACATGGCCTGCAGCTTTTTTAACGCGTTTTCATTCCGGTAGATGCTGCCGTCCCAGTCGATGACCATCATCGCCACGTCACCGTCGTCGGCCAGCATACACAGCAAGGCGTCATCGGCGTCCTTGTCGAGCGAGGCCTTGAGCTCGTCCTCGAAGTCGGCCAGAACTTCCACGTACAGATCGATGCTCAGAGGGCTTTGCCCAGACAGCGCAGACTGCAGATCGGCGGCGATTTTCTTCTGGTTGGTCATCGTCGACATTTTCGCTGCAAGGGCCCTGCTTGCCCGTAGCCGACCGAATGGGCCAGTGGGAGGTCGTGACGGGGTTTGAAGCTTGACCGGTGGTCTTGGTTGACGGTGAACCCGCGCGCGTAAGTCTTTGATTTTGCTAGACCGCCATCTGCGCCTACCCGCAGGCCAAACGGAGAACAGAGACGGCTCTGACCGAGAAAGTGGCCGATTTCGGGCGTTTCGGGTGATGGTCACCCGCAGCACAGTTGGCCGGAACCCCGCGTGGTGCGGGGATTTAGGGCAAGAAAAAGGGCCCGGAGACTATCCGAGCCCTTCAATTTGGTGGAGCCGGCGGGAATCGAACCCGCGTCCGCAAGCCCTCCACAGAGAGTTCTACATACTTAGTTCTGTCATTTGATTTAACCGCCGCATCGCGGACGAACACGCTCTACGACGGCGAGTCACTAGGTTTTCGTCCTCGGGCCCGTGACACTCCCGAAGCTTATCTGACGTAAATGACCTCGCCAGTTCTTGCGAACCCTAGCCCGTCAGCGAGCCAGTGCGAGGACGGCTAGCCCTTAGGCTGCCAGTGCGTAACGTTCGTCGTTAGCAGTTATTGCATTCCCATTGATTAACGAGGTGACGGGTCCTCGGTATGCCCTCCACTGCTTCGCAACCCACGTCGAAACCAGGTCGGCCCCAGTGTGAAGATGTAGGAGTCGGATTGTACTCGCTTTGGCCGCTGGCCGGGGGCTTCAGTTCCCGAACAGCGCCAGCAGCTCGGCCGGGTGACGGATCAGGTAGTCTGCGCCCCAGGCTTCGGGCGGCTCGCCGTCGCCGCAGTAGCCGTACGCGGCGGTCACCGTGGCCATGCCGGCCGCCTTGCCGGCCTGGATGTCGCGCAGGTCGTCGCCCACGTACAGGCAGCGTGCCGGCGCCACGCCGCTGACCTCGGCCGCGTGCAGCAGCGGGGCGGGGTGGGGCTTGGCATGTGCCGTGGTGTCGCCGCTGACCACGGCCGAGGCGCGGGGCGCGAGGCCGATCGCGGCCACCAGCGGTACCGTGAAGCGGGTGATCTTGTTGGTCACGATGCCCCAGCGGATGCCGGCGGCTTCCAACCGGGCCAGCACGTCGTCCATGCCGTCGAACAGGCGGGTGTGCACCGCGATGTCGGCCTCGTAGTAGTCGAGGAACGTATCGCGCAGGGCGGGGAACTCGGGGTCGTCGGGCGACTTGCCGAACGCCGCGCCGATCAGGCCGCGTGCCCCGTGCGAAGCCACCGGCCGCAGCTTCTCATAGGCCACGGGCGGCAGGCCGTGTTCCACCACGAGCCGGTTGGCGGCTGCGGCCAGGTCGGGGGCCGTGTCGGCGAGCGTGCCGTCGAGATCGAAAAATACCGCGTCGAAAGTGCGCATGGGTCAGCCCGCCGCCTTCGCCGCCGTCTTGCGGAAGGCCATCATGTAATTGACGCCCGTGTCATGGCCGAGCGAGTACGTTTGCGACAACGGGTTGTAGGTCATGCCGCGCATCTCGATCAGGTCCAGCCCGGCCTGGCGCGCGAAGCGGGCCATCTCGGATGGCGTGATGAACTTCTCGTAGTCGTGGGTACCGCGCGGCAGCATGTTCAGCACGTACTCGGCGCCGACGATAGCCAGCAGGTAGGCCTTGAGATTGCGGTTGATCGTCGAGAAGAACACGTAGCCGCCCGGGCGGACCAGCGTGGTGCAGGCGTGCACGATGGAGGCGGGGTCGGGCACGTGCTCGAGCATTTCCATGCAGGTCACCACGTCCACGCTGCCGGGAATGCGCGCGGCGAGGTCTTCGACGGCAATTTCCTCATAAGTGACGGGCACGCCCGACTCCAGGCTGTGCAGGTCTGCCACCTTGAGGGCCTTGGTCGACAGATCGATGCCGCGTACGGTGGCGCCAAGCCGCGCCATGCTTTCGGACAGGATGCCGCCGCCGCAGCCCACGTCGATCACCTGCTTGCCGGGCAGGTGCGCGATGCCGTCGATCCAGCCCAGGCGCAGCGGGTTCAGGTCGTGGAGCGGCTTGAACTCGCTGTTGGGGTCCCACCAGCGGTGGGCCAGCTCGCTGAACTTGTCGATCTCTTTCGGATCGGCGTTGCGGCCGGGGGGGCTGCCAGCAGGGGAGAGGGTGGAGGTTTGCGACATCGTCAAAGGAGTGGGGTCCCCGGCGCACGGCCCGGAACCTGAGTGCGGAGAGAAGCGTCCGGCAACTGTACCAAAAATAGCGGGCAAAAAAAAAGCCCAGCTTGCGCTGGGCTTTCTTCATCGGAGAGGATCCGATTAACGTGCGCTGCGGGTGCCGACCACTTCGACTTCCACGCGGCGGTTCGGCTGCTGGCAGGCGATCTGTGCCGTGCGGTTGCCCTTGCACGACTTCGGATCCACCTTCAGCTGGCGCTTGCCCTTGCCTTCGGTGTACACGCGGTTGGCTTCCACGCCCTTGCTCACCAGGTAAGCCTTGACGGATTCAGCACGACGGATCGACAGGCGATCGTTGTACTTGTCCGAACCGAACGCGTCGGTGTGGCCCACGGCGATGATCACTTCGAGGGTGATGCCTTGCAGCTTCGAGACCAGGTCGTCCAGCTTGGCCTTGCCTTCGGGCTTCAGAACAGCCTTGTCGAAGTCGAACAGGGTGTCAGCTGCGAAAGTGACCTTCTCGCTCGACACAACCGGAGGAGCCACCGGGGTCGGTGCCGGAGCCGGAGCAGCAGCCGGAGCCAGTGCGCCATCGCACAGGGCATTGGCCGTTGCCGGGGTCCAGGAACTGTCGCGCCAGCAGAGCTCGTTCGTGCCATTCTTCCACACGTACTCGCTCGTACCGTTGCCCCAGTTGTCGTTCACAGCCTTCTTTTCATAGGGGACGGACTGGGCTTGAGCGGATGCAGCCATTACTGCGGTAGCTGCAACGAGCGCGAGCTTGGCAAATTTTTTCATATTTCTCCTCTCAGGATGAGATCACCGCAGGGTTACTGCGAGCAAATGGACGAAAACAAGTCATACATTCTTCGGAGTATAACATTCTCGATGTGGTGGATGCTCCACTTCGAACAATGTCTGGCTCTTCGCTGGGGAATTGTGCCACAAGGCTCGTTTCCTAAGAAGTAAATATATTCGATTCAACCCTGGGGTTTTGGGCCTGTGGTGTTTGTGCAACATCACGCTTGCGGTGCCCGCAAACCCTTGTCCCGTATGGCTTGCGGGCGGTAGGCGCCGCGCCGCGGAGGGCGCCGGCGGGCCCGTTTCCGGGCCGTCCGGTGGGCGTCGGGAAGGGGTGGCGCGCGTGGTAGAATGCCATGTTGCCCGTCCCAGACAGGCGCCCCCGCCGGCGCTCCTGGGGCCAGGGTCTCATTCGCTAAAACCCGCCGCATAAACCAAGCCGCAATGGATCAATTCGCCAAAGAAACGCTTCCGGTTTCCCTGGAAGAGGAAATGCGCCGCTCATACCTGGATTACGCGATGAGCGTTATCGTCGGGCGTGCGCTTCCCGACGTCCGGGATGGCCTGAAACCAGTACATCGGCGCGTGCTCTTTGCGATGCATGAGCTGAATAACGACTGGAACCGAGCCTATAAGAAATCGGCCCGTATTGTCGGTGATGTGATCGGTAAGTATCACCCGCACGGCGACACCGCCGTTTATGACACGATCGTCCGCATGGCGCAGAATTTCTCGCTGCGCTACATGCTGGTAGACGGGCAGGGCAACTTCGGCTCGGTCGATGGGGATAACGCGGCAGCCATGCGTTATACGGAAATCCGCCTGTCGAAGATCGCGCATGAAATGCTCCACGATATCGACAAGGAAACTGTCGATTTCGAGCCGAACTACGACGGTTCTGAAAAAGAACCGAGTATTTTGCCGGCGCGTATTCCGAATTTGCTGATCAATGGCTCGTCGGGTATTGCGGTGGGTATGGCCACCAATATCCCCCCGCATAACCTCAATGAGGTGGTGGACGCCTGCCTGCATCTGCTGCGCAATCCCGACGCCACGGTGGATGACCTGATCGAACTGGTGCCGGCGCCCGATTTTCCGACGGCCGGCATTATTTATGGCATCCAGGGCGTGCGAGAAGGCTATCGCACCGGCCGGGGCCGCATCGTCATGCGTGCCCGGACGCACTTCGAGGACATCGACCGCGGCCAGCGCCAGGCGATCATCGTCGACGAACTGCCGTACCAGGTGAACAAGCGGACACTTCTCGAGCGCATCGCCGAGCTGGTGACCGAGAAGAAGGTCGAGGGCATTTCAGACATCCGTGACGAGTCCGACAAGTCGGGCATGCGCGTGGTGATCGAGCTGAAGCGCAACGAGGTGCCCGAGGTCGTTCTCAACAACCTATATAAGAACACCCAGCTGCAGGACACCTTCGGCATGAACATGGTGGCGCTGGTCGACGGCCAGCCGCGCCTGCTGAACCTGCGTCAGATGCTGGACGCGTTCCTGTCGCACCGGCGCGAGGTGGTCACCCGCCGCACCGTGTTCGAGCTGCGCAAGGCGCGCGAGCGCGGCCATGTGCTGGAAGGCCTGGCGGTGGCGCTGGCGAACATCGACGAGTTCATCGCGATCATCAAGGCCGCGCCGACGCCGCCGGTCGCCAAGCAGGAGCTGATGGCCAAGTCGTGGGACTCGGCCCTCGTGCGCGACATGCTTGCGCGTGCCGAAAGCGACACTGCCGGCGGCCGTGCCTCGTATCGCCCGGATGGCCTGCCCGCCGTGTTCGGCATGCAACCGGATGGCCTGTATCGCCTCTCCGACGGCCAGGCGCAGGAAATCCTGCAAATGCGCCTGCAACGCCTCACGGGCCTGGAGCAGGACAAGATCGTCCAGGAATACCGCGAAGTGATGGCGGTGATCGCAGACCTGCTGGACATCCTGGCGCGTCCGGAGCGTATTACGACCATCATCTCCGACGAACTCGGCGCCATCCGCGCCGAATTCGGCGACGAGCGCCGCTCCACCATCGAACTGAACGCGACCGAACTCGACACCGAGGATCTGATTACGCCGCAGGACATGGTGGTCACGCTCTCGCACAGCGGCTATATGAAGAGTCAGCCGATCTCCGAGTACCGCGCGCAGAAGCGTGGCGGGCGCGGCAAGCTGGCTACGGCCACCAAGGAAGACGACTGGATCGACACGCTGTTCGTGGCCAACACGCACGACTACATCCTGTGCTTCTCCAACCGTGGCCGGCTGTACTGGCTCAAAGTGTACGAAGTGCCGCAGGGGTCGCGCAACTCGCGTGGCCGTCCGATCGTTAACATGTTCCCGCTCGCCGATGGCGAGAAGATCAATGTGATCCTGCCGGTGCGCCAGTTCGACGCCGAGCACTTCATCTTCATGGCCACCGCGCGCGGCACGGTCAAGAAGACCGCGCTGACCGAGTTCTCGAACCCGCGCAAGGCCGGCATCATCGCCGTGGACCTGGACGAGGGCGATTTCCTGATCGGTGCCGCCGTGACCGATGGCCAGCATGACGTGATGCTGTTCTCCGACGCCGGCAAGGCCGTGCGCTTCGACGAGAACGACGTGCGTCCGATGGGCCGTCAGGCTCGTGGCGTACGCGGCATGAATCTCGAGGAAAGCCAGTCGGTCATCGCCATGCTGGTAGCGCCGGCAGAAACTGCGGTGGCGGAATCGGCCGAATCGGCAGCGTCGACCGAAGGCGACGCAGGGTCCGAGGGCGCCGTCGCGGCGGTGGGCAGCGTGCTGACCGCCACCGAGAACGGCTACGGCAAGCGCACGCCGATCTCGGAATACACTCGACATGGCCGCGGCACCAAGGGCATGATTGCGATCCAGACCAGCGAGCGCAATGGCCGCGTGGTGGCCGCCGCGCTGGTATCTCCCGAAGACGAGATCATGCTGATCACGACCGGCGGCGTGCTGATCCGCACCCGTGTGGCCGAGATCCGCGAGATGGGCCGCGCCACGCAGGGCGTGACGCTGATCAACGTGGACGAGGGCACCAAGCTGTCGGGCCTGCAACGGATTGTCGAGACCGATGCCGATAATGGCGCCGGGATCGAGGGTGCCGAGGATGCGGACGCCGATGTGGTGGAAGGTGCCGCTGGCACCGCCGGTGCAGAAGGTGCCGACGGCGCAACCGACGCGGACGCGAATTCGTAATTTGTTGCAACAACAGGACGACGGCCGGAACTCGCCAGACGGCCGTGCGGACTAATCGGACATATTTTCCAGGGAGTCATAATGCTCAAAACCTATCGACGTATTGCTGTTCTGGCTGCTTTTGTCCCGACGATGATGGTGGCCCAGGCCGCCCACGCTCAGGCGCAGGATGCCGACAAGACCGCCGCTATCAAGGAACTGCTCTCCGTCATGCAGGCCGACCAGGCCGTGAAGGGCCAGGCCGAAAACTGGCAGAACGGCGCCAAGCAGGAAGCGCCGCTGGTCCTCGAGCAGGTCCTCGTGGAAAACAAGACGCTGAACGACAAGCAGAAGCAGGCCGCTGTCGACAAGCTGAAGAAGAACGGCGCAGTGCAGCGCATGGTGGATGGCGCCGGCACGGCGTTCAACACCGACGGTTTCCGTCAGGACGCCATCAAGGCCCACTACGACGCGTTCGGCAAGTACTACAGCACCCAGGAAATCAAGGACCTGACCACGTTCCTGAAGTCGCCGACGGGCCAGAAGTTCATGGCCAACCAGGGCAAGGCGACCCAGGAAATCTGGGGTTCGATGATGCAGAAGTACGGCCCGCAGGTTGGCAAGTCGATGCGTGACTCGGCCGAGAAGGAAATCGCCGCCGCTGCGAAGTAAGTGATCCGCAAGGAATCGACGGCCGATCCGGCCGCCGAGCCGCTGCCCTGGCGGCGCGCGTTTGAGGGATAATGGCTGCCTGGTTCAAACCGGCAGCCATTTTTCCTTCTTCCTCCATGAACGATCCCCAGAATCCCGCCCTCGCTGGCCTGCAACGCAACGTGGCCGAGCGCGTGTTCAATTTCTCGCCCGGTCCGGCCGCGCTGCCGACCGAAGTCCTGCAGCAGGCGGCCGAGGAAATGCTGTCGTGGCGTGGCACCGGCGTGTCGGTCATGGAGATGAGCCACCGCAGCCGCGAGTTCGAGGGCATCCACAATGAAGCCCTCGCCGATCTGCGCGAACTGCTCCATGTGCCGAAGAACTTCCGCATCCTGTTCCTGCAGGGCGGGGCGATTGGCGAGAATGGCATCGTGCCGCTGAACCTGGCCAGCCGCGTCAATGCGGCCAAGCCGAAGACCGATTTCGTCGTGACCGGCACGTGGTCGGTCAAGACCGAGCAGGAAGCACGCCGCTATGGCGAGGTCAATATCGCGGCCTCGAGCGCGGATCGTAAATTTACGAAAATTCCGGATGTCGCCAGCTGGAAGCTGTCGGACGACGCGGCCTATGTGCACCTGTGCACGAACGAGACCATCGTCGGCGTGGAATTCCAGGAGATTCCCGACATCGGTCAGACCGGCACGCACGACAAGGGCCGCATCGTGGTGGCCGACGCGTCCAGCCATATCCTGTCGCGCCCGATCGACTGGTCGCGCGTGCAGGTGGTCTACGGCGGCGCGCAGAAGAACATCGGCCCGGCCGGCGTGACCATCGTCATCGTGCGTGAGGACCTGATCGGCTTCGCGCATCCGCTGTGCCCGTCGGCGTTCAACTGGCGCCAGGTGGCCGAGCATGATTCGATGTACAACACGCCGCCCACCTATGCGATCTATATCGCCGGCCTCGTGTTCAAGTGGCTCAAGGCCCAGGGTGGCGTGCCCGGCATCGAGCAGCGCAATATCGCCAAGGCGCGCGCGCTGTACGACTTCCTGGACCAGAGTGACTACTACCGTAACGAGATTGACCCCAGCTGCCGCTCGCGCATGAACGTACCGTTCTTCCTGCGCGATGAATCGCGCAACGAAGCGTTCCTGACCCAGGCGCGCGCGAACGGCCTGGTACAGCTCAAGGGCCACAAGTCCGTGGGCGGCATGCGCGCCAGCATCTATAACGCGATGCCACTGGAAGGCGTGACCGCGCTGATCGACTTCATGCGCGAATTCGAGCGTACTGCCGCCTGATGGCGGGTTTGCACCGATTCTTCCCGGCCGCCCCGGCGCGGCCCACCAGGCTTTGACATGACTAGCGAAGACAAGCGCGCGAACAACGACGCGCCGCCCACAGGGAACCCCGGTCCCAGCGCCCAGGAGCAGGCGCTGTCCGCCGACCTCGCGCCGCTGCGCGGCCAGATCGACGCGGTGGACCGCGAACTGCTGGCGCTGCTGAACCGCCGCGCCCAGCTCGCCCTCGATGTGGGCGAGGTCAAGAAGAAGTACGGCGCGCCCGTGTTTCGCCCCGAACGTGAACTGCAGGTCATCCGCAAGGTGCAGGCCGCCAATCCGGGCCCGCTGCTGGGCGAGAGCGTGGCGTCGATCTGGCGCGAGGTGATGTCCGCCTGCCGTGGGCTGGAAAAGCCGCTCGAGATTGCGTTCCTCGGCCCGGCCGGCACGTTCTCCGAGCAGGCGCTGTACGCCCATTTCGGCCATGAAGTGAGCGGCGTGCCGTGCCCGAGCATCGACGAGGTGTTCCGTGCCGTGGAAGCCGGCACCGTCGAATATGGCGTGGTGCCCGTGGAGAACTCGACCGAGGGCGCGGTGTCGCGCACGCTCGACCTGTTCCTGCAGACCTCGCTGAAGATCAGCGGTGAGATTGCGCTCAAGGTCCATCACAACCTGATGGCTTCCACGCCGGACATGAAGGGCGTGACCGTGGTCCGCGCGCACGCCCAGGCGCTGGCGCAGTGCCAGCACTGGCTCACGGCCAACTATCCGCACCTGGAGCGCCAGGCCGTCTCCAGCAACGCCGAGGCCGCGCGCATGGCGAGCGAAGACCCCACCGTGGCGGCCATCGCCGGCGAGTCGGCGGCCAACCGCTACCACCTGCATCTGGTGCGCACGCATATCCAGGACGATCCGCATAACCGCACGCGGTTTGCCGTGATCGGCCGCTATGAGACCGAGCCGTCGGGCAGCGACCAGACGTCTCTTATCCTGTCGGTACCGAACAAGGCCGGCGCGGTGTACCAACTGCTGGCGCCGCTGGCCGAGAACGGCGTGTCGATGTGCCGGTTCGAATCGCGCCCCGCGCGCAGCGGCGCGTGGGAGTACTACTTCTATGTGGACGTGGAAGGCCACCAGCACGAGCCCGCCGTGGCGCGCGCCCTGGCGGAACTGAAGCGCAACGCCGCGTACTTCAAGGTGCTCGGCTCGTACCCGTCCAGCAAGTAAGGTTCAAGGAGCGAACATGGCAGAACCCGGCCGCGCCACCGACGACGCGCAGAATGCCGCCCACTATTTCGGGCCGTCCTATGTGAGAAAGATCTCGCCGTACATCGCTGGCAAGCCGATTGCCGAGGTGGCGCGTGAGTTCGGGCTCGACGAGGCGCGTATCGTCAAGCTGGCCTCGAATGAGAACCCGCTCGGCATGCCGGCCTCCGCCAGGTCCGCGATTACGGCGGCGATGGATGAGCTGGGCCGCTATCCGGACAGTAACGGTTTCGAGCTGAAGGCGAAGCTTTCGGCGAAGTACGATGTCCCGGCCGAATGGCTGACGCTCGGCAACGGCAGCAACGACATCCTGGAGTTGGCCGCCCATGCGCTGGTGCGGCCGGGCGAGTCGATCGTCTATGCCGAATACTCGTTTGCCGTCTATGCGCTCGCCACGCAGGAAGTCGGCGCGCGCGCCATCGAGGTGAAGGCACGCGATTACGGCCATGATCTCGACGCGATGGCAGCGGCGATTGCGCCCGACACGCGCCTGGTCTTCATCGCCAATCCGAACAACCCCACCGGTACGTTCATTCCGGCGGCCGAGATCGAGGCGTTTCTGGCGAAAGTACCATCCAACGTGGTGGTCGTGCTGGACGAGGCCTATAACGAATATCTCGATGCGGACCAGCAGTACGAGTCCGTGGCGTGGGTGCGCAAGTATCCGAACCTGATGGTCTCGCGCACGTTCTCGAAGGCCTACGGCCTGGCCGGGCTGCGCGTGGGCTACGGCGTGGCCCAGCCGCAATTGACCGATCTGCTGAACCGCGTGCGCCAGCCGTTCAACGTGAACAGCCTGGCCCAGGCTGCCGCCGTGGCGGCGCTTGGCGATGCCGGTTTCCTCGCCCGCAGCGCCACGCTGAACCGCGAAGGCAAGGCGCAGCTGGTGGCCGCGTTCGACCGGCTTGGTCTCCAGCATGTGAAGTCATCCGGCAATTTCGTCATGGTCCGCGTGGGCACCGACGACGGTGCCGGCGCGCGCGTGAACCTGGCGCTGCTGAAGCAGGGCGTGATCGTGCGGCCGGTGGCGAACTACGGCCTGCCGCAGTGGTTGCGCGTGACGATTGGCCTGTCTGAGGAGAACGCCGCGTTCATCGCGGCGCTCGAGCAGGCATTGCAGTGATGAAGATGTCCGATTTTAAGTTTTCTGCCACGCTGGTGGCCTGATACCGTGAGCGCTCTGCATTTTTCCCGGGTTGTGATTGTCGGCGTGGGCCTGATTGGCGGCTCGCTGGCGTTGTCGCTGAAGCGCGCAGGCGTGGTGGGCACCGTGGTGGGCGTGGGACGTTCGGCGGCTTCGCTCGAGAAGGCCAAGTCGCTGGGCGTGATCGACGAGATTGCCTCGCTCGAAGACGCCGCGCGCGGCGCCAGCCTGATCGTGCTGTGCGCGCCGGTCGCCCAGAACTTTGCGCTGTTGCACGCGCTGGAGCCGCACCTGGAGCCGGGCACGATCGTGACGGACGCAGGCAGCACCAAGTCCGACGTGATCATGGCCGCCAAGACCGCCCTGGGCGACAAGGTGGCCCAGTTCGTCCCCGCCCACCCGATTGCCGGCCGCGAGCTGAGCGGCGTGGAGGCGGCGCTGAACGACCTCTACCTCGGCAAGAAGGTAGTGCTGTGCCCGCTGCAGGAGAACGCGCGGACCGACGTGGCCGCCGTGCGCGCGATGTGGGAATCCACGGGCGCCGACTGCCATGTGATGTCCGCGGTACAGCACGACGCCGTGTTCGCGGCGGTGAGCCACCTGCCGCACCTGCTGGCCTTCGCGCTGGTCGCCCAACTGGTCAATGCCGAGGATGCCGCGCTGAAGCTCGATTTTGCCGGCGGCGGGTTCCGCGATTTCACGCGCATTGCGGGCTCCTCGCCCGAGATGTGGCGTGACATCTGCATCGCCAACAAGGAGGCGCTGCTGCGCGAGATCGACACCTATGAAAAGGTGCTCGCGCACCTGAAGACCCAGATCAAGGAAGGCGATGCCGAGGGCCTGGAGCGCGTGTTCACGCGGGCCAGCGGCGCCCGCCAGAAGTGGGGCACCGCGCGTGCGGCTGTCACCAACGTCGAACCCTGAAGCGCTGAATCTGCCCACATCATGGAACATCTGACCCTCGCCCCCCTGACGCGTGCTTCCGGCACGGTGCGGCTGCCCGGCTCGAAGAGCATCTCCAACCGCGTGCTGCTGCTGGCGGCGCTTGCCACCGGCCAGACGCGCGTGCGCGATCTGCTGGACTCGGACGACACCCGCGTCATGCTCGACGCCCTGAAGGTGCTCGGCGTGAGCTGGCAGCGCGATGGCGTCGACTGCATCGTCACCGGCGCGGGTGGCAATTTTGCGAATAAATCGGCCGATCTGTTCATGGGCAACGCCGGCACGGCGATCCGTCCGCTGACCGCGGCGCTGGCCCTGCAGGGTGGCACGTACCGGCTCTCCGGGGTGCCGCGCATGCACGAGCGGCCCATCGGCGATCTGGTCGACGGTCTGCGCCAGGTGGGTGCGTCCGTGGATTACCTCGGCACGGAAGGTTACCCGCCGCTCCAGATCAACCCGGCGCAGATCCGCATCGACGCGCCGATCCGCGTGCGCGGCGATGTATCGAGCCAGTTCCTGACCGCGCTGCTGATGACGCTGCCGATGGCCAGCGCGCCGTCCGGCCGCATCGAGATCGAGGTGGTTGGCGAGCTGATTTCGAAGCCGTATATCGAGATCACCCTGAACCTGCTGGCGCGCTTCGGTATCGACGTGGAGCGGCAGGGCTGGGAGCGCTTCATCCTGCCGGCCGGCGCGCAGTACCGCTCGCCGGGTGAGATCTACGTGGAAGGCGATGCCTCCACGGCATCGTATTTTCTTGCGGCCGGCGCGATTGGCGGCGGACCGGTGCGCGTGGAAGGTGTGGGCTTGTCCAGTATCCAGGGCGACGTGCGCTTTGCCGATGCACTGAACCGGATGGGCGCCAACGTGATGGCTGGCGACAACTGGATCGAGGTACGAGGCACCGAGCGCGACGACGGCCGGCTGAACGGCATCGAGCTCGACTGCAACCACATTCCCGACGCCGCGATGACGCTGGCCGTGGCTGCGCTGTTCGCGGAAGGCACCACCACGCTGACCAATATCGCCAGCTGGCGGGTCAAGGAAACGGACCGGATTGCGGCGATGGCGACCGAGTTGCGCAAGCTCGGCGCCACGGTGGAAGAGGGCGCCGACTACCTGCGTGTGACGCCGCCGGCATCTGTAGCCGACTGGCGCACGCCAGCCGAAGGCATCGGCACCTATGATGATCACCGCATGGCGATGTGCTTCTCGCTGGCGGCATTCGGCCCGCTGCCGGTGCGTATCAACGAACCCGGCTGCGTGGCCAAGACATTCCCGGAATACTTCTCGGTGTTTGCCGGGGTGGCGCGGTAAGGGGTCACTCCGGTCAAATAGTGGCCGTGGCGGGCACCCCGTGTCCGGCGTGCGCGCTGGCGGCGCCGGATGCACTGCGTTCGCGCCGTTCCCAGTATTTATCGAAGAAGTAGTGGGCCACGGTATTCACGGCCGGCTCGATGAAGGTGATGGCACCGCTGATGGCCAGATTGCCAGTCAGCGCATAGGTCACGCTGAAGGCGATGCCCAGGTGCATGATGCCGAAAGTCAGGGTCTTGGCCATGATAGATTGCCTCGCATTCTTGGAGTTGGCTCGGGGATTCGGGGTGGCTCGCCCGGGCTGTTCTGTGGGGATGGGTGGCGGGGAGGCCGCCCGTGCGAGCCATGGAACAAATAATAATGATTCTTAATTGATTTTCAAAATCAATAGTTTTTAGCGCACCAATAACCAATGACTATGATCGACGTCATCACCATTGATGGCCCCACGGCGTCCGGCAAGGGCACTGTGGCGCACAAGGTGGCCGACGCCCTTGGCTTTCACCTGCTCGACAGCGGCGCCCTCTACCGGCTTGTGGCGCTGGCGAGCGACCGCGCGGACGTGGACCTGCAGGACGTGTCCACCCTTGCAAAGATGGCGGCCCGCCTCGATGTGAAGTTCGGCCCGGACCGGGTCTGGCTGTCCGGCGAGGAGGTGAGCCAGGCCATCCGCGCCGAAGCTATCGGCAACCGGGCCTCGGCCATCGCCGTGCACCAGCCGGTGCGGGATGCGTTGACAGCACTCCAGCGCGGCTTCCGCAAGCTGCCCGGGCTGGTGGCCGACGGCCGCGACATGGGCACGGTGATCTTTCCCGAGGCCCGCCTCAAGGTCTTCCTGACCGCAAGTGTCGAGGCCCGCGCCCGCAGGCGCTATAAACAATTGATTGATAAGGGAATTTCTGCTAATATCGAAGACCTTTTGCGTGACCTCGAGGCGCGCGACGCGCGGGACCGTTCCCGTGCCGCCGCCCCGCTGCGTCCCGCCGAAGACGCGCAACGGCTCGATACCTCCGACATGTCGGTGGATGAGGCCGTGGCGCAGGTGCTGGAGTGGTACACCGCCGTACGGCGTTGAACCGGTCTGGCGCCAACTGGAGCCTTGCCCCGGATGACCGGTGCAAGGCGTTCATCAACTAACCCCGCTGCGATGGCAGACTGAGCGCGATTGTCGCGCCGGCCAGCGTACTGCGGACTGCTCACACACGTTTATGTCCGACCTGCAAACTAACGAATCCTTTGCCGCACTGTTCGAGGAATCCGTCGCCCGCTCCAATATGAAGGCTGGCGAAGTGATCTCCGCTGAAGTCGTGCGCATCGACCACAACTTCGTGGTCGTCAACGCCGGCCTCAAGTCCGAGGCATTCGTGCCGGTGGAGGAGTTCCTGAACGACCAGGGCGAACTCGAAGTGCAGGCCGGCGACTATGTCTCCGTGGCCATCGATGCGCTCGAGAACGGCTATGGCGACACGATTCTGTCCCGCGACAAGGCCAAGCGCCTGGCATCGTGGCTGAACCTCGAGAAGGCGCTGGAAGACGGCGAAATCATCTCGGGTACCGTGACCGGCAAGGTCAAGGGCGGCCTGACCGTGATGGTCAATGGCATCCGTGCCTTCCTGCCCGGTTCGCTCGTCGACGTGCGTCCGATCAAGGACACCACGCCGTACGAAGGCAAGACCCTCGAATTCAAGGTTATCAAGCTCGACCGCAAGCGTAACAACGTTGTGCTGTCGCGCCGTGCCGTGGTGGAAGCCACGCTGGGCGAAGAGCGCCAGAAGCTGATGGAAACGCTGAAGGAAGGCGCCATCGTCAACGGTATCGTCAAGAACATCACCGACTACGGCGCGTTCGTGGACCTGGGTGGCATCGACGGCCTGCTGCACATCACCGACCTGGCATGGCGTCGCGTGCGTCATCCGAGCGAAGTGCTGTCGGTTGGCCAGGAAATCACCGCCAAGATCCTCAAGTTCGACCAGGAAAAGAACCGCGTCTCGCTGGGCGTGAAGCAACTGGGCGAAGATCCGTGGGTGGGCATCTCGCGCCGCTACCCGCAAGGCACCCGCCTGTTCGGCAAGGTGACCAACCTGACCGACTACGGCGCGTTCGTCGAGATCGAAGCCGGTATCGAAGGCCTGGTCCACGTGTCCGAAATGGACTGGACCAACAAGAACGTGGCTCCGTCGAAGGTTGTCCAGCTGGGCGACGAAGTGGAAGTCATGGTTCTGGATATCGACGAAGACAAGCGTCGTATCAGCCTGGGCATGAAGCAGTGCAAGGCCAATCCGTGGGACGATTTCAGCCGCAACCACAAGAAGGGCGACAAGCTGACGGGCCAGATCAAGTCGATCACCGACTTCGGCGTGTTCATCGGCCTGCCCGGTGGCATCGATGGCCTGGTGCACCTGTCCGACCTGTCCTGGCAAGAAACCGGCGAAGAGGCCGTGCGCAAGTACAAGAAGGGCGACGAAGTGGAAGCCGTGGTACTGGGCATCGACGTCGACAAGGAACGCATCTCGCTGGGTATCAAGCAACTGTCGGGCGACCCGTTCAACAACTTCATCTCGGCCAACGACAAGGGTTCGCTGGTCAACGGCGTGATCAAGGCCGTTGATGCCAAGGGCGCCGTGGTGCAGCTGGCTGACGACGTGGAAGGCTACCTGCGCGCCTCGGAAATCTCCGCGGACCGCGTGGAAGATGCCCGCAACGTGCTGAAGGAAGGCGAGCAGATCACGGCCCTGGTGGTGAACGTGGACCGCAAGTCGCGCAACATCAACCTGTCGATCAAGGCCAAGGACAACGTGGAACAGCAGGAAGCCATGCAAAAGTTCGCGGCTGACACCGGCACGGCTGGCACGACCAACCTCGGCGCACTGCTGAAGGCCAAGCTCGGCCAGGACAACCAGTAATCGTCAGCGCCCGCGCCCGCGAGACCGCCCATGACCAAGTCCGAGCTCGTCGAAAAACTGGCTGCCCGTTTCCCGCAGTTGTTGCTGCGGGATGCGGACATCTCGGTGAAAACGATTCTCGACGCGATGTCCGAAGCCCTGGCCGATGGCCATCGCATCGAGATTCGCGGCTTCGGCAGCTTTGGTTTGAATCGGCGGCCTCCGCGTGTGGGCCGCAACCCCAAGTCCGGCGAACGCGTGCTGGTGCCCGAAAAGCGGGTGCCGCACTTCAAGGCGGGCAAGGAGTTGCGCGAACGCGTGGACCGCAGCCCGGGGCCGTCGCATCACGGCCAGACCGTGCATCACGGCAATGGCTCGCACGGCGACCACGCCGCGCAGGTATCGGCTCCGGCCGGTACGCTGCACGAGGATGGCCAGCTCAACCTGGTTCGGTCCTGACGCGAACGCGGTGATAATCTGGAAGTCTGTTGGAAAGCGCTCCCTCGGGAGCGCTTTTTTGTTTGGGGTGCCACGGTGCGCCGCGCGACCAAACGTTACCGTTTGCCTGAAGTGATTCCGCTACAATGCCGGGAACCCGTCGCCGGGAGCCATGGCGCACATTACGCGCGTCCATGCTTTCGCTGTCCTGAGTCCCGATGGCCGTCACCGCATGAAACTCATCGCCTGGATTTTCCGCATCGTCCTGTTCGCCCTGCTGTTCGTCCTGGCATTGCGCAACACCGAGGATGCGTCCCTGCAGCTGTTCCTTGGCGCCGTGTGGCATGCGCCGCTGATCCTGATTCTGCTGGCCGCGTTCGGGCTGGGTATCGTCGCGGCGCTGGCCGCGGTGGCGCCGGCACTGATGCGTCAGCGGATGGAGGCCACGCGCCTGCGCCGCGCGCTGGCCCAGGCGCGCGTGCCGATGCCGGCGGACACCGTGCCGCCCGAGGCCAAGCCCGGCGTTCCCTATAACGTAGTCGGCCCGAAAGTCTGATCCATGATGTTTGAAACCTGGTGGCTGCTGGTATTGCCGCTTGTCTTTGGCCTTGGCTGGATGGCGGCGCGGCTCGACCTGCGCCAGCTGATCAGCGAGCAAGGCGCACTGCCGCGCTCGTATTTCAAGGGCCTCAATTTCCTGCTCAACGAGCAGCCGGACCAAGCCATCGACGCCTTCGTCGAGGTGGCCCGGCTCGACCCGGAAACCACCGAACTCCACTTTGCGCTGGGCGCGCTGTTCCGCCGCCGGGGCGAGACCGAGCGCGCGATCCGCGTCCATCAGAACCTGGCCACGCGCCCGGACCTGCCCGAGCCCGAGCGCGAGCACGCGCTCTATGAACTGGGCCAGGACTTCCTGCGCGCCGGACTGCTCGACCGCGCCGAGGAGTCGCTGCGCCGGCTGATGTCGGGCCCGTACGCGGCGTCGGCCAAGCGCGTGCTGCTGGAGCTGTACGAAGTCGAGAAGGAATGGCAGAAGGCCATTGATGCCGCGCGCGAGCTGCAGACACTCGAGCAGAAGGACTACCGCGTGCAGATCGCCCAGTTCTGCTGCGAACTGGCGCAGGACGCGCTCCAGAAAAAGCGTCCCGAGGACGCCGTGGCGTGGCTGCGGCGCGCGAGCGAGGAGAACCCGGCCAATGTGCGCGCGCCGATCCTGCTCGGCGACGTGGCGATGGCCAGTGGCGACGCCCGCGCCGCGCTGGGCCACTGGCTCGGCATTGAGACGCAGGATGCAGCTTACCTGCCGCTGGTGGCCGACCGCGTGGTCAAAGCCTACGGCACGCTGGGCGAGCAGGGCCAGGCCATCGACTGGCTGCGCGGGCTGCTCAAGGGCAACCTCGCGCCGGAACTGCTCGATACCGCCTATCGCACCGAACTGGACGTGAACGGTCCGGAGGCGGCTGCCGCGTTGATGCGCGAGCAGCTGCGCCGCCAACCCACGCTGCTGGCGCTGACCCGCTATTTCGAGGCGCAGGCCGCCGAGATGCAGGCCGCGGAAGCTGCTGTTGCCGAAGGCGCCGCCGTGGCCACGGCTGGCGGCGAAGCGGTCGCGCCGGACCAGACGTCGGAAGTGGCCGCCATCCGCGACCTGCTCCAGGTGCGCACGCGCAACCTCGCCCGCTACACCTGCCGCGAATGCGGCTTCCGCGCCCGGCTGTTCTACTGGCAGTGCCCCGGCTGCAATCGCTGGGAAACCTATGCCCCACGCCGCTCCGAAGCGCTTGGCTGATCGCTGTCTCTTGTTGAGCCCCTCCCTGTTCTGGAGCTTCTGCTATGAAAGTCACAATTATCGGTAGCGGCTATGTCGGCCTGGTCACCGGCGCCTGCCTGGCGGAACTCGGCAATTCGGTGTTCTGTCTCGATGTGGACGAACGCAAGATCGCCATGCTCAATGCTGGCGGCGTGCCGATCTATGAGCCGGGCCTCAAGGAGCTGATCGAGCGTAATCGCGCTGCCGGCCGCCTGACGTTTTCGACCGACGTGGCGGCCAGCGTGGAGCACGCCGACGTGCAGTTCATTGCCGTGGGCACGCCCCCGGACGAGGACGGCTCGGCGGACCTGCAATACGTGCTGGCCGCCGCGCGCAACATCGGCCGCCACATGACCGGCTTCAAGGTGGTGGTGGACAAGTCCACCGTGCCAGTGGGCACCGGCGACCGCGTGGCCGCCGCCATCCGTGAGGAACTGGCCGCGCGCGGGCTGGAAGACCTGCAGTACTCGGTGGTCTCGAACCCAGAGTTCCTGAAGGAAGGCGCGGCTGTGGAGGATTTCATGCGCCCGGACCGCATCGTGCTCGGCTGCTCGCCCGACGTCGCCGGCCGCCACGCCAAGGCCATCATGCGCGAGCTGTACTCGCCGTTCAACCGCAACCACGAGCGCACCTTCTATATGGATGTGCGCTCGGCCGAGTTCACCAAGTATGCGGCCAACTCGATGCTGGCGACTCGCATTTCCTTTATGAACGAGCTGGCCAACCTGGCTGACGAGGTGGGCGCGGACATCGAACTGGTGCGACTGGGCATCGGCTCCGACCCGCGCATCGGTTACAGCTTCCTGTACGCCGGCGCCGGCTACGGCGGCTCGTGTTTCCCGAAGGACGTGCAGGCGCTGATGCGCACGGCCACCTCGTACGGCAAGCCGATGCGGGTGCTGGAGGCCGTGGAGGCCGTCAACGACGCCCAGAAGCAGGTGCTGGCCAACAAGGTCATCAAGCGCTTTGGCGAAGACCTGACGGGCAAGACCTTCGCGGTCTGGGGCCTCGCATTCAAGCCAAATACCGATGACATGCGTGAAGCGCCGTCGCGGGTGCTGGTGCGCGAACTGGTGTCGCGCGGCGCCGTGCTACGCGTGCACGACCCGGTGGCGATGGCTGAGGCCCGCCGTGTGATCGAGGCGGATCTTGCCGACATCGAAGGCGGCGCGGGGCGAGTACACTTCTGCGAGGCGCAGATGGATGTCCTCGAGGACGCCGACGCGCTTGTGATCGTGACCGAGTGGAAGGTATTCCGCAGCCCGGATTTCAGCGAGATCCGCGCCAAGCTGAAGACCCCGGTCATCATCGACGGCCGCAATCTCTATGAACCCGATGCCATGGCGACTGCCGGCATCGAATACCACGCGATCGGGCGCTCTGCCTCGATGCGCTGAGACCCTATGAGCAAGAATCAGATTTCGCAGGACCAGATTCGACAATCGCAGGTGCTGGTGGTGGGCGACATGATGCTGGACCGTTACTGGTTTGGCGACGTGGAGCGCATTTCCCCGGAGGCGCCGGTGCCGGTGGTGCAGGTCAAGCGCAGTGACGAGCGCCTGGGCGGCGCCGCCAACGTGGCCCGCAATGCCGCAGCGCTGGGCGCACAGGTAGGCATGCTCGGTGTGGTGGGCGACGACGAGCCGGGCCGCACGCTTGAGGCGCTGCTGGCCGAGAGCCACGTGCAGCCCTACCTGCAACGCGATCCCACCCTCAACACGACGATCAAGCTGCGCGTGCTGGCCCATCAGCAGCAGCTGCTGCGCGTCGATTTCGAGAGCGCACCGGCCAACGAAGTGCTGGCTTCGGTACAGGACCGCTTCAACGCCCTGGTGGCCGACTACCAGGTGCTGGTCCTGTCCGACTATGGCAAGGGCGGCCTGGCGCACGTCGGGCGCATGGTGGAGGCGGGCCGCGCTGCCGGCCGCACCGTGCTGGTGGACCCCAAGGGCGACGATTATTCGCGCTACCGGGGCGCCACGCTGATCACGCCGAACCGCGCCGAGATGCGCGCCGTGGTGGGCGCCTGGAAGACCGAGGCGGACCTGACCATCCGTGCCCAGAACCTGCGCCGCTCGCTCCAGCTCGAGGCGCTGCTGCTGACGCGCTCGGAAGAGGGCATGACGCTCTACACCGAAGCCGAGGTGCTCCATGTCTCGGCCCAGGCGCGCGAAGTCTATGATGTATCGGGGGCCGGCGATACCGTGATTGCCACGCTCGCCACCATGCTCGGCGCCGGTGTGCCGCTCAAGGAAGCCGTGCAGCACGCCAACCGGGCCGGCGGCATCGTCGTCGGCAAGCTGGGTACCGCTGTTGTCACGTATCCCGAACTGTTCGGCGCCTGAGGCGCGTGTCGTAAAAGTCCGAAATTCGAGTCTGAAACTACCATGACCATCATCGTGACCGGCGCCGCCGGCTTTATCGGCAGCAACCTCGTCAAGGGCTTGAACGAGCGCGGCGAGACCAATATCGTCGCGGTCGACAACCTGACCCGGGCCGAGAAGTTCGGCAACCTCGTGGACTGCGAGATCGCCGACTACCTCGACAAGTCGGAATTCGTCCAGCGCTTTGCGCGGGGGGACTTCGGCAAGGTTCGCGCGGTGTTCCATGAGGGCGCGTGCTCCGACACCATGGAGACCGACGGCCGCTACATGATGGAGAACAACTACCGCTACACGCTGGCGCTGATGGAAGCCTGCCTGGAGCAGGGCACGCAGTTCCTCTACGCCTCGTCGGCGGCCACCTACGGCGCGTCGACGATGTTCCGCGAGGACCGCGAGTACGAGCGCCCGCTGAACGTGTACGGCTATTCGAAGTTCCTGTTCGACCAGGTGGTGCGGCGCCGGCTGCCGGCGACCCACTCGCAGATCGTCGGCTTCCGCTACTTCAACGTGTATGGCCCGCGCGAGTACCACAAGGGCCGCATGGCGTCGGTGGCGTTCCACCACTTCAACCAGTTCCGGGCCGAAGGCTCGGTGAAGCTGTTCGGCGAGTACAACGGCTACGCGCCGGGCACGCAGAGCCGCGATTTCGTGTCCGTGGAGGACGTGGTCAAGGTCAACCTGTACTTCCTCGATCATCCGGAAAAGTCCGGCATCTTCAACCTTGGCACCGGGCGCTCGCAGCCGTTCAACGACATCGCCGCCAGCGTGGTCAACACGCTGCGCGAGATCGACGACAAGCCGCCGCTCTCGCTCGAGGAGATGGTGCAGGAAGGGCTGGTCGAATACGTGAAGTTCCCCGACGCGCTGCGCGGCAAGTACCAGTGCTTCACCCAGTCCGACGTGTCGCGCCTGCGCGCGGCGGGCTATACCGCCCCGTTCCTCACGGTGCAGGAAGGCGTGTCGCGCTACTGCAAGTGGCTGCTCGAGCGTAACGGCTAACCGATTCGGACGTTTCCCACTGCCGATTGCAACCCCCTCGTTGCAGTTGGCCACACATCCGCGCGGATGTTGTGAACGATTGTGGCCGACTGCGCGTCTGGCCGTCACCCGCTCCTATCCTGACAAGGCTCCGTCGCCATCCCGGCGCGGAGCCTTGATTCCAATATGGAAAGGAGCTTTCTGATGCGCAATCCCTTCAATGTTTCCCTGATCCAGTGCATGCGCCGGATGCTGGCGGCGCTGCTGGTGTCACTCGCGTTCGGTGGTGCCGCCTATGCCAATGTGGACGTCAACGTGGCCGACGAGGCCGCGCTGACCAGCGTGAAGGGCATCGGGCCGGCCACCGCCAAGCGCATCCTCGACGAGCGCGATAAGCATGGCGCCTTCAAGGACGCCGGCGATCTCTCGGACCGGGTGCCCGGCGTGGGGCCGAAGTCGGTGGCCAACCTCGAGGCTGCCGGGCTGACGTTCGGCAAGGCAGCGCCGGCCAGGAAGGATGCCAAGGACGCCAGGACCAAGGCCAGCGTGGCGCCGTCGCCGCAGAAGGCGGCACGCTGAGCCATCCGGCAGGCCAGGCCCCGGGGCGTCAACAGCCTGGGGCTGGTATGCGTTGTGCTTCCTTGTCGGCCGGCGCCGGCCCGGTCGCTTCGCGGCCAGGGCGGCGCGGAGTATCATGCGCGACGTCGATAACAGGGAGAAAACAACATGGCGAATGGCGAGGACACGGGCTTCCTGCCGAAATGGCGGCTCAAGACATCGGGCGTGATCGGCCCGGACGAGCGGCTGCCCGCGGGGCAGACGATACTGGCGGGCATCCAGCACGTGGTGGCGATGTTCGGCTCCACGGCCATCGCGCCGATCCTGATGGGCTTCAACCCGAATATCGCCATCCTGTTCTCGGGCATCGGCACGCTGATCTTCTTCCTGTTCGTGCGCGGGCGCGTGCCGAGCTACCTGGGGTCGAGTTTCGCGTTCATCGCCGTGGTCATCGCGGCCACCGGCTATGCCGGCAGTGGCCCGAACCTGAACATCCCGGTGGCGCTTGGCGGCATCATTGCGGCGGGGGCGGTCTATACGGTGATCGGCCTGATCGTGCAGGCGGTGGGCTACGCCTGGGTGGAGAAGCTGATGCCGCCTGTGGTGACTGGCGCCATCGTCGCGGCAATTGGCCTGAACCTGGCGCCGGTGGCTGTCAAGGCTGTCAGCGCCGCACCGCTCGATACCTGGATCGGCCTGCTGACCGTGCTGGCCGTGGGCCTGATCGCCGTGCGCGCGCCGGGCATGCTGGGGCGCCTGCCGGTGCTGCTGGGTGGGCTGGGCGGCTACCTTGCCTATTACATTGCCACCAATGTGATGGGCATGGGCAAGGCCATCGACTTTTCGGGCGTGGTGTCGGCTGCCTGGTTTGGCCTGCCCGCGTTCACGGCGCCAGTGTTCGAGCCGAGCGCGATGCTGCTGATCGCCCCGGTGGCGATCGTGCTCGTGGCGGAAAACCTCGGCCACATCAAGGCCATCGGCGTGATGACGGGCCGCAACCTGGACCCGTATATCGGCCGGGCATTCATCGGCGACGGCGTGGCCACGATGCTGTCCGCCTCGGGCGGCGGCACGGGCGTGACCACATACGCGGAGAACATGGGCGTGATGGCGGTGACGCGCATCTATTCGACGCTGATTTTCGTGGTGGCGGCGGCGGTGGCCATCCTGCTCGGCTTCTCGCCGAAGTTCGGCGCGCTGATCCTGACGATTCCGGGCCCGGTCATCGGCGGCCTGACCATCGTCGTGTTTGGCCTGATCTCGGCCACAGCCGGGCGGATCTGGGTGCAGAACGGCGTGGATTTCTCCAGCTCACGCAACCTGATCACGGTGGGTGCCACGCTGACCGTGGCGGCCGGCGACCTGACGCTGAAGCTTGGCGGCATGACGCTCGGTGGCATCGGCACAGCCACCTTCGGCGCCATCCTGCTGTATCACCTGCTGGGCAAGGGCCGCGACGAAGAAACCGCGCTGCCGCACTGATCTGGCGGTAGGGCGGGGACGGCTGGGATGGCGGAATGCCCGCCCTGCCGGTGCGGGTAAGGTGGGTGCATTACAATGACCAGCGACAACAAAGACATTGGCGACACCCCCTCCCGCGACATTCCCCTGCACCATGGCCTACAAGACGATCGAAGACACCATCGGCAACACGCCGCTGGTCAGACTCCAGCGCATCCCGGGCGCCGCCATCGAGGCGCGCGGCAATGTGATTCTCGGCAAGCTCGAAGGCAATAACCCGGCCGGTTCCGTCAAGGACCGTCCCGCGCTGTCGATGATCCGTGGCGCCGAGGCGCGCGGCCGTATCAAGCCGGGCGATACGCTGATCGAGGCCACCTCGGGCAATACAGGCATCGCGCTGGCCATGGCTGCGGCCATCCGTGGCTACCGCATGGTGCTGATCATGCCGGAGGACCTGAGCCTCGAGCGCCGGCAGAGCATGTCGGCCTACGGCGCGGAGATCATCCTCACGCCGGTCAAAGGCGGCATGGAGTACGCCCGCGACCTTGCCGACGCCATGGAGCGCGAAGGCAAGGGCGTGATCCTCGACCAGTTCGCCAATCCGGACAATCCGCTGGCGCATTACGAGACTACCGGGCCGGAACTCTGGGCGGAAACCGAGGGTCGCATCACGCACTTTGTGTCGGCGATGGGCACCACGGGCACGATTACCGGCGTCTCGCGCTTCCTCAAGGAAAAGAATCCGGCGATTCAGATCGTCGGCGCGCAGCCGGCCGAGGGCTCGCGCATCCCCGGCATCCGCAAATGGCCGGAAGCCTACCTGCCGAAAATCTACGATCCGAAGTCCGTGGACCGCCAGGAACTGGTGTCGCAGGCCGACGCCGAGCACATGGCCCGTCGCATGGCGCGCGAGGAGGGCATCTTCTGCGGTATCTCCGCCGCCGGCGCACTGTGCGTGGCGCTGCGCGTGGCCGAGGAAGTGGAAAACGCGACGATCGTATTCGTGGTCTGCGACCGCGGTGACCGCTACCTGTCGACTGGCGTGTTCCCGGCCTGATCGGTCATCGGTTCCACGTTTCTCGTACTTGTAAGAAGGCCCCGCGCGATTTGCCGGGGCCTTCTTCTATTTAGCGCAGAGCCAGCGCGAAGTCGTCGAGCTGGGTGATGCAGGTGTTCCAGCCGTCGAAGAAGCCCAGCTTCTCGTGCTGGTCCCGCGTTTCGTCATCGGGGTGCATTACCGTAGCCGTGTAGCGGCTGCCCGTACCTTCGTCGGCCATCGTGATGATGGCCGTGAAGCCAAGCCACGGCTTGGCCGGACGCCAGCCGCCAGTCAGCATCGACGTCATCACCAGGCGCGCTTGCGGCACCACCTCGAGAAAGCTGCCGGGGTTGTCGCTGACGCCACCGTCGGGGCCGCGCATGATGGTATGGAAGGCGCCGCCCGGCCTGAGGTCGAAGGCCAGCACCTCGGTGGTCCAGGGCTTGGGGCACCACCATTCCTTGAGCAAGGCGGGGTCCGACCAGGCGCGCCACAATGCGGCGCGCGGCGCACGGAGCACGCGGGAGATGACGAGGTCGCGGGATTCAGCGTTGTCGGCTGGGCTGTTTGACATGGGCTTGCTCCTCCTGATGTAGACGTTCGACAAATTGGGCCATGCGGTCGGACCTGGCCTCCCAGACGGCGCGTTGCTCGGCCATCCACTGCTCGGCCTGCGACAGCCGCTCCGGCAACAACTCGCACGTGCGGGTGCGCCCGAGCTTGTGCGTGCGGATCAGGCCGCTGCGTTCGAGCACGGTCAGGTGCTTCATGAACGAGGGCAGCGCCATGTCGAACGGCGCCGCCAGCGTGGACACCGACTGCGCGCCGCCGCCCAGCGCGCTGACAATCGCACAGCGGGTGGGGTCGGCGAGCGCGTGGAACACCTCGCTGACCGACGCTCGATAGTTAGCCATATGGGTAACTATAGGCCAAAAGAAAATCCCCGGCAAGGCGGGGCCTCTGCTCGGGGATTTGGGACGGGCGAAGGCGCGAGCCGCGTGATCAGCCCATCGCCGCCTTCACCGCCTCGCCGAGCTGATACACCGCCAGCGCGTAGAAAAAGCTGCGGTTGTAGCGCGTGAGCACGTAGAAATTGCGCAGGCCGATCAGGTACTCGGTGGGCTGGTCCGGCGTGGGCAGGTCCACCACCAGCACGCCGGTCTCGCCTTCGCGCTGGAGGTCGATCGGCTCGTCCACGCGCAACCCGGCGCGGGTGAGCTGGTTCAGCGTGCGCGTAGGCCACGGCTCGCCGTCTGCGGCAGCCACGGCAATGCCCCGGCTGCCTTCGTCGCCGGCAATACGCCAGATCACGGGCCGGCCCTGCTCCCAGCCGTGCAGTTGCAGGAAGCGGCCCACGCTACCGATGGCATCGACGGTGCTGTTGCGCAGGTCGACGTGCCCGTCCTTGTCATAGTCGAGTGCGTACTCGCGCAGGCTGGTCGGCATGAACTGCGGAATGCCCACCGCGCCCGCGTACGAGCCGAGCACCGAATAGACATCGGTACGGGTCTCGCGGCACCAGAGCAGGTAGTCCGCCAACTGGTCGCGGAACAGCTTGGTGCGCGCGTCGCGGTTCGGGGTGTCCGGGTAGTCGAAGGCCAGCGTGGAGAGCGAATCCAGCACGCGGAACGTGCCCATATCGCGCCCGTAGATGGTTTCCACGCCGATGATGCCGACGATGACCGACGCCGGCACGCCGAATTCGGCCTCGGCGCGGCGCAGCGTGTCGCGGTTTTCCTGCCAGAAGCGCACGCCCGCGTTGATGCGGATCGGCTCGATGAAGCGCGAGCGGTACGTCCGCCAGCTCTTCCGCCCCGGCGTGCTCGGCGGCATGATCAGCCGCGACACCGTGGCCGAATACACGGCCTGGCTGAAATACGTGTCCAGCTCGGCGCGCGGGAAGCCGTGGCGCGCCACCATGTCGTCGATGAACGCGCGGGTTTGCGGATGATTTCGATAGCGGCCCGGTTCGATTTCTTCTTCCCGGACGCTCACACGACGCTTGCCGGCAGCCATCAGTCGAGGAGAAACGCCGCACAGGCCCAATGCGGCAGCGGTGAGTGCGGCGCCCAGCAGCGGGCGGCGCAAGGAGCGCTGTTTGTCGGTCATGTTGTCCTTTGCAAGTCGCACCGAGTATAGCGGATGCCTCCCGGTGCCAGCGCCTCCGCCGGCTCACGGATGATGTGGCACGTCATGTGCTAACGTATCGATTGGAGACAAACTTGACCCGGAAACGACAATGCCAACGGGCTATTACACACATCCCGCATTCCAGTTGCACGAGATGGGACATTTCCATCCGGAATGCCCGGAACGGCTGCAGGCGATCGAGGATCACCTGATCTCGCACGGGCTGGACGGGCTGCTGGACCGCCGCGACGCGCCCGCCGCCACCGAAGAGCAGATCGAGCGCGTGCACCGGCCCGACTATGTCTCCCAGCTGGCGTCCGTGAGCCCCGCGAGCGGCTACCACGCGATCGATCCGGATACCACCATGAATTGCCACACGCTGACCGCTGCCTCGCACGCGGCCGGCGCCGCCGTGGCCGCCACCGACGCCGTGATGGCCGGCGAACTGGAAAACGCGTTCTGCTGCGTGCGCCCGCCGGGCCACCACGCCGAGCCGGACCGCGCCATGGGCTTCTGCTTCTATAACAACGTGGCAATTGCCGCCCGTCACGCGCTGGCCGCGCACGGCCTGGAGCGCGTGGCCGTGATCGATTTCGATGTCCACCACGGCAACGGCACCGAGGCGGCCTTCCGCAACGACCCGCAGGTGCTGATGTGCAGCTTTTTCCAGCATCCGTTCTATCCGTACAGCGGCACGGAGCACATTGCGTCGAACATGTCGAACATCCCGCTGCCCGCCTATACCAACGGCATGGCCGTGCGCGAGGTGGTGGAGACGATCTGGCTGCCGCGCCTGAACGAATTCCGGCCCCAGATGCTGTTCATCTCGGCCGGCTTCGATGCCCACCGCGAGGACGACCTTGGCCAGATGGGCCTGGTAGAGCAGGACTACGCGTGGATCACCGAGCGGCTGATGGAGGTGGCGCGCGTGCACGCCAAGGGCCGCATCGTGAGCTGCCTGGAGGGCGGCTACAACCTCAGCGCGCTGGGCCGGAGCGTGCTTGCGCACCTGAAGGTGTTGATGGAAGGCTGAAAACCTCGTCAATCGTCAATCGTCGATTCAAGTGATTCAGAATTCGCAAAAATGCGATCGACGGTGCTTCTATATGCTCTCAATGCATAAGGAGATCGAAAAAATCTCGTTTGAGGTATGAAGCGGATCGCATAAAATGCGAGCTTCAGAAAAATAATGCGCGGCAACAACGCTGGAGACCCCACGCTGTTGCCGTTTTCTTTTCTCTTTCCATGATCGAACTGCAAGGACTCTCGCAGCGATTCCCCGGCGGGTCGGGGGAAGTGCATGCGCTGCGCGACGTCAGCCTCTCCATCGCGCCCGGTGAAGTCTTCGGCATCATCGGCCGAAGCGGGGCCGGCAAGAGCACGCTGGTGCGTGCCATCAACCTCCTGAACCGGCCCAGCGCTGGCCGGGTGATCGTCGACGGCCACGATTTGACCGCGCTGGACGCCAACCGCCTGCGCGCGGCGCGCCGCGAGATCGGCATGATCTTCCAGCATTTCAACCTGCTGTCGTCGCGCACGGTCTATGACAACGTAGCGCTGCCGCTGGAGCTGGCCGGCAAAACCAAGTCAGAAATTGCCGCGACGGTGCTGCCGCTGCTGGACCTCGTGGGCCTGTCGGCCCTGCGCGACCGCTATCCCGCGCAGATCAGCGGTGGGCAGAAGCAGCGCGTGGGTATTGCGCGTGCGCTGGCCAGCAAGCCGAAGGTGCTGCTGTCCGACGAAGCCACCTCCGCGCTGGACCCCGAGACCACGCGTGCGATCCTCGACCTGCTCAAGCAGATCAACCGCGAGCTGGGCCTGACCATCGTCATGATCACGCACCAGATGGAGGTCATCAAGCAGGTCTGCGACCGCGTGGCCGTGCTCGAGGCCGGCCAGGTCGTGGAAACCGGCCGCGTGATCGACGTCTTCCTGCGCCCGCAGCACGCCGTCACGCGCGCGATGATCGGCGACGTGATCGCCCAGGAGCTGCCGGCCAGCGTGCTCAAGCGCGTGGAAAGCCGGCTCGGCAACGGCCGCGACCACGTCTACCGACTGGCTTTCACGGGCGAGAACGTCGACCGGCCGGTGCTGGCCCAGGCGATCCGCCAGCACGGGCTGGACTTCAACATCCTGCACGGCCATATCGACGAGATCCAGGGGCAGGCGTTCGGCTCGCTGGCGATCATGGCTACGGGCGAGCCGGCCGCGGTGCGCGCGGCCATGGAGTATTTGCAGACGCAGGGCGTTGTGGTGGAGGAGATCGAACATGTGGTCTGAAATGTTTGACCTGTTCCTGGCGTCGTTCGGCGAGACGCTGTTGATGGTGTCGATCTCGGGCGTGGTGGGCGCATTGTTCGGCGTGCCGCTGGGCGTGCTGCTGCACCTGACCAACCGGGGCGGCGTGCTGTCGCATCCGCTGTTCAACCGCTCCATCGGCGTGGTCGTGAACGCGGTGCGTTCGATCCCGTTCATCATCCTGCTGGTGGTGGTGATCCCGTTCACGCGCTTTATCGTCGGTTCGTCGATCGGCACGACGGCGGCCGTGGTGCCGCTGACGATCGCGGCGGTGCCGTTCATCGCCCGGCTGGTCGAGGCGGCGCTGCGCGAGGTGGACAAGGGCCTCGTGGAAGCCGCGCAGTCGATGGGCGCCACCACGCGCCAGATCGTCTGGAAAGTGCTGCTGCCCGAGGCGATGCCTGGCATCGTGGCCGGCCTGACCATCACCTTCGTGAGCCTGGTCGGCTATTCGGCCATGGCCGGCGCCATCGGCGGCGGCGGGCTGGGTGACCTGGGCATCCGCTACGGCTACCAGCGCTATATCACCGAGGTCATGGTCGCCGTGGTGGTGATCCTGATCGTCTTCGTACAGGCCGTGCAGAGCTTTGGCGACTGGCTCGTGCGCCGCATCAGCCATCGTTGATCGGCTTCAATTCTTTGGGAAACTAGGGGTAAATCGAAAATGCAACGTCGTAATTTGCTGAAGACTGCTGCTGCAGTGGCGCTGGGCCTGGCCGTTTCCACGGGCGCGCTGGCGCAGGAAAAGCCGATCAAGGTTGGCGTGACGGGCGGCCCGCACGCGCAGATCATGGAGCAGGTGAAGAAGGTGGCGGCCAAGGACGGCCTGAATATCCAGGTGGTGGAGTTCAGCGACTACATCCAGCCGAACGCCGCGCTGGCCGCAGGCGACCTCGACGCCAACAGCTACCAGCATCTGCCGTACCTGGAAGCCCAGATCAAGGATCGCGGCTACAAGTTTACGCACGTGGGCTTCACGGTCACGTTCCCGATGGGCGTGTACTCGAAGAAGGTGAAGTCGCTGGACCAGATCAAGCAGGGCGCCCGCGTGGGCGTGCCGAACGATCCGACCAACGGCGGCCGCGGCCTGTTGCTGCTGCAGGCCAAGGGCCTGATCAAGCTGCGTCCGGATGCCGGCCTGAAGGCCACGCCGCTGGACATCGTGGAAAATCCGAAGAAGATCAAGATCGTCGAACTGGACGCCGCCCAGCTGCCGCGCTCGCTTGACGACCTGGATGCCGCCGCGATCAACGGCAACTACGCCGAGTCCGCCGGCCTGTCGCCCACGCGTGATGCAATCGCCACAGAAGGCCCCAAGGGCCCGTACGCGAACCTGATTGCCATCCGCGCGGCGGACAAGGACAAGCCGTGGGTGGCCAAGCTGGTCAAGGCCTACCACTCGGCCGAGGTGAAGCAGTACATCACCAACACCTACAAGGAGTCGGTGATCACCGCCTGGTAATCATCACTCGGGTGCCGGTCAGGGACGATTTTCGAGGAAATCGTCCAAACCCTGTGCACGCGGGGCATCCTGCGGCACAATGGGCGCAGATTTCTTCGATTGCCGGGCTAGCCCCGGCAATTCTTTGTCTATAAAATAGTACGATCGTTCGAAAAACTAAAGCTGCGCCACCCCGGTGGTTATAATGGCGAGCGATTTAAATCTTTGGACTATCAGCTATCAGTGGAGTGAGCGCATGAAAGTACTCGTCGCAGTCAAGCGGGTGGTGGACTACAACGTCAAGGTCCGCGTGAAGTCGGATGGCACGGGCGTCGACCTGGCCAACGTCAAGATGAGCATGAACCCGTTCGACGAAATCGCCGTGGAAGAGGCCGTGCGCCTGAAAGAAGCTGGCGTCGTCACCGAAGTGATCGCCGTGTCGTGCGGTGTCACGCAGTGCCAGGAGACCCTGCGTACCGCGATGGCCATCGGCGCCGACCGCGGCATCCTGGTGGAATCGAGCGAAGACCTGCAGCCGCTGGCCGTGGCCAAGCTGATCAAGGCACTGATCGACAAGGAGCAGCCGCAACTGGTGATCCTGGGCAAGCAGGCCATCGACGATGACTCGAACCAGACCGGCCAGATGGTGGCCGCGCTGGCCGGCCTGCCGCAAGCCACGTTCGCCTCGAAGGTAGTGGTGGCGGATGGCAAGGCATCGGTGACCCGTGAAGTGGATGGCGGTCTGGAAACGCTGTCGGTCAAGCTGCCGGCCGTGGTGACCACGGACCTGCGCCTGAACGAGCCGCGCTACGTGACGCTGCCGAACATCATGAAGGCCAAGAAGAAGCCGCTGGAAACCGTGAAGCCCGAAGACCTCGGCGTGGATGTGGCCCCGCGTCTGTCGACCGTGAAGGTCGTGGAGCCGGCCAAGCGCAGCGCAGGCGTGATGGTGCCGGACGTGGCCACGCTGGTGCAAAAGCTGAAGTCTGAAGCCAAGGTTATCTGAGCGCGGGGAGAGAAAACATGACTGCACTCGTCATTGCTGAACACGACAATCAATCGATCAAGGCCGCCACGCTGAACACCGTGACGGCTGCCGCCCAGTGCGGTGGCGACGTCCACGTGCTGGTAGCCGGCGCCAACGCCAAGGCTGCCGCCGATGCCGCTGCCAAGATCGCCGGCGTTACCAAGGTGCTGCTGGCCGATGCCGCCTATTTCGGCGACGGCCTGGCCGAGAACGTGGCCGAGCAGGCGCTGGCCATCGCCAACGACTACAGCCACATCCTGGCGCCGGCTACGCCGTACGGCAAGAACATCCTGCCGCGCGTGGCCGCCCGCCTGGACGTGGCCCAGATCTCGGAAATCTCCAAGGTCGACGCACCGGATACCTTCGAGCGCCCGATCTACGCTGGCAACGCCATTGCCACCGTGAAGTCGGCCGACAAGATCAAGGTCATCACCGTGCGCGGCACGGCGTTCGACGCGGTTGCCGCCGAAGGTGGCTCGGCTGCGGTCGAGACCCTGCCGGCCGTGGCTGACCTGGGCATCTCGCAATTCGTCTCGCGCGAAGTGGCCAAGAGCGACCGTCCGGAGCTGACCGCCGCCAAGATCATCGTGTCCGGTGGCCGTGGCGTGGGTTCGGGCGAGAACTACACCAAGGTGCTGACGCCGCTGGCTGACAAGCTGGGCGCCGCGCTGGGCGCCTCGCGCGCAGCCGTGGATGCCGGCTTCGTGCCGAACGACTACCAGGTCGGCCAGACCGGCAAGATCGTCGCGCCGCAGCTGTACATCGCCGTCGGTATTTCGGGCGCGATCCAGCATCTGGCCGGCATGAAGGACTCCAAGGTGATCGTCGCGATCAACAAGGACGCCGAAGCCCCGATCTTCTCGGTGGCGGACTACGGCCTGGTGGGCGACCTGAACACCGTGGTGCCGGAACTGGTGGCAGCACTGGGCTGATGTCTGGCCCGCGCCGGGCCGCGTACCGTCAGGTATGGGCGCCGGCGCCACAACAAGAAGAATGAAGCCGTTCCGGGAGCATCCCGCGAGCGGCTTTTTTACAATATCCAGGAGACTTCGATGACTTATCGCGCACCGCTCAAGGACATGCTGTTCGTCATGAACGAACTGGCGGACCTGAACGCCGTCAGCCAGATGCCGGGCTACGAGGAAGCCACCCCGGACACGGCGCAGGCCGTGCTCGAGGAAGCGGCCCGGTTCAACGAGGAAGTGGTGGCCCCGCTGAACCGCGCGGGCGATCTCGACCCCAGCAGCTGGAAGGATGGCGTGGTCACCACCACGCCCGGGTTCCGCGACGCGTTCCGCCAGTTTGGCGAGGGCGGCTGGCAGGGTGTGCTGCACCCGAGCGATTTTGGCGGCCAGGGTTTGCCCAAGCTCGTCGCCACGCCGTGCATCGAGATGCTGAACAGCGCCAACCTGTCGTTCGCGCTGTGCCCGCTGCTGACCGACGGCGCCATCGAAGCCTTGCTGACTGCCGGTACCGACGAACAGAAGGCGGTCATCCTGCCCAAGCTGATCGCAGGCGAGTGGACCGGCACGATGAACTTGACCGAGCCGCAGGCCGGCTCTGACCTGGCCGCCGTGCGCACGCGCGCCGAGCCGCAGGGCGACGGCACGTTCAAGCTGTTCGGCACCAAGATCTTCATCACGTACGGCGAGCACGACATGGCGAAGAACATCGTCCATCTGGTGCTGGCCCGCACGCCAAGCGCGCCGGAGGGCGTCAAGGGCATCTCGCTGTTCGTCGTGCCGAAGTTTCTGGTCAACCCGGACGGCACGACCGGTGCGCGCAACGACGTGCACTGCGTGTCGATCGAGCACAAGCTTGGCATCAAGGCCAGCCCGACGGCGGTGCTCCAGTTCGGCGACCATGGCGGCGCCATCGGCACGCTGGTCGGCGAGGAGAATCGCGGCCTCGAATACATGTTCATCATGATGAACGCGGCGCGCTTCGCGGTGGGCATGCAGGGCATCGCGGTGTCCGAGCGCGCCTACCAGCACGCCGTGGCCTATGCGCGGGACCGCGTGCAGAGCCGGCCGGTCGATGGCTCGGCGCGCGAGGCCGTGACGATCATCCATCACCCCGACGTCAAGCGCATGCTGATGACGATGCGCGCGCTGATCGAGGGCGCACGCGCCGTGGCCTACGTGGCCGCCGCGGCCAGCGATGCCGCCCACCAGCATCCGGACGAGGCGACGCGCCGCGAAAACCAGGCGTTCTACGAGTTCATGGTGCCTGTGGTCAAAGGCTGGAGCACCGAGCTGTCGATCGATGTGACCAGCCTTGGCGTGCAGGTGCACGGCGGCATGGGTTTCATCGAGGAAACCGGCGCGGCCCAGTACTACCGCGATGCGCGGATCCTGCCGATCTACGAGGGCACCACGGCCATCCAGGCCAATGACCTCGTGGGGCGCAAGACCGTGCGCGATGGCGGTGCCGTGGCGCGCGCGATCTGCGCGAAGATCGCCGAGACCGAGGCCGCGCTGGGCCAGCATGGCGGCGCTGCCTTCGTGGCAGTGCAGGGCCAGCTCAAGCGGGGCCGCGAGGCGCTCGAGGCCGTGGTGCGCTTCGTCGTGGAGAATGCCAAGGGCGATCCGAACGCGGTATTCGCAGGCAGCGTGCCGTACCTGAAGCTGTGCGGCATCGTGTTCTCGGGCTGGCAACTGGGCCGCGCGATGCTGGCGGCCGATGCCAAGCGCGGCGAAGATCCGTCGTTTTACGATGCCAAGATCGCCACGGCGCATTTCTTCGGCGAGCACATCCTGTCGCAGGCGACGTCGCTGCGCGACGCCATCGTGGCCGGTGCCGAGCCGGTCAAGGCGATGTCGGTGGACCAGTTCTGACGCGCAGCTTGCGTTGGGGATGAAAAAGGGCGACCCGAAGGTCGCCTTTTTTTCGTCGAAGTACGGACGCTCAGGAACGCTCAGAACCGATCAGGCCGGCACCGGACGCGGCACGCCGTGTGCGCGCGCGGGCTGGCGGTAGCGGTCCACCGACAGGTCGTCGGCGCGGATCGCCGGCTGCGTGCCGGAGACCAGGTCGGACAGCAGCTTGCCCGAGCCGCAGGCCATGGTCCAGCCGAGCGTGCCGTGGCCGGTGTTGAGCCACAGGCCGCGAATGCCGGCGGGGCCGACCACTGGCGTGCCGTCCGGCGTCATCGGACGCAGGCCGGTCCAGAACGTGGCGCGGCTGACATCGCCGGCGCCGGGGAACAGGTCCGTCACCACGTGTTCGAGCGTGCGGCGCTTGGCCGGGTCGAGCGAACGGTCATAGCCGACGATCTGCGCCATGCCGCCCACGCGGATGCGGTCGTCGAAGCGCGTGATCGCCACCTTGTAGGTCTCATCGAGCACCGTCGACACCGGGCTGCGTGCGGCATCGGTCATCGGCACCGTGATCGAGAAGCCCTTGAGGGGATACACCGGCAGGTTCGACAGTCCCGGCAGCACGTTGCGGACGAACGGCGTGGACCAGCTGCCCAGGGCCACCACCACGGCCTCGGCATACATCGGCTGGCCGCCGACCACGGCACCGGTCACGGCGTCGCCCTGGGTCATCAGGCCGTCGATCGAGCGGTTGTACAGGAACTGCACGCCAAGCGATTCGGCCATGGCTGCCAGCCGCTGGGTAAACAGCTGGCAATCCCCGGTTTCATCGTTCGGCAGGCGCAGGCCGCCGGCCAGCTTGTGGCCTGCGGCGGCCAGCGCCGGTTCGCTCGCGCCGAGTTCCTCGCGCGAAAGCAATTGATAGGGCACGCCCGCTTCCTCGAGCACGGCGATGTCGCGCGCGGCGGCTTCGAGCTGCGCGTCCGTGCGAAACACCTGGAGCGTGCCCTGCTGGCGGCCTTCGTAGGCAATACCGGTCTCGGCCCGCAGCGTGCGGATGCAATCGCGGCTGTACTCGGCCAGTCGCACCATGCGTTCCTTGTTCACGGCATAGCGTGCCGGCGTGCAGTTGCGCAGCATCTGCCACATCCACTGGAGCTGGAACAGCGTGCCATCCGGCCTGATGCTCAGCGGGGCGTGTTCCTGGAACATCCACTTGATGGCCTTGAGCGGCACACCCGGCGCGGCCCACGGCGACGCGTAGCCCGGCGAGATCTGGCCGGCATTGGCAAAGCTGGTGCCAAGCGCCGGCGCGGCCTCGCGATCCACGACGGTCACTTCATGACCGGCACGGGCCAGGTACCACGCGCTGGTCACGCCAATAACACCACTGCCAAGCACAAGAACACGCATTTCGATGACTCCGGACCTGCGAAAGAATGAAATGGAAGGATTCGTATCTATACTATTGACTTCAAAGCAGTGTTAGTTACCGATTAATTTAGAAAAACAGGAAAAAGTCATGAGAACGACGCGTCAGCCAGTGCGCGGCCTCGATCGGCTGGATCGGAAGATTCTTACGGTGCTCCAGGACGACGGGCGGGTGTCGATGAAAGACCTGGCGGAGCGGGTGGGGCTGACCATCACGCCGTGCATCGAGCGCGTGAAGCGGTTGGAGCGCGACGGTGTCATCATGGGCTACTACGCCCGGCTGAATCCGGGGCTGCTGGGTAGCGCGCTGCTGGTATTCGTGGAGATTTCGCTGGGCAACAAATCGGGCAATATGTTCGAGCAGTTCCGGCGCGAGGTGCTGCGGATTCCCGAGGTGCTGGAGTGTCACCTTGTCTCGGGCGACTTCGACTACCTGATCAAGGCGCGGATTCGCGAGATCAGCGAGTACCGCCGCCTGCTCGGCGACATTCTGTTGCAGTTGCCGGGCGCAGCCCAATCCAAGAGCTATGTAGTGATGGAAGAAATCAAGGAGACACTGGCCATCTCGGTGGAAGAACGCGAGTAAGGCCGTCCGACGCAAGATGGGTGACGATCACGATTTCGGCGGCGACGGGGAGGGCGAAGGTGCCCGCCGCCCGCCCGTGGCCCGCAAGGGGCGCGGCGCCGTCAGCAATCTCCAGGGACGCTTCGAGCGCGACCAGCGCGAGGCGTTCGACGACGGCTGGGCGCCGGCCGACGACGTGGCTCCCGCCGATGGCGCGCTGCCGCCCAGGCTCGTCACCCAGGTCACGCTGGAGCAGGCCCGCTCGATCCTGACGCGCAACGCCTCGCCAGACATCCCGTTCGATGTCTCGATCAATCCTTACCGGGGCTGTGAGCACGGCTGCATCTACTGCTTCGCCCGGCCGACGCACGCCTATCTGGACCTGTCGCCGGGGCTCGATTTCGAGACGAAGCTCTACGCCAAGACCAATGCGGCCGAGCGCCTGCGTGACGAATTGTCCAGGCCGTCATATCGCTGCGAAACCATCGCGCTGGGCGTGAACACTGACGCCTACCAGCCCATCGAGCGCGAGCAGCGCATCACGCGCAGCCTGTTAGAGGTATTGCAGGAGACCGACCACCCGGTGGCGCTGATCACGAAGTCGTCACTGATCGAACGTGATATCGACTTGCTGGCGCCCATGGCCGCCAAGCGGCTGGCGGTGGGGGCTGTGACGATCACCACACTCGACGCTGGCATCGCCCGCACGCTGGAGCCACGCGCGGCCACGCCGGCGCGGCGACTGCGCACCATCCGCGAACTGACCGATGCGGGGATTCCAGTGGGGGTGAGCGTGGCGCCGATCATCCCGTTCGTCACCGAACCGGACCTCGAGCGCGTGCTGGAAGCCGCCCGGGAGGCCGGGGCGGTCTATGCCAACTACATCGTGCTGCGTCTGCCGTGGGAGGTGCGCCCGCTATTCCAGGAGTGGCTGGAAGCGCATTTCCCGGACCGTGCCGAGCGGGTCATGAACCGTGTACGCGAGATGCGGGGCGGCAAGGATTACGATGCCGACTTCGCCTCGCGCATGCGCGGCACGGGGATCTGGGCGGATCTGATGCGTCAGCGGTTCTACAAGACCGCCGAGCGGCTAGGCTTCCGTTACAACCGGTTCGAACTGGATACGTCGCTGTTCAGGCCGCCGCCCAGGCCGACCCGGCCCACCGGGCGACCCCGCGACACCGATGACCGGCAGGGTTCGCTGTTCTGAGGCGCCGCCTGCTGGTCCTCGATCATGCGGCAGGCCAACTCCAGCGCGGCCTTCGCACTGGTCGCCGGCAGGCCGGACGACAGGGCCAGCCTGACCGCGATGGCAGCCAGGCGTCCTTCTTCATACGTGGGATGTTCCATCGGGCGCTCCTTTGCATCGACCCGCCATGGCGGGCCATGCTCCATACCGTGCGTACTCGGACTTACCAGTATGGGCGATTTGCAGGAGCGCGTTTGACCAATGTCATCCCATTGTCATGTTGCAGCGAAAGTGCGCGCTAACTATTGGGAAAGCGCCTTGGCCGCCTCCACCTGCGACTCGAAGAACGTCTGGAAGCTGATGGCGAGCCCGGCCATCAGGAGGCCGGTACCGATCAGCAGCGACAGGATGACCAGGATCACCACGGGCCAGCCGGAGCGCGTGGGTGTGCCGTGTGCGTTGTAACGCGCATCCCAGCGGTCGTCGGGACGCAACCCGAACACGATGGCGGTCAGGAATGCCGCAATTACCGAGGTGCCGCCCGCTACTGCGAACGTCCAGTTCAGCGCGGTGGAGCCGGCGCCTGTCACCAGCGAGGCAATCCCGATCGCGCCGGCCAGCGTGGCCAGCAGGTGCGCCCAGCCGAACTTGTCGCCGAAACCCTTCAGATAGAAGCGATGCGCGCCCAGGCTGCCGAACAGGAACGCCAGGGCGACGGTGATCAGCTTGGACTTGCCCCGGGCCGGGCGGCGTGCATCGGCGCCGAGGGCGGGGGCTTGGCTTGCGGTGGTAGGCATTGTGGGTGGCGATGTGGCAGGCACGGGGGCCGACAATCGTCACATTGTACGTGGAGGCTGCGCCCGGCGAGGATATCGGGACAAGACCGGAGTGGCCGGAGCCGGACCAGTGGGTGCCGGGCAGAGGCAGGTCAGTTCGATTGCCGTCTGCGCAACGACGGCACGCTGCGAGGGCGCCGGGGTTGAACCCCGTCTGGAATCGCCGACTGCACCGGGCGGCAGCCTGTACGGGCACGAGGCACGCACATCCTGAGAGACACGGCAAAACGGCCGGAGTTCCGGCCGTTCGAGAAAGGGGAGTGGGGAGGGGCGGGGATCTCAGCGCCCGCCATCGCGGCCGCGCGCCTGCCAGCCCGGGCCCATGCCCGCCGGGCGCATGTCGTTGCCGCGACCCGGGGTAGCATTCATGCTGCTGCGGTCGGACGTCTGCCGCACCGGGCGGTCATCGTCGCGTCCCGCGGCTCCGGGCGGGCGCCCGCTCAGGCGGTCGTCATTGCGCGCCCGCTGTTCCATCCGTTCGATCTGCGCCCGCACATGGTCCCGGCTTTCGGCACGCACACTCGCCATTTCCCAGCCACCGGCAACGCGATTGACGCGCGCCGATTGTTCGGCCCGGGCGGTGTGCCAGAAGGCAACTTGCGCGTGGCTGGCGGCAATACTGCCGATCAGGCCCGAGAGGGCCAAGGTACCAGCCACCAGGAGACGCAGGTGGGGGCGGGTAAGCATGCGAGATCCCAAGATCCTTAGCAGGGAAAAGAGTCAGGAAGATGGGTTCATGGTACGCAGGCGCCGTGTGACCGCCTATGCCAATCCCGTTACCCGTGTAACCGATTGTTTCGACATTTTTGCCAGCTTTGTAACGTCGTGCCGGCCGGAGATTTCGCGACAGGTTTCACAGCGGGTTTCACGGCGAGTTGCAACGGTTTACGCGACGGTGCCAGCAGCCCATGTTGCGCCAACGGCGCACAAAGGGCCGGGCGCGGCGCGAAATGCGCGCTAAGTGTTTGTTTGGCATCGGGAACTGGGCTATACTCTTGCGTTTCGTGTTCGCACACCCCCGTTTTTTCGAGGAATAACCCCATGGTCGTAATCCGTCTGGCTCGCGGCGGCAGCAAGAAGCGCCCCTTCTTCAATATCGTTGCCGCTGACTCGCGCAACCGTCGCGATGGCCGTTTCATCGAGCGCGTTGGTTTCTATAACCCGCTCGCCTCCGGCAAGGAAGAAAGCCTGCGCCTGGTGCAAGACCGCCTGACGTACTGGCAAGGCGTTGGCGCGCAGCTGTCGCCGACGGTTGCCCGCCTGGTCAAGCAAGCCGCCAAGGCCGCTGCCTGATTGCCGCCATGGCGCGCGGCCCGTTGTGGCGCGTGCCTGACGCATCGGACGCATCGTCTCAGTGACTGGCAACGCCCCCGGCCGCAAGCCGTTGAACCGGCAAGGTACCGCGGCGCAGGCCGAGGTATCGGGCCAGCCGCCCAAGCCCCGCAAGCTGCCCGCTGCGCTGCTGTTCACCGACAGCCTCCCCGACGATCTCGTCGAAGTGGGCTATGTGGGCGCCGCCTATGGCATCCGTGGCTGGATCAAGGTCCTGCCGCACGCGGACGACGCCTCCGCATTGCTCCACGCCCGCCGCTGGTGGCTGCTTCGCGCGCCGCAGGCCGGCGTGGTGGTGGCGCCGGCACAGCCGGACGAGGCGTTGTGCGTCAAGATTGCCCAGTCGCGCGAACATAGCGGCACCGTGGTGGCCCAGGCCACCGGCGTAGCGGACCGCAATGTGGCCGAAGCCCTGAAAGGGCGTCGCGTCTGGATCCGGCGTGCGGATTTTCCGCCGCCGGAAGAGAATGAGTTTTACTGGGTCGACCTGATCGGTTGCGCCGTGATCAACGAACAGGGCGAAACCCTGGGCGAAGTATCCGGCCTGATCGACAATGGCGCCCACCAGATCCTCCAGGTGGCGTACACGCTGCCGGATGGCAAGCCCGGCGAGCGGCTGGTGCCGTTCGTGGACGCGTTCCTGCGCACGGTGGATACCGCCGCCCGGCGCATCGTGGTGGACTGGGGGCTCGACTACTGAAGTACCGAAGCACACCAAGGGGCCGCGGATGCAGTTCGATGTAATCACGCTGTTTCCCGAGATGTTTCGGGCGCTGACCGACTGGGGCATTACCAGCCGGGCGGCCAAGCAGCAGCGTTACGCGCTGCGCACCTGGAATCCGCGCGACTTCACGGTCGACAATTACCGCACCATCGACGACCGGCCTTACGGCGGTGGTCCTGGCATGGTGATGCTGGCCAAGCCGCTGGACGACGCGATCGACGCGGCGGCCGCGGCGCAGGCGGAAGCCGGTGTGGCAGTCCCACATGTGGTACTGATGTCGCCGCAGGGCGCCCCGCTCACGCATGAGAAGGTGATGTCGCTGTCGCGGCGGCCCGGGCTGGTGCTGTTGTGCGGCCGCTACGAGGCCATCGACCAGCGGCTGATCGACCGCCGCGTGGTCGAGGAAATCAGCCTCGGCGATTTCGTCCTGTCCGGTGGGGAACTGCCGGCCATGGCGCTGATCGACGCGGTGGTGCGGCATCTGCCTGGCGTGCTGGGCGATGCGCAGTCGGCCGTGCAGGACAGCTTCGTCAACGGCCTGCTGGATTGTCCGCATTACACGCGGCCGGAAGAATACGAAGGTGTGCGGGTGCCCGATATTTTGCTCGGGGGCCATCACGCCGAGATCGAGAAATGGCGGCGCCAGCAGGCGCTGGCCAACACCGCGCGCAAGCGTCCCGATTTGATCGAGGCGGCGCGCGGACAAGGTTTGTTGTCCAAGGCCGATGAGAAGTTTCTGTCGGAGTGGACGGCGAAAGCAGGGCGGGAGTTCGCTCCCGTCAAATGAAACCCCATCCTCTGCCGGGGCCCGGGCCAAGTCCTGGGGCATACAACGCTGGCATGATGGTAATGGAGAAGAAACGATGAACCTCATCGAGCAAATCGAGCAGGAAGAGATTGCGCGCCTGACCGCGAACAAGACCATTCCCGCGTTCGCCCCGGGCGACACCGTGATCGTCAACGTGAACGTCGTGGAAGGCACCCGCAAGCGCGTGCAGGCCTACGAAGGCGTGGTGATCGCCAAGCGTAACCGTGGCCTGAACTCGTCCTTCATCGTGCGCAAGATCTCGTCGGGTGAAGGCGTGGAACGTACGTTCCAGCTGTACTCGCCGCTGATCGCCGGCATCGAAGTGAAGCGTCGTGGCGACGTGCGCCGTGCAAAGCTGTACTACCTGCGCGAGCGTTCGGGCAAGTCGGCACGTATCAAGGAAAAGCTGGTCTCGAAGGCTGCGAAGGCTGCTGCCGCCGAGTAAGGCGATGCCGTCCGGCACCGGGCAACCGGTGCTGTATCGGATTCGGAAAGGACACCTTCGGGTGTCCTTTTTGCTTATATGTGTGCTGCAGCGCGACATGGCGCGCTTCTGTCATACTCGATGGTGTCATGCGCCCCAAATTCGACCCAGAAACCTTGCCGGTCATCGGCACCGATGCCCTCCGCGCGCCGCTCTCGGCGCCCCGGATGCGCCCGGACTTTATCCGCCACCGCCTGCTATCGCCGCCAGCCTGGGAACCCGAGCTGACTGACGAGTCGCGTGTCTACGACAGGAGCCGGGGCCTGCGCGAAGCCGCCGTACTGGTGCCGCTGGTGGACCGTACCGACGGCCTGACCGTGCTGCTGACCGAACGCAACGCCAACCTCAATGCCCACGCGGGCCAGATCAGCTTTCCGGGCGGGCGGCAGGAAACCTACGATGCGGACCGCATCGCTACCGCGCTGCGTGAGACGAAGGAAGAGATCGGGCTTGATCGGGACTATATCGAGGTGCTCGGCTCGCTGCCCGACTACATCACGGGCACCGGCTACCACGTCAGCCCCATTGTGGGGCTGGTGCGCACCGGCTTCGCGCTGGAGGCTGATGCCGGCGAGGTGGCCGACATCTTCGAAGTGCCGCTGGCCTTCCTGATGGACCCGTCACGCCACGAGCGGCGGCTGTTTCGCTGGGAGGAGGGCGAACGTCAGTTTTATTCGATGCCGTACCCGCGCGAGGAAGGTGGCCACCGCTTCATCTGGGGTGCCACCGCAGGCATGCTGCGCAACCTCTATCACCTGCTCGCCGCGTAAGAACTCGGCGAATTGCCAGGTGAATTCGCGTTGGGATGTGTGCGTCAGGCGGCCGCCTGACCGCTCTGCGCCGCGCAATGCGGGCATTGCTTGCCCACCACATAGCTTGGATGTTGCTGTTCCTCTGGCGTGACCACCGCACGGCAGGCAAAGCACTGCACCGGGCCGGCCGGCTCGAGGCTGGGGTTCAGCGCGGTTCGATAGTCGAACACGAAGCAGTCGCCCTTGTAGTGGCTGCCGCCCACTTCCTCGAAGTACTTCAGGATGCCGCCTTCGAGCTGGTAGATGTGCTCCATGCCCACTTCCTGCATGTGGATGGCAGCCTTCTCGCAGCGGATGCCGCCGGTGCAGAACGACACTACGGTCTTGCCCTCCAGTTCGGCCTTGCGGGCGGCCACGGCGGGCGGAAAATCGCTGAACTTCGCAATGTCGTATTCCACCGCGTTCTCGAAGGTGCCCACGGCCACCTCGAACGCATTGCGTGTATCGAGCATCACCACGGGGCGGCCGGCGTCGTCGTGGCCCTGGTCGAGCCAGCGCTTGAGATCCACGGGCCGCACGGACGGCGCCCGGCCCGCCTCGGGGCGGATCAGCGGCATCTTCATGGTGATGATTTCTTTCTTGGCGCGCACCAGCATCCGCTTGAATGGCTGGTTGTCCGACAGGCTCTCCTTGGGCGCGATGTCCGCGAAGCGCGCGTCGGCGTGGAGCCAGGCCATGAAGGTGTCGATGGCGTCGCGCGGGCCGGCCAGGAACATGTTGATGCCCTCGGGCGCCAGCAGGATCGTGCCCTTGAGGCCGGCCGCCTCGCAGCGCGCGCGCATTTCCGGACGCAGGGTCTCGATGTCGTCCAGCGTGACGAATTTGTAAGCGGAAATATTGACGATCTGCATGGGATGGGCGCTGCCGGACCGCGCGGCGGGCCGCGCGATAACTGCCTGATTGGAAAGGCGAAATTATAGCCGCTTGCGAGCCTGGCTGACACCCTGTTTCCAGGCACCCTGGGCCGGGCCAGGCGTCGCCCGAGCCCCGCATTTTCCGAAAAGTCTCAAGTTTTCAGGCGGGGGGAGCCGGTACAATGGCGCCCTATGTCTGCACCCCGCTTCGTACACCTCCGCCTGCATTCCGAATACTCCGTCGTGGACGGCATCGTCCGCCTGGAGGATGCCGTCAAGGCCGCCGCCAAGGATGGCATGGGCGCGCTCGCCCTGACCGACCTCGCCAACGCCTTCGGCCTGATCCGCTTCTACAAGGAAGCGCGCGGGGACGGCGTGAAACCGGTAGTGGGCGCTGACGTCTGGCTGACCAACGCCGATGACCGCGACAAGCCCGCGCGCATGCTGCTGCTGGTGCAGGACCGCCGTGGCTACCTGAACCTGTGCATGCTGCTCTCGCGTGCGTGGCTGGGCAACCAGCACAAGGGCCGCGCCGAGATCGAGCCGGGCTGGTTCGACGAACCCGGCGAGGACGGGCTGCCGCTGGCCACGGGCATGATCGCGCTATCCGGCGCCATGGGCGGCGATATCGGCCAGGCGCTGGCCAACGGCAACGAGGAAGGCGCCCGCCGCGCCGCGCAGCACTGGGCGCGCGTGTTCCCGCAGCGGTTCTATATCGAACTGCAACGGGCCGGGCACCCCGGCACCGATGCCTACGTCCAGCAGGCCGTGCAGCTGGCCGCCGCGATGCAGCTACCGGTGGTGGCCACCCACCCGGTGCAGTTCATGACGCCGGACGACTTCACGGCGCACGAGGCCCGCGTCTGCATCGCCGAGGGCGAGCTGCTGGCCAACCCGCGCCGCACGCGCAAGTTCACGACCGACCAGTATTTCAAGACGCAGGACGAGATGTGCGCGCTGTTCGCGGACATTCCTTCCGCGCTGCAGAACGCCGTCGAGATCGCGCGGCGCTGCAACCTGACGCTGGAGCTGGGCAAGCCGCGCCTGCCGCTGTTCCCCACGCCGGACGGCATGTCGCTCGACGACTACCTGATCCACATGGCGCGCGAGGGCCTGGAGAAGCGGCTGGTTGTCCTGTTCCCGGACGAAGCCGAGCGCGAGGCGCAGCGGCCCGAGTACTACGCGCGGCTGGAGTTCGAGACCGGCACCATCATCAAGATGGGCTTCCCGGGCTACTTCCTGATCGTGGCGGACTTCATCAACTGGGCCAAGAACAACGGCGTGCCGGTGGGGCCGGGCCGGGGCTCGGGCGCCGGCTCGCTGGTCGCGTACGCACTGGGCATTACCGACCTGGACCCGCTCAAGTACGCGCTGCTGTTCGAGCGTTTCCTGAATCCGGAGCGGGTCTCGATGCCCGACTTCGACATCGACTTCTGCCAGCACGGCCGTGACCGCGTGATCACGTATGTGAAGGAGAAGTACGGCAAGGACGCCGTATCGCAGATCGCCACGTTCGGCACCATGGCCGCCAAGGCGGCCGTGCGCGACGTGGGCCGCGTGCTGGACCTCGGCTATGGCTTTGTCGACGGCGTGGCCAAGCTGATTCCGTTCAAGCCGGGCAAGCTCGTCACCATCGAGGAAGCCAAGAAGGAAGAGCCGGTCCTGGCCGAGCGCGAGAATAACGAGGAAGAGGTGCGCCAGCTGCTGGAGTTGGCGCAGCGTGTGGAAGGCATGACCCGGAACGTGGGCATGCACGCCGGCGGCGTGCTGATCGCGCCGGGCCGCCTCACCGATTTCTGCCCGCTCTACACCCAGGGCGGCCAGAATGACGGCATGAGCGGCGTGGTGAGCCAGTACGACAAGGACGACGTGGAAGCCGCCGGCCTGGTCAAGTTCGACTTCCTGGGCCTGACCACGCTGACCATCCTCGACTGGGCCGAGCGCTACATCCGCCGGCTGGACCCGAGCAAGGCCGACTGGAATTGCAGCCAGATCCCGCTGGCCGATGGCCCCGCATTCGACATCCTGAAGACCGCCAACACGGTGGCCGTGTTCCAGCTGGAAAGCCGGGGCATGCAGGGCATGCTGAAGGACGCCAAGCCTGACCGCTTCGAGGACATCATCGCCCTCGTGGCGCTGTATCGCCCGGGTCCGATGGACCTGATCCCGAGCTTCTGCGCCCGTAAGCATGGCCGCGAGAAGGTCGAGTACCCCGATCCGCGCGTGGAACCGGTGCTCAAGGAGACCTACGGCATCATGGTCTACCAGGAGCAGGTGATGCAGATGGCGCAGATCATCGGTGGCTACTCGCTTGGCGGCGCCGACCTGTTGCGCCGCGCCATGGGCAAGAAGAAGGCCGAGGAGATGGCCAAGCACCGCGAGTTGTTCCGCGAGGGCGCCGCCAAGAACGGGCTGTCGTCACAGCAGGCCGACGACATCTTCGACCTGATGGAGAAGTTCGCCGGCTACGGCTTCAACAAGTCGCACGCGGCCGCCTACGCGCTGTTGGCGTACTACACTGCGTGGCTCAAGGCGCACCACCCGGCCGAATTCATGGCAGCCAACATGTCGCTGGCCATGGACGATACGGACAAGGTCAAGATCCTCTACGAGGATTGCCGCCTGAACGGCATCGCCGTGCTGCCGCCCGACGTCAACGCCAGCGAATACCGCTTCGCCCCGACCGATGCCAGGACCATCCGCTACGGGCTGGGCGGCATCAAGGGCTCGGGGCAGGGCGCCATCGAGGACATCCTGCGCGCCCGCGAGGAAAAGCCGTTCGCGGACCTGTTCGACTTCTGCGAGCGCGTGGACCGCCGGCAGGTCAATCGCCGCACGATCGAGGCGCTGATCCGCGCTGGCGCGTTCGACAGCCTCAATGACAACCGAGGCCAGTTGCTGGCCTCGGTGTCCATCGCCATGGAAGCGGCCGAGCAGAAGGCGGAGTCGGCCAATCAGGTGTCGCTGTTCGACCTGATGGGCGACGCCGGCGATGCCCACCGGCCGGAACTGCTCGACGAGCCGCGCTGGACGCCCAAGCGCACGCTGCAGGAGGAAAAGCAGGCGCTCGGCTACTACTTCTCGGGGCACCTGTTCGATGCCTGGCGCGACGAGGTGCGCCGCTTCGTCAAGGGTACGCTGGCCGGGCTCGAGAAGGAAGTGCAAGGCAATGGCGGCGGCTATGGCCGCGACGTGCGGGGCAAGATCGTGGCGGGCGTCATCACCGGCATCCGCACGCAGATGACCCAGCGCGGCAAGATGCTGATCGTGCTGCTCGATGATGGCACGGGCCAGATCGAGATGACCGTGTTCAACGAATTGTTCGACGCCAACCGCCACATGTTCCGCGAGGATGAGCTGCTGATCGCGCAGGGCAATGCCCGCCACGATACGTTCACCGGCGGCGTGCGGTTCACGGCCGAGTCGGTGATGGACCTCGTGGCCGCGCGCGCCAAGTATGCCGATGCGGTCTGCCTGGGCTTCAACGGCAACGCCTCCACCGAGCGGCTGCGCGAACTGCTGACGCCGTACCTTGCCCACACGGCGCGTACGCCGGGCGTGCCAGTGCGTATCCGCTACGTCAACAAGACCGCGCAGTGCGAGGCCACGCTGGGCGACCAATGGCAGGTCACGCCGTCGGACGACGCGCTGACCACCTTCCGCAACGCGCTGGGCGATAGCGTCCGGATGATCTATGGCTGAGGCGGCGGTGCAATCGATGACGCAGGGCGGCAAGCGGCGCATCCTGTTCCATGTCACGCATCTGCTGCATGGGGGAATCGAGACCGCGCTGGTCTCGCTGCTGACCTCGCTGGACCGCAGCCAGTTCGAGATCGGGCTGACGATCACCTATCCGTCGGACGAACTGGCCTCGCATTTTCTTGAAAGATTGCCGAAGGACGTGAAGGTCCACGTGCTGGCGCCCGAGGCCTGGCTGTCGCACTGCCGGCAGCTCAAGAAGAAGCGCAAGCTCGGGCCGCTCGGCAAGATCTACGAGGAACTGCTGCTGCCGCCGGTGCGCAAGCCGGTGCTGAACCGGCGCTTCCGCAAGATCCTGCAGGGCTATGACCTGGTGGTGGACTACGACATGTCCGTGTCGCGGCTGACGGGCAAGCTGCCTGTGCCGATGATGGGCTACCAGCATTTCAGCGTGGCGCACCTTGCGCGCGGGCACGGCCGCAAGCTCCGCAAGCTGCGGCGGCAGTGCCGCGAGCACTACGATGCCGTGGTGGTGCTCAACGACAGCATGCTGCGCGATGCGCAGGCGCTGATCCCCGAGGCGGCAGACCGGTTCGTGCGGCTCTACAACCCGATCGATCTGGACAGCATCCGCGAGAAGGCCAAGGCACCGGTCGATGCGCCGGCCGGGCCGTTCGTCGTGTCGGTGGGTCGGCTCGAGGAAAGCCAGAAGGACTTCACCACGCTGCTGCACGCCTATGCACGGCTGGTGGCGGATGGTATCGAGGACAGGCTGGTCATCGTCGGAGATGGTGCCTCCCGCCCGCAACTCGAGGCGCTGGCGAAGTCGCTCGGCATCGCTGACCGCGTCACGTTCCAGGGTTTTCAGTCGAACCCGTACGCCTGGATCCGGCGCGCGCGCCTGATGGCGTTCAGTTCAAAGATGGAAGGGCTGCCGAATGTTCTGCTGGAGGCGCTGGCGGTCGGTCAGGTTGTGGTCAGTACCGACTGCCCGACCGGGCCGCGCGAGATTCTCGACGAGGGCCGCGCGGGGCTGCTGGTGCCGGTCGGCGATGCGCCGGCGCTGGCCGACGCGATCGGGCGGGGCCTGCGGGATGTCTCGCTGCGTGCCGCGCTGCTGGCGCACGCGGCGGTCCATATCGAGCAGATGGGCTTTGGGCCCACTGCGCGTGAATTCAGCGTGGTGGCAAACCGGCTGATGGCGGGAGTGTCTCCGCTGCCTGCCGGTGCAGCAGCCACAGCTTGACGTACTTGTAGTAACTGGCCTGTCCGTTCATCAGCGCCACGCCGAGCCCCTGCGGGCCGTCGAGGAAGCCGCGCCGGAACAGGTAGGTCCGCAGGAACGCCCAGGTGCCGTGCAGCAGGGCGCTGGCTGGCGAGGCGGTCTTGCCGCGCGCGAAGGCTTGCCGGGCGCCGAGCGTTGAATATTGATCGATCTTGCGCAGCACCTGCGAGAAGTCGTCGTAGGTGTAGTGCAGCAGCGGTGAACGCAGATGGGCCACCGGAGCATCGGTGACCACGTTCTCGTGGACGAGGTCATCGGTGAAGCGGGCCTTGCCCAGCCGGAACAGGCGGGTGAGGCGGTCCGGATACCAGCCGCCGTGGCGGATGAACCGGCCGCAGAACCGCGAGAGCCGGGGCATGTCATAGGCATCGGCCTGGCCGGAGTCGATGGCGGCCAGGATCTCGTCGCGCAGCGCGGGCGTGACACGCTCGTCGGCGTCGATGGACAGGACCCACTCACTCTGGGCCTTGGAGAGGGCGAGGTTTTTCTGGGGGCCGAAACCAGGCCACGTGGCGGTTTCGTAGACCTCCGCACCCATGGAGCGGGCAGCCTCCACGGTGCCGTCCGTGCTGCCCGAATCCACTATAATCGCGCGGTCGCACCAGGAGACGCTTTCGAGGCACTCCCGGATATTGTGTGCCTCGTTTTTCGTAATCAGTACGACAGAGATTTTCATAGAGATGCTTGCAAGGTTCCCCTCTTGGAACGCCATTCTAGCGGTAGTCGCAGTCTTGGCAGGCACAACCCCCCGTGCGAGCGGGGCGGAGTCATCGTGAACGAAAACAATAAACAAACGCCCCAGGAAGCCGACACCCTCAAGCGGGTCTGGGCTTATCTGAAGCCCGAGATGCGCCTGTTCGCGCTGGCCATCCTCGCCATGGGCCTGGTGGCCGCCAGCGAGGGGATTATCCCGAAGGTGGTCAACGACCTGCTCGACAAGGGGTTTGGCGGCGACTACGCCGGCAAGCTCTGGCATGTGCCCGCGCTGCTGACTGGCGTGGCGCTGGTCCGTGGCGTGGCGCAGTTCGCGTCCGGCTACCTGCTGGCGCAGATCTCGAACCGCGTGCTGTTCAAGATGCGCATGCAGATGTTCGGCCGGATGCTGCAGGCGCCCGCGCTGTTCTTCCACCGCAACACCGCCGCGTCGCTGATCAATGCCGTGATCTTCGAGGTCAACCAGGTGATGCAGATCCTGACCGGGGTGCTGATCACGCTGGTGCGCGACTCGCTGACCGTGCTGGCGCTGCTGATCTACCTGTTCTATACCAACTGGCGGCTCACCCTGGTGGTGGCGGTGCTGCTGCCGGTGATCGGCTTCATCATGTCGAAGGTGAACCGGCGCCTGCGCCGGCTCAACCGTGACCACCAGACGCTGACCAACGAGGCCGCGTACGTGGTCGAGGAAGCCGCCGGCGGCTACAAGGTGGTCAAGCTGCACGGCGGGGAGGCCTACGAACAGTCGCGCTTCGAGGCCATGGCCGAGCGCCTGCGCGGCTACTCGATGCGCATGGCCGTGGCGGGCGGGCTGAACCAGCCGGTCACCGCGTTCCTGGCGTCGCTGGCGCTGTCCGTGATCCTGACCATCGCGATGATCCAGGCCCAGGGCAACCAGACCACCGTGGGCGGCTTCACCGGCTTCGTCATGGCGATGCTGCTGCTGATCTCGCCGCTCAAGCACCTGACCGACCTGAACCAGCCGCTGCAACGCGGGCTGACCGCCGCCGAGATGATCTTCCGTCTCATCGACGAGCCGATCGAGCCGCAGACCGAAGGGCTGCCGCTGGAGCGTGCCAAGGGCGATCTGGTGTTCGAGGACGTGGGTTTCCGTTATGGCGATGCCGGCCGGGCGGCGCTCCAGCATGTCAATTTCCGGGTGGCCCCGGGCGAGGTGGTAGCGCTGGTCGGTCCGTCCGGCAGCGGCAAGACCACGCTGGTCAATCTCGTGCCGCGCTTCTTCGATCCGACCGATGGCCGGATCCTGCTCGATGGCCAGCCCATCGGCCAGTTTGCGCTGGCCGATCTGCGCCGCCAGATCGCGTTCGTGAGCCAGGACGTGGTGCTGTTCAACGATACCGTGGCGGCTAATGTGGCCTACGGCGTGCATCCGCGTGAAGCGATCGATATGGCGCGCGTGGAGCGTGCACTCGCAGCAGCCTACCTGACCGATACGGTCAAGGGCCTGCCGGAGGGGCTGGAAACCAATATCGGCGACAACGGCATGAAGCTGTCCGGCGGCCAGCGCCAGCGGCTGGCCATTGCGCGCGCGATCTACAAGGATGCCCCGATCCTGATCCTGGACGAGGCCACCTCCGCGCTCGATTCCGAATCGGAGCGGCAGGTGCAGGCGGCGCTGGAGTCGCTGATGGTGGGGCGGACCACGCTCGTGATCGCCCACCGGCTGTCCACGATCGAGAACGCCGACCGCATCGTCGTGCTGGAGCAGGGCCGCGTGGCCGAGCATGGCAGCCATGCCGAACTGCTCGCCGCCAACGGGCTCTACGCGGGCCTGCACCGCATCCAGTTCGCGACCCAGCAGTAACTTCCTCCGATCCCCCGAGGGCGCTTAGCGGATCTCCGCGCAAGCGCCGCTTTTTGGATCGAACAGCACCGGCCACGCCTGCTCGTAGATACCCGGCGTGCAGTGCTTCTCGCAGCGGGCATGGGCCAGCGTCACCCGGCGCGGGTCCTGCCACACCATCAGCTTGCAGGCACTGCCGTCAATCGCGTGCAGTTCGATGTGTGGCGTCTGCTGTACCTGCTTGAAATCCTCCAGATCGAACTGGCACGAACCCTTCCGGGACACCCAGAGCTTCCATTTCAGCGTCTGCACGGCATTGCGCGAGACCTTGACCAGCGCGTCCTCGCGGAAACCATCCTCCTCGGTGCGCTTGCAGCTGCCGGACAGGTCGATCACACGCGTCGCGATGGGCGTGGCGCGGGTTTCAGGCGGCGGCGGGTAGGGCTTGGGGGCGGTGGGGCCTTGCATGGGCGCCGAGCGGTCGGCCAGCATCGGCGGCGTGCATGCCGCACATAAAAAAACAGCCAGCATGGCTGGCAGTGTGGGTTTGAACGGCATGCTGGCTCCTCGGTGCGATCCGGCCGTCCTGCAAGGCGGCCCGCCTTCCTTATATATATAGAGGACGGCGCCGGAACGCGAGCGGGAGGGGATCGGGACAAGTCCTGAGGAACGCGCCCGTCCCGGCAACCTATAGTGAGGGGATGCCCGGCACGCGCCGGTTCTCGTACTTGTCAGACCTGATTTAAACGCGCTTTACACCCGCTTCAGACGCGTTCCAGCCGCTTGTGCGGCAGCGGCGGCAGCGTCGTCTCGATACCCTGGCCGGGCCGCACCACGCCGCCCGCCACCACCACGCCCATCACGCCAGCCTTGCGCACAATCTCGCCGTGCGCGTCCTTAACCACCACCTGACTCAACAGGCCCTCGCGGAACTGCTCGATCTGCGCGCACGGGTTGCGCAGCCCGGTAATCTCGATCTGCGCATCGCCAATCCGCAAGCGGGTGCCGACCGGCAGCGCGAGCAGGTCGATGCCGGCCGTGGTGATGTTCTCGCCCAGTTCCCCGTAGCCGATGTCGAATCCGGCTGCCGCCAGCGCCGCGTGCAGCTCGGCGTGGATCAGGTGGACCTGACGCAGGTTCGGCTGGGTCGGGTCCACGGCCACGCGCGAGCGGTGCTTGACCGTAGTGCCGGCATGGGCGTCGCCTTCCACGCCGATGCCGGGCAGCAGCCGGATAGACGCCTCGCGCGGCTTGCTGAAGCCGTGCACGGGGCTGCGGCTGACTGCCACCACCTGCGCCAGCCCGGCGGCCTGTTCGTCCGACTGCGCGTCCGCCATCAGGCGACCTCGCGCACGGCTTGGCGCGGCGCGGCATGCTGCACCGCGCCAGCCGGGTAGCCGGCCGAGAACACCAGCCGGCCCGCCGACCACGTGTGCGTGACCATCGGCTGCCCGGCCACGGTGGCCACGGCGATCAGGTCCGCGCGCAGGCCCGGCGCCAGGCGGCCCCGGTCGGCGAGCAGGCAGGCGTCGGCGGGGTTGGCGGTGACCAGCGCCAGCGCCTCGTTGAGCGGCAGGTCGGCCTGCCGGGCGGCGGCGTAGGCCGAGGCGATCAGCGTGGACGGCTGGTAGTCCGAGCAAAGGATGTTGCCCACCCCGGCGTGGATGGCGTCGATGGCGCGCATCGACCCACTCTGGCTCTTGCCGCGCAGCACGTTGGGGGCGCCGAGGATGGTCGGCAGCGCGTGCGTGGCCGCCGCGCGGGCCGTTTCCAGGTTGATCGGGAACTCGCTCATCCGCACGCCGAGTGCCTGCATCGCGGCGATGCGCTGGGGGCTGTCGTCGTCGTGGCTGGCCGTGGGAATGCCCAGCTCGTGCGCCCGGGCCACCAGCCGGTTCACGCGCTCGTGCGCGCCATCCAGCTCGGCCGTCTTCTTGGCGGCGGCATCGGCGGCTTCCTCGCGGCTCATGCCGTGGTTGCCCATCATGTACGACAGATAGGCGTCCAGCGTCTTGAACTGGCCCTGGCCCGGCGAATGGTCCATCACGGAGAGCAGGTCCACCACGCCTTCGGCCATCAGCATTTCGAGCACGGGGACGGCGGCGGCGTCGGTCACCTCGTAGCGGCAATGGATGCGGTTGTCGACCAGGCTACTCGCACGGTACGCGGCCACGGTGCGCACCAGCGTGGCGGCGGTGTCGTTGTTGCGCACGCCGAACTGGTTGCTGGCGAACGAGAGCGCGTGGTACGGCGTGGTGATGCCGGCGGCGGCGTTGCGGCGGTCCACCTGCGCCACGGCGAAGTCCAGCGGAAACAGCACATTGGCGCGCGGCTCGGCTTCCTTCTCGATGGCGTCGCAGTGCACGTCGATCAGCCCCGGCATGACCGCGTGGCCGCGCAGGTCGATCACGGTGGCGTGGGCCGGCACGGCAGCCGGGGCGGATTCGATGGCGGCGATGCGGCCATCCTCGATCAGCAGGGCGCTATCTTGCAGCACGCGGTCCGGCAGGACCAGCGTGGCGTGGGTCAGGTAGGTGGTGGTCATGGGGGCGGTCGTCCGTCAGGCGATGGCGGTAGCGGGTTGCAGCGGCAGCAGGCGCGTGGCCACGGCGTCGCGCACGGCTTCGTCGTGGAAGATGCCGATCAGTGCGCGGCCTTCGGCCAGGGCTTCGCGGATCAGGTCGATCACCACGGCGCGGTTGTCAGCGTCGAGCGAGGCGGTGGGCTCGTCCAGCAGCAGGATCGGATGGCCGCCGATCAGCCCGCGCGCGATGTTCACGCGCTGCTGCTCGCCGCCCGAGAAGGTGGCGGGCGGCAGGTCCCAGAGGCGGCGCGGCAGGTTCAGCCGTTCGAGCAGCACGGCGGCGCGGGCGCGGGCTTCTTCGTGCGAGGTGCCGCGCTGCTGGAGCGGGTCCGCCACGACGTCGAGCGCCGAGACGCGCGGGATGGCGCGCAGGAACTGGCTGACGTAGCCGATCACATGGCGGCGCAGGTGCAGGATGCGTTGCTCCGGGGCCTGCGTCAGTTCGACCCACGGCGCGCCTTCGGCGCTGGTATCGCGCAGGCGGATGGTGCCTTCGGTGGCGAGATAGTTGCCGTAGAGGCAGCGCAGCAGCGTGCTCTTGCCGGTACCGGAGCGGCCGGACAGCACCAGGCATTCGCCGCGCGCGGCGTCGAAGTCGATCGCGCGCAGCACGGGCAGGCGGATGCCGCCCTGGTTGTGCAGCGTGAACATCTTCCCAAGGCCGCGCACCTCGATCAGTCGCTCGGCAGGGGTGTGGAGGTTGTCGGTGGACATCGTCGTCAGCCTTGCAGGATGGAGGAGACCAGCAGCTGGGTGTACGGGTGCTGGGGGTCGTCGAGGATCTGGTCGGTCAGCCCCTGTTCCACCACGCGGCCGCCCTGCATGACCAGCGTGCGGTGGGCCAGCAGGCGGGCCACGGCCAGATCGTGGGTGACCAGCACGGCGGCGAGGCCGAGATCGGTCACCAGTCGGCGCAGCAGGTCGAGCAGGCGGGCCTGCACGGAGACGTCGAGCGAGGCGGTCGGCTCGTCCATGAAGACCAGGCGCGGATGGGTGACGAGGTTCCGTGCGATCTGCAGGCGCTGCTGCATGCCGCCCGAGAACGTGCCGGGCACGTCGTCGAGCCGGGACAGGTCGATTTCCATCTTTTCGAGCCAGGCGCCAGCCACTTCGCGCAGATCGCCGTAGTGGCGCTCGCCCACGGCCATCAGCCGCTCGGCGATGTTGGCGCCGGCGCTGACCTGCATGCGCAGGCCGTCCCGGGCGTGCTGGCGCACGAAGCCCCAGTCGGTGCGCGCCAGCAGCCGCATGCGGGCGCTGGAGAGTGTGGCAAGGTCGGTCAGGCCCGATTCGCGCATGTCATAGCTGACGCTGCCGCGCTGCGGCGGCGCCTGCATCGACAGGGCCTGCAGCAGCGTGCTCTTGCCCGAGCCGGATTCGCCGACCACGCAGAGCACTTCGCCCGGATAGAGGTCGAAGCTGACGTCGTGGCAGCCGTGCAGGCCGTCCCAGGTGCGCGTGAGGTGGCGGACGGAAAGAAGCGGCGTGGCGGTCATTGGCGCACTCCCGCGGCTTCCACGGCTTCCACGGTCTGGGCGGCCTGGCGGTCGGCGCAGTACTCGGTGTCCGAGCAGACGAACATGCGGGTGCCGGCGTCGTCGGTGATGATTTCGTCGAGATAGCTGTCGGTGGCGCCGCACTGGGCGCAGCAGCTGGACCACTTCTCCACGGTGAACGGGTGGTCCTTGAAATCGAGGCTCTTGACGGACGTGTACGGCGGCACCGCGTAGACGCGCTTCTCGCGGCCGGCGCCGAACAGCATCAGCGCGGGGCTGCGGTCGAGCTTGGGGTTGTCGAACTTCGGAATGGGCGACGGACGCATCATGTACCGCTGGTTGACGATCACGGGATAGTCGTAGGTCGTGGCGATATGCCCGTGGTGGGCAATATCCTCGTAAAGCTTGACGTGCATGGCGCCGTACTCGGACAGCGCATGCATGGTGCGCGTCTCGGTCTCGCTCGGCTCCAGCCAGCGCAGCGGCTCGGGAATGGGCACCTGATAGACCATGGTCTGGCCCGCGCGCAGTGCCGTCTCGGGAATGCGGTGGCGGGTCTGGATGATCGATGCCTCGGCGGTGCGCTCGGTGGTCTGCACCCCGGTCACGCGGCCGAAGAAGCGGCGGATGTTGATGGCGTTGGTGGTGTCGTCGGAACCCTGGTCGATCACCTTCAGCACGTCCTGCTTGCCGATGATGGCGGCCGTCACCTGGATGCCGCCCGTGCCCCAGCCATAGGGCAGCGGCATCTCGCGGCTGCCGAACGGCACCTGGTAGCCCGGAATCGCCACGGCCTTGAGCAGCGCGCGGCGCAGCATGCGCTTGGTGGATTCGTCGAGGTAGCCGAAGTTGTAGTGGTCGTCGCGGGCGACGGTGGCCGGATGGGCGATGGTCTGTGTCATGCCAGCGTTTCCTCTTGGGTGGCGGCCGGTGCGGGGGCCGGCGTCGGCGCGGATGCGGCCTGCGGCGCGGCGGCCTCCTGCTCGGCGCGCAGGCGGCGCAGCAGTTCCAGGTTGGCCTGGAAGTCGACGTAGTGGGGCAGCTTCAAGTGCTGGACGAAGCCCGAGGCCTCCACGTTGTCGCTGTGATAAAGCATGAATTCGATGTCGTTGGCCGGGGCGTCGGCGGCTTCGCCCAGCTCCGCCGCCCGCATCGCACGGTCCGCCAGCGCCATCGACATGGCCTTGCGCTCGTTGTAGCCGAACACCAGCCCGTAGCCGCGCGTGAAGCGGGGCGCCTCGTCGGCATTGCCGCTGAACTGGCTGACCATCTGGCACTCGGTCAGCTCGACCTCGCCGATCGTCACGGCGAAGCCCAGTTCCTCGACGAACAGTTCCACCTCGGCGGTGCCGTAGCGGATCTCCGCCGCGAACGGGTGCGAGTTGCCGTAGCCGCGCTGGGTCGAGTAACCCATCGACAGCAGGAAGCCCTCGTCACCGCGCGCCAGGTTCTGCAGGCGGGCGGCGCGGTCGGCCGGCAAGGTCAGCGGCTCGCGCGTCAGGTCCGGCGGGGCGGGGTCGCCGGGCGGGATGGCGTCGGCTTCGACCAGTTCATCGGCTTCGAGCAGGCACGTCACGCGCGGCATGCCGCTGGCCAGCGGCTGGGCGGAGGGCGGCAGCGGTTCGGGGTCGCGGCCGGCTTCGAGCGTGAAGTCGAGCAGCCGCTGGGTGTAGTCGTAGGTCGGGCCGAGTACCTGGCCGCCCGGCACGTCCTTGAACGTCGACGAAATGCGGCGTTGGAGGCGCATGGCGCCGGTATCGAGCGGCTGGGTGTAGCCGAAGCGCGCCAGCGTGGTGCGATAGGCGCGCAGCAGGAAGATCGCCTCGATCTGGTCGCCGGCGGCCTGCTTGAGGGCGAGGGCGGCGAGGTGCGGGTCGTAGAGCGAGCCTTCGGCCATCACGCGGGCCACGGCCAGCGGCATCTGCTCGCGGATCTGGGCGAGCGTGAGTTCCGGCACCGACGTATCGCCACGGCGATAGCTGTCGAGCATCTGGTACGAGTTCAGGATGGCGCGTTCGCCTCCCTTCACGGCTACGTACATGTCAGTTCTCCCCGTGCGTCAGGTGCGTCAGGTGCGTCAGGTGCGTAAGGTGCGTAAGGTGCGTGGTGCGCGTCAGTGCGCAGAATTGGTCGCCGCTGGCCAGCAGCAGGTCCACACCGAGCGGGAAGCCGGCGTTGTTCGCGCGCCAGCTCGCCGGGAAATCGGCGGGCAGGCCGGTGACGGTCAGCGCCTGCGTGGTCTCGATGCCGGGGCCGTGCAGCGTGAGCGTGTCGCCTTCGGTCAGCGAGGCCACCTCCACGATCAGCGTGGCCGAGCGGTCCGGGTAGGCCGGCTGGCCCTGGGCGCAGTCGGCGAGGGCGGGCATCGCATGGCCGGCCGGCACGCAGACGAAGCTGGCGGCATCGAGCTGATCGACCAGCGGGCAGCCGCAGTGGAAGCGCAGGAAGGCGCGCGCCGGGGCGGGGACGGCGGCGGGCAGCCAGACCGGCGTGTCGGGGTCGGCCAGCGTCAGCAGCAGCGCGGCCAGCGCGGGCGAGAGGCCCTCGGGCACGCCGCTGGTGGCGGGCAGCGTCTCCAGCCGGCCCGGATGGGCGAAGGCTTCCAGCGTGGCGCGGAACACCTGCTGGGCGTCATCGACCGGGTTGTCGAAGCCGGGCAGCAGCGAGGCGGCCGGCGTGCCGAAGTTCGGCAGATTTGCTTGCGTGGTGGGCATGTCAGTCTTCTCCGCGTGCCATCGTGAAGAATTCGACGCGCGTCTGCGCGGCGGTGGCGGCCTGCTGCGCCGCGCGCTCGGCAAAGGCCTGCGCCATCGGGGCCAGGACGAGGTCGGTCACGCGCGGGTGCCAGGCCGGAAGCTGGAGCAGGGCGTCCAGCACGGCGGCCTGCTCGGCATGGCGGGTGCCCCGGCCCTGCACGTAGGCCACGCCGGCGGTTCCACCGGCTTCCCCATCCTCGATCACCACGGCGCAGCGCGTGACGGTCATCTCGCCCAGATTGAACTGGGCGCCCGTGCCGCCGGCGCGGCCCCGCACCATGGCCATGCCCGACTCCGGCTTGCGCAGCAGGCGGTAGGCCGGCAGCGCCGCTGCCTCGCCAAGCCGCGCGTAGGCCGCGTCCAGCGCGTCAGACTGCGCCAGGGCCAGGGTTCGCAGCCATGCGGCGCGTGCCGCATTGGTTTCGCTTTGCATCATCACCCCTATACGTCTATACGTTTAGATGTAAAATACCACATCACGGCGATACTAGACCACAGCCACATGAAGGTTTCATGACGCGCTGGCCGACCCGGAGCGGATTGATCGGGCACGCCACGCGGGCGCTCCGGCTGAGGCACAATCGCACGCAATTGTGGATTTACGATGAATGCATGATGAAAGAGGGAAGCGATGTCTGATCGGGAAGTCGAACGTGGCTCCGGCGTGGCCGTGTGGCGCCAGATTGGTGAGGCGCTGGCGGACGACATCCGCAACAAGCTCTACGGCCCGGGCGAGCAGCTGCCGCCCGAGCCGGAGCTGGCCACGCGCTTTGCCGTGAACCGTCACACCATCCGGCGCGCCATGGGCGAGCTGGAGCTGAGCGGCCTCGTGCGCATCGAGCAGGGGCGCGGCACCTTCGTGCAGGAGCACGCCATCGACTACGCCATCGGGCGCCGGACGCGGTTCTCGCAGAACCTGGCCGCGCAGGGCATGCGCGGGCATATGGAGATCCTGGGCAGCCAGGTGATCCGCGCGCCGGAGGTGGCCAAGCACCTCGGTCTGGCGCGCAATGCCGACGTGCTGCACGTGCAGATGGTGGGCAAGGCCGAGGATCGCACCATCGACGTAGCCGAGCACTACTTCGACCCCAAGCGCTTCCCGGGCATGGAGGAGCAGGTGCGCGCCAAGTTGTCGATCTCGCGCGCGCTGGCGCACTTCGGCATTGCCGACTACACGCGCAAGTGGTCGCGCATCACCGCCGCCATGCCGAGCGCGCCCGTGGCGCGGCTGCTGAACCAGCCCAAGACGCGGCCGGTGCTCCAGGTGGAAGCCCTCAATGTGGACATCGACGGCGCGCCGCTGCAATACAGCATGACCCGCTTTGCCGGAGACTGGGTGCAGCTCACCGTCTCCGACAGCGACTGAATCCGGGTGCGCCGCGAGGGGCGGCGCTTGCATCGCATTGGTCTAGACATCCGGTGTAGACATGCGACTGTCATCAACCAGGGGTAGTGTGTTGTCCATGCCTACGACAAACCAAACTCATTCGGCGCGGCTGGCCGGCATCACGGGTCGCCGTGTGCTGGGCGCGGCCGCCATTGGCCCGGCAACGCTGGGTTTCGACCAGGGCAGCATCGCGTCGCCGCAACAGGCGCCCGAGAGCGGCCCCTGCATCGATGCGGGCGATCTGCTGGTGCTGCCCGGCATCGTCGACATCCATGGCGATGCCTTCGAGCGCGCCGTGATGCCGCGCCCCGGCGTGAGCTTTCCGTACGCGGGCGCGCTGCTCGACGTGGACCGCCAACTGCTGTCGCACGGCATCACGACCGAATTCCACGGCGTGACGCTGTCCTGGGAAGGTGGCCTGCGTGGCGAAGCCTACGCGCTGCGTATGTTCGATGCCCTGGCGCACCTGCAACCGGTGCTGGGGGTCTCCCACAAGGTGCACCTGCGCTTCGAGGCCTATCACCTCGCCGGCGTGGAGACCGCGCTGTCCTGGATGGCCGATGGCCGCGTCGGCCTGCTCGCCATCAACGATCACCTGCCGATGATGGCGCGCAAGATGGCCAACGACAGCAAGCTGGCCCAGTACGCCGAGCGCGCCGAGTGCGACCCCGAGACCTTCCGTACGCGCCTGCGCACGGCCGGCCGCAACGCGCAGGACGTGCCGGCGGGCGTGTCCAGCCTGATCGCGGCCGCCCGCGTGGCGGGCCTGCCGGTGGCTTCGCACGACGACCCGGACCTCGCCACGCGCCAGCACTATCACCGCCAGGGCTGCCATATCGCCGAGTTCCCGCTGACCATCGAGGTCGCGAAGCTCGCCCGCCAGATCGGCGACGAAACCGTGTTCGGCGCGCCTAACGTGGTGCGCGGCACCAGCCACACCGGCGCCCCGAACGCCACCGAGATGGTGGCGGCGGGCCTGTGCACGGTGCTGGCCTCCGACTATTACTATCCCGCGCCGATCCAGGCCGCGTTCAAGCTCGCGCAGCTTGGCGTGGTCTCGCTGGCGGACGCCTGGCACCTCGTCTCGCGCAACCCGGCCCGTGCGGCTGGCCTGCGCGACCGGGGCGTGCTCGCGCCGGGGCTGCGCGCCGACGCCATCCTCGTCGATGACAGCGTGCCGGGCCTGCCGCGCGTGTGCGGCACCATCGTCAACGGTGAGCTGAAGCACGCCACGCGCGTGCTGCCGATGATCGACATCGCCGATGCCCGCTACGCGGCGGAGGGCGACGCAGGCAGTCTGGCCGCATGACGATGGCCGCCTCGCGCTTCGCGATCTACCTGGCGCCGGCCGAGCCGTTCCGCACGTTCGGCGCGCAGTGGCTGGGGCGCGATGCCGATACCAGCGCGCCGCTGCCACTGCCGAAGGACCTCGGGCCGCGCCCGGACGCCTGGGTGGCGGCGCCCGCCCACTACGGCCTCCACGCCACGCTGAAGCCACCGTTCCGGCTGGCGGCGGGCACGGACGGCCCGATGCTCGACGCCGCCGCGCGGGACTTCGCGCGCGGGCTCGATGCCTTCCACGCCCGGCTCACGCTGCGCGCGCTGCGCGGCTTCCTGGCGTGGTGTCTCGATGACGGCGCGGAGAGCCACGATGGCGCACGCCGGATGCACGCGCTGGCAGATGGCTGCGTGCGGGCCTTCGAACCGTTCCGCGCGCCGCCCACCGAGGCGGAGCTGCGCAAGCGCAAGCCGGACCAGCTCACCGCCGCCCAGCGGCGCATGCTCGAGGCGTGGGGCTACCCCTACGTGTTCGAGACCTTCACCTTTCATATCACCCTCACCGGCATGCTCGACGCCGCGGCGCAAGCCGCCGCGCTGGCGCAACTCGCGCCGGCCAGCCAGTCGCTCTGCAGCGCGCCGATGCATGTGGACGGCATCGCCGTGTTCGTGCAGCCCAAGCCCGGCGCCGATTTCCTCGTCGCGCGCCACTACGGCTTCAACGGCAGCACGCGCGATGGCACGGGCGTGGCGTTCCTCGGATCATGACGACCTATACCCGTGCCGACTCCGGCATCGATCCCCACGCGGACGGCCACGGCCTGTTCTACGTGATGGGCCCCTCTGGCAGCGGCAAGGATTCGCTGCTGCGCGCGCTGCGCGAGCGGCTGGGGCCGCAGGACCGCGTGGTGGTGGCCCACCGCTACATCACGCGCGCCGCCGATGCCAACGAGGCCTCGGTGGCGCTCTCCACTGACGAGTTCGCACGCCGCCAGGCGCTCGGCTGCATGGCGCTGCACTGGCACAGCCATGGGCTGGACTACGGCATCGGGGTGGAAATCGAGGACTGGCTCGCGCGCGGGCTCAAGGTCATCGTCAATGGCTCGCGCGAGTACCTGCCGAAGGCAGTCGCCCGTTATCCGGGCCTGTGCGCGGTGCACGTGCGCGTGAAGCCCGAGGCCCTGGCGGCGCGCCTGCGCCAGCGTGGCCGGGAGTCGGAAGCGGCGATCGCACAGCGGCTGGCGCGCGCAGGGCAGGCGTTCGACGTGCCGGCCGGCTGCAGGCTGGTCGAGATCGACAATAGCGGGGCGCTGGATGACTCGGCGGCGTCGTTCGCCCGGCTGATTGGGGTAGGGCACGACTGAGCCCCGGATCGAATGAAAAATGCCCGGGACTCCCGGGCATTTTTCATGGGCGCGTGGCTCAGGCGTGCCGCGTGCAGCGCGCGGCGATGTCCAGATAGTGCGCCAGCGCCGGCGTCGGCAAATCCACCACCTTGGCCAGATCGTCGTAGCGGCGCAGCCGCACCGCTGCCTCGGCATGCGGGCTGGCGATGAAGGCGTCCGCCTGCGCGGCGTCGTACGGTCCGCCCTGCAGGGCCAGGCTGTGGACCGAGGCGGGCGAGAGCGTGGCAAAGTAGGCCGGGTCCACCGCGCACAGGTAGCGCTTGGCGGCCACGTGCAGGCGTACAGGCTCGGTCACGTCCGCGCCGAACAGGTCGGCCAGCGCCTGGGCGGCGGCCTCCTGGTGGCGCATGTCGGTGGTGCTGCTCTCGGCCAGCATCAGATGACCCACGTCGTGCAGCAGCGCGGCGGCCACCAGCGCCGCCGGCTCGCCGGCCTGCTCGGCCAACTGCGCGCACTGCAGCGCGTGGGCGGTCTGGCTGATCGCCTCGCCGCCATACCAGTCCGTGCCGTGGTTGGCGAAGAGCGTCTCGATGCGTGCCAGGGTCAGGCGGTCCGCGCTCATACGAGCACCTTGCGGATCTGCGCGGACACGATGTCGATGCCGGTGACGAACAGGATGATGATGATCATCACCGCACACGTCTGCGCGTACTGGAAGCTGCGGATGATCTCCCAGAGCACGGTGCCGATACCGCCGGCGCCCACGATGCCGACCACCGACGCCGAGCGCACGTTCGACTCGAAGCGGTACAGCGCGAACGACAGCCACAGCGGCAGCACCTGCGGAATCACGCCATAGACGATTTCCTCGATCGGGCCGGCCCCGGTGGCGCGCACGCCTTCCACGGGGCGGGGGTCGATGGCTTCCACGGCTTCGGCGAACAGCTTGGCCAGCACGCCCGTGGTGTGGATCCAGATCGCCAGCACGCCCGCGAACGGGCCCAGCCCCACGGCCACAATGAACAGCATCGCAAAGACCATCTCGTTGATGGCGCGGCAGGCGTCCATGATGCGGCGCGCCGGCTGGTAGACCCACACCGGCACGATATTGGCGGAGCACAGCAGGCCGAGCGGCACGGCCATGAACACGGCGATGGCGGTACCCCAGAGCGCGATCTGCACGGTCACGAGCATCTCGTCGAGGTAGTTGCGCCAGTCGCGGAAATTGGGCGGGAAGAAGTCGGCGGCGAACTTCGCCATGTTGCCGGAGTCGCGCAGCAGGTCCATCGGGCGCATGTCGGCGCCTTGCCAGGACATGGCGAGCAAGGCCAGCACGATCGCCCAGACCAGCATCATGGACAGCGAGGTGCGCGGCGGGCGGACGTTGCTGTGCGGCGCGGGGGACGGGGGCGGGAGGCCGGGCTTGGCGGTGGCGGTCATGGGGGGCATCGGATGGAATACGGTGAAGATGGCACAAGGCCGATGGCAGCGCGCCATCGGCCCTGGGCGGGGTACGGCTTACTGGGCGCTGATGGCCTTGTCGATCTCGGCCAGGCGGCGCGACACGTCAGCCAGCTGCTTTTCCTTGTCGGCGGCGGTCAGCGTGGTGTCCGTCTCGATCTTGGACTTCTGCTTGGCCAACTCGATCTGGCGGATCGGCAGCAGCTGCGCGTCCGACGACACGCGGAAGCCCTGGTAGGTCAGCGTGGTCAGCACCTGCTTTTCGCGCGCGGCGTCGGCCCCCTTGCCGTAGTTGACGAAGAAATCCTGGATCTTTTTCTTCGTCTCGGCCGGCAGGTCCTTGCGGTAGACCATGGGGTCTGCGGCGATCAGCGGGCTCTTCCACAGCACGCGCACCTCGTCATAGGCATTCTTGCCCGTGTTGATGCGATAGCGCTCGAAGTTCTCGGTGTTGTTCACGGCCACGTCCACCTGCTTGTTCAGCACGGAGAGCAGGTTGGTCTCGTGGTTGCTGATGCGCACGGCCTTGAACAGCGTCTTCGGCTCCACCTTGTGGGCGCCCCACAGGTAGTAGCCCGGCACGGCCGTGCCGGACGTGGAGTTCGGGTCGCCGGCGCCGTAGGAGAGCTCCTTGCCGCGCTTGATCACGTCTTCCACGGTCTTCAGGTCGCTGTCCTTGCGCACGACCAGCAGCGACCAGTAGCCCGGGTTGCCGTCCTTGTCGATCACGGAGGCGAACACCTCGCCGTTGGCGCGGTCGACGGCTTCCATGGCCGACTTGTTGCCGAACCAGCCGATCTGCACCTTGTTGAAGCGCATGCCTTCGATGATGCCGGCGTAGTCGGAGGCGAAGAACGGCTTGACCGGCACGCCGAGCGCCTTGCTCAGGTCGTCGATCAGCGGCTGCCAGGCGGACTTCAGGTTCGACGACGATTCCGTCGAGATAAAGCCGATGTTCAGGGTCTTGGCGTCCTGGGCGTAGGCGGGCAGGGCCACGACGCCCGAGGCGACCACGGCGAGAAAGGTTCTGCGAAGCATGTGTGACTCCGTTTCGGATGAGTCGTTGTGGATAACGGCAAATGACCGCAAGACAGCGGGAAAGCGAAAACGGGGTGCGATGACGCGGCGGCGTTCAGGCGGCTGCGAGGTTCATCGTCACCATGGCCGGCACCGGCATGGCGCTGGTGGTGTCGGCCTGGTCGGGTACCGAGTCGTGGAGCAGTTCGTCGGCCTCGGTGCCGTACAGGTCGCGCAGCATGCCCGGCGTGAGCGCGGCGGACGGGCCGTCGTAGACCACCTTGCCCTGGCGCAGCGCCACCACACGGGGGCAGTAGCGCATGGCCACATCTACCTGGTGCAGCGACACCACCACGGCCACCTTGCGGGTGCGGTTGATCTGCGAGAGCAGGGCCATCACGCGGCGCGACGATTCCGGGTCCAGCGAGGCAATCGGTTCGTCGGCCAGGATGACCTTGGCGTTCTGCACCAGCGTGCGTGCGATGGCGGCGCGCTGCTGCTGGCCGCCCGAGAGCGTGGAGGCACGCTGAAACGCATAGTCGTCTATACCAACCTGGGCAAGTGCATCGAGGCCGGCTTGCACTTCATCAGCCTTGAACAGGCGGAACAGGCTGCGCCAGGCCGGGATGCGGGTGAGCATGCCGACGAGCACGTTGGTGATGACCGGCAGGCGGCCGACCAGGTTGAACTGCTGGAACACAAAGCCGATCTCGGCGCGCACCTTGCGCACGTTGCCGGCCAGGCGGCCCTGGCGCTGGATGGAGCGGCCATTGACCAGGATCTCGCCGGCGTCGCCGGTCACGAAGCCGGCCACATGGCGCAGCAGCGTGGACTTGCCAGAACCCGAGGCGCCCAGCAGGGCCACCATTTCGCCCGGCGCGACGTGCAGCGTGACATCGTCAAGCGCCTTGCGGTCCGCGCGGAACGATTTGCTGAGTCCGCGGACTTCGATTGCATGCGTCATGTCGACTCCCTTGCTTGAATGACTTGGCGCATTCTGGGGGGAGCGGATGACAGAACGATGACGTGGCGCGGGAGAGTGTGGGGGGAATGTCTGCGGGGTGAGGTATTGGGCGCGTGGCGCCCAATGCACTTTACATCAGGATGATGTCGTACTGTTCCTGATGGAACGTGGATTCCACCTGGAGCGAAATCGGCTTGCCGATGAAGTCGTTGAGCATCGCCAGATGCTGGCTTTCTTCCTCGAGGAACAGATCGATCACTTCCTGGGAGGCCAGGATGCGGAACTCGCGCGGGTTGAACTGGCGGGACTCGCGCATGATCTCGCGCAGGATGTCGTAGCAGACCGTGCGCGGCGTCTTGACCTGGCCCTTGCCCGAGCAGACCGGGCACTGCTCGCACAGCACGTGCGCCAGCGACTCACGCGTACGCTTGCGGGTCATCTCCACCAGCCCGAGCTGCGAGAAGCTGTTCACCGTAATCCGGGTGCGGTCCCGGGACAGCGCGCGCTTCAGCTCGGAGAGCACCGCGTCGCGATGCTCCACGTTCTCCATGTCGATGAAATCGATGATGATGATGCCGCCGAGGTTGCGCAGCCGCAGTTGCCGGGCGATGGTGTGCGCGGCCTCGAGGTTGGTCTTGAAGATCGTGTCGTCGAAGTTGCGGGCGCCGACGTAGCCGCCCGTGTTGACGTCGATCGTCGTCATCGCCTCGGTCTGGTCGATCATCAGGTAACCGCCGGACTTCAGGTCCACCCGCCGCGACAGCGCCTTTTCGATCTCGGCGTCGATATTGAACAGGTCGAAGATTGGCCGCTCGCCGGTGTAGTGCGAGAGCCGGGGCAGCACGGCCGGGGTGTACTCCTGGGCGAACTCCACCAGCTTCTGGTAGTTCTCGCGCGAGTCGATCTGGATCACGCCCGTGGCGTCGTTGATGAAGTCGCGCAGCACGCGCTGGGCCAGGTTCAGGTCCTGGTACAGCAGGCTGGTGGCCGGCTGGGTGGTCGCGTTCAGGCGGATCGACGCCCAGATCTTGCGCAGGTAGGCGATGTCGTTGCCGAGTTCGTCGTCGCTGGCTTCCTCGGCGATGGTACGCACGATGAAGCCACCACGCTCGTCGCGCGGCACCAGCCCCTGCACGCGGGCGCGCAGCGCCTCGCGGTCTACCTCGCCCTCGATGCGTTGCGAGATGCCGATATGCGGGTCCTGGGGCAGGTACACCAGCGTCCGGCCGGCAATGCTGATCTGCGTGGACAGCCGCGCGCCCTTGGTGCCGATGGGGTCCTTGATGACCTGCACCATCAGGGCCTGGCCCTCGAACAGCGTCTTTTCGATGGCGAGCTGCGCGGTGCCGTTCTTGTCGGGGTCGCGCGGATGCCAGATGTCGGCCACGTGCAGGAAGGCCGCGCGCTCGAGGCCGATGTCGATGAATGCGGATTGCATGCCCGGCAGCACGCGCACGACCTTGCCGAGATAGATATTGCCCACCAGCCCGCGCGTCAGCGTGCGCTCGACATGCAGTTCCTGCACGGCGGCCTGCTGCACGATGGCAACGCGCGTCTCTTGCGGCGTGATGTTGACGAGGATGTCTTCAGTCATAGCGATGGATGCGCGCTGCCGTGTTGTCGGCGGCTTGTTGTTGTCGTTCGGCGCCGGGCGGGATGGCTGCGGGACGGGGCGCTCAGAAGCGCAGGCCGGCCTCGCGCAGCAGGGCCGCGGTCTCGAACAAGGGCAAGCCCATGATACCCGAATAGCTGCCGTCGATTCGTTCGACAAACTCGGCCGCGCGGCCCTGGATGCCGTACGCGCCAGCCTTGCCGAGCGGCTCGCCGCTGGCCACGTAGCGGGCGATCTCATCGGCGTTCATCGGCCGGAAAGTGACGTGCGAGATCGACAGCGCATGGCGCTGGCCGAGTGTGGAAATCACGGTCACGGCGGTCAGCACGCGGTGGGTGGTGCCGGCGAGCGCGGCCAGCATCGCGGCGGCATCGTCAGGGTCGGCCGGCTTGCCCAGGATGTCGCCACCCCGGCATACCGTGGTGTCCGAGGTCAGAATCGGATGGTCGGGCAGGGCGCGGCGCTCGCGGCGGCGCAGGGCGGCCTCGGCCTTGAGCGCGCAGACGCGCTGCACGTAGGCGTCGGGCGTCTCGCCGGGGAGCACGGCTTCGAGCGCTTCGGCGTCCTCGTCGTCATCGGCGAGCAGCAGTTCGTGGGAGACGCCGAGCTGCGTCAGCAGTTCGCGGCGGCGCGGGCTTTGGGAGGCGAGGTAGAGGAGGTCGTGGGTCACGGCGCGCATCGGGAAAATCGATGCGGCGATTGTAACCGTCGGCGGCGGGAACTCAGACCCGGTGATACGGGTGGTTTTGCGTGACCGACCAGGCGCGGTAGAGCTGCTCGGCCAGCAGCACGCGCACCATGCCGTGCGGCAGCGTCAGGCTGGAGAGCCGGATCAGCGTGCTGGCGCGCGCCTTGAGGGCCGGGTCGAGCCCGTCCGCGCCGCCAATCAGGAAAGCCACGTCGCCGCCTTCGCGCTGCCAGCCGGTCAGCTGGTCGGCCAGCTGCACCGTGGTGAAGTCGCGCCCGCGTTCATCGAGCGCAACGATCCGGCATTGCTTGGACAGCGAACCGAGCACGGCGTCGATGCGCGCGGCTTCCCGCTGCATGACCGTGGCGGCGTTGTTGCTCGACGAACGGGCTTCCGGCTTGACCTCGCGCAGTTCGATGCGCAACTCCGGCGGCATGCGCTTGGCATACTCGCCGAAGCCGGTTTCGATCCAGCCGGGCATCTTGTGGCCGACGGCCACGATCACGAGTTGCATGGGCGATCTGGCGATACCTGGTGGATCGGTGCGGACGGCTTAAGTCGAATCCGCTGACTCAGGCCGAGCGCTTGCGCGGCGCGGCGGTCTTGGTCGCAGCCTTCTTGGCGGCCGGCGCCTTGCGTGCCGGGGCCTTGGCGGCGGTCTTTGTTGCCGGCTTCGTAGCGGGCTTCGTAGCCGTCTTGGTTGCCACCTTGCGGGCCGGCGCCTTCACGGCCGGGGCTTTGCGGGCCGGCGTCTTGGCAGCCGCCGTCTTGGTGGCGGCGCCGGTGCTGGTCTTGCGCACCGGCTTGCGGATGGTGGCGATGGCGTCCGGATCGGTGTCTTCGTGGCCCATCGGCGGCGAAGGTTCCTTCATGCCTTCCGGCAGCTTGGCCAGCGCCGGGCGCAGGCTCGAGGCACGGCGCGAGCGCGGGGCGGGCGCCGAGGCCTCGGCTTCGTCCTCGTCCATCGGCTCGCTGGCCTTGGCCAGGCTCCTGGCGCCGGTCAGCTTCACGCGCACCGGCTTGTCGCCCCAGATTTCCTCGAGGTTGTAGTACAGGCGCAGTTGCGGCTGGAGGATGTGCACCACGGCGTCGCCGCAGTCCACCAGCACCCACTCGCCGGTCTCCAGACCCTCGACGGCAATGATATGGCCGCCAGCGTCCTTCACCGTATCCCGCACAGAGGCAGCAAGCGCCTTGGTCTGGCGGTTCGAACTACCGCTGGCGATCACCACCCGGTCGAATAGTTCGGTCAGGTGAGTGGTGTCGAACACCTTGATGTCCTGCGCTTTGACATCTTCGAGCCCGTCGACGATGGCGCGTTGCAGTTTACGAATATCCATGGTGTCTTTCTTGTTCAGCTTCGTTCGGGATAGGGGCGAGCCGGCTCAGGGATTGCGGTACAACCCGCGACTCGCGATGTAGTGTGCCACGCCGGCAGGCAGTTGGTCATCCGCCGGCTGGCCATCGGCCAGGCGCTGGCGTAGACCGGTGGAGGACAGATCGACGGCAAGGGTCTGGTCGATCCACATCCGGCCGGAGGGCGTGCATTGTATCAGGTGCGTGTCCGCCAGCCGCTGGTTCATGGCTTCGAGCACCGGACCGTCCAGCGCGGCGAGGTCGAAACCGGGCCGGGTGGCGATGCACAGGTGCACTTGTTCGAACAGCGCCTCCCACCCGTGCCATGTGTGCAGGCGCAGCAACTGGTCGGCGCCCATCAGCCAGGCCATGGAGGTATCCGGGCCGTATTCGTCGCGCAGGTGGCGCACCGTGTCGATGGTATAGCTCGGGCCGGCCCGGTCCACCTCCATGCGGCTTACTCGTATCTTGGCGCGCGGGCTGTCCAGCGTGGCTGCGGCCAGTTCGGTCATGGCAAAGCGGTCGGCGGCGGGCGTTACCTGGTCACCCTTCTGCCAGGACTGGCCGGTCGGGATCCAGACCAGCTCGTCGAGCGCCAGATGGTCGATGCAGAGTTGCGCCAGCGCGACATGGCCGCGATGCGGCGGATCGAAGGTGCCGCCCAGGATACCCAGGCGGTACGGGCGGCCGGTGGACGGGGCGGGGTGGGTTGCGCGGGAGTCTTCAGGAACAGTCATCACACTCGCCGTCAGGCCCACTCGCGTGCCGGCAGGAAGTCGGTGTACAGCGCGGCCTCCGCGCTGCCCGGCTCGGGTTGCCAGTCGTAGCGCCAGGTCACCTGCGGCGGCATCGACATCAGGATGGATTCGGCGCGGCCGCCCGATTGCAGGCCGAACAGCGTGCCGCGGTCGAATACCAGGTTGAATTCCACGTAGCGCCCGCGCCGGTAGGCCTGGAAGTCGCGCTCGCGCGCGCCGTAGGGCGTGTCCTTGCGGGCTTCGAGGATGGGGAGGTAGGCGTCGAGGAAGGCGTCGCCGACCGATTGCATCATCGCGAAGCTGCGGTCGAAGCCCAGCGCGGCGAAATCGTCGAAGAACACCCCGCCGATGCCGCGCGCCTCGCCCCGGTGGCGCAGGAAGAAATAATCGTCGCACCACTGCTTGAAGCGCGGGTACAGGTCGTCGCCGAACGGCGCCAGCGCGGTCTTGCAGGTGCGGTGGAAGTGCGCGCAGTCATCGGCATTGCCGTAGTACGGCGTCAGGTCCATGCCGCCGCCGAACCACCAGACCGGGTCCGCATCGGGCTTCACGGCCACGAAGCAGCGCACGTTCATGTGCACCGTCGGCACGTACGGATTGCGCGGATGGAACACCAGCGAGACGCCCATGGCCTCGAAGCTGCGCCCGGCCAGTTCGGGCCGGTTGGCGCTGGCCGAGGGGGGCAGGGTGTCGCCGCGCACGTGGGAGAAGCCCACGCCGGCGCGCTCCATCACGGCGCCGCCTTCCAGAATGCGGGTGCGGCCATTGCCGCGCAGGCGCTCGGTCGGTGGCTTTTCCCATTCGTCGGTCAGGAATGGCTGGCCGTCCACGGCGGCAATGGCGTCGGTGATGCGGTCTTGCAAGCCGAGCAGGTAGGCGCGGACTGCCTGGGAGTCGATCATGATGGGCGGAATCGGATGGGCCGGTAGCGCGACGGCCGCCCGGAGGGCGCGGCCGTCATGGCGCTGTCATGATTGTACCGGCTGGACTCCCGCCGCGCCGTGAAGCTGGCGCGGGGGCGTCCGGTGCGCGCATCAGCGCTTGATGGCGCGGTAGCCAATGTCGGTGCGGAACTGCATGCCGTCGAAGCGGATCTGCTCCACAGCCGCGTAGGCAGCGCGCTGCGCGGCCTTGACGGTGTCGGCCAGGCCCACCACGCAGAGCACGCGGCCGCCCGAGGTCAGCAGGGTGCCGTCCTTGAGCGTGGTGCCGGCGTGGAACGTCACGGCCTCGACCGTCTCGGCGGGAATGCCGGTGATGGCATCGCCCTTGCGCGGGTCTTCCGGGTAGTTGTAGGCAGCCATCACCACGCCCAGCGCGGTACGGCGGTCCCAGTCCAGTTCCACCTGGTCGAGCTTGCCGTCCACGGCCGCTTCCATCACGTCCACGAGGTCGGTCTTCAGGCGCGCCATGATCGGCTGCGTCTCCGGATCGCCCATGCGGCAGTTGAACTCGAGCGTCTTCGGGTTGCCGTCCTTGTCGATCATCAGGCCGGCGTACAGGAAGCCCGTGTACGGGATGCCATCCTTTTCCATGCCGCGCACGGTCGGCATGATGATCTCGCGCAGTGCACGGGCGTGCAGCGCCGGCGTAACCACCGGGGCGGGCGAGTAGGCGCCCATGCCGCCGGTGTTGGGGCCGGCATCGGCGTCCAGCAGGCGCTTGTGGTCCTGGCTGGTGGCCAGGGCGAGCACGTTCTTGCCATCCACCAGCACGATGAAGCTGGCTTCCTCGCCTTCCAGGAATTCCTCGATGACCACGCGCGCGCCGGCATCGCCGAGCTTGTTGTCGGCCAGCATCATGTCGACGGCGTGGTGCGCTTCTTCCAGCGTCATCGCCACGACCACACCCTTGCCGGCGGCCAGGCCATCGGCCTTGATCACGATCGGGGCGCCCTGGGCGTCGATGTAGGCGTGCGCGGCGGCCGCATCGGCAAACGTCTGGTAGGCAGCCGTGGGGATGTTGTGGCGATGCATGAACGCCTTGGCGAAGTCCTTGGAGGACTCCAACTGCGCGGCAGCCTGGGTCGGCCCGAAGATGCGCAGGCCACGGGCGCGGAACACGTCGACGATGCCGGCGGCCAGCGGGGCCTCGGGGCCGACCACGGTGAACGCCACCCCTTCGCGCTCCACGAAGGCGGCGAGCACCTCGGGATCGGTCAGCGGCACGTTCTGCAGGCGCTTGTCGAGCGCCGTGCCGCCGTTGCCCGGCGCCACGTACACCACTTGCACCTTGGGGGACTGGGCCATTTTCCACGCCAGCGCGTGCTCACGTCCGCCCGAACCGACAACCAATACTTTCATGATCCACTGCCAGAAAAGAAACGCATGCGAAAAGCGGCAGCTGGCCGGGGCCGGGCTGCCGCCATGGGGCGCGGCGGAGGACTTAGTCCTCGATCACCGCGTTGGTGAAGACTTCCTGTACGTCGTCCAGGTTTTCCAGGGCGTCCAGGAGCTTCTGCATCTTGACCGCGTCGTCGCCGGTAAAGCTCACCTCGTTCTGCGGCTTCATCACCACATCCGCCAGTTCGGCCTTGAAACCGGCCGCTTCGAGGGCGGTCTTGACCGCCGGGAAGTCGTTGGGCGGGCAGGTCACTTCGATCGAGCCGTCGTCGTTGGTCACGACGTCATCGGCGCCGGCTTCGAGCGCGGCATCCATCAGCTTGTCCTCGGGCGTGCCCGGGGCGAACAGGAACTGGCCGCAGTGGGTGAACATGAAGGCCACCGAGCCTTCCGTGCCCATGTTGCCGCCGTGCTTCGAGAACGCATGGCGGACTTCGGCCACGGTGCGGGTACGGTTGTCGGTCAGGCAGTCGACGATGATCGCCGCGCCGGCCAGGCCGTAGCCTTCGTAGCGGATTTCCTCGTAGTTCGCGCCTTCCAGGCCACCCACGCCGCGCTGGATCGCGCGCTGGATGTTGTCCTTGGGCATGTTCGCGTCCATGGCCTTGTCGATCGACAGGCGCAGGCGCGGGTTGGAGTCGGCATCGCCGCCGCCAAGCTTGGCGGCCACGGTGATTTCCTTGATCAGGCGCGTCCAGATCTTGCCCCGCTTGGCGTCAGCAGCGGCTTTCTTGTGTTTGATATTGGCCCATTTTGAGTGACCGGCCATGATTCTCTCCGAGGCGGAATAGCTGTCGTGCAGCGTGCTGGGTGGCGCTTCCGGCGGCCACGCCATGTGATGGATGTGCCGATTTGCTGGCTATAATCAGCGCAGGATTTTATCACGCGGCCCCTGTCTTCCGATCTGGATGACACCGCGATTACGACGAGACCATCATGGCCGACCCCATCCTCATCGCCAAGAACGCCGACTGCGAGCTCGTACTGCTGCCCGAGATGGGGAATCGGCACGGTCTCATCACCGGCGCCACCGGTACCGGCAAGACCGTCACGCTGCAAACGCTGGCGCAGGGGTTCTCGCGCCTGGGGGTGCCGGTGTTCATGGCGGACGTCAAAGGTGATCTTTCAGGCATATCTCAGGTCGGCAAGCCCTCGGACAAGCTCAAGGCCCGCCTGGCGGAACACGGGCTGCCCGAACCGGCCTGGGGCGCCTGCCCGACCACGCTCTGGGATGTCTTCGGCGAAAAAGGGCATCCGGTGCGCGCGACGGTCTCGCACATGGGGCCGCTGCTGCTGTCGCGGATGCTCGAACTCAACGACACCCAGCAGGGCGTGCTGAACCTTGTGTTCCGCATCGCCGATGCCAACGGCCTGTTGCTGCTCGACGCCAAGGACCTGCGCGCGATGCTCCAGCACGTGGGCGACAACGCCAGCCAGTTCACCACCGAGTACGGCAATATCTCGGCGGCCTCCATCGGCGCGATCCAGCGCGGGCTGATCGCGCTGGAGTCGCAGGGCGCGGACAAGTTCTTTGGCGAGCCGATGCTGAACCTGGAGGACTTCATCCAGACCGAGAAGGGGCAGGGCGTCGTCAACATCCTCGCCGCCGACAAGCTGATGAATGCGCCCCGGCTGTACGCCACCTTCCTGCTCTGGATGCTGTCCGAGCTGTTCGAGCGGCTGCCCGAGGCCGGTGACCTGGACAAGCCCAAGCTGGTCTTCTTCTTCGACGAGGCGCACCTGCTGTTCAACGATGCCCCCAAGGCGCTGCTGGACAAGATCGAACAGGTGGTGCGGCTCGTGCGGTCGAAGGGCGTGGGCGTGTACTTCGTGACGCAGAACCCCGTGGACATTCCGGATACCGTGCTCGGCCAGCTTGGCAACCGCGTGCAGCATGCGCTGCGCGCGTTCACGCCGCGTGACCAGAAGGCGGTGAAGGTGGCCGCCACGACCATGCGGCCAAATCCGAAGCTCAATCTGGAACAGGCGATTGGCGAACTGGGCGTGGGCGAGGCGTTGATCTCGTGCCTGGACGCCAAGGGGACCCCGGTCGTCACCGAGCGGGCGTGGGTACTGCCCCCGGGCAGCCGCATCGGCCCGGCCACGCCCGACGAGTGCAAGGCCCTGATCGCCAATTCGCTGGTGGCCGGCACCTACGAGAAGACCGTGGACCGGGAATCGGCCTACGAGAAGCTGCGCGGCAGTGTGGCGACGGCCGGCAACGGCGAGACATCGGCGCAAAAGCCCGGCACGACCGCCAGGCCCGGCACCCCCCAGCCGCAGGCCGAGGAAGGCGGCAGCAGCTGGGCCGGCGACATCTTCGGCACGCTGACCAAGGGCACCGGCAAGACTGGCCGCGGCGACTCGATCCTCGAATCGATGGCCAAGTCCGCCGGCCGGACGCTCGCCTCGCAAGTCGGCCGGGAACTGGTCCGTGGCGTGCTGGGCAGCCTGCTGGGCGGCGGCGGACGGAAGAAGTAAGGCTGGTTTAGCGCAACAGCAGCAGGTGCGGGAAATGCACCGCCAACTGGATCGCGCATAAACATTGAGGCGCATCAAGCGCCTCATATTTCACATCAGTTCTTGGTGCCGAACAGCCGGTCGCCGGCGTCGCCCAGGCCCGGGATGATGTAGGCGTGGTCGTCCAGGTGGCTGTCCAGCGACGCCACGTACAGCCGCACGCCCGGGTGGGCCTTCTGGAACACTTCCACGCCTTCCGGCGCGGCCACCAGCGCCACGAAGGTGATGGCTTCGTCCTTCACGCCGCGCCGCTTGAGCACGTCCACCGCATGCGCGGCCGAATAGCCGGTGGCGACCATCGGGTCGCAGAGGATGAAGCTGCGGTCTTCCACGTCCGGCAGGCGCACCAGGTACTCCACCGGGCGATGCTGTTCGTCGCGGTACACGCCGATATGGCCGATGCGGGCCGACGGAATCAGCTCGACCAGCCCATCGCTCATGCCCACGCCGGCGCGCAGTACCGGCACGATGGTCAGTTTCTTGCCGGCGATGACCGGGGCTTCCAGCGGCACAAGCGGGGTCTCGATGCGGCGCGTGGTCAGCGGCAGGTTGCGCGTGATCTCGTAGCCCATCAGCAGCGTGATCTCGCGCAGCAGCTCGCGGAACGTGCGCGTGGACGTTTCCTTGTCGCGCATGTGCGAGAGCTTGTGCTGGATCAGCGGGTGATTGAGGATGAAGAGATTGGGGAAACGCGGATCTTGTTTCATGGCGGCGGCAGGCTCGGCGGAGGGTGGTGGGCGCGCTGGCCTGGCAAGGCAGGCGCGGCGCCCGATGCAGCGGGATTGTAATGGATGCCGCCCCGCTCCACGCGGCCATCTACGTGGTCATCGGGGCCGCCGGGCCCCGCCTTTGATCTTGCCCCGCCTCAGTCCACGGTGATGGCGGCCGACTTCGCCACTTTGCCGAAGCGCTCGTACTCGGTCTGCGTCAGCGTCTGGAGTTCGGCCGCGCTCGATCCCTTCGGATTGAAACCGGCCTGTTGCAGCTTGTCGCGCACCTCGGGGCGGACCAGCGCCTCCACGAAGGCCGCGTTGAGCGCCTGCACCACCGGCGCCGGCAGGTTGGCCGGGCCGTAGACGCCGAACCACGGCTCCACGGCGTAGCCGGGCAGGCCGGCCTCGGCCAGCGTCGGCACGTTGGGCAGCGACGGCGCTCGGGTCTTGCCGGCCACCGCCAGCGCGCGCAGCTTGCCCGCCTGGATATGGGGCAGCGAGGCGGGCAGGTTATCGAACATCACCTGGATATGGCCGCCGAGCAGGTCGTTGATGGCCGGGCTGCTGCCTTTGTAGGGCACGTGGGTCAGGCCGGTCTGGGTCATCTGCGAAAACATCGCGCCGGCCAGGTGCATCGACGTGCCAGTGCCAGCCGTGGCGTAGGTCAGCCCTGGGTGCGCCTTGGCATAGGCAATCAGCTCTGGCACGGTCTTTACGGGCAGGCTTTCGCTGACTTCCAGCACGATGGTCGAGGTGCCCAGCAGGCTGATGGCCGTGAAGTCCTTGCGGGGGTCGAACGGCACGTGCTTGTAGATATGGGGATTGAGCGCGTTCGTCGAAATCGCCCCGAAACCGATGGTGTAGCCATCGGCAGGTGCCTTGGCCACGGCTTCCATGCCGATGTTGCCCCCTGCGCCGGGGCGGTTCTCCACCACCACCGGCTGGCCGAGCTTCTCGGCCACGCGCTGGCCGACGGTGCGGGCGACGAGGTCCGTGGTGCCGCCGGCGGCGTAGGGCACGATGAAGCGGATCGGCTTGGCGGGGAAGGCATCGGCGGCGCCGGCAGGGGTGGCGGCGGCGAACAGGACGCCGGTGGAAAGGATGGCGCGGGCGAACGGGAAGGGCATGGCTCGGTGTCTCCGTGTTTTTTATATGGCAGGGTGTGGCCTGGTATCGTCTTGGCGCCCCGCCGGCAAGGCTTGGCGGGGCGCGGGCCATTGTAGGGGAAAGCTGCTGGTGCCGCGCGCGGCACCCCGGCGCGCCTTGCGCCTTTTGACATACAATCGACGCGTTCCGGCCCCGCGTCATCCTCGCGTCACCCCCTCGCGGCCGCGGCCGGCATCCGAACTCTGCGTCTCCCGTGCCTGCTTCCCAGAAGTCCCTGTCCTCGCCCGTCGAGCTGCCCGCGCCGCAGCGCTATGGGCTCGCCGTCGCGGCCGTCGGCGCCGTGCTGTTTTCCGCCAAGGCCATCGTGGCCAAGCTGATGTACCGCTATAGCGTCGATGCCGTCATGGTCATCACGCTGCGCATGCTGTTCGCGGTGCCGCTGTTCATGGCCATCGGCTGGTGGCAGGCGCGCAAGCTGCCGGCGCTGTCCTGGGCCGATCGCGGCCGGGTGGTCTTCCTGGGCTTCATCGGCTATTACCTGTCCAGTTTTCTCGATTTCCTCGGCCTGCAGTACATCACCGCCGGCCTGGAGCGGCTGATCCTGTTCCTGACGCCGTCCTTCGTGCTGCTGACCACGGCGCTGGTGTTCCATCGGCCGATCCATGCGCGGCAGTGGATGTCGCTGCTGCTGGCGTATGCCGGCATCGTGCTGGTGTTCGCCCATGACCTCGACGTGAGCGGTGCGCAGGTCTGGCTGGGCGGCGCGCTGGTGCTGGCCAGCGCCTTGTCGTATGGTGTGTACCTGATCCTGAGCGGCGAGCTGGTCAGGCGCGTCGGCTCGCTGCGGCTGGTGGCCTACGCGATGTGCGTGTCCACGGCCTGCTGCGTGGTGCAGTATGTGGCGCTGGGCCGTCCGCTGGCGGCGCTGGCGCAGCCGGCGCCGGTGATGTGGCTGTCACTCGTCAACGCGGTGTTCTGCACGGTGCTGCCGGTGTCGCTGACGATGATCGCGGTGGCGCGCATCGGCGCGCCGATGGCGTCGCAGGCGGGCATGATCGGCCCGGTTTCGACGCTGCTGCTGGCATTCTGGCTGCTCGGCGAGCCGATCACGGGCTGGCAGATCGCCGGCAGCGCGCTGGTGCTGGGCGGCATGTATCTGTTGTCGAGCCGCCGGGTCTGAACAATTTCGAGAGCAACCGGGACGCCGCACCAAGAGCCGGCGCCCGGTCTTAGCAACCAAGGAAGGAGAGCAAGCGATGGATTTCGGACTGCGCGGTAAGCATGCGCTGGTGTGTGGCGCCAGCAAGGGACTCGGGTTTGCGTGCGCCGACGCGCTGGCGGCCGAAGGGGTGGACGTGGTGATCGTGGCGCGCGGCGCCGATGCGCTGGAAAAGGCCGCTGCCGACCTGCGCGCCCGCCATGGCCGCCGCGTGCTGGCCGTGGCCACGGACATCACCACGCCCGAGGGCCGCAAGCTCGCGCTGGACGCCGCGGCCAAGCTGGGCGACCTCGACATCCTGGTCAACAACGCCGGCGGCCCGCCCCCGGGCAATTTCCGTGACTGGGACCGCGACGCCTGGCTCGCCGCCATCGACGCCAACATGCTGACCCCGATCGAGCTGATCAAGGCCACCGTGGACGGCATGATCGCGCGCAAGTGGGGCCGCATCGTCAACATCACGAGCGGCGCGGTCAAGGCACCGATCGACGTGCTGGGCCTCTCCAACGGCGCACGCTCGGGCCTGACCGGCTTCGTGGCCGGCCTGGCGCGCGAAGTGGCGCAGCACGGCGTGACCGTGAACAACCTGCTGCCCGGCCCGTTCAACACGGACCGCCTGTTCAAGACCATGGAAGGCGGCGCCAAGAAGGCCGGCCTGAGCGTGGAGGAAGTGGCCGCCAAGCGTGCCGCCGCCAATCCCTCGCGCCGTTTTGGCGAGCCGGCGGAGTTCGGCGCGACCTGCGCGTTCCTGTGCAGCAAGCAGGCCGCCTACATGACGGGCCAGAACGTGCTGCTGGACGGCGGCTCGTACCCGGGGACGTTCTGATGGGAAAGCCGCGCATCGCGCTGATTGCGCACGATCACAAGAAGGACGACATCGTGGCCTTCGCGGGCCGTCACCGCGAGATGCTGGTGCGCTGCGAGCTGCTGGCCACCGGCACCACCGGCGGCCGCATCGCGGCCGAAACCGGCCTCGAGGTGGAGCGCATGCTGTCCGGCCCGTGGGGCGGCGATCTCCAGATCGGCGCGCAGCTGGCCGAGGGCAAGGTGACTGCGGTGATTTTCCTGCGCGACCCAATGACGCCGCAGCCGCATGAACCGGACATCAACGCGCTGGTGCGGGCGTGCGACGTCCACAATGTGCCGTGCGCGACCAACCTCGCCACGGCCGAACTGCTGCTGGTGGAACTCGCGCGGCACTGCTTCGAAGACGAAAAAGCCGCCGGAAGAACGCCGGCGGCCTGAGTAGAGAGTCGGGTGGGACGATGCCGTCAGCGCGACCGGACCGTGGTCGCGGTGGCGCGCATCGTCGCCTGGCGCAAAATGTGCGGCGGCAGCCGCTTCAGGATCAGGTGGACGGCCAGCGGAATCAGTACCACGTCATCGACGATGCCGAGCCCGGCGATGAAATCTGGAATGAGGTCGATCGGGGAGATGGCGTAGAACACCAGCCCCAGCGCGGCAGGCTTGAGCCACGCGGGCGCGTCGGGATGACGCAGCGCGAACCAGAGCAGGCGGCCGTCGCGGCGCACCAGCGTCCACAGGGCCGAAAATCGCTTCCACATATGGGCCTCCTTGTCCACACGCCACACACGCAGTCATTGCGCATGCACGGATAACTTGGGCCGATGCAGGGGGATTCAAGTTCCCCTCCGCCCGAGGCGGCGGACGGAGGGGCGGTCAGTCAGGCCGAAACCGGCGATCAGCCCGGCACGTTGCCTTCCACGCCTTCCACGTAGAACTTGATGTCGTGCAGGAACTTGTCGTCGGCGACCTGATCCTTGGCCAGCTGTTCCTTGCCGGCGTTGTCCTTGAGCGGACCCTTCCAGATCGGGGCGGTACCGTCGATCACGCCCTTCTTGCGTTCCTCGACCAGCGCCTTCACGTCATCCGGCACCACGGCGTTGAAACCCTTCAGGTCGATCATGCCTTCCTTGAGGCCCCACCACGTGGTGCTGTTCTTCCACTGCTTGTTCAGCACGTCTTCCACCACCTTGTTGTAGTAGACGCCCCAGGTGATCACCGAGGCAGCCAGGTGGGCCTTCTCGCCGAACTTGCTCATGTCGCTGTCCCAGCCGAACGCGTAGACGCCTTTCTCCTGCGCGGTCTGCACCACGGCAGCGGAGTCGGTGTTCTGCATCAGCATGTCCACGCCCTGGCCGATCAGGGTGGTGGCGGCTTCGCGCTCCTTGCCCGGATCGAACCACTTGTTCACCCACACCACCTTGACGGTAGCCTTGGGGTTCACGCTGCGTGCGCCGAGCGCGAACGAGTCGATGTTGCGGATGACCTCGGGAATCGGCACCGACGCCACCACGCCCATCTTGCCCGACTTGCTCATCTTGCCGGCCACCACGCCGGCCAGGTAGGCGCCTTCATAGGTGCGCACGTCGTACTGGGCGAGGTTGTCGGCGGTCTTGAAGCCGGTGGCGTGCTCGAACTTCACGTCCGGGAATTCCTTGGCCACCTTCAGCATCGACTCCTGATAGCCGAACGTGGTGCCGAAGATCAGCTTGTTGCCCTGGCTGGCCAGGTCGCGGAACACGCGCTCGGCGTCAGCGGCGGACTCGGGCACGTTCTCGACGAACGAGGTCTTCACCTTGTCGCCGAACTTGGCTTCCACCGCCTTGCGGCCGGCGTCATGGGCGAAGGTCCAGCCGGCATCGCCCACCGGGCCGATGTAGACGAATGCCACCTTGAGCGGTTCGCTGGCGGCGGCGGCCGGCGCGGAGGCCGGGCCTGCCGACTCGGCCGGCTTGTCGGCCTCTTTCTTGCCGCAGCCGGCCAGGGCCAGTACGGCGGTGGCGGCCAGGGCTGCCAGGGTGGTCCTGCGTGACACGATCATCGATCTCTCCTTGAAAAACGTCTTGTGATGCGTTTGGTTTTGACGACTGGTTGGCTCGAAAAACGACGAAAAATCAGGCATTGCCCGGGCGGAACGGCTTGCCCAGCGAGGCCGGCATATTGAGCCGGATCCACGCCGGGTTCCGCGAAATCAGCGCCAGCACGACGATGGTGGCCGCGTACGGCAGCATCGACAGCACCTGCGACGGCACCGACACGCCAATGCCCTGCAAATAGAACTGGAGAATGGTCACGCCGCCGAACAGCCACGCGCCCACCAGCACCCGGCCCGGGCGCCACGTGGCGAAGGTGGTCAGCGCCAGCGCGATCCAGCCCCGGCCCGAGACGAGGTTCTCCACCCACATCGGCGTATAGACCAGCGACAGGTACGCGCCCGCCAGCCCGCAGCAGGCGCCGCCGAACAGCAGGGCGCCAAAGCGGATCCAGCGCACCGGGTAGCCCAGCGCATGGGCGGACTCCGGGGACTCGCCAATCGCGCGCAGGGTCAGCCCGGCCCGCGTGCGGAACAGGAACCAGGCGATCGCAGCACATAGCAGAATGCTGAAATACACCATCCAGTGATGCTGGAAAAAGGCCGGCCCGACAAAGGGCAGGTCGGCCAGGAACGGCACCGACTTGGCCTGCGCGGGCATGGCGTAGCCGACGAAGCGCTGCGCCATGAAGGCCGACAGGCCGGTGCCGAAGATCGACAGCGCCAGGCCCGTGGCCACCTGGTTGGTGGCCAGCACCAGCGCCAGCCACGAGAACAGCGAAGCCATCAGCATGCCGGCCAGCGCGCCGGCCGCGAAGCCGAGCATCGGCGACTGGGTCTGGTAGCCGACCATGAAACCGAACGCGGCAGCCACCAGCATCATGCCTTCGGCGCCGAGGTTGAGCACGCCGGCGCGCTCGTTGACGAGCAGGCCCAGCGCGGCCAGCAGCAGCGGGGTGCCGGCGTTGATCGCCGTGGCGATCAGGGGAGCGAGTTGTTCCATATTCTTGTCGGCTCCGGTTCAGGCGGCCCGGGCGCGCCAGCGCAGGCGGTTGTCGATCAGCGTGTCGCACGCCAGCAGGAAGAACAGCAGCATGCCCTGGAACACCCAGCCGATGGCCGAGGGCAGCCCCAGGCGCGACTGCGCCATCTCGCCGCCTATATAGAAGAGCGACATGACGATGCCGCCGAACACGGCGCCCACCGGATGCAGCCGCCCCACGAAGGCGACGATGATGGCCGTGAAGCCGTAGCCGGGCGAGATCGAGGGCAGCAGCTGGCCGATCGGCCCCGTTACCTCGAACGCGCCCGCCAGCCCGGCCGTGCCGCCCGAGATCATCAGCGCGCTCCACAGCGCCTTGCGCGACGAGAACCCGGCGTAGCGCGCCGCCAGCGGGGCGGTGCCGCCCACCTGGAGCCGGAAGCCGGCAAAGCTGCGGAAGACGAACACCGTCATCGCCGCCACCAGCACCAGCATGACCAGGAAGCCCACGTGCAGCCGCGAGCCGGACAGCAGGTTCGGCAGCAGGAACTCGGACGAGAACACCTTCGACTGCGGGAAGTTCATCCCCGCCGGGTCCTTCAGCGGCCCGTTGACCACCCACAGCAGCAACTGCTGGGCGATGTAGGTCAGCATCAGCGAGACCAGGATCTCGTTGGCATTGAAGCGGTCCTTGAGCAGCGCGGTGATGGCCGCCCAGGCCATGCCGCCGATAATGCCGGCCAGCCCGGCGATGACCAGCACCGCCGGCCCGGCGATGGTGTGGCCCGGTGTGTCGAAATAGAGCACGGCGGCCCCGGCGAAGATGCCGCCGAGGATCAGCTGCCCATCGGCGCCAATGTTCCAGACATTGGCCCGGTAGCAGACCGACAGCCCCAGCGCGCAGAGCACCAGCGGCACGGTCTTGAGCAGCACCTCGCCAATCGCGCGCTTGTCTTTCAGCGGATCGACCAGGAATACCTTGAGCGCGGCCACCGGGTCCTTGCCGAGCACCAGGAACAGCAGCGCGCCGAACAGCAGCGTCAGTACCAGCGCGAACACCGGCGAGGCATAGGCCATCGGGCGCGACGGGGCGCCGCGCGGCGCCAGCGTCAGCGGGGAGCGGAGATCAGCCATGGCTAGCCCCCTCCGTGGCGGCGTGCGGCCGTTCGCTGGCCGGCCCGCCTTCCCACAATCCGCTCATCCACAGGCCCACCTGCTCGCGCGTGGCCGATTCCACGGGAATCGACGGCGACAGGTGACCCTTGGCCATCACATGGAGCCGGTCGCAGAGCCCGAACAGCTCGTCGAGTTCCTCGGACACGACCAGCACGGCGCAGCCGGTGGCCTTGAGCGCGAGGATCTCGTTGTGGATCTGCGCGGCGGCGCCCACGTCCACGCCCCAGGTGGGCTGTGCCACGATCAGCACTTTCGGGCCACTTTCGATCTCGCGTCCGACGATGAATTTCTGGAGATTGCCGCCCGACAGGCTGCGCGCCAGCGCCGCCGGCCCGCTGGCCTTGACGCGGAAACGGTTGATGATGCCGGCTGCCAGGCCCTCGGCTGCCTTCGGCGACACCATGCCGCCCCGCACATAGGGCGGCGTCTGGTGCGACAGCAGGGTATTGGCCGACAGGCTCATGCCCGGCACCGCGCCCCGGCCCAGCCGTTCCTCGGGCACGAAGGCCAGCCCCACGCGGCGGCGGGCGGCGGCGTCGAGCCGGCCCACCGGCTGGTGGTCGATCTGCACGCTGCCCGCCGCGCCGCGCGGGTCCTCGCCGGAGAGCGCCGCCAGCAGTTCCTGCTGGCCATTGCCGGATACCCCGGCGATGCCGACGATCTCGCCCGCATGCACATCGAGCGCAATCTGTTGCAGTTCGGTGGCGAAGGCGTGCGCGCGTGGCACCGAGAGGTCGCGCACGGCCAGTCGCACCGGCCCGCGCTCGGTGGTCACGCGGGCCTCGCGCGGCGGCTCGCCGCCAATCATCAGCCGCGACAGCGACGCCGCGCTTTCCGCGCGCGGGTCGCAGACGCCCGTCACCCGCCCCATCCGCATCACGGTGGCGTGATGGCACAGCGCGCGGATCTCGTCGAGCTTGTGACTGATATAGAGGATGCTGGTGCCTTCCTCGGCCAGCTGGCGCAGCGTGACGAACAGCGTCTCCACGGCCTGCGGGGTCAGCACCGAGGTGGGCTCGTCCAGGATCAGCAGCTGCGGCCGGGCCAGCAGCGCGCGGACGATCTCCACGCGCTGGCGCTCGCCCACGGACAGCGTGTGCACATGGCGGTTCGGCTCCAGCGGCAGGCCGTAGCGCGCCGCCGTGGCGCGGATGCGTTCGGCCAGCTGCTTCATCCCGCCGACTTCCTTCGGCGGCAGGCCGAGCGCGATGTTCTCGGTCACGGTCAGGGTGTCGAACAGCGAGAAATGCTGGAAGACCATGGCGATGCCCAGGTTGCGGGCATCGTGCGGGCTGGCGATGGCAACCGGCGCCCCGTTGAAGTGCACCTCGCCGGCGTCCGGGCGGACCGCGCCGAAGATGATCTTCATGAGGGTGGATTTGCCGGCGCCGTTCTCGCCAAGAACGGCGTGGATCTCGCCGGGAGCGACGGAGAGGCTCACGTCGTCATTGGCGGTCACGCCGGGATAGCGCTTGGTGATGTGGGCAAGCGCCAGCCTGGGGGGAAGTTGTAATGTCACTGAGGCGGCTCGGATTGTTGTGGCAGCAACGTTGAAATCAGGCACGTGACAGCGGCTGTGCGTGGCGCAGCATCGCCGCGCGGCAGGTTGTCATCATCATGGTGTCGTGATGCCCGGAATTTGCTGTGGATTATATAAGTGCGCGGGGGTTCGGCGGGCCGTTTCCGGCCGCAGGCCATGGCCCACAACGGTTACAGGCAGGTTGCAAGTCGCGTGCCGAGCACGCGGGCATGAAAAAACCGCCGCGCTGTCACGAGGACAGGGCGGCGGTCAGCAAGGGCCCCGGCGGGCGCCGGGGCAGGGAGCTATCGGTCAGGCGTCAGTCAGCGCATCACGCGGCATTGGCTGCCACGCCAAAGCGGCCTTCGCGGAAGTCGGCCAGCGTCTGGTAGATCTGTTCCTGCGTGTTCATCACGAACGGGCCGTACTGCGCGATCGGCTCGTTCAGCGGCTGGCCGGCAATCACCAGGAACTGCGCGTCGCTCGAGGCGGTCACGACCACGCCATCGGCCTGGCCGCTGTTGTCCAGCACGCCCATGCGCTGCGCTTCCACCACCGCGTCGCCAATCCGCACTTCGCCCTGATGCACATAGACAAAGGCGTTATGGCCGGCCGGCAGGGCCTGCGTGAAGGTCTGCCCGGCGGGCAGGTTCACGTCGAGGTAGATCGGCGCGGTGACCGGGCGCGTCATGGCCCCGGCCACGCCGTGGGTGGCGCCAGCCAGCACGCGCACGGTGCCACCCGAGGGCAGTGCCACGGTCGGGATCGACGTGGCCGGCATGTCGCGGTACCACGGCGTGGTCATCTTGTCCGCGGCGGGCAGGTTCAGCCAGAGCTGAAAGCCTTCCATGCGGCCGTCTTCCTGCTCGGGCAGTTCCGAGTGCACCACGCCGGAGCCGGCCACCATCCACTGCGCGCCGCCGCCTTCGAGCAACCCTTCATTGCCGGCGCTGTCGCGGTGACGCATGCGGCCAGCCAGCATGTAGGTGATGGTCTCGAAGCCCCGGTGCGGGTGATCGGGGAAACCGCCGATGTAGTCGTCCTTGTTGTCGGTGCCGAAGGCATCGAGCATCAGGAACGGGTCCAGCCGGCGTTGCAGGTTCTGCGTCAGCACGCGGGTGAGCTTTACGCCGGCGCCATCGGACGTGGCAATGCCGCGCACCACGCGGTCGACGGCGCGCGAGCGCGCTACGGTCTCCTGGGCGGTGGCCGGAACGGTGGCGAGAGTGCGGGTTTCCATGTTGTTTGTTCTCCTGTGGCGGACGGCCCTCGGCCGTCTCTGCATACCCGTAAATGTAGGGGTTTGGTGGCAAAGCGGTAGACGGCCGACGGGCAACAGATTGTTCCACTCATGTTGCAAGTGAGCATGCAGTCGGCGCATGGATGCAACGGGGTGACCGGCGTATCAGCAGTCGGAAGATCGCTACCAGATCGCAGAAGAAGCCGCCCGAAACCGCTGCGGAAAACGCGAAGATGACAGGTTGGCAGAAGTTGTGTAGAATAGCGCTCTCTTTGTCATCCGTTGCTGGAAATTGCTGTGGGCCGGTCTGTGCCGGAATCCCCGCAATCCGTTGTCCAGCAACGGCCGATTGACCGGCGGCGCCCACCGAAGCGCGTTTTCACAACGACACCAGTCGCCGCCACTGGCCAAGCCGGATCGATGCGATCCGATTGCGCCGCTATCGGGCGATCCGCGCCACAGCTTTACCGCGCGAATCCCCTTCACAAGGCTGTCCCGCCCCTTTCGCGTGGCAGCCACAAGTCCGTCCGCCGGCAATCGTGCCGGTCATGGCGGCAAGGCAATCTGAACCGGGCCCCGGCGGGCACCCATCCGAACTACCGCCGGCCCTTTTGTTTTCCGCTTCCGGGAAGTGGCGCCTGATCCTCATGGTGCCGCCCCTGGCTTTGGAAAGGGGGAATATGTCGAAGCAAACCATCCGGGCGCTGGCCTGGAGCGGTGTCATTGCCGCTGCGCTGGCTGGTCTGGTCGCGTGGATTGGTGTGGATGTGATTCATCGGTATCACGAGCGTCTCTTGTACGACGTGGGCGACCACCTCCGTCTGGTCACCATCTCGATGGCGCTGGCGCTCATCACCGGCGTGCCGGCGGGTATCGCCCTGAGCCGGCCCTGCATGCGCCGCTGGGCGGACCGCCTGATGCAGATCTTCAATATCGGCAATACCGTGCCGTCGCTGGCCGTGCTGGCACTTGCGCTGGCCGTGCTCGGCATTGGCGAGCGTCCGGCGGTGCTGGCGCTGTGGCTGGCGTCGCTGCTGCCCATCGTGCGGAATACGTACGAAGGGCTGCGCAACGTCTCGCCGGCCCTGCGCGAGGCTGCGCGCGGTATCGGCATGACGCCGTGCCAGCGCCTGGTGCGCGTGGAACTGCCCAACGCGCTGCCCGTGATCCTGGCCGGGGTGCGCATCAGCCTGGTGATCAACGTGGGCACCGTGCCGCTCTCGTTCCTGATTGGCGCCAACAGCCTTGGCGAGCTGATCTTCCCGGGCATCTACCTGAACAACCAGCCGCTGCTGCTGCTGGGCGCCGCGGCTACCGCGCTGCTCGCGCTGCTGCTGGACGCGCTGTTCGCCGCCGCCGGCCATATGTATCTGCGCCGCCGTGGGCTGGCGTACTGAGGAGCTGAATCACATGGGAATGCAACGAAACTGGGAGCGCCGGCTGTTCTGGCTGTTCGCCGTGGTGGGCGTGGCGGCTGCCGCCGTGCTGCTGGGCACCGCCCCGGCCCGCGCGCAACAGCCGGCTGGCGAGCCCGTGCGGGTGGGCGGCAAGAATTTCACCGAGCAGCTGATCCTGTCGTCGATGACCACGCAGTACCTGCGCGCCAAGGGTATCAACACGGAAGTCACCTCGGGTCTGGGCAGCACGCTGATGCGCCAGGCCATGGAGTCCGGCCAGCTGGACGTGGTGTGGGACTACACCGGCACCGCGCTGATCGTCTTCAACAAGGTCGAGGAAAAGCTGGACGCCGAGCAGAGCTACGCCCGCGTGAAGCAGCTGGACGCCGCCAAGGGGCTGATCTGGCTGGACGCCTCCCGGGTCAACAACACCTACGCGCTGGCCATGCCGAAGGAGCGCGCCGAGCCGGGCCTGACCACGCTGTCCGCATACGCCGCCAAGCTGCGCGAGAAGGCCGCCGATGACAAGGCCCGCCCGTTCGCCGTGGACATGGAGTTCGCCGCGCGCCCGGACGGCCTGGAGCCGCTCAAGGCCGCCTACCAGCTGCCGCTGGGCCGCAAGGACGTGATCCAGCTCGATCCCGGCCTGGTCTACACCGCGCTCAAGAACAACCAGGTGGATCTGGGGCTGGTCTACGCCACCGATGGCCGCGTGAAGGGCTTCGACCTCGTGCTGCTCGAAGACGACCTGCACTTCTTCCCGCCGTACAACGCCGTGCCAGTCGTCCGCAAGGCCGTGCTCGACAAGCGGCCGGAGTTGGCCGGCCTGCTCAACGCGCTGTCCGCCCAGCTCGACAACGCGGCGATGACCGACATGAACTATCAGGTCGATATCGGCCAGCAGCCGGTGGACAAGGTGGCGGGAGACTTCCTGCGCAGCCACGGTCTGATTTGAGGAGCCGCCCATGGATTTGCTGACTTATCTCGCGCATAGCTGGCCGACGCTGCTGCGCCTGACCGGCGAGCATCTGGCGCTGGTGGGCTCCGCCGTGGGGCTGGCCATCCTGATCGGCGTGCCGCTTGGCATCCTGATCACGCGCCACCGCTTCCTGGCCACGCCGCTGCTGGCGCTGGCCACGGTGGTGCTGACGCTGCCGTCCATCGCGCTGTTCGGGCTGATGATCCCGATCTTTGCGCGCTTCGGCCACGCGCTCGGCTACGTGCCGGCGGTGACCGCCGTGTTCCTGTACTCGCTGCTGCCGATCATGCGCAACACCTACACGGCGCTGGCCAATGTCGATCCCGGCATCCAGGAGGCCGGGCGCGGCATCGGCATGACCACCTGGCAGCGGCTGCGGCTGGTGGACCTGCCGCTGGCCGTGCCGGTGATCCTGGGCGGCGTGCGCACGGCCGTGGTGATGAACATCGGCGTGGCCACCATTGCCGCCATCATTGGCGCCGGTGGCCTTGGGGTGCTGATCCTGCAAGCGATCAGCCAGAGCAACATGAGCAAGCTGGCGGTGGGCGCGGTCCTCGTCAGCGTGCTCGCCATCGCGGCGGACGCCGGCCTGCAAGCCCTGCAGCGCGCGCTGACGCCGAAAGGAATCCGCCAACCATGATCGAACTCGACCAACTCACCAAGTCCTTCCACCAGAAGGACGGCACCGAAGTGCGCGCCGTGGACGCCGTCTCGATGACGGTGCCCAAGGGCGAGATCTGCGTCTTCCTGGGCCCCTCGGGCTGCGGCAAGACCACCACGCTCAAGATGATCAACCGGCTGATCGAGCCCACCTCGGGCACGGTCCGCATCGAGGGCGAGGACACCGCCGGCATCGACGGCGTGACGCTGCGCCGCAAGATCGGCTATGTGATCCAGCAGATCGGCCTGTTCCCGAACATGACGATCGAGGAAAACATCATGGTCGTGCCGCGCCTGCTCGGCTGGGACAAGCGCCGCTGCCGCGAGCGCGCCCGGGAGCTGATGTCGATGGTGCAGCTCGACCCGGACAAGATGCTGGGCCGCTACCCGCGCGAGCTGTCGGGCGGCCAGCAACAGCGCATCGGCGTGATCCGCGCGCTGGCGGCGGACGCCCCCGTGCTGCTGATGGACGAGCCGTTCGGCGCGGTGGACCCGATCAACCGGGAGAGCATCCAGAACGAGTTCTTCCAGATGCAGCGCCAGCTGGGCAAGACCGTGATCATGGTGTCGCACGACATCGACGAGGCGATCAAGCTGGGCGACAAGGTGGCCGTGTTCCGTCGCGGGCAACTGGTGCAGTTCGACCATCCGGACGCGCTGCTGGCCCACCCGGCGGACGACTTCGTGCAGGCCTTCATCGGCCATGACAACACGCTCAAGCGCCTGCTGCTGGTGCGCGCGGGCGATGCCGCGACGATGCCGCCGAGCTGCCGTCCGGACATGTCGCTGGCGGAGGCGTTCGGCGTGATGGACGAAGCCGACGTGCGCCACCTGCCGGTGATTGATGATGCACAGCGCGCGCTGGGCTACGTCACGCGCCGCGACGTGCGCAACGCGCTGGCCAAGGGCGGCAGCTGCGCCGACGTGCTGCGCCCGTTCGCGGCCAGCGCCGCGTTCGACGAGCACCTGCGCATCGTGCTGTCGCGCATGTACCAGCACAACACGAGCTGGCTGCCCGTGGTGGATGGCGAGGGGGTCTACCTCGGCGAAGTCACGCAGGAGTCGATTGCCGACTACCTGAGTTCGGGGCGCTCGCGCGGCAACGCGCCGGTGATTCCGCCGCCGGTATCGTCGCCGGTCACCACGCCGAGTTCGGCGCCGGTGCGGGTTGCCGCCTGACCGCGGCTGGAACGCCCTCCGCCATGAAAAACGGCCGCTTGCGCGGCCGTTTTTTCGTTCATCAGGACTGGGACGAGGCTCAGGCCCGGCCGAGTTCGCCGTCCTTCAGGCGCCACAGGTTCAGCGGGTTGCCATCCTGCACGGCTGCCGGCAGCAGGGCGGCCGGCACGTTCTGGTAGCACACCGGACGCAGGAAGCGGTCGATCGCCGAAGCGCCCACCGAGGTCGTGCGGGTGTCCGAGGTGGCCGGGAACGGACCGCCGTGCACCATCGCGAACGACACTTCCACGCCGGTCGGGTAGCCGTTGAACAGCACGCGGCCCACCTTGCGTTCCAGCGCCGGCAGCAGGCGCGCGGCCACGGCCTGGTCGCCGGCGTCAGCCTGCACCGTGGCCGTCAGCTGGCCTTCCAGGATGCGGGTGACGGCCAGCAGCGTGTCCACGTCGCGGCAGGTGACGAGCACCGTCGACGGGCCGAACACTTCGGCATGCATGCGGTGATCGGCGATAAAGCGCTCGGCGGTCGTCTCGAAGAACGCCGGACGCGCCTGGTTCGGACCCGTGCCCGCCAGGCCGCAACCCGGGCGGGTCAGGCCTTCCACGGCGGACAGCTGGGCCACGCCACGCTCGAACGCCTGATGGATGCCCGGCGTCAGCATCGTGCCGGCGGCCTTGGCCGACACCGCTGCCACGGCGGCGGCGCGGAAGGCGTCCAGCGCCGGGCCTTCGACGGCCAGCAGCAGGCCGGGATTCGTGCAGAACTGGCCCACGCCCATCACCAGCGATTCCACCAGGTCACGCGCAATGGCTTCGCCGCGCGCGGCGAGCGCTTCGGGCAGCAGGTAGACCGGGTTGATGCTGCTCATCTCGGCGTAGACCGGAATCGGCTGCGGACGCTCGTTGGCGACCTTGACCAGCGCCATGCCGCCCGTGCGCGAGCCGGTGAAGCCCACGGCCTGGATCACCGGATGGGCAACCAGCGCCGTACCGATGGCGATGCCGGCGCCCATCACGATCGAGAACACGCCTTCCGGCAGGCCATTGTCGGCAACTGCCTTTTGAATCACACGTCCGACCAGTTCCGAGGTGCCCGGATGCGCCGGGTGGGCCTTCACGACCACCGGGCAGCCTGCGGCCAGCGCGGAAGCGGTATCGCCACCGGCCACCGAGAATGCGAGCGGGAAGTTGCTGGCGCCGAACACGGCCACCGGACCCACGGGAATGTTCTGCATGCGCAGGTCGGGGCGCGGCGGGGTGCGCTCGGGCAGGGCGCTGTCGAGCGTGGCGTCTTGCCAGCGGCCATCGCGCACCACGCGCGCAAACAGGCGCAGTTGGCCGGCGGTACGGCCGCGCTCGCCCTGCAGGCGGGCGATGGGTAGCGCCGTCTCGGCGTGCGCGCGCTGGACCAGTTCATCGCCCAGTGCCTCGATGCCTTCGGCGATTGATTCGAGGAAGCGCGCACGCTGCTCGGGCGTGGTGGCACGATAGGTATCAAAGGCCGCCTCGGCCAGTTGGCAGGCGCGGTCCACATCGGCGGCATTGCCACCGTGGAACGTGGGGGCCAGGGTCTCGCCCGTGGCCGGGTTGATCGCCTGGAAAGTGTCTTCGGTGCCGCGTACGGCAGTCGCGCCGATCAGCATCTCGCCGGTAAGAGTCATGGTGTATCGATCCTGCGTCGTATCAGAAACATGTCATAAGACATCATATGACATCGGAAAGTCGCCCGCAACCGCGCCGCCCCCCAACTGCCAAAAGGGGCCGCGCGCATGGCGTCAGGCGGGAGAACCGGTGGAGCCTGCCATGGCGGAAGCCTTGCGCAGGCGCTCGCGGCTGTTGGTCAGGTGCATGCGCATGGCGGCCTTGGCGGCCTCGGGGTCGCGGCGCTCGATCGCATCGTAGATGCTCTCGTGCTCGAAGTTGACGCGCTCCAGGTACTGCTCGCGCTCGGGCGTGCTGACCTGCAGGCGGCTGCGCGGAATCACCATCGTGCCGAGGTGGCCCATGATGTCCGTGAAATAGCGGTTGCCGGTGGCGCGCGCGATGGACAGGTGGAACTCGAAATCCGAGCCCACGGCATCGCTGCCTTCGGAAGCCTTGCGTTTCATGTCGTCGAGCGCGCGGCGGATGGCCGTGAGCTGCTCGTCGCTGCGCCGCGTGGCGGCCAGGCTCGCGGCCTCGGCTTCCAGGCTGACGCGGAATTCGAGCATCGCCAGCACGTCCATGGCCGTGACCATGGCCGAGGGGTCGATGCGGAACGGCGAATGGGTCTCGACCGGGCGGGCCAGCACGAAGGTGCCGATGCCGTGGCGGGTCTCGACCAGGCCGCTGGCCTGGAGGCGCGAAAGTGCCTCGCGCACCACCGTGCGGCTCACGCCAAGCGTGGCCATGATCTCGGATTCGGTGGGCAGCTTGTCGCCGGGCTTGATCTGGCCCTGCTGGATGCTGTCGGTCAGGTTACCCACTACTTCCTCGGCAAGCGTACGGCCGCGGCGGCGCAGGGGGGCGGGCGAAGTCATCGGGACATTGGACATGGGTAGGGGAAACTGAGGTATTGACCGGCGCAAGATGCGCTCATTATACTGCGTCGTAAGTCATACGATGACAGATAACGCACAGGTTTGCGAGGCCCCTTGCAATAATCGGCATCGATCTGTCGCCGTATGACGGCCAAACATCACAAGCAGGGCGCAGTCTCGTCTTGGAGCGCGAACCCGGCATCACCCTGAAACGCGATTTCGGAGACAGATCCACATGACCGCATCCCAACATGCCGGCGTTGCCACGCCCGTCGTCACCGAGCTGACCGTCGTGCCCGTGGCGGGCCATGACAGCATGCTGATGAACCTGTCCGGCGCCCACGGCCCGTACTTCACCCGCAATATCGTGATCCTCAAGGACAGCGCCGGCAATACCGGCGTGGGCGAGGTGCCGGGCGGGGAGGGCATCCGCCAGACGCTGGAGGATGCACGTCCGCTGGTGGTGGGCCAGCCGATCGGCCAGTACCAGGCCGTGCTGAACAAGGTGCGTGCGACGTTTGCGAACCGGGACGCCGGTGGCCGCGGCCTGCAAACCTTCGATCTGCGCATCACGATCCATGCCGTGACGGCGATCGAGGCGGCAATGCTCGACCTGCTCGGCAAGCACCTGCAGGTGCCCGTGGCCGCGCTGCTCGGCGAAGGCCAGCAACGCGACGCCGTGGAGATGCTCGGCTACCTCTTCTACGTGGGCGACCGCCAGAAGACCACGCTGGACTACCGCACCGAGCCGAACGCCGACAACGAATGGTTCCGCGTGCGCAATGAAGTGGCGATGGACGCCAAGGGCGTGGTGCGCCTGGCCGAGGCCGCATACGAGCGCTACGGCTTCAACGACTTCAAGCTCAAGGGCGGCGTGCTGAGCGGCGACGAGGAGATGGAAGCCATCATCGCGCTGCACGAGCGCTTCCCCAAGGCGCGCGTGACGCTGGACCCGAACGGCGGCTGGCTGCTGGCCGACGCGATCCGCCTGTGCCGCGACAAGCACGGCATCCTGGCCTACGCCGAAGACCCCTGCGGTGCCGAGGACGGCTACTCGGGCCGCGAGATCATGGCCGAGTTCCGCACCGCCACCGGCCTGCCGACGGCCACCAACATGATCGCCACGGACTGGCGCCAGATGGGCCACGCGGTGCGCCTGCACTCGGTGGACATTCCGCTGGCCGACCCGCACTTCTGGACCATGCAGGGCTCGGTGCGCGTGGCGCAGATGTGCGCGGAGTGGGGCCTCACCTGGGGTTCGCACTCGAACAACCACTTCGACATCTCGCTGGCAATGTTCACCCACGTGGCGGCCGCCGCGCCGGGCCGCGTCACCGCCATCGACACGCACTGGATCTGGCAGGACGGCGAACACCTGACGCGCAGCCCGCTGAAGATCGAGGGCGGCCTGGTGCAGGTGCCCAAGACGCCGGGGCTGGGCGTGGAACTCGACATGGACGCGCTGGCACGTGCCAACCGTCTCTATCAGGAGAAGGGTCTGGGCGCGCGCGATGACGCCATCGCCATGCAGTTCCTGATCCCGGGGTGGAAGTTCAACAACAAGGCGCCGTGCATGGTGCGGTAACGCGTCCGGGTCACGGATCAAGGCATTAAAGATAAGACAGTCAGACAGGAGACAAGACAATGCTGAAACAGAAGACGCTGTTCCGCCGGATTGCCGGTGTATTCGTCGCCCTGGCCGTGGGCGCCACGGTCAGCAGTGTGGCCGTTGCGGCCGGCACGGCCTGGCCGCAGAAGGCGGTGACGATGGTGGTGCCGTTCCCGGCTGGCGGGTCGTCGGACACCATCGCCCGCGTGCTGGCGCAGCCGCTCAACGACAAGCTGGGACAGCCGTTCGTGATCGACAACCGCCCCGGCGCCACGGGCGCGATCGGTGCCACCTTCGTCAAGCGTGCCCCGGCCGATGGCTACACGCTGCTGGTGGCCTCGATTGGCGTGTACGCGGTCAACCCGTTCCTCCAGAAGAACCTGGCCTATGACCCGGCCAAGGACTTCGACCTGCTGACCGTGGCCGTACGCGCGCCGAACGTGCTGGTGGCCAACCCGAACTTCCCGGCCAAGAACCTGGCGGAACTGGTTGCCCATATGAAGAAGAACCCGGGCAAGGTGAGCTTCGCCACCTCGGGCGCGGGGTCGTCCGACCACCTGACCGCGGCGCTGTTCTGGCAGAAGAGCGGCACTGACGGCCTGCACGTGCCGTACAAGGGCGGCGCGCCGGCCATCTCGGACCTGCTAGCGGGCCAGGTCGATGTCTCGTTCCAGAACCTCAACGCGGTCATCCAGCACATCCGCACGGGCAAGCTGCGCGCGCTGGCGATTACGTCGGACAAGCGCTCGGCCCTGCTGCCGGACGTGCCGACGATGGCCGAGGCCGGTGTCAAGGATGTGGAAGTCTATTCGTGGCAGGCCGTGGCCGCCCCGAAGGGCCTGCCGGCGGACGTGAAGTCGCGCCTGCACGGCGCGCTGGTGAGCGCGCTCAAGGAACCGGGGATGCAGAAGAAGCTGGGCGAGCAGGGCTTCGAAGTCGTCGCCAACACGCCGGAGCAGTTCGTCCAGTTCGAGAACGAGGAACTGAAGCGCTGGAAGACCGTGATCGAGCAGGGCAAGATCACGCTGGAGTAAGCGCCCGGACCGAATCACCGTGGGGGTCAATGCTCCACAGCAGTGCTTCGCCCCGCCTGAATGGCGGGGTTTTTTATTTGTCTGGCGGAAGCGGTGAGATTCGAACTCACGGATGGGTCACCCCATCGGCAGTTTTCAAGACTGCTGCCTTAAACCACTCGGCCACGCTTCCTTGGAGGGCCGCATTATACAAGGTGGCGGCGGCCCGTAGTGTGATGCCCTCGTCAATCGCTTTGCCTGCGTTGTCGGTGTTTGTCGGACACAGCGGAACCTTGTGGGCCACATCGCCTCATATTGGCAGGACGTGCGGCGCCTGCCTGCCGCGCGTTGGCATCTCAAACAAGCGATAGAGGAGGACTTATCCATGCAGCAACATCGCAGCAAATCGTGGCTGGCCCTTGGCGCGCTGGCCTGTGCGGCCACCCTGGCAGGGTGCGCGCAACCGGGCTACAACGGCTACGGCAACTACAACAACGCGCCGCCCAACACGGGTTACCAGGACCCGAACCAGACCACCTACCAGGCCCCGGCCGGGTCGGTGTTCACGGGCCGCGTGGAGTCGATCGAGCCGATCAGCAGCACGCAAGGCAGTTCCGGCCTGCTCGGCACCGTGATTGGCGGCGCGGCGGGCGGCTTGCTCGGCCACCAGATCGGTGGCGGGCGTGGACAGACCGTGGCGACCATCGGCGGTGCCGTGGCGGGCGCCGTGGCCGGCAACCAGATCGAGAAACGCGCGGGCAGCAATACGCAGACCGTGTATCGCGTGAACGTGCGGCTGGACGATGGCCGGATGGCCACCGTGACGCAGAGCAACATCGGCAACCTGCGCGTGGGCGACCGGGCGCGCGTGGCCAACGACATGGCTACGCCGTACTGAGTACGCACCTCGTAGTTCTACGAAAAAGCCACGCGTCATGCGTGGCTTTTTCATCGGAGGCCCGTTTGACCCGGTTTCACTCGTATTGAAACCGCTTCACGGCGGGCTCGTCCCACTCGATCCCCAGACCGGGCCTGTCCGGCACGATGAGTTGCCCGTCTTCGAGCGCGAAGGGCGCCTTCAGGACGGGGTAGCCCCAATCCTGCCATTCCAGCCAGTGTGGGGTCTCTGTGATGCGCATCAGGTGCGCGCAGGCTTCCGGATACAGGTGCGTAGAGACCGGGATCCCCGCAGCGGACGCGATCGGCGCGGCGCGCAGCCAGCCCGACACGCCGCCGATCCGCATCATGTCCAACATGACGCAATCGCAGGCGCCGGCCTGCAATGCCTTCCAAACATCCCGCGGACCGTAGAAGTTTTCGCCTAACTGGATCGGCGTCCTGATCTCCCGGGCCAACTGTGCATGTCCGTCGGTGTTGGTGTAGGCGACCGGCTCCTCGAACCAGTAGAGCCCTTGATCGTCGAGCGCGTGGCAGCGGCGCAGGGCGTCGTCGAACGACAGGCCCTGGTTGAAATCCACCATGAGTTTGGTGTCTTCGCCGACGGCTTCCCGGACGCTACGAATGGCGTCGAGGTCGTCCTGCAGCCGCTCGCGGCCCAGCCGCAGCTTCAGCGCGTGGAAGCCGCCCTCTGCAACGAGCGCGGCGGCCTCCTCGGCAAGCCCGCCGACGTCGCTCAGCCAGAGTCCGTTGCTGTTGTACGCCGGCACCTTGCCCACCGCGCCCCCGAGCAATGCGGCGAGCGGCAAGCCGGCGGCCTGGCCAAGGGCGTCCCACGCGGCCATGTCGAGCGCCGCGATGGCGATCATCGTAATGCCCTCGTAGCCCACAAGGTGCAGGGCGCGTCTGGCGTGCTGGAAGTCATCCAGCGGGCAAAGCGGGGTGCCTGCCCGCGCCGCGACAAGGTCTCGGATGACGGGCACGATGTACTTCGCGGCTTGCTTGAGGTACGGCTCAAGATAGCTGCGGCCGACAATGCCTTCCCGGGTGTGAAGATCGATCAGGATCAACGGCCACTGGTCGAATGCGCCAACTTTCGACACGATAGGCCGTTTCAGTGGCACCAGAACCGGCCGGACCTCAACGCTTTGGCAGACCAGCGGTTCGAGCTTCATGGCGGCACCTCCAGCGCACTTCCCGAGGCGGTCGGCGGCAAGCGTGCCGCGACCTTCTCCCCAATATAGTCCGGGGTGGGGGGGATGGCGGGACCAGGTGCCGGTTCAGTCCTTCAGGAACATCTCCTGGAGGTCGTTCAGGAAGCGCCGGCCCAGTTCGGTCGGGCGGATCGTGGCGAGGTCGGCCTCCAGCAAGCCTTTCTTCTCGGCTTCGGCCAGGGTCTTGCTGATGGTGTGCAGGGGCAGGCCGGTGTAGTCGTGGAAGCTCGATGCCGGGACGCCGTCGGTCAGCCGCAGCGCGTTGAGCATGAACTCGAACGGCAGTTCGTCGGCGCTCACATCGCGCGCTTCCTGCACGGCGTTGCCGGCCATCGCCTCGCGCATATAGGTGGCGGGGTGCTTGTGCCGCATCTGGCGCAGCACCCGGTGCGGGAACGACAGCTTGCCGTGCGCGCCCGCCCCGATGCCGAGGTAATCGCCAAAACGCCAGTAATTGAGGTTGTGCCGCGCCTCCCGGTGCGGCTTGCCGTAGGCCGAGGTCTCGTAGTGCCGGAAGCCGGCCTCGCCGGTGCGGGCCTCGATGATGTCCTGCATCTCGTAGGCGATGTCCTCGTCCGGCAGCGCGGGCGGGTACTTGGCGAACAGCGTGTTCGGCTCCAGCGTCAGGTGGTACATCGACAGGTGCGTGGTGCCATAGGCCAGCGCCGCTTCGAGGTCGCGCACGCATTCCTCCACGGTCTGGCCCGGCAGCGCGTACATCAGGTCGAGGTTGACGTTGTCGAAACTGGCCTGGGCGATCTCGATGGCCGCGCGCGCCTCGCGCTCGCCGTGGATGCGGCCCAGCGCCTGGAGATGCCGGTCGCTGAAGCTCTGGATGCCGATCGACAGCCGGTTGATGCCGCTCGCGCGGTAGCTCGCGAACCGCTCGGCCTCGAAGGTGCCGGGGTTGGCTTCCATCGTGATCTCGGCGTCGGCATCGAGCGGCAGCAGCGCGCGGATGTCCGATAGCAGCCGGTCCATGCCGGCAGCGGACAGCAGGCTCGGCGTGCCTCCGCCGATAAACACCGTATGCACGGGGCGGCCCCAGACCAGCGGCAGCGATTGTTCCAGGTCGGCGCGCAGGGCGTCGAGGTAGGCGTCTTCGGGGATGTCGTGGCTGTCTTGTCCGCCGACGGTGCCCGGCGCCGCGTGCGAGTTGAAATCGCAATACGGACACTTGCGCACGCACCACGGGATGTGGACGTAGAGCGAGAGCGGCGGGGAGCCTGGCAGGGCAATCTGGCCCGGCTTGAGCCAGAGTTGCTGGTTGTCGGCGGGAGAAACGGCGGGCGAAGCGGCGGCGGAAACAGCCGGCTTGCCGCTGCTGACGGGGTGAATCGGAATCATGCGCGAACCTTCAGGCTGGCCGCCTGGAGCCGGGCCACCAGCCCCTGGAGCGCCAGCGCGCGATGGCTGATGGCGTTTTTCTCTTCCGCGCTCAGTTCGGCGGCCGTCTTGCCGATGCGCGGGAGCAGGAAATGCGGGTCGTAGCCGAAGCCGCCGGCGCCGCGCGGGGCGTCGACCACCTCGCCGGCCCAGGTGCCCTCGGCGATGATCGGCCGCGGGTCGTCGGCATGGCGCACCAGCACCAGCACGCAGTAGTAATGCGCGTGGCGATTGAGCTTGCCGGCCAGCTGCGAGATCAGGTGCGCGTTGTTGGCCGCGTCGGACTTTGGCTTGCCCACGCTTTGCGCGTAGCGGGCCGAATACACGCCCGGGGCGCCGTCCAGCGCGTCCACGCAGATGCCCGAGTCGTCGGCCAGCGCCGGCATGCCGGCGAGCCGGCTGGCGTGGCGCGCCTTGGCCAGTGCGTTCTCGACGAAGGTCGGATGCGGTTCCTCGGCTTCGGGAATGCCGAGGTCGCCCTGCGGCACCACGTCGATGCCCAGCGGCATCAGCAGCGCGCCGAACTCGCTCAGCTTGCCGGGATTGTTGGAGGCCAGCACAAGGCGTTGCATCGTCATCCCCTTTTGCTTTGCACGGTTCTCGTCGCTTACAGGCCGAGCGCCAGCTTCTGGTGGCGCACGAGGTCGGCAATGCCGGCTTCGGCCAGGCGCGTCATGGCGTCCAGGTCGGCGCGGCTGAACGGCACGCCTTCGGCGGTGCCCTGTACTTCGACGAAGCCGCCGCTGCCGGTCATCACCACGTTCATGTCGGTGTCGCAGCTGCTGTCCTCGGCGTAGTCGAGGTCGAGCACGGGCACGCCATCGACCATGCCCACGGAAACCGCGGCCACGAAGTCAAGAATTGGACTTTTTGCGATCAGGCCATCGGCCAGCATCTTGCTCACGGCGTCATGGGCGGCCACGAAGGCGCCGGTGATGGCGGCCGTGCGGGTGCCGCCGTCTGCCTGGAGCACGTCGCAATCGAGATGGAGGGTGTACTCGCCCAGCGCGCCGAGGTCGAACACCGTGCGCATGGCGCGGCCGATCAGGCGCTGGATCTCCTGCGTGCGGCCGGTCTGCTTGCCGCGCGCGGCCTCGCGGTCGGAGCGGGTGTGCGTGGCGCGGGGCAGCATGCCGTACTCGGCCGTGACCCAGCCTTCGCCGCTGCCTTTCTTGTGCGGCGGCACCTTGGCCAGCACGCTGGCCGTGCACAGCACCTTGGTATCGCCAAAGGCACTCAGCACGGCACCTTCCGCGTGGCGGGTGTAGTGGCGGGTCAGGGTGATGGGTCGCAGCGCATCGGCTGCGCGTCCGCTGGGTCGCATGGGGATCTTTCGTTGGAATCGGGTGAGACCGCGATTCTAACGCCGGCAGGCCATGCGTGCCCGCCGGCGCCCCATGCGCGGTACTTCAGCGCATGAAATTGGTGGTCTTGTCGATCGCGGCGCGGATCTCGGCAATCGACCGTTCGATCTCTTCCTCGGACAGCAGGTCGTTCTCGCTGCCCGTCCGCTCCAGGATCGACGTGGTGAAGGCGTTCAGCGGCAGGGTGTCGGTCAGCACGGCGTCGTCGTTCGGCACGGTGGCGTCGGCCTCCCACATCATGGCGATGGCTGTGGTGTTGTCGGCACCTTCGCCCGCGTTTTGAAGCGCCTGTTCGATCATGTCCGGAATGGCGTGCACCACCGACAGGCTGGTCACCTTGTCGACGATGACCTTTTCTTCCAGCGCGCCCCACAGGCCGTCCGAGCACAGCATCGCCACGTCGCCCGGTTCCAGGCGCACCGGGCCGCCGATGTCGATCAGCGGCAGGTTGGGCGAGCCAAGGCAGTTGTACAGCTTGTTGCGCTCGGGGTGGTTGGCCACGTCCATCGGCAGCACGCGCTCCTGCTGAAGCAGGTTTTCGATCTTCGAGTGATCGCGGGTGCGGGTGAGCAGCGTGCCCTTGCGGATCAGGTACAGGCGCGAATCCCCGGCGTGGGCCCAGTGGATCTGGCCGTTCTGGATCAGGCAGCAGACCACGGTGGTGCGCGGCACGTCCGCCAGGCGGTTGGCTTCGGCGTAGCGATGGATCTCGCGGTGCGCCAGCATGACCGTGTCCTGGAGGAAGTCCGCCGGATTGCGGATGGCCGGGCGGGCCTGGGTCTGGAACTGGCGCGCCAGCGTCTGCAGGGCTTGCTGCGCGGCGACTTCGCCCAGCGCATGGCCGCCCAGGCCGTCGGCCAGCACCATCAGCAGGGCATCACGCGTGAAGCAGTAGCCCATGCGGTCCTGGTTGATACGGCGGCCGCCTTTCCGGCTTTCCTGGTAGACGGAGAATCGCATGTTGTCGTGAGTTCGGTCAGGGCCGGCCCGGCGGGTGCGCGGGGCCGACGCGTAGTGATTTAATCGCCGCTCTGCGTGGTGGCGGTGTCGTCGCGGCGGCGCAGCAAGGTCATGAAGCGGCTCGTTGCGTTCATGCGTTCGGTAACGGGCCCGGCGGGGTTGGCCGCTGCCGCGGCGGCGGATTGTTCGCCCAGCGCGTTGCTCTGGTCGCGCAACTCCTTCTGGAGGCGGAACACGCTTTGCGGGCGCTCGGACGGCGTGAGCCGGAGGCACCATTCCACGAGGTCCACCAGCCCGTTGGTATAGGTGGCGCGCAGGCGGGCGATCGATTCGCCCATGCGGTCTTCCTTCTCGCGCTGGTTGGCTTCCTGCGGCGGCATGCCGGCCATGCACGCGTAAAGCGTGGCGCCCAGGCTGTAGATGTCGGTCCAGGGGCCGAGGTCGCTGTGCTTGCCGTAGAGTTCGGGCGCGGCGAAACCGGGGGTGTACATCGGCTGGAAGCGGGCGGCTTCCATGGTCAGGATCTGCCGCGCGGCGCCGAAGTCGAGCAGGATCGGCGATTCGTCCTCGCGCAGGTAGATATTGCCGGGCTTGATGTCCAGGTGCAGCAGCTTGTGGATATGGACTTCGCGCAGCCCGCTCATCAGGTCGTGGAATACCTTGCGGATGAACCGCTCGCGCAGGACCTTGGGCTTGCCCTGCTGCCGGGCCTGCAGGATATGCTCCTGCAGCGTCTTGCCCAGCTCGTAGTTCATGACCATGTAGACCGTGGAGTTCTCGCGGAAGAAATTCACCACGCGCACCACGCTCGGATGGGAAATGCGTGCCAGCGAGCGGCCTTCCTCGAAGAAATATTTCAGGCCCAGGCGAAACGAGGCCGCGTTCTCGTCCGGGACGACCGGAATCAGCTCGCCCGGGTTGCGGCGGGCCAGCGAGGACGGCAGGTATTCCTTGATGGCCACCGGGGCGCCGGTTTCATCGGTGGCGAGGTAGACGAAACTGAACCCCCCGCTGGCCAACTTCTTTACAATACGGTAGTTGGCGAGCAGCGTGCCGATGGGCAGCGGCGCACTCTTGGGTTGGTTAGCGCCCTTGGACTCTGTCATAGGATTCGGGACCTCATTTGCCCACGGATTCTCCCGGCTAATCGATCACTTGTAAAGAAAACATTAGCGGGGACTGTTGCCAAAAATCCGCGTTTTCCAACCGGGTTTTCCGTTGATTTTCTGCCCGGCCGGCGCGCTGCCCGCGCACCCGCCCCGGTGCTGGCTTGCAGGCCCCGGCGGCATGCGATTACCGCCCCGATTTACCCGTATTTCGACCCTTTCCGACCCTTTCCGACTCTTACGCGAGATAACCGACAATGATCCACAGCATGACAGGGTATGGCCTGGCGACGCGCCAGGCGCCGCTGACAAACGCCAAGGGCGAGCCCAGCGGCCGGACCGCCTCGGTTTCGGTGGAATTCCGGACTGTCAATTCGCGTTTTCTCGACCTGTTGTTCCGCGCCCCCGAGGAATGCCGCGCGTTCGAGCCCGCCCTGCGCGAGATGCTCATGGGCGAGCTGTCGCGTGGCAAGCTGGAGTGCCGCATCAACCTGCAGCGCACCGATACCGGCGGCGCCACGCTGGCGCTGAACCAGGGCCTGCTGGACCAGATCCGCGCGCTGGAGTCCACCGTGGCCGCCACCTTCAGCGGCGCCGGTTCGCTGCGCATGGGCGAGATCCTGCGCTGGCCCGGCGTGCTGGTGGAGCCGGAACTGTCGCAGGAGTCCCTGCGCGAGGCTGTCACGGGTGCCGCGCGTGACGCGCTGAACCAGCTGCTGGAAGCGCGCCGGCGCGAGGGCGAGGCCCTCAAGGCCACGCTCATGGAGCGCATCGACGCCATGCTGGCCATCGTCGAGCGCCTGACGCCGACCATCCCGCAACTGATCGCCCATCACCAGGAAAAGCTGACCGAGCGCCTCCAGGAGGCGTTCAACCTGGCCGCACCGTCCGGCATGCCGTCGATGAGCCGCGACGAGATCGGCGAGCGCATCCGCCAGGAAGCCACGGTGTATGGCATCCGCATCGATATTGCCGAGGAACTGTCGCGCCTGCAGGCCCACCTCAACGAAACGCGGCATATCCTGAAGAAGGGCGGTCAGGTCGGCAAGCGGCTCGACTTCATGATGCAGGAGCTGAACCGCGAGGCGAACACGCTTGGCTCGAAGGCCGCCGCCAAGGAGCTGGCCGATGCGTCGATGGAGCTCAAGCTGTTGATCGAGCAGATGCGCGAACAGATCCAGAATCTCGAATAAGTCCTAAACCAGATCACAGATCATGAGTGAAACGTCCCACACCGCGTCCCAGTCCACGCCGCACGTCGCCATCGACACCGCCTACCCCGGCAACCTGTTCATGGTGGTGGCCCCGTCCGGCGCCGGCAAGTCCACGCTGGTGAACAAGCTGCTGTCGCAGGATTCGGCCATCCGCCTGTCGATCTCACACACCACGCGCAAGCCGCGCCCGGGCGAGCAGAACGGCCGCGAGTACCATTTCACTACCGTGGACGAGTTCCGCGCCGCACGCGACCGGGGTGAGTTCCTGGAATGGGCCGAGGTGCACGGCAACTACTACGCCACGTCCCAGGTCTGGATCGAGCAGCAGATGGCCCAGGGCAACGATGTGCTGCTCGAGATCGACTGGCAGGGCGCCCAGCAGGTGCACAAGCGGTTTTCGAACGCGGTGGAGATCTTCATCCTGCCGCCGTCGCTGACCGCGCTCGAGGAGCGGCTCAAGAAACGCGGCCAGGACGAGCCGAACGTGATCGTGCGCCGCCTGCTGGCCGCGGGCAGCGAAATGTCGCATGCGTCGGAGTCGGACTACGTCATCATCAACGAGGTGTTCGATGACGCGCTGGCGCAGCTGAAAGACGTCGTTCGTGCCACCCGTCTGCGCTTTTCGTCGCAGAAGGCACGCCACAACGAGCTGTTCATCGAGTTGGGCATTCACTGACCTGAGGTCGGTGCCCAGGGGGCGGCCGGAACGTTTCCGGCCGCGTGCTGTAAAATGACGGCCTGTCGAACAGGTTTTGTCCCAAGGTGGATTCAATATGGCGCGTATTACCGTCGAAGATTGTCTGAAACACATCCCGAACCGCTTTGAGCTTGCGCTCGCCGCGACGTACCGGGCACGCCAGCTGGTGCAGGGCCATACGCCCAAGGTCGAGGCCAAAGACAAGCCCACCGTGGTGGCGCTGCGCGAGATCGCGTCCGGCCAGATCGGCATCGAGATGCTGAAGAAGGTGCCGACCTGATTGCCAGGGCGGCCTGTGGTGCATCGTTGTCTCGCGTACGTGCGGATTCAGCCGCGCATTCGTCCGGATTCCAGGGGCCGCCCCCATGTCTTCATCGTCGTCCAAGTCCGCGATCCATCCCGCGATCGTCCCGCCGGTCCCGCCCGGCGTACGGACGGACGGCGAACGGCCGGCATTGGGCCCCGTTGCCGCCGCCAGCGTGGCGCCGGGCGCCCCCTTGCCTGCCACACCCTCCGCACTGCCGGTGTCAGTCGGCTTGCCGCCTGCGCCGCCGGGTTCACCCGGAGGTAGGCGCGCCATGTCTGGCCAGATGCCGATGACCGCCCGAACCGGCGCCCCGAACCTGCCCGATCCGCTCGGCGACAACGTCGTCGGGGAGCGGTCTGTCGTGCCGCCGCTGCAGGGTAAGTCACGTGCGGGCCTGGCCAGCGAACTCGTGGCCGAGCCCGTCGAGGGCACCCTGCCGGCCGCGCCGGCGGGCGAGCTCTTCATCGACGCAGTGCTGGCGCAGTCATACCGGCACTTCTTCGGCCCGACCTCGCAGCCAGCGGTTCCGCCGCGCCAGCAGGTCATCTCCATCGCCCGGCTGATGGAGAAGCTCGCGTACCTGAAGCCCGCCGACCAGGCGCTGGTGCGCGAAGCCTTCCAGTTTTCCGACGAGGCCCACCTGGGCCAGTACCGCCAGAGCGGCGAGCCCTACATCACCCATCCGGTGGCGGTGGCGGAGCTGTGCGCGGACTGGAAGCTGGACGTCCAGTCGATCATGGCCGCGCTGCTCCATGACGTGATGGAGGACCAGGGCATCACCAAGAGCGAGCTGGCCGAGAAATTCGGTCCCAAGGTCTCGGAACTGGTGGATGGCCTGACCAAGCTGGACAAGCTCGAATTCCAGAGCCGCGAGCAGGCGCAGGCGGAAAGCTTCCGCAAGATGCTGCTCGCGATGGCGCGCGATGTGCGGGTGATCCTGGTCAAGCTGGCCGATCGCACGCACAACATGCGTACGCTCGATTTCGTGCCGCCCGAGAAGCGGCGCCGGATCGCGCTCGAAACCATGGAGATCTACGCGCCGATCGCGCACCGGCTGGGTCTCAACACGATTTACCGCGAGCTCCAGGAACTGTCGTTCAAGGTGGGCTCGCCGTTCCGCTACGCCACGCTGGAGAAGGCCGTCAAGGCCGCGCGCGGCAACCGGCGCGAGGTGGTCAAGCGCATCCTGGAAGCCGCCGAGCGCGCGCTGGCCGACGCCGGCATCGTGGCCGAGCTGTCCGGGCGCGAAAAGACGCTGTACAGCATCTATCGCAAGATGCACGACAAGCAGCTGTCGTTCTCGCAGGTGCTGGACGTCTACGGCTTCCGCGTGGTGGTGGAAACGCAGATGCACTGCTACATGGCGATGGGTGCGCTGCACAGCCTGTACAAGCCGATGCCGGGCAAGTTCAAGGACTACATCGCGATTCCGAAGATCAACGGCTACCAGTCGCTGCACACGACGCTGGTGGGCCCGTTCGGTACGCCGGTGGAGTTCCAGATCCGCACGCGCGGCATGCACCAGATTGCCGAGGCCGGCGTGGCTGCGCACTGGATGTACAAGCACCAGGCCGATCACGCCAACGATATCCAGCAGCAGGCCCACCAGTGGCTGCAGTCACTGCTGGACATCCAGAGCCAGACCGGCGACTCGCAGGAGTTCCTGGAGCACGTCAAGATCGACCTGTTCCCGGACGCGGTCTACGTGTTCACGCCGAAGGGCCATATCCGCGCACTGCCGCGCGGCGCCACGGCGCTGGACTTCGCCTACGCGGTGCACAGCGACCTGGGCAACCAGTGCGTGGCGGTCAAGATCAACAACGAGCTGCTGCCGCTGCGCACCGAGCTGAAGAGCGGCGATATCGTCGAGGTGGTGACGGCGCCGTACTCGAAGCCGAATCCGGCGTGGCTCGCCTTCGTCCGCACGGGCAAGGCGCGCGCGGCGATCCGGCATTACCTCAAGACCACCAAGCTCGACGAGGCCATCCAGCTGGGCGAGCGCCTGCTGGAGCAGTCGACGCGCCAGCTTGGCATCGAGCTGAAGGCGGTGCCGCAGGCGGTCTGGGATCGCATGATCCAGTGGACCGGCAACAAGCATAAGGAAGACATCTTCGCCGACCTGGCGCTCGGCCGCCGCGTGCCGGCAGTGGTGGCGCGGCGCATGGAGATCCTGCTGCAGGAGCTGTCCGGCGACGTCGACAGCGCGCTGCTGGCCGCCGTGCAGACCTTTGCGGGCGAGGAAGCGCCGGCCGTGCCGATCACCGGCGACGAAGGCATGTCGATGATCTTCTCGGCCTGCTGCCGGCCGATTCCGGGCGATTCGATCGTCGGCTATCTGGGCAAGGGCGAGGGGCTGCAGATCCACGTGCAGGACTGCAAGGTGGCCAAGCGGCTGCACAGCAAGGACCCGGAGCACTGGATCGAGGTCATGTGGGCCAAGAAGACGACGCGCGCCTTCGACGTGTCGATCAAGGTCATGGTGCGCAACGTGAAGGGCATCGTGGCGCGCGTGGCCGCGGACCTGACCGCCGCCGACGCCAACGTGGCCCACGTGGCCATGGAACAGCAGCAGGGCGGCCACCAGGAAGCCACGTACATGCAGTTCGTGATCCAGGTCCAGAACCGCCTGCACCTGGCCAACGTGATGCGTGGGCTGCGGCGCAACCCGGACGTAATCCGGATCTTCCGCGACCGCAACGACGGCTGACGCCTAGTTCACCGCGGCCTTCGCCGGGTAGCGGACTTCCAATATATCGATCTGTTCCATCCCGGCCGGCGTGCGCAGCGGCACGGTGTCGCCCTCGCGCGCCTTGATCAGCGCCTTGGCGATCGGCGAAATCCAGCTCACATGGTTGTTGTCGAGGTCTACCTCGTCCATGCCGACGATGGTGATGGTGGTTTCGTCGCCCGACTGGTTCGCATAGGTGACCGTGGCGCCGAAGAAGACCTGGTCGTTGTCGCCCTGCAGCGAGGGGTCGACGACTTCGGCCTTGTCGAGCCGGCGCGTGAGGAAGCGGATGCGGCGGTCGATCTCGCGCAGCCGCTTCTTGCCGTAGAGATAGTCGCCGTTCTCGGAGCGGTCGCCGTTGGAGGCGGCCCAGGAGACGATCTGCACCACCTCGGGACGCTCCACGTCGATCAGGTGCATCAGTTCGTCGCGCAGCCGGTTGTAGCCCGTGGCGGTAATGTAGTTCTTGGTGCCGGCGGGCAGCGGTGTCGCGCCCTCGGGCAGGTCGTCGTCGTCATCGTTCGACGACTCTTTGACAAAAGCCTTGTTCATGGTCCGGATCACTTCTTCGGGTAGTCATTATAGGAAGTTGCGCGGCTGGGGCGCGCCGGGCGAAAAAAATGCGGCGTAGGGGGTTCACAAAACTGAAAACTTCTATATAATCTCATTTCTCGAGTGCGGCTGTAGCTCAGTTGGATAGAGTACTTGGCTACGAACCAAGGGGTCGTGGGTTCGAATCCTGCCAGCCGCGCCACCTATCGAGTCAAAAAGGGCTTCCGGAAACGGAAGCCCTTTTTGCATTCTGGCCTCGATTCTCCGCCCCCGCTCCCCGTATTTCCCTTTCGCTCGCTGGAACGCTCCGCCCGCGCACCGCTCAAACCTGCATCGGTCTTGTCGATCGCAGGGAGAACGCGCATGAACCAGGATGAATGGCGGGTGGAGGGCTATCGCGGCATGGATGCCTACGTGCTGGTGTCGTCGCATCGTCAGGCGGTGGCCGGCAGCGTGGCCGACACCGAAACGTATGGCTACGAGGTGCGCGTTGCCGAGGAAGGTGTCGATCCCTCTGATACCGGTGATATCGAGATACTTTCCAGCGGCGGCCACGAATTTGCCACGCGGCACGCGGCCGAAGTGGCGGCTTTCAGTGCTGCCTACGCCCTTATCGACAAACTTTTGGGGCCGGTCAGATAGACAGCAAAGTTCCTTGTGGCCAGTGCAATGACGCATATCACGTCGTGATGCGTCTGTCGGGCCGGAACTTGATCAGGATCATTTTTGATCGGCGGGGTGACCCCTAGTCTGGATGTGGAGCGCGATGTTCGCGCCTTGCAGAAGACAGGAGGTAACCATGCCCGAGTATGAAGGGTTCAAGATTGTCTACGAAGTGATCAATTTGCCGAAGGGCAAGTGGGGGATCCTGATCGAGGTCATCCGGCGCGTGGACGGCGAAATCCTGATGGCCCGGCACAATCCTTTTCCGAGCCATCCTTTCGATACGAAGCTCGAGGCGCTCGAGCACGTGAACCGCTACGTTGCCTCGACGCTCGATGATCTTGATGACGCGCACACGGTGCGGCGTATCGCGTGATCCGCGTCGGTAATGCACAAAAAGAAAACGCCCTTCGCGGGCGTTTTCTTCTTCATGGTGCAGAAAGTGGAAATAGTGGTTGCCTTATGCGGGACGATCCCCCATAATTCATCTCCTTCAGACGCGGGGTGGAGCAGTCTGGCAGCTCGTCGGGCTCATAACCCGAAGGTCGCAGGTTCAAATCCTGCCCCCGCAACCAACACCTCTGAAGCCCTCTTCAAACACCTCTGCCGATCACGGCAGAGCGTTCCTGGCAGTACTTTCCCACATCGTATTTTCAGCGCCTGACGCCTACGCGTGCACCAGCGACGCCGCCTTCGCGAACGTATCGCGCACCTGCGGCTGGCCTTCGCGCTCAGCCGCCTCGGCGCGATCGGTGAGGCGGCCCTTGAGCACGGCGATATTGCCGCCGCCCAGCTTGGTCGATGCATCGCGCATCAGTTGCGTGAGCTCCTGCGTCACGTCGGCGCCATCGAAGGCGCTGACCGACAGCGCGGACACGCGCTCCAGAAAATTGTTGACCAGCGCTTCATCATGTTGCGGTTCGGGCATGGCTGCTCCTTGTCGAACGATTGTGAGACGCAATTGTGAGACGCAGGGCCGGGGGGCGATCAGGACCGGGGCAATTGCGGCGTGATGCGCCGCCGTGCGGGCTTCAGCGCCCGCGTGGGCCAGAGCACGTAGTTCGTATGCGGGTCCATCGGCTTGCCGAAGTACGAGACCCACACCTGCACGCCTTGTTCGGTTTCGGAAACGATCGCGGCCACGGCACGGGCGGCGACGGAAGGGGACTTGAGCAGATCGGCCAGTGCTTCCACGCCCTGGACCACATGGTGCTTCACCCCCCTGAACCACACGTACTGGCGCATGGCTGCAAGAAAATTCTTTGTCATGGACTCGATGGTTCCTTGTTGGTGCTGCGAGATGAGACCCAAGCTTACACGCTTAGTTGTGACACCTTTGTAGGGGGGCGTCTGATTTTTCCGCAAAGGCACGGCCAGATGTGATGCATGCGACGTGCGGTGCCAAATTGACAATGTGCGACGCTTGTCTTAGCTTCGTTACATACGCTGCACAAATCGCTGGTTTCACAACGTTTTTCCGGCCGAAGGCATGGAGGCATTTTGGAACATGTGGCGGATCTGAACGAACGGCGCGCCCGCGGCAAGGCGCTGCGCCAACTGGTGCCGCGGCGCTCGCACGCGGCGGTCGGCAATGTGGACCGGGACCCGATACCGCTGCTCGAGACCAGCAGCGCTGGCCGGGTGGAGCGGCTGGTGCCCTTGCGCTACGGGCGCATGATCCAGTCCCCGTTCGCATTTTTCCGAGGCGGCGCGATCATCCAGGCGCACGACCTTGCCGGCACGCCAGCCTCGGGCATGACCATCCAGATCTGCGGCGACTGCCACCTCTCGAATTTCGGCGGGTTTGCTACGCCCGAGCGCGCGCTGCTGTTCGATCTGAACGATTTCGACGAGACCAGCCCCGGCCCATGGGAGTGGGACCTGAAGCGGCTGACCGCCAGTATGGTGGTGGCCGCGCGCCACCTGCGCCACAGCAAGGCCGTCGCCGACAACATGGTGTGCGAAGTGGTCAACGGCTACCGTGACCGCATGGCCATGTATGCGGAAATGGGCGTGCTGGAAACCTGGTACGACCGCATTACGTTCGACCGCCTGCTGGCCGAGGCGCTCAACCCTGTGGCCCAGAAGGAGATCCGCCGCGCGATGGAGCGCGCCGCCAGCCGGACGCATGAGACGCTGCTGCCGAAGCTGAGCGAGCGCGAGGGGCACCGCTGGCGCATCCTGGACGCCCCGCCGGCCCTCTTCCATGTGCGCGGCGAGCAAACGCTGTTCACCGAGGACGACGACTGGCTCAAGACCGACATCGGCCCCGAAGTGATTGCCAGGTGCTTCAGCGATTACATCACCACGCTGGCCGCCGATCGCCGCGAACTGCTCTCGCACTTCACCTCCCAGGACATCGCCTTCAAGGTGGTGGGCGTGGGCAGCGTGGGCACGCGCTGCCTGATCCAGCTGCTCACGGACAGCCATGACAAGCCGCTGTTCCTCCAGTTCAAGGAAGCCACGCAATCGGTGGTGGCGCGCTTCTTCAAGTCGCCGAAGCTGACGCACGAGGGCCGGCGCGTGGTGGAGGGGCAACGCCTGATGCAGGCCGCCAGCGACCTGTTCCTGGGCTGGACCAAGGGGCCGTACGGCCGCCATTTCTACGCCCGGCAGTTGCGCGACATGAAATTCTCGGCCGAGATCGAACTGATGGATGCCGACCTGCTGACCGGCTACGGGCGCATCTGCGGTCGGGCACTGGCCCGCGCGCATGCCAAGGCGAGCAACCTTGCGCCGGAGATCAGCGGCTACCTGGGCACCAGCGATGCCATGGCCGAGGCGCTGGTGGGCTATGCCAACGCCTACGCGGACCAGGTGGAACGCGACTACGAGGCCTTCACCACGGCTTGCCGGTCGGGGCGGCTCGCCGCGCGCACCGATGCCGACATCGCCGCCGATTTTCAGGTTTGATGCCCGCGTAATATCAGAATCAGAATCGTCCTAAGGAGCTTGCCGATGACCGAGGATATGCTGCTGCAACTGATGGTGGAGGTGGAGCGTGCGGACCCCATCGACTATGCCAACCTGCCGTTCGACGACGACGCGTTGCGTGCGCTCGCCTGCAAGCTGATCGCCGAACGCTCGACGGAACTGGAGCTATCGGGGATGTCGCAGGAAGCGTTGTTGGCGACACTTTGGGCATCCACAGCCAAGCTCGTGCTCGAGAACATCGTGCTCAACGCGCGGCTGCTGACGTTGCAGGGATTGCCCGATGACGCCAAGGCGCTGATCGACCGCATCGCCCGCCAGTCGCGCGGCGGGGCGTGAACCCTCCCGCAGTAAAAAAGCGGACCGCGCATCACACGATGCGCGGGCGCCGACGTTTGGATAAAATACCGGCTTCAATCGGGCCTGGGCCTGATTTCTGGAGGTTTTACGCGTGATCAAGTGGATTATCGTCGCTGGATATCTGGGTGCGATCCTGTATGTGCATTTCCGCGGCAAGGTGCGACTGCCGTTCATGCGCCAGTTGCTCGACCACTCCGCGCTGGTGGCGCCGGTCAACTGCTTCATGTACATGTTCTCGGGCGTGCCGCGCACGCCTTACATCGGCGTTGAACGCTTCCCGGATCTGGAGAAACTGCGCGCCGCCTGGCCGCAAATTCGTGACGAGGGCCTGGCCCTGGTCGCGATGCGCAAGATCAAGGCCGCCGACAAGAACGACGACGCCGGCTTCAACTCGTTCTTCAAGTACGGCTGGAAGCGTTTCTACCTGAAATGGTATGAGGCGCAGCATCCGTCCGCCGAGACGCTGTGCCCGAAGACCGTGGCGCTGCTGCGCGAGTTGCCGACCGTGAAGGCGGCGATGTTCGCCGAGCTGCCGCCGGGCGGCAAGCTGAACCCGCACCGCGACCCGTTTGCCGGCTCGCTGCGCTATCACCTGGGGCTGTCCACGCCGAACGATGACCGCTGCTTCATCGAGGTGGACGGCGAGCGCCATAGCTGGCGCGACGGCCATGGCGTGGTGTTCGATGAAACCTACCTGCACTGGGCCGAGAACCGCAGCGACAAGGATCGCCTGATCCTGTTCTGCGACATCGAGCGCCCGATGCGCTATCGCTGGGCCGCCGCGGTCAACCACTGGATGGGCCGCAAGGTGATGACGGCCGCCAGCTCGCCGAACGAGGAAACCGACCAGACCGGCGCGATCAACAAGCTGTTCCGCTTCGTCTGGCTGGGCGGGCAGTACCGCCGCCGCTTCAAGTCCTGGAACAAGAACGTCTATTACGTGACCAAGTTCGGACTGATCCTCGGCGGCGTCGCGCTGATCGTTTTTCTCTGATTTTTCCGATTATTTCCCGATAGTCAGGACTCGGCGGCACCCGTCCGCCGACGCTCCGCGCCCACTGCCTCGTAGTGGGCGCGCTTGTCCTCGTACATGCGGCTGTCGGCCAGCTTGACTGTGTCGGTCAGCCGGTCGCCCTGCGTGCACGTGGCGGCGCCAATCGAAAACGACAGCCGCGCACCCGGATAGAACTGGTTGTTCAGCTCCACCACCTGCTGGATCTGATCGACCACCGTGGCCGCGCCGCGTTCGTCGTTGCCGGGTAGCAAAACCATGAATTCGTCGCCGCCGATGCGGGCCACGCAGGCTTGCTCGCCCACGGCTTTCTTGAGCACCTCGCCTGTGCGGCGCAGCAGCGCGTCGCCGTCGCCGTGGCCGTACTGGTCGTTGACCTGCTTCAGGCCATTGAGGTCCACCGCCACCACGCTGACCGGCCACGGCCCCTTGCGGCCCAGGCGCGCCAGCTCGTCCTCGTAATAGGCGCGGTTGTAGAGCTTGGTCAGCACGTCGTGCTTGCCCAGGAACTCCACGTAGGCTTCCGCCTTTTTGCGCGCGGTGATGTCGGTCAGCGACACCAGCACCTGGTCCCAGTCTGCCTCCCGGCCCGGGAAGACCGACCACTGCATGAACACGTCCACCGAGCGGCCATCGAGCGCGTAGTTGATGACTTCGCGCTGCTGCCAGAGCTTTTCGTGCCAGAGGTCGATCAGCTGCTCGGCGAAGTGGATGCGCATGTCGTCGCGGAACACGTCGCCCAGCCGGGACAGCAGGATCTCCTTGCTCGGCGCGGCGAACATCGTCAGCGTCTGCTGGTTGACGTCGAGCACGCGGATTTCCTGCATGCAGCGCGAGACGAAGTCCGGGTGCACATTCAGAAACGTCCGAAAATCGGTGATGCCGGCCGCGCGTACCTCGTCCAGCAGCATCTTCACCGCGCTGAAGTCCTCCACCCAGAGCGAGACCGGCGAGTGCTCGAACAGCCCCTGGGCGTACTGCTGGCTGCGGCGCAGGTCGCGCTCGCTGCGCACGCGCGCGGTGATGTCCTCGATCGACAGCAGCACGCGCGACCAGTCCTGCTCGTGGCCGGGCATGACCGTGGCGTCGAGGCGGATGTCCAGCCGTTCGCCGTCGAGCGTGTAGTTGACGGTCTGGCTGGCGAAGTGCCGGCCGCCGTCCCAGAGCTGACCCAGTTCCTCGACGTGCTGGTCGAACATGTCGTCACGGAACACGGTGTCGAGGTTGGCGACGAGGTCCGCCAGGTCGGCGGCGCGGAAGAGGTCGAGCGTGCGGCGGTTGACGTCGAGCACGCGGATCAGGGCCGAGCAGCGCGCCACTTCGGCCGGGCGCTCGCGCAAATAGGCGCGCAGGTCGGTCACCCCGCCCGCGCGCAGCTGGTCGAAGGCCAGCCGCACGGCGCTGAAGTCCTCAAGCCAGAGCGAGACCGGCGCGAGCTGGAACAGCGTTTGATAATCGTCGTCAAGCCGCGAAGCGGCGGGTGCACTGCCCAAGTTTGTTCTCCCTGGTTCTGGTAGTCGGTGTCCGCGCACAAGCATAGGCGAGGGCGCCGCCATTTTGGGACAAATCTGGGCGGAAGTCTCGCAAGAACGGTGCCGGGGGCGGGTGCGCGGGGACGCAGGAAGGCGGAGGGCGCCGTCAGGGGGCCAGCCGGCGTACCACGCCGGCCACGGTTTCCAACGCGCGTTCGATCGCCGGCTCGCGCGGATTGCCGCAGTTGAGCCGCAGATAGTGATCGAAGCGGTTCGAATTCGAGAACATCGAGCCCGGCATGACCCGGATGCCATGGGCCAGCACCTGCTCGAAGACGGTTTCAGACGACATCCCGGCCGGCAGTTCGATCCACAGGTGCAAGCCGCCGCGCGGCAGGGTGAGCCGCGTGCCGGCCGGAAAGCTGCCCGCCACGGCCTGCGCCATCCATTCGCGCTGGTTGCGCAACTGCTCGCGCAGGCGGCGCAGATGGCGCTCGAAAGCGCCGGTGCCCATGAAATCGGCCACGGCAATCTGCGCCAGCATCTCGTTGGGCCGCGAGAGGCCGAACTTGAGCATCTCCACGCGCGCCTGCCACTTGCCGGCGGCGATCCAGCCCAGCCGCATGCCCGGCGCCAGCACCTTGTGGAGCGAGGCGCAGTGGATCACGTTGCCCGTTGTATCCCACGTCTTGGCCGCCGCGAGCGGCGTCTCGCCCTCATAGGTGGAAGCGCAGCTGTCGTCCTCGATCAGCGCGATGCCGCGCGCCTCGCACCACGCCACCAGGCGCTGCTTGTGCGCGTCGGGCATGACGCAGCCGAGCGGATTCTGCAGGTTGGGCACCACGGCCACGGCCTTGATGTTGTCGTAGGTCTGCGCGGCCAGTTCCAGCGCCTCCAGCGAGATGCCGGTCTGCGGGCTGCACGGGATTTCGAGCGCGCGCATGCCCAGGCTCTCGAGAATCTGCAACAAACCGTAATACGTGGGCGATTCCACGGCGATGACATCGCCCGGCTGGGCCACGGCGCGCAGGGCAAGGTTCAGCGCCTCGGTGCAGCCATGGGTGACGACCACGTCCTCGGGCGCGAGCTGGATGCGCGAGCGCAGCGCGTGCCGGGCCAGTGCGGCGCGCAGGGACGGATGGCCGTCTGCCTCGGCCGCGCTGCCAAAGAGATCGGGATAGCGCCGCAACGCGCGGGCCGTGGCGGTGCGCAGCGCGGCCGTGGGGTAGAGCGAGGGCGCGCCGCACGCGCCGCCGAGGTTGATCTTGATATCGCGATGCTGGCTGCGCGCGAGGATGGCCGAGATGCGCTGGTGAATGCCCACGTACTGCGCTGGGTCGGGCAGGCCGGCCGCCGGTTCCTCGATCGGCGCCAGCGCCGGGCGCGACGGCGCGCGCACGAAGTAGCCCGAGCGCGGCCGTGCTTCCAGCAGCCCGGCGGTTTCCAGTTCCCGGCACGCCTGGAGCGCCGTGGACAGGCTCACCTCATGCAGCCCCATCAGCGACCGCACCGACGGCATGCGGTCCCCCACGGCCAGTGTGCCGGCGGCGATGGCCTGCCGGTAGTGGCCGGCCACCTGTTGATAGAGCGGGAGGGAGGGGTGCGTGGCAGTCATGGCGCGATCATCGCCCACGGAGCGCGGGCACAACAGATACAGATGAAGGGTGTCTGTATCGTAACAGAGCCGCATCGTGCGATCTGTTCTGGTCCGGTCCGCAATCCCTTGTGCCTGTTGGCCTGGCGGGCCGCCCGATAGGCTGGAGACCTGATTCTGGACCCCGGAGCGCGATCATGTCCCCAGCGAAGTTATCGACCGAAACCTACCAGCTGGCCGCCGGCCAGTGCCTCAGGCTGCACCTGGAGCCCGGTGCCGTGGTGCACCTCGAATCCGGCCGCCTGACCGTGGCGGGCCCGCCGCGCTGGCTGGCCGAGACGGTTTGCCAGCCTGCCGCCACGCTCGCGCCCGGCGCGGTGTATATCGCCGGCATCGCCGGCTGGGCCACGCTGGCCGCCGGCGGCGCGGCAACCGTGCACATCATGCAGCCGGCGCCGCCCCCGGGATGGTGGCGACTGATAAAATCCCGCTTCGGCCGATCTGGCCTCCTGCTGGGTAACGCCCGGCCACCAGACACCAAGGCCGCTGAAATACCCGTTCCCCATGCTACGTCTAAGTGAAGTCAAACTCCCGCTCGACCATACCGAGAGCGACCTGGAGGCGGCCGTGCGCAGCCACCTCGCGCAGATCGGTGTCAAAGGCGACGGGATGGTCGCGTTCACCGTCTTCCGCCGCGCGCACGATGCCCGCAAGCGCGCCGACATCAAGCTGACCTACATCGTCGATATCGAGGTCCGCGACGAGGCCGCCGCGCTCCAGCGCATGGCCGGCAAGCCCAACTGGAGCGTGACGCCCGACATGACGTACCGCTTCGTGGCGCAGGCCCCGGCGGGCGGGCCGAAGCTGCGTCCGGTGGTGATCGGCCTGGGCCCGTGCGGGCTGCTGGCCGGGCTGATCCTGGCGCAGATGGGCTTCCGTCCGATCATCCTCGAACGCGGCAAGGAAGTGCGCGAGCGCACCAAGGACACCTTCGGCCTGTGGCGCAAGAGCGTGCTCAATCCCGAGTCGAACGTACAGTTTGGCGAAGGCGGCGCGGGCACGTTCTCGGACGGCAAGCTCTACAGCCAGATCAAGGACCCCCGGCACTACGGCCGCAAGGTGCTCAACGAGTTTGTGCGCGCGGGCGCACCTGAGGACATCCTGTTCAAGGCGCGGCCCCACATCGGCACCTTCCGTCTGGTGAGCATGGTGGAGAAGATGCGGGCCGAGATGCTGTCGCTGGGCGCCGAAATCCGCTTCGAGACGCGCGTGGACGACATCGACATCGAGAATGGGCAGGTGCGGGGCCTCAAGCTCTCCACCGGCGATTACCTCGAGTGCGACCACGTGGTGCTGGCCGTGGGCCACAGCGCGCGTGACACCTTCCACATGCTGCACGACCGCGGCGTGTTCATGGAAGCCAAGCCGTTCTCGCTGGGCTTTCGCATCGAGCATCCGCAGGGGCTGATCAACCGCAGCCGCTTCGGCAAGTTCGCCGGCAACAAGCTGCTGGGCGCGGCGGACTACAAGGTGGTGCACCACGCCAGCAACGGGCGCGCGGTGTACAGCTTCTGCATGTGCCCGGGCGGCACGGTGGTGGCGGCGGCGTCCGAGCCGGGCCGGCTGGTGACCAACGGCATGAGCCAGTACTACCGGGCCGAGCGCAACGCCAACGCCGGCATCGTGGTGGGTATCACGCCGGAGGTCGATTTCCCGGGGGGGCCGCTGGCGGGCATTGCGCTCCAGCGTCATTGGGAGGAGCGCGCCTTCGAGCTCGGTGGCAGCGACTACCGCGCGCCGGGCCAGCTGGTGGGGGATTTCATCGCGGGACGGCCGTCCACGGCGCTCGGCTCGGTGGAGCCGTCATACAAGCCGGGGGTGACGCCGACGGACCTCAGCACGGCGCTGCCTGACTATGTGATTGACGCGATCCGCGAGGCGCTGCCGGAACTCGACAAGAAGATTGCCGGGTTTGCGATGCACGACGCGGTGCTGACCGGGGTGGAGACGCGTACGTCGTCGCCGCTGCGGATCCGGCGCAATAACGACGACTACCAGAGCATCAACGTGAAGGGGCTGTACCCGGCGGGCGAGGGTGCCGGCTATGCGGGCGGGATCTACTCGGCCGCCATCGACGGTATCGAGGTGGCCGAGGCCGTGGCGCTCGATATCGCCAACGGCTAGCCAGTCAGTTACCCGTCGTACCCCTCAGATAGTCGGCCGCGCCCAGGCCGGCCATCCGCCCACTGGCGAAGCAGGCTGTCAGCAGATAGCCGCCGGTGGGCGCTTCCCAGTCCAGCATCTCCCCCGCGCAGAACACGCCCGGTATGGCGTTGAGCATCAGGTGAGCGTTCATTGCCTCGAACGCCACGCCGCCGGCCGTGCTGATGACTTCGTCGATGGGCCGCGCGCGCACCAGCCGCAGCGGCAGCGCCTTGATGGCCGCCGCGAGGGCGGCCGAATCATGCATGTCGGCCTTCGACACCGCTTCATAGAGCAACCCCGCCTTGACCCCGGTGATGCCGAGCTTGCTCTGCAGGTGGCTCGACACCGAGCGCGAGCCGCGCGGGCGGGCGATCTCGTCGGCCACGCGTGCCGCGCTCATGCCGGGCGCCAGGTCCAGGTGGATCTCGGCGCTGCCATCCCGTTCGATGAGATCGCGGATCGGGGCGGATAGCGCGTAGACCAGGCTGCCTTCGATGCCGGTCGCGCTGATCACGAACTCGCCCTGACGATGCAGCGGCGTGCCGTCCGGCGCGGTGACCGCCATCGCCACGGATTTCACCGGCTGGCCGGCGTAGCGTTCGCGGAAGACATCGGACCAGTCCACATCGAACCCGCAATTGGCGGGGCGCAGCGGAGTGATGTCGACGGCACGTTCGGCAAGCCAGGGCACCCAGGCGGCGTCCGAGCCCAGTCGCGCCCAACTGCCACCGCCCAGCGCCAGTACCACGGCTGATGCCGATACCGTCGATTCGCCCGCCGGCGAGGCGAAGCGGAGCCGTCCGGCATCGTCCCAGCCCAGCCAGCGATGGCGGGTGTGCACGCGCACGCCCGATTCCCGCAGCCGATGCAGCCACGTGCGCAGCAGCGGCGCGGCTTTCATCTCGGTGGGGAAGACGCGGCCGGAACTGCCGACGAAGGTGTCGATGCCGAGGCCGTGCACCCAGGCACGCAGCGCCGGGCCGTCGAACTGCGCCAGCAGCGGTGCGATGCGGTCGGCCCGCTGGCCGTAGCGCGCCAGGAAGGCCGGCGCGGCCTCGGCATGCGTGATGTTCATGCCGCCCTTGCCAGCCATCAGGAACTTGCGGCCGACCGAGGGCATGGCGTCGTAGACGTCTACCGTCACGCCGCGCCCGGCCAGCGCCTCGGCCGCCATCAACCCGGCCGGGCCGCCGCCGATGACCACGGCGTGGGGCGTGCCAGAAGGGGCGGATGCTGAAAAGGAGGAGGCGGACATGGGCGGTGGCCGGTTGGCGGAGCAGGGGGAAGAGACGCGGGACGCCGCGCATTATAGGTGACAGCGCTCCGGCACCACGGCCGTGCGCGGACGTGCGGTGGCGCACAGCGGGCGCTCCCGGCGCCGGCCAGACTCGTTTAAAACAGGGGAGGCTTCCATGAGCTCAGCACCGCGCAATCCCACCATCGACATGTGCAGGGGCATCGGCATCGCGCTGGTGGTCTTCAGCCATGCCTGGGCCCTGCCTGATCCGGTGTATCGGGCGATCTATTCGATGGCCTTTCCCGCCTTCCTGCTGCGGGCCGGGCTGGTGTTCCAGCCCTCGCGGGCGGTGGCTGCACCGGCGTCGCACCTGTGGGGCAAGTTCATGCGGCTGGTGGTGCCGGCCTGGGGCATGGGGCTGGTGCTGGCGGTGCCTTATATCGTCGCCTGGGCGCTCGGACGGTTTCCCGACGACGAATTCGCCATGCGCTTTGTCGGCACCATGACCGGGTCCGCCATCAACGAATGGAATTTCCTGAGCACGCCGCTGTGGTCGCTGTTCTGCCTGTTCTGGCTGGACGTGGCGGCTACCGCGCTGGCGCGGCTGGGCCCGAGCGTGGCCGGGGCGCTGATGACCGGCGTCGGGCTGGTCTGGATTGTCTTCACGCAGGGTGGCGGCACGTGGTCGGACGTGAATCCGGTGGAGTGGCCGTTCTCGCTGCGTAACGTGGGCTGCGCCATGGTGTTCTACGGCGCCGGGCTCTGGCTGGGCGGCGGCAAGGGGCCCCGGGCCGCCGCGGTGGGGCCGATGCAGTTCACGCCGGCCTCGCTGACCATGCGGCGCGCCCTGTTGCTGGTGGTTACGCTGGCGGTCTGGGTGCTGGCCGTGCGCCACGCGCCGGATGTCTTGAATGTTTCGCGCAACCGCATCGGCACCACGCCCATGGCGATGGCGATGACCCTGCTCGCGGCCTTCGCCGGCACCGCGCTGCTGTGGCAGGTGGTGGTGCTGCTGCCAACCTCCCGCGCGGTGGTCTGGCTCGGCACGCATACGCTGCCCGTGTTCGGCTTCAACTACCTGGTCAACAAGATCGTCTTCGAGACGGCCACCCGCGCTGGGGTGGAGGTGGCGCGGCTGGGCAACTGGTGGTGGGTGCTCGCGCTGATCGAGCTGGCGCTGCTGTGCGCCATCGCCTGGGTGCTGGACCGCATGGGGCCCATCGGCGACCTGTTCAATGGCCGGCCGCTCAAGCGGGTGGGGCGAGAGAAGGCGCGCATGGCCTGACCTCGGGGGGAGGCGGGGCGTAGAATGGCGCTTTGCCAGCCGCTGTCCCCGCCATGCCTGCCTTTCCTGATTCTGCCGATGCTGCCGATGCCACCGATGCCCAGGTCGTCGAGGCCGTGCGCCATTGGCTGTCGCGCGCCGTCATCGGCCTGAACCTGTGCCCGTTCGCCAAGAGCGTCTATGTGAAGGATCAGGTGCGCTACGTGGTCAGCCCGGCCACGCGGGCCGAAGACCTGCTCGAAGAACTCGAGGGCGAACTGCGCGCGCTGGCGGACGCCGATCCGGCCCAGACCGACACCACGCTGCTGATCGTGCCGCACGCGCTGGCGGACTTCCTCGCCTATAACGACTTCCTGTACTTCGCCGAGCGCCTGCTGCGCAGCCTGCGGCTGGCCGGCACGCTCCAGATCGCCAGCTTCCACCCGGACTACCAGTTCGAGGGCACCGAGGCGGACGATATCGAGAACTACACCAACCGCGCGCCGTATCCGATCCTGCACCTGCTGCGGGAAGACAGCATCGCGCGCGCCGCCGAGGCGTTTCCGGACGCCGCCGATATCTACGAGCGCAACCAGGCCACCATGCGGCGGCTGGGCATCGACGGTTATCGGCGGTGGATGTCGGAAAAATCCGAAGACGAAGGCTGATCCGGGCGCAGTTCAGGGCGTCCCGGGCGCTTCCGGGGGCTGCACGGGGCGGTGTCAGGGCGCGGTGAAGAACCGCTCGCCCATTTCCTCGAGTCCCAGCGTCTCCAGCACGTTCTGGAGCCGGTCGGCCGCCCGCTTGCGCGGCAGGTCCTTGTACTGGGCGATGATCAGCTCGTTTTTCATCGAATGTTCCCAGCCCACCAGTTCGGTCACGCTGACCTGGTAGCCGTGCGCCTCGAGCTGCAGGCAGCGCAGCACATTGGTCACCTGGCTGCCGAACTCGCGCGTGTGCAGCGGATGGCGCCAGATCTCCGTCAGCGGATTGCCGGCCAGCAGCTTGCCCTTGTGCTTGCGCAGCACGCTGGCCACCTCGGCCTGACAGCACGGCACCAGCACGATGTGGCGTGCCTGCCGGGCCAGGGCGAAGCGGATGGCGTCGTCGGTGGCGGTGTTGCACGCGTGCAGCGCGGTCACCACGTCCACCGTGGCGGGCAGGGCGGGCGAGGTGATGGATTCGGCTACCGACAGGTTCAGGAACGACATCCCCGGGAAGCCCGCGCGTGCGGCCAGTTCCTGCGAGCTCTTCACCAGTTCCTCGCGGGTCTCGATGCCGTAGATATGCGAGTTCTGGCCCTGTTCCTCGGGCAGATCCTTGAAGAACAGGTCATAGAGGATGAAGCCCAGATAGGACTTGCCGGCGCCATGGTCCACCAGCGAGACCGCGCCGCGCGCGTCCGCCACCTCGCGCAGCAGCGGCTCGATGAACTGGAACAGGTGGTAGACCTGCTTGAGCTTGCGGCGGCTGTCCTGGTTCATCTTGCCGTCGCGCGTCAGGATGTGGAGTGCCTTGAGCAGCTCGATGGACTGGCCGGGACGGACTTCGTAACTATTGGACATGGAAGGCAAAACCTGAGGCGGGGACATCGGAGGGCGACAGTTTACCGAAATCCCGCCCCCCGGACCGCCATCCCCCGATTTCCGGGGCTTTCCGCGCGAGTGATACCCCACTTTTGTGGGCTAAAGTTCACGCCACCCGCTGCCGTTGATCAAAGATCGACGACAAGCAGAGTTGGCGGCAGCAAACGGTAATCCTTGCGGAAGGATCGGGGCCACGGCCCGGCCGGACTGCCATCGCCTGCCACACAGAAGCGGGGACACATGACAACCGACGCCGGACTACGCCTGGAACTGAGCCAGCCAGGGGACCACGTACGCGCGTGCTTTACACCGGAACCAGGACGCCTGCCGCCTGACCGCGCCACCCTCGAAGCCAGCCTCGAGGAACATGGCTGGCGCGGCGCGCGGCTCGACCAGAGCGCGGTGAACGCCTTCCTGACCCAGTGCCAGCTAGCCGACGGCGAGGTCGACGGCGTGATCGGCAGCCTGCTCGACGGGGCCTTCGAACTCGAAATTACCGCTGACAAGCTGTCCCTGCTGCTGACGCTGATGCCGCCCGAGGGCGGCCGGGCGATCGATATCGAAGACATTGCCGCCGCGGCGACCTCGATGGGCGTGGTGGCGCTGCTCGACAAGGCGGCCATCGAAGTGGCGCTGGAGGCCGGCAGCTGCGAGGGACGTGAAATCGCGCGCGGCGTGGCGCCGGTGCAGGGCCAGGCGGCACGCTTCGACAGCCTGGTGCAGCCGCGCAAGCCCGCGCAGAGCGAGAGCGAGGATGACCGCTTCGACCTGCGCGACCTGGGCAGCCTGCTGCTGGTGAACCCCGGCACGGCACTGATGCGCCGCACCCCGGCAAAGGCCGGCCAGGACGGCATGGATATCCTGGGCAAGCCGATTCCGGCCGAGCCGATGGTCGACACGCCGTTCGCGGCGGACCTGACCGGCGTGGCCATCGACCCCAATGACCCGCTGCTGCTGCTGGCCGTGATCGCCGGATCGCCGCGCGTGCTGCCGAGCGGCGTGATCGTGAGCCCGGTGGTGGACGTGGAGGCGGTGGACCTGCATTCGGGCAATGTCACGTTCGATGGCTCGCTGCGCGTGTCGGGCGACATTCGTACCGGCATGTCGGTGCGCGTGACCGGCGACGTGGTGGTCAGCGGCACGATCGAGGCGGCGCACGTGGAGGCCGGCGGCGACGTGATCGTCAAGGGCGGCATCATCGGCAAGGCCGAGACCGCGCACGGCGCCGATTCTGGCGAAATTGCGAGTGTGCGCAGCAAGGGCGCGGTGCATGCGCGCTATATCCAGAATGCGATTGTCGAGGCAGCCACCGAGGTGGTGGTGGAGAGCGGTATCCGCCAGAGCGACGTCTCGGCGGGCGAGCGCGTCACGGTAGGCAGCCCGACCGGCCAGGGCAGCATCAGCGGCGGCCGCACCCGGGCGCTGGCCAGCGTCAGCACGGCCATGCTCGGCGCGCCGGCGGGCACGGCCACGACCGTGCAGGTGGGCCTCAACCCGTTTGCCGACCAGCAGAAAGCGGAGCTGGAGGAGCAACGGCGCAAGATCCTGGAGGAGCAGGCCAAGCTCCAGCAACTGGCCGCGTTTTTCGCGAAACATCCAGAGCGCGCCGTCGGCGACATCCGCGAGAAAGCGCGTGCGACGATGTACAAGATCAACCGCGACCTGTTCGAGCTGGACGCCGAGATCGCCAGGCTGGCCGAGCAGATGAAGCCGTCGGAGGAGGCGGTAATCGCCGTGGGGCGGCGCATTCATGGCGGCGTGACGATGCAGGTGGGCCACAAGATCCTCAAGGTGATGGAGGACAAGACCGGCGGCCAGGTACGCGTGGTGGACGACCGGATCTCGGTGACCTGAGCGCGGCCGTGTTACGACGGGCTGGGTCGACGTTACGGCCGCCGTAACATTGGCGCGTCCCTCCGGCCGGCATGTCCGGCGGCGGTCTTCCCTTGTCCGGCAAGGGTTTGCGGGCCGATCGGCTTGCCCTTCTTCCTATGGCATGGCCCTTGCGGATGGCTCCCCGGCAAGACCAACGGGGAGACAGCCATGCGCGCGATCATCATCGACAGCCAGCCACTGGTGCGGATCGGCATCCTGCGGATGCTGGAGCACCTGCCGGACATCGGCCCCATCCGCAGCACCGACCCGGAGTCCATCGGGACGCTGCCCGTGACCGACGAACGGGTGCTGGTGGTGTACGGCATGTCCAGCGAGACCACAGACAACTGGGGGCTGCTGCGCCGGCTGCATCGCAGGATGCCGCAGGCGCGCATCCTGCTGCTCTCCGACAACGTCTGGCTGCACGTGCCGTCGTCGCTGCAGGTCTGCGGGGTGGTGGAGCAGGCCCCGAAATCGGCTTCCATCGAACGGCTGGAGGCGGCTATCCAGCACCTGCTGGGCAGCGCGGGCGCCCTGCCGCAGCCGGCACCCCGCTCGGACGCCTGGCAGCCGCTGCATCTGCCCCAGGCCCTGCTCGCCCCGGCTGCGCGCTGAGCACGCCGAATGACGCCCGCTGAAGGACACCCGCCATCGCGGGAAATCTGCACTAAGCTGGAAGGGTGTCCTGGGGTGCCGCAGGATCCGCGACAGCTAGTTCCGGGCAGCGAATGAAGACGCGGTCCAGCACACTGCGAAGGCGTTACGCGGAACCGGATCACGAGGCACTGGAATCAGGAAAGCCAACCTGCGCAAGCGGTTGGCTTTTCTTTTTGGTGGGTGGCGAACTTGGAGAACGTGGTGATTGAGAGGAATCTGATTTTGCGGGGAGGGCGCTTGCGCGTGTGCGGGCGGTCCTAGAATCGGCCTTCCCTATTTCGATGGAAAGCACGATTGGCTGATTGCGTTGCGTAACCCTAAGGGTTACACTCTCCGCCGACGATTGCCGTCTCACCATGATTCGCTCATTTGCGCACAAGGGTCTCGAACGCTTCTTCACCACAGGCAGCACGGCGGCGATTCCCGCGATGCACGTCAAGCGGTTGCGGCTGATCCTGGCGCTGCTGGACGAGGCAGGCTCCGCGCGCGATATGGATGCGCCCGGCTTGCGACTGCACGCGCTCAAGGGCGACCGCGCGGAGCTTTGGGCCGTGACGGTGCAGGCGAACTGGCGGGTGACCTTCCGGTTCGAGAACGGGGACGCGCACATCGTCAACTACATTGACTATCACTAGTGAGAGGGGCGCCATGCGCATGCACAATCCACCGCATCCGGGCGAGTTGCTTGCGGAGCTTTGGCTCGAGCCGCTGCGGCTGACGATTACCGATACCGCCGCGGCGCTCGATGTTTCGCGGAAGACGGTTTCCGAGATCGTGAATGGCCGGGCTGGCGTCACGCCGGAGATGGCGGTTCGGCTTGAACTGGCGTTCGGCAAGAGCGCCGAGTCTTGGCTCGCGCATCAGGCCGCGTACGACCTGTGGCAGGTGGACCAGTACCGCAGCGAGCTGCGCGTGCGCTCGCTCCAGCCCGCGACCTGAGCTTCGCCCCAAGTGCGCCGCCCATGAAGCGCCGCCCATGAAAAAACCCGCAGCGCTTGCGCGGTGCGGGTTTTTGAAGGCGACGCGGTAAAACTGGCGTCGCCGGTAATGCTGTTGGTGCCGAAGAGAGGAATCGAACCCCCGACCTTCTCATTACGAATGAGCTGCTCTACCGACTGAGCTACTTCGGCAACACCGTTGAGTGTTTCCAGCGCCTTGCGTTGCTTGCGAAACAATCGAACTGAGCCCGCAATCTTAGCGGTGAGTTTTGGGTTTGGCAAGACCCCCGTGCAGATTTTTTGCGCGATTCTTGCTGTGGCAACGTCGCCGGAACAACGCGGAAAGCCGGCGACGCGCCACAGGCGTCACATCAGAATTTGTGGCGCAGGCCGGCCATCACGCCAACCCGGCTACCGTGGCCGTAGAACGGAGTCTGGAACGTGGACTGGCCGCCCAGGGTGCGCCAGGCGTCGGTCAGGTTCGTGTAATCGGCCTCGATGTACACGTCCGTGCGCTTGCTGAATGCGTAGTCGAGCATCAGGGCGCCGGTGAAGCGGTTGCCGGAATCGTCGCCGTGCTTCAGGTGGTCGTAGGTGCCGAGTGCGATCACGGACCACGCGTTGGTGAACGCGTATTGCAGGCCCAGGTAGCCGGCCTGGTTCTTGTAGCCGGCGTTGTCGACATTGCTGTTGGTGTAGCCGAGGTAGACCGTGGCCGGGCCGACCTTGTAGGTGCCGCCCAGCGTCCAGACCTTCTGGTCGCTTACGGGTACGGCCACGCCGTAGTACGCCGCCGTGTCGCGCATGATCTGGTAGCCGCCGCCGACCATGAACGGGCCCGAGGCGTAGCTCACGCTGGCGCCCGTGGAGGACGAGTTCGAGAAGCTGCCGGCCACTTCGCCGAAGGCGTGTTGCGCCGCGATCGAGAACCCGCCGAACCGGCCCGAGTACTTGATCATGTTGTCCTGGCGCACGCCGCCGGTGTAGTTGCCGCCCTGGAAGCCGACGATGGCGAGGTTGGCCAGCGCCATCGCGTCATAGCTGGCAATGACTTCGTGGATCACGGTGAACTGGCGGCCCAGCGTGACCGTGCCGAAGTCACCCTGCAGGCCGACGTATGCCTTGCGGCCGAACAGGCGGTTGCCTTGCAGGCTCTGGCCGGCGTCGGGCGAGAAGCCCGATTCGAGCACGAACAGCGCCTGGTAGCCGCGGCCCAGGTCTTCCAGGCCGTACATGCCCCAGCGGCTGCCGGTGAGCACGCCGTCGGTCATCTGGACCTTGCCGTTGCCGGCGGCGGATTCGTTCGAGGTATAGCGGATCGTGGTGTCGACAATGCCGTACAGCGTGACATTGGATTGCGCGTGGGCGGGCGCCGTGGCGCCCAGTGCTGCGGCGCCGAGTGCTGCGGTAGTGAAGAAGGGCGCGAGGGCTCGCTTCATGGTTTGCGTCTCCATCCTGGCTCGTTATGGGTTGTTGTTGCGGAATGGCCGGTGCCTGTTTTCTTTGTGGACTTCTGCGACGTCCTTGGCTCAGGCATTGACCTGCACCGGCGTGGCGTGAAGGCGGCCCTGGATGGGCAATCCAGGGCGCCGGGACTGCTGATTGCCGGGGTTGGGAAAGGCAACTCAGGTCATCAGATGTCCTATGACATCGTACCTTACAGAAAAATAACGTCGCAAGACATAGGACGAGACATTAGTCAGCACGCAACACTAGAGCGGGGTGTCAGTTTTGCCAGGACGACCGGCCGAGGCCAGACATTTCGGCATCGCCGGCGTGATGCCTTTGTCGGTGCAGGGACGATGCACGAAAGCCTGGGCGCAATCGATGGATTTGCGTTGATCCATGTGCGAAGCCGGTTTCCGGGCGATTGACCGTGCGGCGTACCGCAAAAAGACCCCGTTTTCAAAGCGGCAAATTTACCCAAAACACCAATACGCGCAAATTCGTTTCAGTTGTCTGCAAACTAAAACTTCTAGGGAATTCACTGACGTTGCACCGCCTTGACCGCAGGTTGACGGACGATTAGATTCCAGTCACGTTGTATGACGACAGATCAATCAACCTATCCACATATCCCGCGAGGCCCTTGGCGGGGCCACGCCAGCGCATCCCGAACCTATGTCCCTCGCCCCCAAAGATCCGCTCGACGGTGTTGTCACCCGTTGCCATCGCATCCTGCTGACCGGCGCGGCCGGCAACCTCGGCAAGGTCCTGCGTGACCGCCTGAAGCGCTATGCCGATGTGGTGCGCATCTCCGATATCGCCGACCTCGGCCCGGCAGGCGCGCAGGAAGAAGTCGTGCCTTGCGATTTGTCTGACGCCAAGGCCGTCCACGCGCTGGTGGCGGGCGTCGATGCCATCGTCCATCTGGGCGGCGTGTCGGTGGAGCGTCCGTTCGAGGAGATCCTGCCGGCCAATATCCAGGGCACCTACCACCTCTACGAGGCGGCGCGGCGCCATGGCGTGCGGCGCATCGTGTTCGCCAGCTCCAATCACGTGATTGGCTTCTACAAGCAGGGCGAGGTGCTCGACGCCGATTCGCCGCCGCGCCCGGACGGCTATTACGGCGTGAGCAAGGCGTTCGGCGAGCAACTGGGCAGCTTCTATTTCGACCGCTACGGCATCGAGACCGTGGCGCTGCGCATCGGCTCGTCGTTCCCGGAGGCGAAGGACCGCCGCATGCTGGTCACCTGGCTCGGCTACGACGACCTGGAGCAGTTGATCAAGCGCGCGGTCTTCGTGCCGGAGGTGGGTTTCACGATCGTCTACGGCGCCTCGGCCAACCGCGATAGCTGGTGGGACAACAGCAAGGCGGCGCGGCTCGGTTTCCGGCCGGTGGAGTCGTCGGAGCAGTTCCGGGCCAAGGTGGAATCCGTCCCGCCGCTGCCGGCGGACGACGCGGCGGGCTGGTACCAGGGCGGCGCCTTCGTCAAGGCCGGTCCGTTCGGGGACTGACGCCGTGAGCGCCCCCATCTCTCAAGGCGAACGCATTGGCGACATGCGCTGCGGCGTGGGCGAGAGCCCCGTCTGGCACGCCGCCGAGGCTGCGCTGTACTGGACCGATATTCCCGGCCGCACGCTGTGGCGATACGACCCGGGCAGCGGGCAGACCGACCACTGGAGCCTGCCCGAGATGGCCGGCTGCATGGCGATGACGCCGGACGGCGGCTGGCTGCTGGCAATGGAAACCGGCCTGTTCCGCGTGGCGCGGCTGGTGCCGGGGCAGGCCACGCCGCCGCTGCAACGCGTGGCCACGGTGGCGCATGCGCGCGCCGGCATGCGCTTCAACGATGGCCGCGCGGACCGCCAGGGCCGCTTCTGGGCCGGCACGATGGTCATGGACATGTCGCTGGCCGCGCCCGACGGCAAGCTCTATCGCCATGACCCGGTCACCGGTGCGCTGGATGTTATGCGTGACGGATTGATCACCCCCAACGGACTCGCCTTCAGCCCCGATGGCCGCACGATGTATCTGTCCGATTCGCATCCCGCGCGGCAGGCCGTGTGGGCGTACGACTACGACACCGACACCGGCACGCCGTCCAACCCGCGCCTGTTTATCGACATGAACCGCTACCCGGGCCGCCCCGACGGCGCCGCCGTGGATGCCGATGGCGGCTACTGGATCTGCGGCAACGACGCCGGCCAGATCCACCGCTTCACGCCCGATGGCCGGCTGGACCGGTCGCTCGCGGTGCCCGTGGCCAAGCCGGCGATGTGCGCGTTCGGCGGGGCCGGGCTGGACACCCTTTATGTCACGTCGATCCGCACCGACGACACCGATCCGCTCTCGGGCGCGGTGTTCGCGCTGCAACCGGGCGTGCGCGGCCTCGAGGAGCCCATGCTGCGCGCGTGAGACCCCAATCGTCGAATCGCCGAATTGCCGTATCGCTTGCCCGCAAGCACCCAAGTCTTGAAGTCTTGATCGAAAAACTACAAATCCGGAGGCACTTCATGTTTTCTACCCGACTCCCGCGCGTCCGCCTGGGCGCACTGATGGCCGCCATGGCCGCCGCTGCTGCCACCTTGGCCACCGTGGCGATGCCGATGGCCGCGCAGGCCGCGGACATGCGCTCGGCTGACATCCACCCCGAGGACTACCCGACCGTGCAGGCCGTACGCCACATGGGCGAGTTGCTCAAGCAGCGTTCCAATGGCCGGCTGACGGTCAAGGTGTTCGCGCAGGGCTCGCTGGGCAGCGAGAAGGATGCGATCGAGCAGACCAAGATCGGCGCGCTGTCGATGGTGCGCGTGAACTCGGCGGCCATGAACAACATCTGCGAGGCCACCATCGTCCCGACGATGCCGTTCCTGTTCCGCTCCACCGACCACATGCGCCACGTGCTGGACGGCCCGATCGGCGACGACATCCTGAAGTCGTGCGAGAAGAACGGCTTCATCGGCCTGGCCTGGTATGACAGCGGCTCGCGCTCGATGTACACCACCAAGCGTCCGATCCGCACGCTGGCCGATGCCCGCGGCATGAAGATCCGCGTGCAGCAGTCGGACCTCTGGGTCTCGCTGCTGGAGGCGATGCACGCCAACGCCACGCCGATGCCGTGGGGCGAGGTCTACACCGCGCTGAAGACCGGCCTGGTCGATGGCGCCGAGAACAACTGGCCCAGTTACGAAAGCTCGCGCCAGTTCGAGGTGGCCAAGTACTACTCGCTGACCGAGCACTCGATGGCGCCCGAGATGCTGCTGTTCTCGAAGGTGATGTGGGACCGCATGTCCAAGGATGACCAGGCGATGGTGCGCCAGGCCGCCAAGGACTCGGTGCCGTACATGCGCAAGCTGTGGGACGAGCGCGAGCTGAAGTCGCGCAAGATGGTGGAGGCCGCCGGCGTGCAGATCATCAGCGTCGACAAGACCTCGTTCCAGGCCGCGATGAAGCCCGTCTATGACCGCTTCATCACCAGCGCCCAGATGAAGGACCTCGTGCGCCGCGCGCAGGATACGAAGTAAGGGTAAGGGCGCCATCATGCTTTCGTCTTCTCCCACCCCGGCCGCGCCGGTGGATGGTGCGCCGGGGCCCGCTCCGGCCCCGGTCTCCAGCCCCACCGGCGCCAGCCTCTACACCCGCTTCTGCGCCACGCTGGCTCGCGCCTGCATGGCGCTGGGCGTGACCGGGCTCGTGCTGCTGGTCATTGCCGTGCTCACGCAGGTGTTCGGCCGCTACGTGCTCAACGACACCCCCACCTGGGCCGAAACCATCGCCATGCTGCTCGTGCTCTACGTGACGATGCTCGGTACGGCGGTGGGCGTGCGCGACGCCGGCCACATCGGCCTGGAGTCCCTGCTGGTGCTGCTGCCCGAGCGCATCCGAACCAGGATCGAGCTGCTGATCCACGTGCTGGTCGGCACCTTCGGCGCGGTCATGGCCTACAACTGCGCGCTGCTGGCGCTGTCCGTGGCGGACTACAAGCTGCCCACGCTCGGCATCTCGGAGGGCTGGCGCTATCTGCCGCCGGTGATCGCCGGCGCGCTGATCGTGCTGTTTTCGATCGAACACATCATTGCGGTGCTGAAAGGCACGGAAGTGGAGCCGGCATGGCACTGATCATTCTCTCCATCAGCTTCTTCGGCCTGCTGGTCCTTGGCGTGCCGGTGGCGTTCTCGATCGGGCTGTCGGCGGTCATCACCATCCTGTACGAGGGCCTGCCGCTGGCCGTGGTGTTCCAGCAGATGACCTCGGGCATGAACGCGTTCTCGTTCCTGGCCATCCCGTTCTTCATCTTCGCCGGCGAGCTGATGCTGTACGGCGGCATCGCGGACCGCATCGTCAACTTCGCCAAGTCGATGGCCGGCCATGTGCGCGGTGGGCTGGGCATGTCGAACGTGCTGGCGTGCACGCTGTTCGGGGGCGTTTCCGGCTCGCCGGTGGCCGATGTGTCGGCCATGGGCGCGGTGATGATCCCGATGATGAAGCGCGAGGGCTACCACGCCGACTACGCGGTCAACGTGACCACGCACGCGGCGCTGGTCGGCGCGCTGATGCCGACCAGCCACAACATGATCATCTACACGCTGGCGGCGGGCGGGAAGGTGTCGATTGCCGCGCTGATCCTGGCCGGCGTGCTGCCGGCGCTGATCCTGACGATCTGCAACCTGGCCGCCGCCTACTTCGTGGCGCGCAGCCGGGGCTATCCGGCCGGCAAGTTCCCGGGCTGGGACATCGTCGGCCACTCGCTGGCGGCGGCGTTGCCCGGGCTGTTCGTGGTGGTGCTGATCCTGGTGGGCATCCTGTCCGGCGTGTTCACGGCGACGGAGTCCGCGGCGGTGGCAGTGCTCTACGCGCTGGCGCTGACCGTGCTGGTCTACCGCTCGCTGACGCGCGAGCAGTTCGTCAAGGCCGCGGCCAAGGCGGTCAAGACCACCGGCGTGGTGCTGCTGCTGATCGGCATTTCCGGCACTTTCGGCTACCTGATCAGCCTCTATGGCGTGGCCGAGCTGACCGGGCAGTTTCTGAGTTCGCTGTCCACCAGTCCGTGGATGATCTTCCTGATGGTGAACGTGATGCTGTTCATCCTCGGCACCTTCCTGGACATGGCCGCCACCATCCTGATCTGCACGCCGATCTTCCTGCCGATCTGCCAGCACTTCGGCATGGGGCCGGTGCAGTTCGGCATGATGATGCTGATCAACTGCGCGCTGGGGCTGAACACGCCGCCCGTGGGCACGACGCAGTTCGTCGGCTGCGCCATCGGCGGGGTGTCGGTGGGGCAGGTGATGAAGACGATCTGGCCGTTCTACGGGGCGCTGCTGGCGGCCCTGCTGATGGTCACCTACGTGCCGGCGTTCTCGATGTGGCTGCCGGACCTGCTGCTGAAGTGAGCGGCTGGCTGACCCCCGGCGCACTGCACACCGTGCGCGCGGGCGCCCACGTCCTGACCGTGGCGCCCGCCGCCGGTGGCCGCATGGCCGCGCTGACCACCACGCGTGCCGATGGCAGCGCCATCGACTGGCTCGCGCCGATGCCGGCCGCCGCGCTGCGCGACGGCTTCGAGGCCCGCGCCTGGCCCAAGGCCGGCAGCTATCCGCTGCTGCCGTACTCGAACCGCATCCGCGATGGCCGGTTCCGCTGGCAGGGGCGCGAGGTCCAGTTGCCGCCGCATCCGGGCCAGCCGCACGCGATGCATGGCTTCGGGCACGTCCGCCCCTGGCAGGTGGTGGAATCTCAGGAAAATGCGATCACGCTGGCGCTCCAGCATCCGCCCGGCACCGACTGGCCCTGGGCCGTGCTGGCGCGGCAGTCGCTGGTGCTGGACGAGGCGGGCCTCGCCGCCGCGCTCGACATCCGTAACGTGGGGGATACGCCGATGCCGGTGGGTGGCGGCTTCCATCCGTTCTTCGCCCGGCCGCCCGGCCTGCGCATCCAGTTCGACGCGGCGCATGTCTGGCCGGCGGACGGCGGCGGGGTGGCCACGGGCCGCGCGGCGATCGGGCGGCGCGAGGCCTTCCTGCGCGAGCGCCATCTGCCCGACTCGGACCTCTCCGTCTATTACAGCGGCTGGAAGCGCCAGGCCACGCTGCGGCGCGCGGACGGCGCCACGCTGACCCTGCGCGCCGCCGAGCCGCTCGAGCACCTGATCCTCCACGCGCCCGGCGGGTGCGACTTCGTCTGCCTGGAGCCGGTGTCGCACGTGGCGGACGCTGTCAACCTGTGCGCGCGGGGCTGGGAGGGCACCGGCCTGCGCGCGCTGGCACCTGGTGAGTCGGTCACGTTCCGCATGCAGTGGCTCATCGAGGTGCCGCGCTGATATGCAAACAGGGCGCCGGAGCGCCCTGTCTTGTCCTGCATCCCCCTATATATATAGAGGGACTGGCTTACGCCTTGCCTTCGGCTTCCCGGTGGTAGCGCGTGATGCGATCCACCTCGTTCTTGGAGCCGAGCACCACCGACACGCGCTGGTGCAGCTGGGTCGGCTGCACGTCCAGGATGCGGTCGTGGCCGTTGGTGGCCGCGCCGCCGGCCTGTTCGACCAGGAACGCCATCGGGTTGGCCTCGTACATCAGGCGCAGCTTGCCCGGCTTCTCCGGCTCGCGCTTGTCCCACGGATAGAGGAACACGCCGCCGCGGGTCAGGATGCGGTGCACATCGGCCACCATCGACGCCACCCAGCGCATGTTGAAGTTCTTGCCGCGCGGGCCTTCCTCGCCGGCCAGGCATTCGTCGATGTACTCGCGCACGGGCGGGGCCCAGTGACGCATGTTCGACATGTTGATGGCAAATTCCTTGGTGTCTTCCGGAATCTGCACGTCCGACTGGGTCAGCACGAAGCTGCCGGCCTCGCGGTCCAGCGTGAACATATGTACGCCGTTGCCCACGGTCAGCACCAGCGTGGTCTGCGGGCCGTACACGGCATAGCCGGCCGCCACCTGGTGCGTGCCCGGCTGCAGGAAGTCGTGCTCCGTCACGGTCTGGCCCGGCTTGGGCATGTGCAGCACCGAGAAGATCGTGCCGATCGACACGTTCACGTCGATATTCGACGAGCCGTCGAGCGGATCGAACAGCAGCAGGTACTCACCCTTCGGGTAGCGGTTCGGGATCTCGTAGAACGAGTCCATTTCCTCCGAGGCCATCGCCGCCAGGTGGCCGCCCCACTCGTTGGCGTCGAGCAGCACTTCATTGGCGATGACGTCCAGCTTCTGCTGGGTCTCGCCCTGCACATTGCCGGTGCCGGCCGAGCCGAGCACGCCCGCGAGGGCGCCCTTGCTCACGGCGTTGGAAATGGCCTTGCAGGCGCGCGCCACCACCTCGATCAGCAGCCGGAGCTCCGGCTGGATCGTGTTGTGCTTGCGCTGCTCCTCGACCAGATAGCGGGTGAGGCTGATGCGTGTCATGTGGGTTCTCCTTCGATGGCCGCAATTCTACATGTCTGCCGCTACAGACATCGCAGTTTTACGAATGGTTGCCGCTCCGTCCTCAGCCGGCGGGGTCAGGCAGCCAGTGACTTGCCGACGATCTCCCGCACGTCCCGCGAGAGCGTCTGGGACGCCGCCACGCGCTCCAGCGCGGCGCGCATGCGGTCCCGCAGCGGCAGCGCGTACTTCTGCCAGCGATCCATCACCCGCGCCAGCCGGGCGGCCACCTGCGGGTTGATGGCGTCCAGCGCCAGCACCTGATCGGCCCAGAATTCGTAGCCGGAGCCGTCCTCGGCGTGGAACTGCGCCGGATTGCCCGAGCAGAAGCTGAAGATCAGCGAGCGGGCGCGGTTCGGGTTGCGCAGGTTGAAGGCGGGGTGGGCCATCAGCGCGCGCACGGTGTCGATGGTGCGCTTGCCGGCGTGCGGGCCCACGTCGCCGCGCTGCATGCCCTGGAGCGAGAACCACTTGTCGATGACCAGCGCGTCCTGCTCGAAGCGCTGGTAGAAATCCGCCAGCGCGTGCTCGCGGCCCGGTGCGAAGCTGTTGACCAGCGCCGACAGCGCCGCGGCGCGGTCGGTCATATTGTCGGCCTGCTGGTAGTGGGTGTCGGCCAGCGCCTGCATGGCGGCGTCGCCGCTGTCGGCCAGATAGCCGAGCGCCAGGTTGCGCAGCGCGCGGCGGGCCATCGCATCCGCGTCGGGGCTGTACGGCCCCGGAGTGGCGTTGGCTTCATATGCGGCGAGCCATTCGCGTTGCAGCGCGCTGGCCAGGCCCTCGCGCATGAACAGGCGGGCGCGGTGGATCGCGGCCGGATCGGCCACGCCCATGCGCTCGGCCAGATAGGCTTCGGCAGGCAGCATCAGCGCCTGCTCGCGGAACGCCGGGCTCAGCGAGCCGTCCGTCAGCACGGCGCGGAAGGCAGCCACCAGCGCAGGGTCGAGCTTCAGTTCCCGGCCGGCCTGCACCTCGCCCACCAGTTTCAGCAGCGCGCGCGTGGCCAGGCGCTGGCCGGCTTCCCAGCGGTTGAACGCGTCGCTGTCTTGGGCCAGCAGGAAGGTCAGTTCGGCATCGGAGTATTCATAATCGACGATGACCGGCGCGGAGAAGTCGCGCAGCAGCGAGGGCAGGGGCGCCTTGTCGCCGCGCGGCAGCCCCGTGAAGCGGAAGGTCTGTTCGGCCTGCGTGAAGTCGAGCACGCGGGTGGTGCCACGCTGGGTAGCATCCCCGGCCCGCTCGCCTTCGAGGTGCAGCGGCAGGTCGGCGCCATCGGCACCGATCAGGCCCACCGCGAACGGGATGTGGAACGGCTGCTTTTCGGGCGTGCCCGCGCGGGTCTCGATGCCGACCTTGGGGCAGCGCTGGGTCAGCGTTAGCGCCAGCGTGCCGGCGGCGCCGTCCCACGCGGTCTTCACGCTGACCACCGGCGTGCCGGCCTGGCTGTACCAGAGCCCGAACTGGGTCAGGTCGCGGCCGTTGGCGTCGGCCATGGCGGCGCGGAAGTCGTCGCAGGCCACGGCCTGGCCGTCATGGCGCTGGAAGTACAGGTCCATGCCCTTGCGGAAGCCGTCGCGGCCCAGCAGGGTCTGGTACATCCGCACGACTTCGGCGCCTTTCTCGTAGACCGTGACGGTGTAGAAGTTGTTGATCTCCTCGTAGCTGTCCGGGCGCACCGGGTGGGCCATCGGGCCGGCATCCTCGGGGAACTGCACCTGGCGCAGCACGCGCACGTCCTCGATCCGCTTCACCGCGCGGCCGGACTCGGAGCCCATCATGTCCGCCGAGAACTCCTGGTCGCGGAACACCGTCAGCCCTTCCTTGAGCGAAAGCTGGAACCAGTCGCGGCAGGTCACGCGGTTGCCGGTCCAGTTGTGGAAGTACTCGTGCCCCACCACCGACTCGATATTGGCGAAGTCCACGTCCGTGGCCGTCTGCGCATTGGCCAGCACGTACTTCGTATTGAAGATGTTCAGGCCCTTGTTCTCCATCGCCCCCATGTTGAAGTCGCTCACGGCGACGATCATGAAGCGGTCGAGGTCGAGTTCCAGCCCGAAGCGGCGCTCGTCCCAGCGGATGGCATGGATCAGGGAGTCCATGGCGTGGCGGGTCTTGTCGAGGTCCTGCGGCTCCACCCAGACCTGCAGCAGCTTTTCCTTGCCCGAGGCGCTGGTGATGCGCTCCTCCACGCAGGCCAGCTTGCCGGCCACCAGCGCGAACAGGTAGGACGGCTTGCGGAACGGGTCTTCCCAGACGGCTTCGTGGCGGCCATCGGGCAGCGCGCGCTCGGACAGCAGGTTGCCGTTGGAGAGCAGCACCGGGCTGGCGGCGCGGTCGGCGCGCAGCGTGACGCGGTAGGTCGCCATCACGTCGGGTCGATCGAGGAAATAGGTGATGCGGCGGAAGCCTTCGGCTTCGCACTGGGTGAAGAAGTTGCCGTTGGAGACGTAGAGGCCGGACAGCGTGGTATTTGCCGCCGGGTTGCAGGCGGTGGTGATGGCGAGCGTGCCCTGCGCCGGCAGGCCGGTCAGCGTGAGCGTGCCGGCGTCTTCCTTCGCGCTGGCGAACGGCTGGCCGTCGAGGGTTACGCCGAGCAGCTCCAGGGCCTCGCCCACCATGACCAGCGGGGCGTCGCCGGTCGTGCCGGGCGCGCGCTGGAAGGTCAGCGTGCTGGTGACGACGGTGCGTTGCGGGTCCAGCTCCAGCACCAGATCGACGTGGTCGATGGCGAAGGCGGGCGGAGTATAGTCCTTGCGATAGACGGTAACGGGCGTATCGGTGCGCAGCATGGGGAATCCTGTCTTCGGAGTGACCGGGGGCGGGCGCCACGGCGGGTGGCGGTGCGGAAGGTCCGCGGAAGTCCCCATTGTAGCCAAGGGCGGCGGGGAATTCCGCGAGACCGCCCGTGTCTGAAGTCTGGTAGGACGAACGAACAAGAACGAGGTATCGCGATGTGGGATTTGGTAGCAGGGATGGGGCGACGGGCCGTGGTGGCGCTTGGGGCGCTGGGAGTATTGGGTTTGGCTGGCTGCGCCAGCACGGTGACCACCGAGGTCACCGCCTTCCGGCAGGCCGGGTGGCAGAACGACGCGCCGCGCACCTACGCCTTCGAGCGTGCGCCGGTGCAGGCGCCGGCCGGGCAGGCGGCGGGGCAGCCCGCCCAGGCCCCGCAGACTCAGCAGGCTCAGCAAGTCCAGGCTCAGGATTCCCAGCTCGAATATGAGACCTACCAGGCGTGGCTGGCCGAGGCGCTGGCCGGCGTAGGCTTCGAGCAAACGCCGCCGGGGCAGGCGCGCTACCTCGTCAGCATGGACTACGGCGCCGTGCCCGGCATGGTGCGCGTGGCCGAAACCTACTATTCCGATCCCTGGTACGGCCCGTGGGGACCGTACTGGGGGCCGTACGGCGGCTACTACCGGCCCTATGGCCCGTGGGGCTGGGGCCCTGGCTATTGGCCGCCGCAGACCGTGGTGCGCGACGTGCCGGTGACGTTCTCCAGCCTGCGCATCTTCTTCAAGGACGCCGCGAGCGGCAAACGCGTGTACCAGATCACCGCGCGCAATACCACCGAGGGCGGCAGCCTGGCGGGCGTGATGCCGTACATGATCCGCAGCGCCCTGACCGAATTCCCGTCCGAGAACGGCCGGCCCCGGCGCGTGACACTGGAAGTCGACAAGGACAAGAAGTAATTGCGGCGCGGCGCATGGGACGCCCGCTGGTTCACCCATAAGACAAGGCGATTGCCTACCGTGCGGTAAAAGGAGTTTTGCGCCAGATTCGCGCAAAACTGCTGCCGGCACGCGGCAAAGCGCAACCAGTCGCGAAATGGCTGGGCTAGAATGGCTCCTCGATTTTTTCCGGTACGAGCAAATGAGCAGCAAGACAAGCGGTGATGCACCGCAACATGCCCCCAATAGCCCTGAAGCGCAGTTGCGTCTCGCCGCGCTGGAATATCACCGCAGCCCGACCAAGGGCAAGATCCAGGTAACCGCCACCAAGGCGCTGTCCAACCAGCGCGACCTGTCGCTGGCCTACTCGCCGGGCGTGGCCTATGCCTGCGAGGAGATCGCCAAGGATCCGTCGATGGCCGCCGAGTACACCTCGCGCGCCAACCTCGTGGCCGTGATCACCAACGGCACCGCCGTGCTCGGCCTGGGCGATATCGGCCCGCTGGCTGGCAAGCCGGTGATGGAAGGCAAGGGCTGCCTGTTCAAGAAGTTCGCCGGCATCGATGTGTTCGACATCGAACTCGATGCCCGCGACCCGGACAAGATCGTCGAGATCGTCGCCGCGCTGGAGCCCACGCTCGGCGGCGTGAACCTCGAGGACATCAAGGCGCCCGAGTGCTTCTATATCGAGAAGAAGCTGCGCGAGCGCATGAACATCCCCGTCTTCCATGACGACCAGCACGGTACGGCCATCATCTCGGCCGCGGCACTGCTGAACGGCCTGAAGGTGGTGGGCAAGGAAATCGGCAGCGTGAAGGTGGCCGTGTCGGGCGCCGGCGCCGCTGCCATCGCCTGCCTGGACACCATGGTGAGCCTGGGCCTGAAGCGCGAGAACATCTCCGTGGTGGACTCGAAGGGCGTGATCTATGTGGGCCGCGACGCCAACATGGAAGCCAACAAGGCCCGCTACGCGCAGGACACCGCCAACCGCACGCTGGCGGACATCGTCAACAACGCCGACGTGTTCCTGGGCTGCTCCACCGCTGGCGTGCTGACCGGCGAGATGGTCAAGACGATGGCCGACAAGCCGATCATCCTGGCGCTGGCGAACCCGGAACCGGAAATCCGCCCGGAAGTGGCCAAGGCCGCGCGCCCGGACTGCATCATCGCAACCGGCCGGTCGGACTATCCGAACCAGGTCAACAACGTGCTTTGCTTCCCGTACATCTTCCGTGGCGCGCTGGACTGCGGCGCGACGAAGATCACCGAGGAAATGAAGCTGGCCTGCGTGAAGGCGATTGCCGAGCTGGCCGAAGCCGAGCTGAACGACGCCGTGGCCGCTGCCTACGGTGGCCGTGAGCTGAAGTTCGGCCCGGACTACATCATTCCCACGCCGTTCGACCAGCGCCTGATCGAGAAGATCGCGCCGGCCGTGGCGAAGGCCGCCGAGGAATCGGGCGTGGCCACGCGGCCGATCCAGGACCTGGAAGCCTATCGCCAGCAACTGACGCACTACGTCTACCACACCGGCCTGATCATGAAGCCGGTGTTCTCGGCCGCCAAGGCCGCGCCGAAGCGCGTGGCCTACGCCGAGGGCGAGGAAGAGCGCGTGCTGCGTGCCGTGCAGGGCGTGGTGGACGAGGGCCTGGCCAAGCCGATCCTGATCGGCCGCCCGCACGTGATCCAGATGCGCATCGAGAAGGCCGGCCTGCGCCTGCGCCCGGGCGTGGACTTCGAGCTGATCAACCCCGAGGACGATCCGCGCTACCGCGCCTATCACGAGGCCTACCACGCGCTGCGCGGCCGCGACGGCGTGACGCCGGACATGGCCAAGGTGGCGCTGCGCCGCTCGAACACGCTGATCGGCACCATGCTGATGCATATGGGCGATGCCGATGCACTGCTGTGCGGCACCGTGGGCCGCTTCGAAGCCCATCTGGAGCACGTGCGCGACGTGATCGGCCTGGCGCCGGGCGCCAAGGTGTTCGCCGCCATGAACGCGCTGATGCTCGAGAAGTACACGCTGTTCATCACCGATACCTTCGTGAACGAGGACCCGACCGCCGAGGAACTGGCTGCCATCACGCAACTGGCCGCCGAGGAAATCCAGCGTTTCGGCCTGCATCCGAAGGTGGCGATGATGTCGCACTCGATGTTCGGCTCGTCGAACCGCCCGTCGGCACGCAAGATGCGCGACGCCGCCGCGATCCTGGCCAAGGTGGCCCCGCAGCTGGAAGTGGAAGGCGAGATGCAGGGCGATGCAGCACTGGTCGAGGACGTGCGCCGTCACTTCCTGCCGAACACCAAGCTGGCCGGTAGCGCCAACCTGCTGGTCATGCCGACGCTGGACGCCGCCAACATCGCCTTCAACCTGCTCAAGATCACGGGCGGGCAGGGGGTGACGGTGGGCCCGATCCTGCTGGGCGCGGCCAAGCCGGTGCATATCCTGAACCCGCAGGCCACCACGCGGCGCATCGTCAACATGACGGCCGTGGCCGTCGCGGAGTCGAGCGCGGTGCGCTAAGTGTCTGGCGCGGCGCGCTAGGCAGCGGCCGGCAGGAAAGCGCTGGTGCCAAAGAAAAACCGGGCCTGAGGAAACTCAGGCCCGGTTTTTTCATGTCGGTGCGCTGGCAGCGTCTGCCGGGGTTGCCAGCGCGTCGGCGGGGCGATTGCACTATTGCAGCACGTTGTACTGCTCCCGCATTACCACGATGATCGAGCGTGCCGCTGCCATGCGATGGGACAAGTCGTCAAAGGTATCCTCGCGAAAATCAACCTCAGCGCTCCAGTTGCAACCCGTATGGTCCGGCTGGTGCACGCGCATGGCGTGAAGTTCCGCCTCGCCGCATTCAGGGTTGTTGTCCAGGCACTGGCTCAGGATAGCCATCAATTCCGACCGGGTCTTCGCATAGCGCCTCATGAGTCACCTCTTTGGTTCGCCGCGGGATTCGCGCTGGTTCGTGGTCCGGCCCACAGTCCGGACAATTAATCTATGCAGCGGGCGGGTCAGTCGCCAATTGAATCCACCTATGGAGCACCGGCTTCCGATCCTTCCCGGCATGTATTCCGCAGCGCAGCAATTGCCGCCGTCCTGGCCATCCGCTGCGCTAGAACGCGATCCCCATCGACACCACCACCACCTGCGCCGACGAAGCAGGATTGAACCAGTACACGCCCGCGGTGACCCGCTTGAACGTTACCTGCGCGAACGGGCCGCGTTGAATGTCGCGATCCGATTGATAGGCGCGCGTCCGCTGCACCGCGAGGCCGAGCCTGAGCCAGTCCGCCGGCCGATAGGCGAGTTCGCTCCACGCATAGACGTAGCTCGATTCGCGCTCGCGCTGGTCATGCACGTATTCGATCTCGATGTAGTAGTCGAACTTCCGCCAGGCAAGACTGGCCTCCAGGCCGCCGATCGGGCCGCGAACGTCGCCGCCGACCCAGCCCACGATCGGCGTAGCGGAGTAGGTGAGGGCTTCGCCGCCGGCAAAGGTCCACCCGACGAAGGCCGACATCGCGCGTCTCGCCTCATAGTTGACCCGTGTCTCCAGACGCAGCGCGCCAATATTCGCGCCGACGATGCCGGTCACGTACTGCTCGCCATGACGCGGAATGTTCCAGTAGGCCGTGGCGGCGAGGCTTTTCTCCGGGCCGCCGGCTTCCTTCGCTTCTTCCCCCACTTCGGCACGCGCGTCCTGGCAGGCCATTGCCATTACCGCTGCCATTGCCATGCCGACGCCGCCGACCATCACCCGGCAACGGGGGCGCATGTCAGCCACCCAGGGCGATGACCGCCATGGTCAGCGCCAGACCCAACGCCAGCATGCCGAAGCCAGCGCGTATGGCACCAAAGCCTGCGTAGTGCCCGAGCGCCATGCCACCCGCGAACAGCATGATCATCGAGAGCACGCGTGAGATGAGCAACGCAAGCGGCACGTGGTCGATCAGAACGAACGGCAGTGCCACCGGGAAGGTCGACAGCACGACGATGAAGAAGATGCGGACTGAGCCGAGCCAGTCGGCGGCGTCGAGGGTGGGGCGCGTCGGCAGGGCGGTCGCACCGGCCAGCCGGGCGCGGATGGCTTCCAGCTCGGTGTCGTCGACGAGCGTCCTCATCGCCGGCGGCAGCGTGTCGCGGATGATCCGCACGGCTTGCGCGGGATCGGCGGCGTGCTGCACCGCCAGCGCCAGCCTGAGCCGCTGGCCGCGGTTGGCCAGCGTCCGCACGAGGAACATGACCGCGTCGACGAGCCCCCAGGCAAGGTTGCAGCCCAGCGCCGCGCGTAGCATCAGGTGCCCCGCGTCAGGACCGACCGAAGTGGAGACGGCGCCGACAAACGTCAGGGCCATGAACAGTCCAAACAACATCTCTGACACGCGGTCGACGATATCGAGCACGGGCTCGCGTGTTTCCGCTGCGTTCTCGATGGCGATGTGGTTCGGATTCATGAGGCGTCGTTCCTCGAAAAGTGCCGGCAGCCTGACCTATTTATAGGCGGATCTTCGCGAGGATTCGCTTGGCCGAAAGGCCCGATCGCGCCAATCGCCGCGGGTAGCCGGAACGAGGACGCGATGAGGCCGTGATGCGGTGTGCCTCATGATGCACCGTCGGTATGGCGCCAAAAAAAAATGCCGTCCAGCGCCTGGCTGGACGGCATCGCCGCCGAAACGGCTTCCGTCTGACCGGTGACCCGGATCAGAACTTGTGACGCATGCCCACGCCGAAGGTATCGCCGTGCTCGAGGCCAGTGATCTTGTCGTAGAAATACGCTGCGTACACGTCCGTACGCTTCGACAGGTTGTAGTCGTAGGCCACCGCGAACGTGTTGCGCTTGAAGCTGGCCACGTCGTTCAGCGTCTTCACGTAGCCGTACGAGGCCAGAACGTTGCCCGCGCCCACCGGCACCGAAACGCCGGCCTGGCCGTCCATGTGCTTGATGTCGCCGTTGACGTTGGCGTTGACGTCGCTCTTGATGTACTGGCCCTGCGCGAACACCTTCACGACCTTGAAGTCGTACGACAGGCCCACCTGCACGGCGTTCTGCTTGTCGAAGCCCTGGATGTACGGGCTGTTGACGCTGCCGGTGGAGTTGGTCAGGTCACCCGGGGTGCTGTCGAACTTGACCTGCTGGTAGGCCACCGTCGCGGCGAAGTTGCCGACGAAGTACGTCAGGTTGGCGCCGAACTTGTTCTTGCTGTTGTTGCCGGCCGACTCACCCAGGCTGTAGATGAAGTTGGCGGTCAGGCCGCCGAACGTCGGCGTGGAGTAGACGATCGAGTTGCTCCAGCCGGAGTCGCCGATGATGCCCGGATCGTACAGCTGGCCGTTGTTGACCGTGAAGTACGTGTGGAAGATCTGCGGCGAGAACACGTACGAGTCGACCAGCGGGTTGAACAGGATCGTCGAGACGAAGTACGGCGTAGTGTTGCGGCCGAGCTTGACCGTGCCGTAGCTGTTGTTCTGCAGGCCGACATACGCATTGCGGCTGAACATCGAGTCGCCGTTGAAGCGGCCCATCGAGCCGGAGTCGGTGCGGAAGAAGCCGTTCAGGTCGAAGATGGCCTTGGTGCCCATGCCCAGGTCCTCTACGCCCTTGATCCCCCAGTAAGACGTCTGCATGCCGCCCGAATTGGCCACAAAGGCTCGGTCGCCGTTGCCCGGGCTCTTGACGCCACCGACGAACATGTCGGCCTGGCCGTACAGCGTGACGCTGGACTGGGCCATGGCCGCGCCGGAAAAGAGCATGGCGGCGACGGCCGCCAGCTTGATCGCCGGCTTGGAAGCCGGCTTGTTGTTGTACTGCTTCTGCATGGTAAAGACCTCCGTGGTTGTGATGCCTGCTCAGAACGTTTCTTGTGTGTGCCGGAACCCTTCTGGGTCTCTCTGGTGTGTCGAACGTTGCTGCCCTTCTTTCTCTCTCTCTTCTTCCAGTTGCCGCGCTATGCGTGTCGCGGCAACTAAGTCGCGGATACTAAGTCGTTCAGCCGGAACTGCGCAATGCGATGAATCTGACTGATGCAAGTTTGCAACTCCACCCCGGGCGCGTTATCGAGGCGGCTTGCAAAAGCGTCGATGATGCCGTGGCGGTCATAGCCGCGAACGGCCAGGATGAACGGGAAGCCGAACTTCTGGTTGTAGGCGGCGTTGAGCGCCTGCAGCCGTTCGAACTCCTCGGCCGTGCATTGGTCGAGCCCCGCGCCGGCCTGCTCGCGCGTGGACTCTGCCGTCAGCTCGCCGCGCACCGCAGCCTTGCCGGCCAGCTCCGGGTGGGCGCGCACCAGCTTCAGCTGGGCGGCCTCGCCGGCGGCATCGACGGCACCACGCAGCGCGGCGGCCAGTGCTGCGGCGTCGGCGAACGGGCGCGCCTTGGCGGCGGTCTCGGCGAACCAGGGCGAATGCTCGTAGATGCCGCCTAGTACTTCGACGAATTCAGCCTCGGGCATCGCATTCAGCTGGGCGAGGGTGTAGGTCGTGCCGGTCGTGCTCATGCCTGGCTCCCGTGCGGATGGGTGTCGATCCAGTGGCGGGCGATGTCCACGCGCCGGCAGATCCATACCTTGTCGTGCGCCTGCACGTAGTCCAGGAAGCGTTGCAGCGCGCGGAAGCGGCCCGGGCGGCCGAGCAGCCGGCAGTGCATGCCGATCGACAGCATCTTGGGCCGGTCCTGGCCCTCGGGGTCGCCCTCGGCATAGAGCACGTCGAACGCGTCCTTCAGGTACTGGAAGAACTGGTCGCCCGTGTTGAAGCCCTGCGGCGTGGCGAAGCGCATGTCGTTCGAGTCGAGCGTGTACGGCACCACCAGATGCGGCTTCTTCTCGCCGCCGGTGACTTCCACCTCGGTCCAGAAGGGCAGGTCGTCACCGTAGTAGTCGGCGTCGTACAGCAGGCCGCCGTGCTCCACCACCAGCCGGCGCGTGTTGGGGCTGTCCCGGCCGGTGTACCAGCCGAGCGGCATTTCGCCGGTCAGTTCCTTGATGATCTGCATGCCGATGCGCATGTGCTCGCGCTCGGTGGCTTCGTCGATGTTCTGGTAGTGAATCCAGCGCCAGCCGTGGCAGGCGATTTCGTGGCCCAGCTCGACGAACGCGCGCGTCAGCTCGGGATGGCGCTGGAGCGCCATCGACACGCCGAAGATCGTCAGCGGCAGCTTGCGCTGCTCGAACTCGCGCAGGATGCGCCAGACCCCGGCGCGCGAGCCGTACTCGTACACGCCTTCCATGCTCATGTGCCGCTCGGGATAGGCCGCGGCACCGATGATCTCGGACAGGAACTGCTCGGAGCCGGCGTCGCCGTGCAGCACGTTGTTTTCGCCGCCTTCCTCGTAATTGAGCACGAACTGCAGCGCGATGCGCGCGCCGCCCGGCCAGCGGGCGTGCGGCGGCTGGGCGCCGTAGCCGATGAGATCGCGTGGATAGTTATCGTGTGTCATCTCTTATATGTCTGCTTCAGGAGAAATCTGCTGCTCGCATGAGCGAAGGTCTCGATTGTTGTCATCGCCCCTGGCTGAAGCGACTTCACTTACGCAAAGCGCGTGCCAGAGGCGTCTCATGCGAGTCCGGCGCTGTTGACATGTTTTAGCGATGGTTGCGCGCCAAATGCCGTCAAAAACTGTCGGACAAAAATGTTGAATACGATTGTTGAATCAGGATTGTTGGGCTCACTCCGTGCCGTGGGAGTTGGCCGCTGCGCTGCGCATGGCCTCGTCGGCCGATTGCATGCCGTTGAAGAACAGGTTCAGCACGACCGCGACGATGGTGCCCAGCACGATGCCGCTGTGCGTGAACGGATCGGTCCACTTGGGCAGGTACTGGAACAGCGTGGGCGAGAGCGTGGGGATCATGCCGAAGCCGATGGAGATCGCCACGATGAACAGGTTGTGCCGGTTGCGGGTGAAGTCGCAGCTACCCAGGATGCGGATGCCCGACGCGGCGACCATGCCGAACATCACGATGCCGGCGCCGCCGAGCACGAACTGGGGCACCGACGCCACGATGTGCGCCATCTTCGGGAACAGGCCGAACGCGATCAGGATCACGCCGCCGGCTGCCGCCACGTAGCGCGAGCGCACGCCGGTCACGGTGACCAGGCCCACGTTCTGCGAGAACGAGGTGTACGGGAAGGTGTTGAAGATGCCGCCGATCACGGTGCCCAGGCCGTCGGCGCGCAGGCCGGCGGTCAGGTCGTTGCGGCTAAGCTTGCGGCCGGTGATGTCGGAGAGGGCCAGGAACATGCCGGTGGACTCGACCAGCGTGATCAGCATCACGATGCACATCGACAGGATGGCCGTGATCTCGAACGTCGGCATGCCGAAGTGCAGCGGCGTGATGATGGCCACGTAGCTGGCTTCGTTCAGGCCCTCGAACGAGACCTTGCCGAACGCCATCGCCACCACCGTGCCGATCACGATGCCGAGCAGCACCGCGCAGTTGGCGATCAGCCCCCGGCCATAGCGCGAGAGCAGCAGGATCACCAGCAGCACCAGGCCGGCGATGGCCAGGTTGCCGAGGTCGCCGTAGGCGAGGTTGGGCACGTCCTTGACCACGCCGTCGATCACGGTGCGCGTGGTGGGCTGGCCGCCGCCGGCCCAGTTGATACCCACCCGCATCAGCGACACCCCGATCAGCGTGATCACCGTGCCGGTCACCACGGGCGGAAACAGCCCGAGCATGCGTCCCATCATCGGCGCAATCAGCACGCCGAACAGCCCTGACGCGATCACCGCGCCGTAGATGCCGAGCAGGCCCACGTTGGGGTCGTTGCCGATGGCGATCATCGGTGCCACCGAGGCAAACGTCACGCCCATCATCACGGGCATGCGGATACCGAACTTCCAGAAGCCGATGGCCTGGATCAGCGTGGCGAGCCCGGCCGCGAACAGATCGGCATTGATCAGGAACGCCAACTGGTCCTTGGGCAGCTTGAGCGCCCCGCCGACGATGAGCGGTACGGCAACGGTGCCGGCGTACATCACCAGCACGTGTTGCAGGCCCAGCGCCAGCAGGCGCCCGGAGGGCAGCCGTTCGTTGGTGAGGTCCGTGGGGACCGTGGTGCTTGGGGAAGTCATGGGTGTGTCTCCTCTCCTTTGGTTTTGATGGGAACGCGCGCCGGGGTCCATGGCCTCTTGTAGTTATGAGGGTCTCGCGCCGTGCCTCTGTCGGGCGTTGGTGGCGGCGGGATTTGTGGGCCTGGCATCGGCAACAGGGGTGTGCTGTTGTCCGGCGGCGGGAACATCGCGCTAGGTGGAGCGGCCCAGCACGCTGCGAAGATCGAAATTGCCGGGTTCGTCCGGCTGCACGCGGTCCGCACAGGCGCCAAGGTGGTGCGCCATGCGCGACTGGGCGAGGGCGGCGTCGCCCTGTTCCAGTGCGTCGAGAATGTCGTCGTGTTCGTCGAACGAGCACGCGTTGTGGCCAGGGGACTCGACGCTGGCAATCATCAGCGTGGTGCGCGAGACCAGCCGGCGCATCATCGTCACCAGCAGCGCGTTGCCGGACAGCTCGGCCAGTGCGGTGTGGAACTCGGCGGAGAGCCGGATCCAGCGCGGGCGCGCGTGCGTCAGGAAGGCCTGGCGCTCGGACTCCACCATCTTGCGCAGCGGGGCGATCACGGTGCGGACGTTGGGCAGGCTGGCGAGCTTCTCCAGCACGGCGCGCTCGAGCATCTGGCGCAGCTCGAACATGTCGTGCGCTTCGTCGGTGGACGGGCTGGCGATGAACGCGCCCCGGTTGGGTTCGAGGTCGACCATGCCGTCAGCGGCCAGCCGCGAGAGCACCTTGCGCACGGTGTGGCGCGCGGTGGCATAGATCTCGCAAAGCGAATGCTCGGTCAGCTTGGTGCGCGGCGGCAGCCGGTGCTCCATGATCGCGTCGTAGATCTCGTGGTACATGCGCTCCTCCACGGAGCCCTTGCGGGCGGGCTTGTTATCGGAGGGGGTGGACTGGGCTTCGGCCACGGCGGCAATCAGTTTGAGATTCTTGGACATCCTGGGCACTCGCAAGGGAGACAGAGGGGATGATCGGGAGGAGCAACGATCGTAGCGAGTGGGTATCAAGTCGACATCAGGCGCCTTGATACCGGTCATACGGTCGCGTGGATCTAAAAATTGTTGACAATTATTTGGATATGCAAGCACTATTGTCAACAAAACCTGAGAAGGTTTTCGACAAGTACGGGAAATCCCCGAGTTGTCATACGGATTGGGCAGGCGCATTGTCGCCACGCACCAATCCAGCGCCGGGATGCGTTAAAAGACGTACCGAGCGGGCATCATTCCCACAAATGGTGCTAGTGAAGGCAGCGGCGCCCCTCACAACCCACACCCGCAAAGGAAGAACAGGATGGGACGCTTGACCACTCACGTTCTCGACACGGCCGCCGGCACGCCCGGTAAGGCGATGTCGGTCACCCTTCATAAAATTGTCGACAATCGCCGCGAGACGCTGAAGCAACTCGTGACCAACCACGATGGCCGTTGCGACCAGCCGCTGCTGGAAGGCGATGCGCTCGTGGCAGGCGTGTACGAACTCGAGTTCGGCGCCGGCGACTATTTCCGTGCCCAGGGCGTGCAGTTGCCCGACCCGGCATTTCTCGACGTGGTGACGCTGCGCTTCGGCATTGCCGACACGGCCGCGCACTACCACGTGCCCCTGCTGGTGTCGCCGTGGTCGTACTCGACCTACCGCGGCAGCTGAGCATCAGGCGGACGGGAAAAGGAGACAAGTCATGGAAGGCTACATTCTCGACTGGGCCAATCTGCTGCTGCGTTGGGTGCACGTCATCACGGCCATCGCGTGGATCGGTTCTTCGTTCTATTTTGTCTGGCTCGACAACAGCCTGACGCGCCCCGAAGATCCGGCCCTGAAGGAGAAGGGCGTTGGCGGGGAACTCTGGGCCGTGCACGGTGGCGGGTTCTACAACCCGCAGAAGTACCTGACCGCACCCAAGTCGCTGCCCGAGAACCTGCACTGGTTCTACTGGGAGTCCTACTCCACATGGATGACCGGCTTCGGCCTGCTGGTGGTGCTGTACCTGTTCAACGCCAGCACCTACCTGATCGACAAGAACGTGTTCGACATGTCGCCCGGCGCGGCGGTCGGCTTCGCGGTCTCGTACCTGGTCATCGGCTGGGTGGTCTATGACTCGATCTGCCGGCTGTTCGGCAAGAGCGACCGCGTGGTGGGCATCCTGGTGGCGGTGTTCGTGGGCGTGGCGGCGTATGCGGCCTGCCATATCTTCTCGGGCCGCGCGGCGTTCCTGCTGACTGGCGCGATGATCGCCACGATCATGAGCGCCAACGTCCTGATCTGGATCATCCCGGGTCAGCGCAAGGTCGTGGCGGCGCTGAAGGCCGGCCAGCCGGTGGACCCGATCCACGGCAAGCGCGGCAAGCAGCGTAGCGTGCACAACACCTACTTCACGCTGCCGGTGCTGTTCGCGATGCTGTCGAACCACTACAGCATGACGTACGCGCACAAGCAGAACTGGCTGGTGCTGATCCTGATCATGCTGGCCGGCGTGCTGATCCGCCAGTTCTTCATCCTGAAGCACAAGGGCAAGATCAACGTGGCCTGGCCGGCCGCCGGCGTGGCGCTGCTGGGTGTGGTGGCGGTGATGATCGCGCCGCAGCCGCGCCCGCAAGTGGCCAGCAACGCCGCTGGCGAAGCCGCCACCGCGGTGAGCTTTGCCAAGGTGCAGGAGATCATGAACGCGCGCTGCGTGCAGTGCCACGCCGAGGCGCCCAAGATGATGCCGACCGCCGCCAAGGGCATCAAGCTCGATACCGTCGACGAGATCAAGGCGCACGCGCAGTTGATCTACCAGCAGGCGGTGCAGCAGAAGGCCATGCCGCTGGGCAACGTCACGCAGATCACGGAAGACGAGCGTGCGCTGCTGGGCCAGTGGTTCGAGGGCGGCGCGAAGACCACCAACTGAATTTGACCGGGCATCGGTGATCGACGGTCCGGGGGCTGTGCAGTCCCGGCAGCCGGCAGTACCGGACCGGCGAGGGTTTGAACGGGGCGCAAGCCCCGTTTTTTTATGGCGTGCCGGCTTTGACCTGTCTCAGTGGCCGCCGACGTTGAACAGCGCCAGCAAGCCGAGTACGAGGAAGATCACTGCGGCGATCTTGTGTACGAGGGCGATCGGCATCCGGTTGGCAAAGCGGTCGCCGAGCAGCACGGCAGGCGCATTGGCCAGCATCATGCCGAACGTCGTGCCCGCCACGACGGCCAGTACTTCGCCATGGAAGCGTGCGGCCAGGGCCACGGTGGCGATCTGCGTCTTGTCGCCCATTTCGGCGAAGAAGAACGCGACGATCGTGGTGCCGAGGATGCTCAGGGCGCCGTTTGCGGGCTTGGCTTCCTCTGCCTCGTCGAGCTTGTCGGGAATCAGCATCCAGCCCGCCATGGCGATAAAGCCGAGGCCGAGGATCCAGCGTAGCAGGTTGGCGCCAAGCACCTGCGTGATCCAGCCGCCGAGCGCGCCGGCGAAACCATGGTTGACGAGGGTGGCGATCAGGATGCCGGCGATGATCGGCAGGGGCTTGCGATAGCGCGCGGCCAGCACGAGCGACAGCAGTTGCGTCTTGTCGCCCATTTCTGCGAGCGCGACGATGCCTGTGGAGACGAGGAACGATTCCATTTTTATAGGATTGGTACCGGGCCGCACACGCATCGCGAGATGCCAATGACGCACACCTTTCCCGGCCCGGCCAGAAAGGTATGGTCATCGGTCTCGCCAGGCGTTGGACGCTTGAGTCAGGCACGAAGCCCGCTCGGGTCCTGCGCTGCGTACGCCATAACCGTTGATGCTGGACACCACGGTCAAGTCTGTTGACGTACGCCCCTGTCTGCCGTATGCCGCATTGCGCGGCGTGGTGAGACGAGGGCGGCTACTCCCCAATGGAAGTCGCAATTGTACTAAAAGGCGGCGGACACTGTCCACCGCCTTTGGCATCGTTGCTGGGAAGTGCGGGTCAGGTCAGACCGGCACGGGCGAGTTGTCGCTGGTCTGGCGGCCGCGGAAGTCGGTCCAGCACAGGGCCTTGAAGTCGTACAGCTTGCAGCGGCGCGCGGTGCGGAAGTACCAGCGCCAAGAGAAATTCTCGATGATGATGCGGCCCGGCAGCGCATGCTCCAGCAGGGCCTGGGCGCGCTTGAGCCGGTACAGCGGCACGCTCATGTCCACGTGGTGCGCGGTGTGCTCCATGATGTGGTGGAGCGCGGCGCCGATGCCGAAGCGGAAACGCAGGTGCACGGTGGTCGAGACGAACGGCTGGGCCTTGGCCCACATCGGCTTGGTGTCGTACCACGCCACGCTCGTGTGCGTGTGGTGGACATACAGCACGAAGCCCACGGTCAGGTTCCAGATCAGGAACGGCAGCACGAAGCCGGCGCCGACCAGACCCAGGACCGACTGGTCCGTGGCCACGGCCAGCCACGCCAGCGCACCGATCCAGATGGCGCCGAAGGTGGCCACCAGCGTGCAGTCCCACATGAAGATCGCGCGGCGCGTGGCCATCTGGCGCTTGCTCGGGAAGAACAGCTTGAGCCACCAGATCTCGATCAGGTAATAGAGTCCGGCGCCAAAGCCATTGCGATAGATCCGCTCCATCACCCGGCGCCAGCGCGGCAGCGCGCGGAATTCCTCGAGCGAGTAGGGCGCCCAGACGAAGTCGAAGCCCTTGAGGTTGGTGTACCCATGGTGGACCACGTTATGGCCGACTTCCCACAGACTGTAGGGCGTGAGCGACGGCAGGAACGTCAGCCGGCCGAGCCATTTGTTCAGGCCGCGGCGGTCGGTCAGGCTCTGGTGGCAGGCATCGTGGCCGATGATGAACAGCCGGGCGATCACCAGACCCAGCAGCACGCCGAGGCCCAGCTTGGCCCACCACTGCGGCGCCAGCACCACGCCGGCCAGCACGGCGGCGAAGATCGCGTAGTCGAGCGCGAACAGCGTCAGCGCGCGGGCCACGCTGCGCTCGCCGAGCGGAATCAGCCAGCCACGGATGGTCTTGCGGTTCGGGAACGGGGCCTCGAAGGCGATGGGTTCCGGCAGGGGAACGCCGGCGAGCTTGCGGGGCGGGTGGGCAGGGTTGGAAGCCGGCTCAGCGGTCTGGGCCGGCGATAAATCCAGAGGTCGGGCAGTCATGTCAGTCTTTTTGGGTCTGTCTTGGCGCACCCGATAGCCGGGGGCGGGCAATGCGACAGCCTAGAAGGCTTTGATGACGATTGTGTTGATGCTGGTCAAGGCGGACGGGCGACAACCCGTATTTGCATGCCGTCCGTCGCCCAAAAGCGATCAGCCCGCCAGTTCCCGCGTGGCTTCGCCCATGATGTAGACGTTGTCCACTACGCGGTCGTCGCCCAGCATGGCAAACGCGAACAACTGCTCCTCGAGGGTCTCGGAGCGGCTGCTGCGGCGTGCGATCAGCGGCGTGGCCTCGGGGTCCAGCACAACGAAATCGGCCTCGCAGCCCACCGAGAAGCTGCCGATGCGGTCCGCCCAGCCCAGCGCCTCGGCGGCGCCGCGCGTGGCCAGGTAGAACATGCGCAGGGCGGTCAGGTGATAGCCGCCCATGCGCGCCACCTTGTGCGCCGCGTTCATCGTGCGGAACATCGAGAACGAGGTGCCGCCGCCCACGTCGGTGGCCAGCGTCACGTTCAGGCGGTGGGCATCGGACTGGTGGAAGTCATAGAAGCCGCTGCCCAGGAACAGGTTCGAGGTGGGGCAATGCGCCACGGCGGCGCCGCTGTCGGCCAGCCGGCGGCGGTCGTCCTGGTCGAGGTAGATCGCATGGCCGTAGAACGCGCCGGGGCGCAGCAGGCTGTAGCGGTCGTACACGTCCAGGTAGCTGCGGGCGTCGGGGAACAGCTCGGCCACCCATTTCACCTCGTCGCGGTTCTCGGCCACGTGGGTCTGGATGAAGGCGTCCGGATGGGCGCGCGCCAGTTCGCCGCAGGCGGCCAGTTGCGCCTCGGTGGAGGTCGGCGCGAAGCGCGGCGTGATGGCGTAGGCCAGCCGGCCCTTGTTGTGCCACTTCGAGATCAGGTCGGCGGAGTCCCGCGCGCCGCTCTCGGCCGTGTCGCGCAGGAATTCGGGGCAGTTGCGGTCCATCAGCACCTTGCCCGTGATCATGCGCAGGTTGCGGTCCTGGCTCGCGCCGAACAGCGCGTCTGCCGACGTGGCGTGCACCGTGCTCCAGACCATCGCCGTGGTGGTGCCGTTGCGCAGCAGCTCGTCGGTGAAGAACTCGGCCACGGCGCGCGCGTAGGCGGGCTCGCTGAAGCGGCGTTCCTCGGGGAAGGTGTAGGTGTCGAGCCAGTGCAGCAGGCCCGGCGACGGCGACGCGATGATGTCGGTCTGCGGATAGTGCACGTGGGTGTCGATGAAACCCGGCACGAGCAGCTTGCCGCGATGGTCGATCACCTCGGCGCCGGCCGGGATGTCGCGCGCCAGGTCCTCGTACAGCCCTACGGCGGCAATGCGGCCGTCCGTGACGAGCATCAGGCCATCTTCCCAATATTGATACGCCTCCTCATGGAACTGCGGATCGCGCAGGAAGTGGAGGATGCGGCCGCGGATGGCGCGGGTCGTGGCGGGATTGGGGGAAGTCGTGGTCATCTTCTCGTCTCAGGGGCGGCCGGACCTGGGGTCCGGCATCGTGTTTATGCGCCCGGTCAGGTCGTGGGAGCCGTCGCGGGCGGATTCTCGGGCGTGGCGGACCAGAAATGGTCCACTTCGGCCAGGTACTCGGCCTTCTGCTTGGCGGGCAGGAAAGCCGCTTCGAAACTGTTGCGGGCCAGCTTGTAGGCGTCGGCCGCGTCCAGCGGCAGCGCGGCGAACGAGGCTTCCCAGTTGGCGTTCATGTAGCCGCCGAAATAGGCCGGATCGTCCGAATGCAGCGTGACGGCCACGCCGGCATCGAGCAGGCGCTTCATCGGGTGGTCGCGCAGGTCGGGGTAGACCATCAGTTTCTGGTTCGACAGCGGGCAGACCGTCAGCGCGATGCGCTCGCGCGCCAGCCGCTGCACCAGGGCCTCGTCCTCGACGGCGCGCACGCCATGGTCGATCCGCTCTACATCGAGGATGTCGAGCGCATTGACCACGTACTGCGGCGGCCCTTCCTCGCCGGCATGGGCCACGCGGTGCAGCCCGAGCGCCTTGGCGCGGGCAAATACGCGCGCGAATTTCTCCGGCGGATGGCCTTTCTCGGACGAATCCAGCCCCACGCCGACAAAGCGGTCGCGGTAGGGCAGGGCAGCCTCGAGCGTCTCCAACGCGGCGTCCTCGGACAGGTGGCGCAGGAAGCAGAGGATCAGGCTGCTGGAAAAGTCGTACTCGGTGCGGGCCTGGGCCAGCGCATCGGCAATGCCGTCGATGATCACGCCCATCGGCACGCCGCGCTCGGTATGGGTCTGCGGGTCGAAGAAGATCTCGGCATGGCGGACGTTGTCGGCGGCGGCGCGCTTGACGTAGTCCATCGTCATGTCGAAGAAGTCTTCCTCGGTCAGCAGCACGCTGGCGCCGGCGTAGTAGATGTCGAGGAAGGACTGGAGGTCGGTGAACGCGTAGGCCGCGCGCAGCGCCTCCACGTCGGGGTAGGCCAGCTTGACCTGGTTGCGCTGGGCCAGCCGGAAGATCAGCTCGGGTTCGAGCGTGCCTTCGATATGCACGTGCAGTTCGGCCTTGGGGGTGCGGCGGATGCTGTCCGCGAGCGCGGCATCGATGGTCATGGGGCCTCTTTTCTGTCTTTGGCGGCTGCCGGATCACGGCGGCCGGGGTTACGGATGCATCGCTTCCGCCTGGCTGGCGGCCAGCGCCGCAGCGCGCTGGTCGCGCACCTGAAGCAGCTGGGCGACGATGGCTACCGCAATCATAGCCGGTGCCTTGTCCGTAATGCCGGAGACTCCCATGGGACACGTCATTTCCGGGAAGCGGGCCGGGTCGAAGCCGTGCTCCGCCATCCGGTGTTCGAACTTCGCGCGCTTGGTTTTCGAGCCGATCAGGCCGAAGTAGGCGTAGTCCGTGCGGCGGAAGATGCGCTCGCAGAGCGCCTGGTCCAGCGCGTGGCTGTGGGTCATGACCAGGAAATACGCGCCGGGCGGGGCCTGGTCGACCACGGCCTCGGGGGTATCGGAGGCCTCGGCCTCGATGTTCTCGGGCAGGCCGCCCGGGAACAGTGTGTCGCGCTCGTCCACCCAATGCACGCGGCAGGGCAGCGTGGCGAGCACCTTGACCAGCGCATGGCCGACGTGGCCGGCGCCGAACAGCACCACGTGCATGTCGTCCGGCACCAGCGTGTCGGTCCAGGCGCCGTCGGGGCGCAGCGCCACGGATGGCAGCAGCGCGCGGCTCGGCGCCACGGTGACCGGGCCAGCGCCGGAGGCCGGCACGGACCGCTCCAGCGCGCGCCCGCTGGCGAAGGCGGCGTCCACGGCATCGAGCCAGCCCAGGTCCTCGGCGCCCAGCACCTCGAAGGCGAGCTGCACCACGCCGCCGCAGCATTGGCCCAGCGAGGGCCCAAGCGGAATCCGCTCGATGCGGCGGGCGGCAGCGCCGGCGCCATGGGTACCCTCGCCGGCCATCATGGAGCGGGCGATGTCCATCCCGCGCCATTCAAGGTGCCCGCCGCCGATCGTGCCGACCAGATCGCCGGCCGTGACCAGCATGCGGATGCCGGGCTCGCGCGGCGCGGAGCCCTTGACCTCGACGATGGTGACCATCGTCACGGGCACGCCGGCGCGCACCCAGCGGGCGGCGTCGGCGAAGCGGAACGGTTTGAGCGGGGCGTCCTGCATGATGACCGCCTCAGGCGCGCGCCGCCTGCACCGCTTCCACGGCATCGAGGATGGCCTCGCTCGTGGCCGGGGCGCGCAGCGGCGGGTTGATGCGGTAGTCGCCCACCGCCGCGACGGCATCGCGGATCGCGAAGAACACCGAGAACGGCAGCAGCAGCGGCGGCTCGCCCACGGCCTTTGAGCGGTGGATGCTGTCCTCCACGTTGCTGTTCTGGAACAGCCGCACGTTGAAGGCCTCCGGGCAGTCGTTGATGGTCGGGATCTTGTAGGTGGACGGCGCGTGCGTCATCAGCTTGCCGTTCGGGTTCCACCACAGTTCCTCGGTGGTCAGCCAGCCCATGCCCTGGATGAACGCGCCCTCCACCTGGCCGATGTCGATGGCCGGGTTCAGGGACTTGCCGGCGTCGTGCAATGCATCGGCGCGCAGCAGCTTCCATTCGCCGGTCAGCGTATCGACGAGCACTTCCGAGCACGCCGCGCCGTAGGCGTAGTAATAGAACGGCCGGCCCTGCAGCGCCTTCTGGTCCCAGTGCAGCTTGGGCGTGGTGTAGAAGCCATCCGACCAGAGCTGCACGCGGGCCACGTAGGCTTCGCGCGCCAGGTCGCCGAAGGACAGGCGCAGCTCGCCGGCCACGACCAGGTCGTCGCCGAAGCGCACGGTGTCGGCCTCCACGCCGGCCTTGCGCGCGGCGAAGGCGGCCAGCCGCTCGCGGATCTGGCGCGCGGCGTCCTGCGCGGCCTTGCCGTTCAGGTCGGCGCCGGTGGAGGCAGCCGTCGCCGAGGTGTTGGCCACCTTGCTGGTGTCGGTGGCCGTCACGCGCACGCGCTCCAGGCGGATGCCCAGCTCGTGCGCTACCACCATCGCCACCTTGGTGTTCAGGCCCTGGCCCATCTCCGTGCCGCCGTGGTTCACCAGCACCGAGCCGTCGTTGTACACGTGCACCAGCGCGCCGGCCTGGTTGAAGTGGGCCACGTTGAACGAGATCCCGAACTTCACCGGGGTGATGGCGATGCCCTTCTTGAGCACCGGGCTCGTCGCGTTGAACGCGCGCGTGGCGGCGCGCCGGGCCGGGTACTCGCTCGATGCCACCAGCTCGTCGATCAGCTCGTGGATCACGTTGTCTTCCACGGTCTGGCCGTACGGCGTGACGTTGCGCTCGCCCTTGCCGTAGAAGTTGGCGCGGCGCACGTCCAGCGAGTCCTTGCCAACGTTACGGGCGATGTTGTCGAGGATGTACTCCACCGCGAACGCGCCCTGCGGGCCGCCGAAACCCCGGAAGGCGGTGTTGCTCTGCGTATTGGTCTTGCCGCAGTAGCCGTCGATCTGCACGTTGGGCAGCCAGTAGGCGTTGTCAAAGTGGCAGATCGCGCGGGTCATCACCGGGCCGGACAGATCCGCCGAGAAGCCGGCGCGCGACACCATCTCCACCTGCACGCCCTCGATGCGGCCGGCGTCGTCGTGGCCAACCTCGAAGTCGAACACGAAGTCATGGCGCTTGCCGGTGATCATCATGTCGTCGTCGCGGTCCGGGCGCAGCTTCACCGGGCACAGCAGCTTCCAGGCGGCCAGCGCGGCGCAGCAGGCGAACACGGCCGACTGCGATTCCTTGCCGCCGAAACCGCCGCCCATGCGCCGGCACTCCACCAGCACCTGGTGCGCGTGCCAGTTGAGCATGTGCGCCACGGCGTGCTGCATCTCGGTGGGGTGCTGCGTCGAGCACCAGACGTGCATGCCGTCGTTCTCGCGCGGCGCGGCGTAGGCGATCTGGCCTTCGAGGTAGAACTGCTCCTGGCCGCCGAGCTGGATCCTGCCGGCATCGCGGTGGGTGGCCCCGTCGATGTGCGCGCGCGGCGCGCCACGCGTCAGGTGCATCGGCGGCAGCACATAGCTGCCGGCCGCATGGGCGGCCTCGGGCGAGAGCACCGGCGGCAGGTCTTCGTAGTCGATCTCGGCCAGGCGGGCGGCGCGGCGCGCGGCATCGTGCGACGACGCCACCACCACGAAGATCGGCTGGCCGATGAACTGCACCACGTCGCGCGCCAGGATCGGGTCGTCGTGGATGATCGGGCCGCAGTCGTTCACGCCGGGGATGTCGTCCACGGTCAGCACGGCCACCACGCCGGGCGCGGCGCGCACCTTGTCGAGCGACACGGCGCGCAGCCTGGCATGGGCGCGGGCGCTCATGCCCAGCGCGGCGTGCAGTGTGCCGGCCAGCTCTGGGATGTCGTCGGTATAGGTGGCGGTGCCGGCCACGTGCAGGTGGGCGGATTCGTGCGGGCGCGAGATGCCGACTTGCGGCGAGGCTTCGGCGGCCACGCTGGCGTCGAGCAGGAAGGGTTCGGTCTGCTTGTTCATGGTGCGGGCTCTCCTCAGGCGCTCACGGGTTCGCCGGCGCCCAGGGCGCGGACGTTGACCACGGCGGCGGGCAGCGCATCGGCGCGCGTTTCCAGCCAGAAGCGGTAGAGCAGGTTGGCGGCGCCGCGCGCGCGGTAGGCGGCGGTGGCGCGCATATCGGTCAGCGGCTGGTAGTCCTGGCCGAGTGCGGCCATGCCGGCACGGGCGGTGGCTTCGTCCCACGGCTGGCCGACCAGGGCGGCTTCGGTGAGCGCGGCGCGCTTGGGCGTGGCGGCCATGCCGCCGAAGGCGACGCACGCCGCCGTGACGATGCCAGCTTCCACCGTGATGCCGAACGCGGCGCAGACGGCCGAGATGTCCTCGTCGAACCGCTTCGACAGCTTGTACGTCCTGAAATACTGCGGGCCCCGGAAGCCCTTCACCGGCACGCGCAGTCCGGCCACGAACTCGCCCTCGCCCATCGCCGTCTTCTGGTAGGCCAGATAGAGGTCCTCGAGCGGCATGGTGCGGCGCGTCTCGCCGCGCTGGAGCACCACCTCCGTGCCGAGCGCGATCAGCGCCGGCATCGAGTCGCCGATCGGCGAGCCGTTGGCGATGTTCCCGCCCAGCGTGCCGGCGTTGCGGATCGGCAGTGAGGCAAAGCGCTTCCACATTTCGTCGAGTTCCGGATGGGCGGCGGTCAGCGCGGCGTAGGCGCGCTCCAGCGTCACGGCGGCGCCGATCTCGATGAAGCCGTCGCGCTCGGCCACGGTGTTCAGGTCTTCCACCTGCCCCACATAGAGCAGGTTGCCAAGTTCGCGGAACTGCTTGGTCACCCAGAGGCCCACGTCGGTGCTGCCGGCCAGGATGCGGATGCCCGGCTCGGCAGCCTTGATCGCGCCGAATTCGGCGGCGGTGCGCGGGGCGTAGAAATGCTGGCCGCGCACGCTGTAGTGGAAGGTCTCGCCGCGCTTGAGGTTGCGCAGCGTGTCGGCGATCTGTTTCGGATCGAGCTTGCTGGCGGCCGGCGCGGGCAGCGCCATCATGCGCTGGCCGGCGTCGATGATCGGCCGGTAGCCGGTGCAGCGGCACAGGTTGCCGGTCAGGGCATCGCAGATCTCCTGGCGCGCCGGGGGCTCGCCGCCGGGCGTGTGCTGCTGGTACAGCGCCCACAGCGACATCACGAAGCCGGGCGTGCAGAACCCGCACTGGGAGCCATGGCACTCCACCATGGCCTCCTGCACCGGGTGGAGCGTACCGTCCGCCTGACGCAGGTCTTCCACGGTGATCAGGGCCTTGCCGTCGAGCGTGGGCAGGAACTGGATGCAGGCATTGACGGCCTTGAAGGCCACGTCGCCGCCGTCCTGCAACTCGCCGATCACGACGGTACAGGCGCCGCAGTCGCCTTCAGCGCAGCCTTCCTTGGTGCCGGTGCAGCGCACGTCCTCGCGCAGGTACTGCAGCACGGTGCGGGTCACCGGGGCGTCGGACACTTCCTGGACCTGGCCGCGGTGGAAAAAGCGGATGGTTTGCGTCTCCATGGTCTTCTCTCTTTCGGGGATGGCGGAAACATAGCACCGGCCACTTTCATGCAATATTCGGCCCAGGTGATATGCCCCATCAACGCGCGGCCGCTGGGGCGGTCCGGCGCCGTCTTCCCCGCCTGGAACCCAGCGCGGGCGCGGCTTGCCGGCGCACTCCGGGTCTTCCCGTAGTGCGCCGGCATTTGACCGCCCGTGGGGTGCCTGACATACACTATGCGCCGTTCCCATCCCCCACGCCAGCCACGCCCGCCCCCGGGTGCGCCGGCTCTCGCCATGCACGGACGCGACCATCTCGATACCTATTTGCTGCGGGTGCTGCACACCCTGCTCACCGAGCAGAGCGTGACCCGCACCGCCGTGCGCCTGGGCCAGTCGCAGCCGGCCATCAGCAACACGCTGAAGCGGCTGCGCGAGATCACCGGCGACGCCATTCTGGTGCGCGGCAAGAGCGGCATGGTGCCGACCGAGCGCGGCTGCGAGCTGCTGGCGCTGGCCGAGCAGAGCCTGGCGGCGATGGACCGCATCGCCCGGCCGCCGCAGCAGTTCGACCCGGCCACCACCACGCGCACCTTCCACCTGGGCGCGCCGGACTATCTGGATGCCTTCTTCCTGCCGAATATCGTCGAGCGGGTGCGGCGGCTGGCGCCGGGGGCCAAGCTGTTCGTCCATCCGATGACGCAGTCGAGCGATTTCCTGGACGCGCTGGAGCAGGGCCACCTCGACATCGTGGTCGGCAACTGGCTGTCGCCGCCCGAGCACCTCCATATCTCGCCGCTGTTCGACGACGAGGTGGTCTGCATGCTCGGCGCCCAGCACCCGCTGGCCCGCAACGGGCTGACGCTGCGCCACTACCTGGAGATGCCCCACCTGGCCCCGGCGCCGTACGCGTCGATGCAGCGCAGCATGATCGACCAGGCGCTGGCCGAGCAGGGCTACAAGCGCAACATCCAGGTCACGCTGCCGTACTTCGGCCTGGTGCCCTACGTGCTGATGAAGACGGATATGGTGTTCACCACGGGCCGCCAGTTCGCCGCGCACTACGCGCAGTACCTGCCGATCCGGATGGTGGCGTCGCCGGTGCCGTTCCCGCGCATGCGGTTCTACCAGCTGTGGCACGAGCGCTGCCACGCAGCGCCCGATGTGATGTGGATGCGGCGGATGATCGCCGAGGTGGCGGCCGACCTGCCGCAACTGCCGCGGCTGGAGGCCACGGCAGTCTGAGGGGGGGAGGTGACTTACTTCCCCTCGTAGCTCGGGAAGAACAACTGCTCGCCGTCCACCTTGTAGCTGGCGATGGTCTGCTGGCCTTCCTTCGACGTGACCCACTCCACGAACTTCATCGCGTCCGTATAGTTCGTGCCCGGGTGCTTGGCCGGGTTCACGGCGATCACGCCGTACGGGTTGAACATCTTCGGATCGCCCTCGATAGCGATCGCCAGCCCGGTCTTGGCGCGATAGGCGCCATAGGTGGCGCGGTCGCTCAGGGTGTAGCCGGGCATCTGCGCCGCCATGGTCAGCACCTCGCCCATGCCCAGGCCGGCATTCACGTACCACGGCTGGCCCTTCGGCTCGATGCCGGCACGCTTCCAGTAGTCCTTTTCCATCACATCGGTGCCCGAGTTGTCACCGCGCGAGATGAACTTGCTGCCGCTGGCGGCCAGTTTCCTGAACCCGGCGATGACGTCCTTGCCGCCCTTGACGTGGGCCGGGTCGCTGGCCGGGCCGACGACGATAAAGTCGTTGTACATCACGTCGCGCCGGTTCACGCCGTAGCCGGCGGCCACGAATTCATCCTCCATCTTGCGGGCGTGCACCAGCAGCACGTCCACATCGCCCATCTCGCCCATCTTCATGGCCTTGCCGGAGCCCACGGCGATCACCTTCACCGTGACGCCGGATTTCTGCTCGAACTTCGGCAGCAGGTATTTCAGCAGGCCGGAATTCTCGGTGCTGGTGGTGGTGGCCATCTTGATTTCGCCGGCCTGCGCAGCGGAAAGTGCCGATATCAGCACAAGCACGGTGGCGGCGGCCCATGCACGAGACAGGACGCGGGGAAGGGGAAAGCCAGTGCGGGACATCGATCGTTCCTTTATTATGTTTTCGAAAACACAATTGCCACGGCGGTGATGCTTCATGGAGAATGCCCGAACAAGCATCGTGAAACACAGGGCACACGATTGTTATCCGGCCACATTGCTCCTGTAAATATGCAAGGTATTTCATATGACGTTCAGGTTTGACCTGTTCCCGGTCATTGCTGCCGATGACAATCCACGCGCCAACAGCAAGGTGTTCCAGTTGCTGAAAGCCGTGCGCGAGACGGGCTCGCTGCACCGCGCCGCGCAGGAGATCGGGTTGTCGTACCGCCATGCCTGGGGTGTGATGCGTAGCTGGGAAGAGATGCTCGGCCGCAGCATGCTCGATATGGAGCGCGGGCGGGGCGCCTCGCTGACGCGCTTCGGGGAGCGGCTGCTGCGCGCCGAAGCACGGCTGCGGGAGACCATCGACCCGGCTGTGCAGAAGGCCATGGCCGATTTCCTGCTCGAACTCGACGACGCCGTGCAGCCGCAAACCGTGGTGCATTTTTCGGGTAGCCACGATCCTGCCGTGGAAGTGCTTTCCGCAGCACTGAAGGACGGGCCCAGCGCGCTCCAGCTCGATACCGTGTTCTGCGGCAGCGTGGAAGGGCTGATCTGCCTCCAGGAGCGGCAGTCGGAATTGGCCGGCTTCTATGTCTCGCCGATCCAGACCGCCGGCTCGGTCGCCCACGTGACGCTGCGCAAATGGCTGCGGCCCGCCGCGGTGCGGCTGGTGCGGCTGGCGTGGCGCGAGCAGGGGCTGATCGTGGCGCCCGGGGTGGCGCGCGAGATCCGTGACCTGCGCGACCTCGTTCGCACCGGCGCGCGCTTTATCAATCGCCAGCGCAGTTCGGGCACGCGCATGCTGTTCGACCAGCTGCTGGCCGCGCAGGGCCTCTATCCAGACCAGATCACCGGTTACGACGACCCCGAGTTCAGCAACGACAAGGTGGCGGAGGCCGTGCAGGCCGGCCGCGCGCAGGTGGGCTTCGGGCTGCGCATGAATGCCGAGCAGCACGGGCTGGGCTTCGTGCCGCTCACGCGCGAGGCGTACTACCTGGCCCTGCGCAAGAACGATGCGACCGCGCCGTGGATGGGCGCGCTGCTGGCGCTGCTGGCCGATCCGGCCTTCGTGCGCCGGATCGAGGCGCTGCCCGGCTACACGGCTGCCGAGCCGGCCGGCATCCTCACCCCGCAGGAGGCGCTGCCCTGGTTCGGCCCGGACGGCAAGGAAGGCGCCTGAGCGGGGCCATCCCCCCAATCCGCCAACCCGCGTCGGCTACCTTCCCCGGCCCGTATTACACTCCTCCCCAATTACCCACGAGGAGTTCCGCCCCATGCTGGAAACCGCCGCGCTGGCTGCAGGCATGTCCTGGGCCAGCGGCCTGCGTCTCTACCTGGCCGTGCTGGCGGCCGGGGTGCTGGCGCGCCTGGGTTGGCTGGACCTGCCCACGGGGCTCCAGGTGCTGTCGTCGTGGTGGGTGATCGGCGTGGCCGGCGTGCTGGCCCTGGCCGAATTCATCGCCGACAAGGTGCCCGGCTTCGACACCGCCTGGGACGGCATCCAGACCTTTATCCGCATTCCCGCCGGGGCGATCCTGGCCGCAGCGGCGTTCGGCGAACTCGATCCCCAGTGGATGGTGGCCGCCGGGCTCGTGGGCGGCACCCTGGCCGGCGCGGCGCATGCCACCAAGGCCGGCACGCGGGCGCTGATCAATGTCTCGCCGGAGCCGTTCTCGAACTGGGCGGCCTCGTTCACCGAGGACGTTGGCACCATGGGCGGCCTGCTGCTGGCGTTTTTCCTGCCCGTGGTGTTCCTGATCCTGCTGGGTGTGTTCCTGATCCTGGCGATCTGGCTGATTCCCAAGCTCTGGCGCGGCGTGCGACGCCTGCACGCCAGCCTGCGCGGCCCGCGCTGAGCCCTCCCTGCCTCATTCCTAGCGATTTTCCGATGCCGACCGACTCCCCCGCCGTGCCCGCCGCTCACCGTTTCTCCGCCTGGCATCACGCGCTGCGCATGGCCCGGCGCGACTGGCTGGCCGGCGAGCTGACGCTGCTGCTGTTCGCGCTGGTGCTGGCCGTGGCCGCGCTGACCAGCGTCGGCTTTCTCGCGGATCGCATGCGGCTTGGCCTTGAGCGCGACGCGCGCCAGATGATCGGCGCCGATGTGCTGCTGGTGTCCGACCAGCCGTTCGATCCCGCGTTTGCCGACCGTGCCCGGCGCGACGGCCTGCGTGTGGCGCAGACGGTGACGTTCCCGAGCATGGCCACGGCCCGCACCAGTGGCGTACCGGCGGGCGCACCTGCCAGCGGCGAGGCGCCGAGCCAGCTGGGCGCCCTGAAGGCGGTGACCGATGGCTATCCGCTGCGCGGCCGGCTCAAGGTGCTGTCGCCCGATGGCGGCGCGGAGCAGGAGGCCGAAGGCATCCCTGCGCCGGGCACGGTCTGGGTGGATCAGGCGCTGCTGGACGGTCTCGGCCTGCGCCTGGGCGATAGCGTGCAGCTTGGCAGCAAGACCTTCCGCATCGAGCGCGTGATCACGCAGGAACTCGACCGTGGCGCGGGCTTCATGAACTTCGCGCCGCGCGTGATGCTGCCGCTGTCCGACCTCGACGCCACCAAGCTGATCGGCTGGGGCAGCCGCGTGACCTACCGCCTGCTCGTGGCCGGCCCGGACGCCGGCGCCGCCGCCTACCAGCGCTGGGCGACCGACGAGATCGAGCGCCGCCACCTGCGCAACACGCGCGTGGAATCGCTCGACTCCGGCCAGCCGCAGATGCGTGCCACGCTGGACCGTGCCGAGCGCTTCCTGTCGCTGGTGGCGGTGCTGTCGTCGATGATCGCGGCGGTGGCCATCGCCATGTCTGCGCGCCGATACATGCAGCGTCATACCGATGCCTGCGCGGTCTACAAATGCATGGGCCTGTCGCGCGGACAGCTGCTGGCCGCGTTCGGCATCGAATTCCTCCTGCTTGGCGCCGGGGGCGCGCTCGTCGGCGTGGCGCTGGGCTACCTCGCGCATTACGGGCTGCTGCTGTCGCTGGGCGGATTGCTGCGCGTGTCGCTGCCGCAGCCGTCGGTCATCCCGGCGCTGACCGGGGTGGCGGCAGGGCTGGTGCTGCTGGTGGGCTTCGCGCTGCCGCCGCTGCTGGCGCTGACGCGCGTGGCGCCGCTGCGCGTGCTCCGGCGCGACATCGGCCTGCCGCCGATCTCGGCCTGGGTGGCCTATGCGCTGGGCCTGGGCGCCTTCGTGGCATTGCTGATGGTGGCCGCGCGCGACCTGAAGCTCGGCCTGACCACGGCGGGCGGGTTTGTCGGCGCGGGGGTGGCCTTCGCGGTGCTGGCCCTTGGGCTGCTGCTGGCGCTTTCGCGCGGCATGCGCGGCCGGGCGCGCGGCAGCGTGGGCTGGCGCTTCGCGCTGGCCGTGCTCGAGCGCCGGCGCGGCGTGACCGTGCTCCAGACCGTGGCGCTGGCCGTGGGGCTGATGGCGCTGCTGCTGCTTGGCATGACGCGCAACGATCTGGTCGATTCCTGGCGCAACGCCACGCCGGCCGACGCCCCCAATCGCTTCATCATCAATATCCAGCCCGACCAGCGCGAGCCGCTGCGCGCGATGCTGGCCACCAATGGCATCCGCGACCTGCTCTACCCGATGGTGCGCGGCCGCCTGACGCATATCGACGATCGCCCGATCCAGGCCAGCACCTACCCGGACGGCCGGGCGCGCAATCTGGTCGAGCGGGAATTCAACCTCTCGTATACAGACAGGCTGCCCGAGGGCAACGAGGTGATTGCCGGGCGCTGGACCGGCGATGCCGGCGGGGCTTCCGTGGAGGAGGGCATCGCCAAGACGCTCCATATCAAGCTGGGCGACACGCTGCGCTTCGACGTGGCCGGCCAGACCGTGGAGGCGCCGGTCACCTCGCTGCGCAAGCTGGACTGGGGCTCGATGCGCGTGAACTTCTTCGTGATCCTGCCGACGGACAAGATGCAGGGCCTGCCCGAGACCTACATCACCGCCTTCCACCTGCCGCCGGCCAAGTCGGCGCTTGGCAACCGGCTCACGGCCAGCTTCCCGAACATCACCGTGGTCAACACGGATTTGATCCTGCGCCAGATCCAGGCGGTGCTCGATCAGGTGATCGCCGCCGTGGAGTTCCTGTTCGTCTTCACGCTGCTGGCCGGCGTGACGGTGCTGTATGCGGCGCTTTCCGGCGCGCGCGACGAGCGCAAGCGCGACGCCGGCCTGCTCAAGGCCCTTGGCGCGAGCGCCGCCACGGTGCGCCAGACGCAGTACGCCGAATTCCTTGTCGTGGGCGGGCTGGCGGGGCTGCTGGCCAGCCTCGGCGCCATCGCGGTGGGCTGGGCGCTGTCTCAGTTCGTATTCGATTTCCCGTACCGGTTCAACGTGTGGATCGTGCCGGTGGGGGTGGTTTCTGGCATGCTGTGCGCTTTTGCCGGCGGCTGGCTGGGCCTGCGCGAGGTGCTGCGGCAGCCAGCGCTGGCCACGCTGCGCGACGTGCAGTGACCGCCGTGCAGCGATTCTTCTCGATTTGACATGATTACCGAACCTTCCGAACCGACCGACGCCGCCACCCAGGAAGTCACCGCCTACGAACTGGTCGGCGGCGAGGCCCGCGTGCGCGAGCTGGTGGACCGCTTCTATGACCTGATGGACCTGGAGCCCGAGTTCAAGCAGCTCCGCTCGATCCATCCGCCTTCGCTCGATGGTTCCCGCGACAAGCTGTTCTGGTTCCTGTGCGGCTGGCTGGGCGGCCCGAACCATTTTATCGAGCGCTTTGGCCACCCGCGCCTGCGCGCACGCCATATGCCGTTCGAGATCGGCACGCTGGAACGCGACCAGTGGATGCGCGCCATGGCGCTGGCGATGCAGGACATCGGCTTGCCCGAAGACCTGCAGTTGCGGCTGATGCAGGCGTTCTTCCAGACCGCCGACTGGATGCGTAATGTGCGGCGTTAAGCATGTGAAGGGTGCGCAGGACGTGCTGGACTTCTGGTTCGGCACGCCCGGCTCGGCCATCTGGAATACCGCGCGGAAGGAGTGGTTCACCAAGCGCGACGCCTTCGACGCCACCATCCGCGACACCTTCCTGCCCACCTGGCAGGCCGCGTACGAGGGGGCACATGACGGTGCGGCGGACGACTGGTCCAGCACGCCCGAAGGTACCTGCGCCCGCCTGATACTGCTCGACCAGTTCCCGCGCAACATGTTCCGGGGCGATCCGCGCACCTTCGCCACGGATGCGCAGGCGCAGGCGCTGGCCCGCCGGATGCTCGCGCAGGGCTGGGACCGCGAACTGCCCACGCCGTGGCATCGCATGTTCTGCTACCTGCCGTTCGAGCACGCCGAGTCGCCCGAGGCGCAGGACATCGCCGTGCGCGAGTACATCACGCTGCGCGAGGACACCGGCGGCGAAGTCGATAGCGTGGAGTGGGCCGTCAAGCATCAGGAAATCATCGCGCGCTTCGGCCGGTTTCCGCACCGCAACGCCGTGCTGGGCCGCGCCAGCACGGACGACGAACTGGCGTTCCTGAAGCAGCCCGGTTCCTCGTTTTGAGGGGCGCCGCCCCGCCAGTGGCGTTTTCGCCGCTTGGCGGGCTGTCCGCCCGACCCGATTGCTTATAATCCCAATCCTGCCGATTCGAGAGCCCGCCCGACCCCATGGAAGCCAAACCGCAAGCCGGCCCGCGCCGAACCCGAGACCGCATCCTCGACGTCTCGCTGCGCCTGTTCAATGAGCTTGGCGAGCCCAACGTCACCACCACGACGATCGCGGAAGCCATGGAGATCAGCCCCGGCAATCTCTACTACCACTTCCGCAACAAGGACGACATCATCAACTCCATCTTCGTGCGCTTCGAGCAGGAGATGGAGCGCCGCCTGAAGATGCCGGAGGACCACAAGGCCACGCTGGGCGAGAGCTGGGGCTACCTCCAGTACATGTCCGAGTTCCTGTGGAACTACCGCTTCCTGTACCGCGACATCAACGACCTGCTGGCGCGCAACCGGATGCTGGAGACCAATTTCAAGCGCATCGTGGAGCAGAAGAAACGCTTCGCGCTGGAGATCTGCCGCCAGTTCCAGGAAGACGGCGATATGGAAGCCACGCCGGAGCAGGTGGACGCGGTTTGTACCAATATTGTTGTAATTGCCACGTACTGGCTGTCGTTCCAGTTCGTGCAGCATCCGCGGCAGTACAACGATCCCGAGCAGATCCGGGGCTACCTGCACGGTTCGAGCTATCACATCTTCTCGATCCTGGCCCCGTACCTGCGCGGCAAGGCGCGTGAAGCGTTCGATCAACTGGCGCGCGAGTACGCCGTCTCCAAGGCGGAGGCCGAGGCCGCCGCTGCTGCGAAGAAGGAAAGACAGTGAAATCGGTTTGCGTGTATTGCGGGTCCAGCCCCGGCTTCCGCCCGGAATATGCCGAGGCGGCGCGCGTGCTGGGCGCCACCATGGCCCAACAGGGCCTTGCGCTGGTTTACGGCGGTGGCAAGGTCGGGCTGATGGGCATCGTGGCGGACAGCGTGCTGGCGCACGGCGGCACGGCCATCGGCGTGATTCCCGATGCGCTGATGCAGAAGGAAGTCGGCCATCGCGGCCTGACCGAGTTGCACGTGGTGCGCAACATGCACGAGCGCAAGCAGATGATGGCCGACCGCTCGGACGCGTTCATTGCCATGCCGGGCGGCGTGGGCACCTTCGAAGAGCTGTTCGAAACGTTCACCTGGGCCCAGCTCGGCTATCACGACAAGCCGGTCGGCCTGCTGAACGTGGCCGGCTTCTACGACGGCATGCTGGCCTTCCTGAACCACGCCGTGGGCGAGGGGTTCCTGAAGCAGGTGCACGCCGACATGCTGCACGTGTCCGACACACCCGGCGCGCTGCTCGGCAAGCTGGCCGCCGCCCCGCGTGTTCGCGTGGACAAGTGGATCGAGAAGCGCGAAGAGACCTGACCAGGCGGGACTAGTCCCGCCCGGTCCCGCCTAACCCAGCCAGCCGCCGATCCACCGCACCACGTGCGGCCCGCCGATGGCCATCCAGGTGCCGCCGCACAGCACGAGCGCCAGCATGACCGCCGCGCTGCCAAAGTCCTTGGCGCGCTTCGACAGGCTGTGCCGCTCGAGCGAGATGCGGTCCACGGCGGCCTCCACGCTGGAATTCAGCAATTCCACGATCAGCACCAGCAGCAGCGTCCCCAGCAGCAAGATCCGCTCGACCGCCGAGATCGGCAGCAGGAACGCGCAGGGCGTGAAAATCACCACCAGCGTCAGTTCCTGCCGAAACGCGCTCTCCTCGAGCACCGCGTAGCGCAGGCCGGACAGCGAGTTGATCGCCGCGTGCCAGGCGCGGCGGATGCCGCGATTGCCTTTGTGGGGATTGTTCTCGACCGAGTACTCAGTCTCCGGAGCGGACGGCAGCGGGGGATGCGGTTTTGGCATGATCGTGCGCAGCGGTGGGAGCCGTGGAGTCTTGGGGGGCTGCCGACGCTGGCAACGGCCGCAGGTGAGCGAGGAACTGCTCGGACGCGGCGCGCCACGAGAACTTCTCGGCGTGGGCGCGAGCGGTGACGCGGTCGATGCGCAGCGCCTCGAGGCAGGCTTCGCGCAAATCCTCGTGCATCACGCCGGCCGGGCTGTCGCCCAGCACATCGATCGGCCCGGTAACCGGGTACGCCGCCACGGGCAGGCCGCTCGCCAGCGCTTCCAGCAGCACCAGCCCGAAGGTATCGGTGCGGCTCGGGAACACGAAGACATCGGCAGAAGCATACACCTTGGCCAGATCCGGTTGCTTGAGCACGCCGAGATAGCTGGCGGACGGATAGCGCGCCTTCAGCCCGGCCAGCGCCGGGCCGTCGCCCACTACCCATTTCGAGCCGGGCAAGTCGAGCTGGAGGAAGGCCTCCACGTTCTTCTCCACGGCCACGCGGCCCACGTAGAGGAAGATCGGGTGGGCGGTGTTGAGCACGTTGGCGCGCTCGGCGGTGAAGACGTCGAGGTCCACGCCGCGCGTCCACAGCACGCCGTGGCTGATGCCGTATTGATGCAGGTCGTGCAGCACCACCGGCGTGGGCGCCATCACCGCGCGTGCCGGACCGTGGAACCAGCGCAGGAAGCGGTAGGTCCACGCCAGCGGGATGCCGAAGCGGGCCTGCACGTACTCCGGGAAGCGCGTGTGGTAGGCCGTGGTGAACGGCAGGCCGTGGCGCATGGCGTAACGGCGCGCGGCCAGGCCGAGCGGGCCCTCGGTGGCGATGTGCAGGGCCTCCGGGCGGAAAGCGTCGATGCGGGCGCGTACCTTGGCCGTCGGCAGCAGCGACAGGCGGATCTCCGGATACGTCGGGCATGGCACGGTGCGGAATTCCAGCGGCGTCAGCAGGTCCACCGTGTGGCCCATCGCCTCCAGTTCGCGGCGCGTGGACTTGAGCGTGCGCACCACGCCGTTGACCTGGGGCTCCCAGGCATCCGTGACAATCATGACTCGCATCGAATCTCCTTGCGGCAGTGTGGCCGGGTGAGGTGTCGTGGGGGCGGGGCGTGTCAAAGCGCCATCTCGGTGGCGCGGCGGCGGCGGCGTCCGACTGGCTCGGGCGGATCGAGCAGCGTGGTCCAGTAGACGATCTTGAGCTCGCCTTCCATGGTCTCGACCAGCGCCGAAAGACTCTCCACCCAGTCGCCGTCATTGCAGTAGAGCTGGCCGTCCACCTCGCGGATCTCGGCCTTGTGGATGTGGCCGCAGACCACGCCGTCGCAGCCGCGCCGGCGCGCCTCGTCCACCATCGCGTGCTCGAACGAGTTGATGTAGCTGACCGCGTTCTTGACCTGGTGCTTCAGGAATTGCGAGATCGACCAGTACTCGAAGCCGAGCCGGGTGCGGATGCGGTTGAAATGGCGATTCAGCGCCAGGATCATCGTGTAGAGCGAGTCGCCGAGGTAGGCCAGCCAGCGCGCGTGCTGCACCACGCCATCGAACAAATCGCCATGCACCACCCAGAGCCGGCGGCCGGTGGCGGTCACGTGGATGGCGTCCTCGCGCACGGTGATGTCGCCAAAGGCCATGCCATCGAACTGGCGCGCCACTTCGTCGTGGTTGCCGGGCACGTAGATCACTTCCGTACCCTTGCGCGCCTTGCGCAGCAGCTTCTGCACCACGTCGTTGTGGCTCTGCGGCCAGTACCAGCCCCGGCGCAGTTGCCAGCCATCGATGATGTCGCCCACCAGATAGAGCACGTCGGATTCGTTGTGCTTGAGGAAGTCGAGCAGATAGGTGGCCTGGCAGCCCGGCGTGCCGAGGTGGATATCGGACAGCCAGATGGCGCGGTAGCGGTGCGTGGGAGGTTCCGTGGCGGAGGCGGGGCGGTTGCCTGTTTCGGCGTGGAAGGCCGGGGCGGCGGGAGCGGTCGGCGACAGTTCCGTCGGCGGCGGCATGAAGGCCGCCAGCGCGGCGGACAGCGAGAGCGTGGTGTCAGGCTTGCCGCGCAGGCGTTGCGCGGCCCTCGACAGACGCCCCCGAGCAAACTGGAGAGCTTGAACCATGGCGGCCCCGGTATCGGCGATGGGTGCATTGAGCCCTTGCCGCGTGACGGTGCCGTGACGGAAACATGAATGTCACATGAAGATCGAGGTGTGCTGCGGGGCTTGTTGCGGCATCGGCGCCGGGGTGCGTAGGGCGGCCAGCGCGGCCAGCGTGGCGTCCACGGCGCGCGGGTGGCGCAGCAAGGAAACATGGCCGATGCCGGCCAGCGGCACGTTGCGCGCGCCGTCGAGCCACGCGGTGCCGGGCGGCCCGGCGATGGAGTCGTGCCAGCTGAACACCGAGACGATGCGCGCGCGCAGGGCCGGCGTCTCCGCCAGCGCCAGTGCTTGCAGCCACGGGCTGTGCCAGCGCATCTGGCGCGCATTGCGGCCACTGCCGAAGCGGGCGAGGGCACAGCCATGATGGGGCGAGCCGAGCGTGACGATGCCTGCGCAGGGCGGTGCCGGATCGGCGCCCATGTCAGCCTCCCGCAACGCCATCACCTGCGCGGCCCGCGCGGCGAGCCCGCCCATGCTGTGGCAGACCACGAGCGGCGGCTGGCCCGTGCGCGCGGCGATGTCGCGCATGCGGGCGAGCAGGGTCGGGGCATAGTCGTCGATATCGCCCAGCACGGGTTCGAGGTCGATCTCTTCGCAGCGATAGCCGGCGGCGGCCAGCGCGGGCGCCATATCGAGCCAGATCGCATGGTTGCAGCCGTAGCCGTGCACCAGCAGCACCGTCGGGGCGTCGGTGTCGGCGTTGGCGGGTGGCGCAAAGGTGAGGCGCGAGCGGAACGGCTGGAGCCAGTTGAACATGCGGAAGACCGCACGGCATTCGGAGAGATAGCAGGCGAGCGCGCCCGAGAGGCCGAGCGGCTGGCGCGGGGGGGCATCGGGCGGATGGGGGAGGCGCGCGTCCGGCGGGATGCCCGCGCCGCCCAGCGTGGCGACAAAGGCAATCCCCACGCCGATGCCGAAGCCCACCGGCACGGCCAGCAGCGCCGCGCCAATGGCGAGCGGCCACGGCCAGCCGGCCCCTTCGGCCAAGCCGGCCGCGATGCCGCCGGCCGCCAGCGTCTGCGTGGCCACGGCCACGCGGCGCAGCGCGGCCGCCGTCAGGCTCATGATTTCGAGGCGGGGCGTGGGTCGCGCGGGTCGCGCAGGTCAAGCAGGCGCGTGCCTGCCAGCCGGTCGTGCAGGAACTGGCGGCGCGGGTCGAGCCACGCCAGCGCAATCCACACCAGCAGGCCGGCCACCAGCACGCCGACGAACGGCCCGCGCGTGAGCCCGAGCGCGTGGCCGACCGCCGCCGCGGGCGGCAGCCACAGCCAGGCGAGCACATAGCGCAGCAGTGCGCGGGTCCAGTGCGGCGGCTCGCCGGCCGCCGTTTCGAGGCGGATGCGCCACGTCTGCATCGCCAGCGTCTGGCCGTTGCGCTGCCAGAACCACGTGAAGTAGCACGCCAGCACGACGAACATCCAGGCCTGATCGACATAGGGCTGGTCAAGGCCGAGCCGTTGCAGCACCGGACGCGCCAGCAGATAGACCGCGCTGGCGGCCATGAGCACGCCGAACAGCAGCACGCCCTCATAGAGCATGCAGGTCAGGCGGCGGCGCAGCGTGGGCGTGCGCGGGGCGCGCGACGGCATGGAAGCGGGAGGAGCAGGGGTGGCAGGGCTGGCGGCGGGCATGGCGCGGGTTCCGGGTGAGCGGCAATTATGCCAAATCCGGGGCGGCGCGCCGCGCGGCCGGGGCGGGTGTTACTGGCGGGGGGTGTCGGGAGGGCTGATCGGCATGTCGGTGGCCGCCTCGCCCGTGACCGGCGGCGAGAGCGACTCGGGGGCCGGTTGCGCTGCTGGTGCCGAAGCCGCCACTTCTGGTGGCGTGGCGGGGGCGGCCGGTGCGGACGCGGCGGCGACAGGGGCCGAAGCGGGTGCCGCCGGTGTCGATGCGGTCAGCGCCGGCGGCAGCGCGGCGGCCGCGCTGGCGGGCTTGTTGGCGCGGATCTGGTGGCCGGTATCGGTCGGCAGGCGCTTGCCGGACGGTAGTCCGCTCACCGCGCCGGGGCGACGTGGCACCTTCTCGGCTGCCGCCAGTTCCTTTTTCTGCGCCTCGGGAAGCTGTTGGTAACGGTCCCACGCATCGGCCTTCTTCTCGGCCGGCACCGTGCGGGTGATCTGGTAGTTCTCGCGCGCCACGCGGCGCTGCTGGGGCGTCATCTTGACCCATTCGGCCATCCGTTCCTGCAGCCGCGCCTGTTCCTCGGGCTTCAGCGACGGGTAGCGGTCGGCAATGCGCTGCCACTTGCGGCGGTTCAGCTCGGGAATGGTGTCCCAGAGCGGGCGCAGCGGGGCGAGGATCTGCTGGTGCGACGGGGTCAGTTCGACCCACGTCGGATGGACATGGAACACGGGCGGCGCCGAGGCGCCCGCGCGGACCTCGTGGGCTTCGGCGGCCTGCGTCAGCTCGCCCGCGGCCAGCACGGCCACGGCGCCAAGGCTGGCGCACAGCGCGGTGAATCGGGCCAGCCGGCGCGGGGTGGCGTCGGAGCGGAAGTGAGCGCGCGCCATCCTATTGATCGCGGTCGTGCTTGAGGAACACGTGGAAGCCCTGGTCGGCATAGGCCGTGGGCGGCAGGTCGTCGAGCAGCATGGCGGCGTCCACATCGGCGAGCTCTTCCACGCGCTTCTGCTGCTGCCACTGGTAGATGCCGGTCACGCCGGCGATCAGCGCCACCAGCGTCCAGAGCAGGGCAAGCCGGCGCAGCCAGGCGCCAGCGCGGTGCAGTGGCGTGCTGTCGTCATCGTCGAAGATGGCGCCATGGCTGCCGGGCAGGGCGAATTGCGGCACCGTGGCCGGTGCCTCGGCTTTCTTTGCGGCCAGCGCCATGCGCCGCGCGGCAGCAAGCCGTTCGGCAATGTCCGCCGGCACGGCATCCGCCGAGGCATCGAGTGCCGAGCGGATCTCGCGGGCGAAGCGGCGTTCCTGTATATCTCGTTGGTTTCGGCTCATAGTCGGACCCCCCGTGCGCGCAAGGCCTGCGCCAGTGTGTGCGTTGCACGGGAACAGTGCGTCTTGACGCTGCCTTCCGAGCAGCCCATCGCGGCTGCCGTCTCGGCCACGTCCATATCCTCCCAGTAACGCATCAGGAAAGCTTCGCGTTGACGCGTGGGCAGACGCTGGATTTCCTGCTCGATGATGTGCATGACCTGTGCCCGCTCGACCTTGTCGGCGCTGCTTTCCGCAGATTCTGACCCGGCCTGGGCCTCGAGGGTTTCCAGCAGGTCGTTGTCATCGCCTTCGCGGTCGTCGCGCAGGTTCGAGAACAGCGTTACCCACGTGTTGCGTACTTTCTGGCGGCGGAAGTAGTCGTGGATCGTATTCTGCAGGATTCGCTGGAATAACGGCGCCAGTTCGGCGGCATGCTTGTCGCCGTACTTTTCGGCCAGCTTGATCATGGCGTCCTGCACGATGTCCAGCGCGGCTTCGTCATCCCGCACGGCGAATACGGCCTGCTTGAAGGCACGGCGTTCCACGCTGGAGAGAAAGTCTGAGAGTTCCTGGTCGGTGGCCATGCAGGCAGGAATGTGCCGCGAAAGTCGCGCGGCGGGTCGCAAATGTCTGCGATGCTAGCAAAAAACAGCCGGCTTGGGCGATGCTGTATTGGTTTGCAGACAATATGCCGGAGGGGTCGCATGCGGCCGTTCGCCATCGTGGTGCGCGCACAAAAAAGTCTCCGGCAGGCCATAGACCACGCTGGTGCATTGCAGTATCATCATCGGTTCACGACATCAGTGGTTGTCTCATCAGACCGCTTATAAGGCGGTCTCTTCATGCAGACGCGCACCGCTTGAACCCGAGCCACAAGCCCGGCAGAGAGCATCCAAACAATTTTTTGCCGAAAATTGCAAAGGACTGAAATGAACATGCCCAGCGCGGAATTCTCCCACGCAGACAGCAATTCATCTGCCGCACCCGAAATGATCGGTGCGGAAATTCTCTGTCACGCACTCGCCGAAGAAGGCGTCGAATACGTCTGGGGCTACCCCGGCGGCGCGGTGCTGTACATCTACGACGAGCTCCACAAGCAAAAGAAGTTCGAGCACATCCTGGTGCGCCACGAGCAGGCTGCGGTCCATGCCGCGGATGGCTACGCGCGCGCCACGGGCAAGGTCGGCGTCGCCCTGGTGACTTCCGGCCCGGGCGTGACCAATGCCGTGACCGGCATCGCCACCGCCTACTTGGACTCGATCCCGATGGTGGTGATCACCGGCAACGTGCCGACCCATGCCATCGGTCAGGATGCCTTCCAGGAATGCGACACCGTCGGCATCACGCGCCCGATCGTCAAGCACAACTTCCTCGTGAAGGATGTGCGCGATCTCGCCGCGACGATCAAGAAGGCGTTCTTCATCGCTGCCACCGGCCGTCCCGGCCCCGTGGTGGTCGATATTCCGAAGGATGTCTCCCGGAATGCGTGCAAGTACGAGTACCCGAAGTCGATCGACATGCGCTCGTACAACCCCGTGAACAAGGGGCACTCGGGCCAGATCCGCAAGGCTGTAGCGCTGCTGCAGGGCGCCGAGCGTCCGTATATCTATACGGGCGGCGGCGTGGTGCTGGCCAATGCCAGCGAGGAACTGCGCCAGCTGGCCGCCATCACGGGCCATCCGGTCACCAACACGCTGATGGGCCTGGGCGCGTTCCCGGGCACGCACAAGCAGTTCCTCGGCATGCTCGGCATGCACGGGACGTATGAAGCCAACATGGCCATGCAGAACTGCGACGTGCTGATCGCCATCGGCGCCCGCTTCGACGACCGCGTGATCGGCAACCCGGCGCACTTCACCGCACAGGCACGCAAGATCATCCATATCGATATCGACCCCTCGTCGATCTCGAAGCGCGTGAAGGTCGACATTCCCATCGTCGGCAACGTCAAGGACGTGCTCCAGGAACTGATCGCCCAGCTGCAGGCCAGCGACGTCAAGCCCAAGCGCGAGGCCCTGGCCAAGTGGTGGGACCAGATCGAGCAATGGCGTTCGGTGGACTGCCTCAAGTACGACCGCCACAGCGAGATCATCAAGCCGCAGTACGTGGTGGAAAAGATCTGGGAACTGACCAAGGGCGACGCATTCATCTGCTCCGACGTGGGCCAGCACCAGATGTGGGCCGCGCAGTTCTACAAGTTCAACGAGCCGCGCCGCTGGATCAACTCCGGCGGCCTGGGCACGATGGGCGTGGGCCTGCCGTACGCGATGGGCATCAAGAAGGCGTTCCCGGACAAGGAAGTGGTCACGATCACGGGCGAAGGCTCGATCCAGATGTGCATCCAGGAACTGTCCACCTGCCTCCAGTACGACACCCCGGTCAAGATCTGCTCGCTGAACAACGGCTACCTGGGCATGGTGCGCCAGTGGCAGGAGATCGAGTACGACAACCGCTACTCGCACTCCTACATGACCGCGCTGCCTGACTTCGTCAAGCTGGCCGAGGCCTTCGGCCACGTGGGTATCCGCGTGGAGAAGACGGCCGATGTCGAGCCGGCGCTGCGCGAGGCGTTCCGCCTCAAGGACCGCACCGTGTTCCTGGACTTCCAGACCGACCCCACGGAAAACGTGTGGCCGATGGTCCAGGCCGGCAAGGGCATCTCCGAAATGCTGCTCGGCGCGGAGGACCTGTAATGCGACACATTATTTCGGTCCTGCTGGAAAACGAGCCCGGCGCGCTGTCGCGCGTGGTGGGGCTGTTCTCGGCGCGCGGCTACAACATCGAGACGCTCACGGTGGCCCCCACCGAGGATGCGTCGCTGTCGCGGATGACCATCGTCACCACCGGCTCGGACGACGTGATCGAGCAGATCACCAAGCACCTGAACCGCCTGGTGGAAGTGGTCAAGGTGGTGGACCTGACGGAAGGCGCGCACATCGAGCGCGAGCTGATGCTCGTGAAGGTGCGCGCGGTGGGCAAGGAGCGCGAGGAAATGAAGCGCACCGCCGACATCTTCCGGGGCCGCATCATCGACGTGACCGAGAAGACGTACACCATCGAGCTGACCGGCAACGGCGGCAAGCTGGATGCGTTCCTCGATGCCATCGACCGCACCGCGATCCTGGAGACCGTCCGTACGGGCGGCTCCGGCATCGGCCGCGGCGAACGCATCCTGAAGGTCTGACCGGCGCACCCGGCAGCGGCCACAAGCCAATCGCAGTATCCCCGGCGGCGCGACGCGTGAATCGGAACCAACGCCCGTGCCACGCCGCCACCCCTTATACGCAGACTTAGAAAATCGAAGGAATCATCATGAAAGTGTTTTACGACAAGGACGCCGACCTCTCCCTGATCAAGGGCAAGAACGTCACCATCATCGGTTACGGCTCGCAAGGCCACGCCCACGCACTGAACCTGAAGGACTCGGGCGTGAACGTGACGGTTGGTCTGCGCAAGAGCGGTGCGTCGTGGAACAAGGCCGTCAACGCCGGTCTGCAGGTCAAGGAAGTGGGCGAGGCTGTCAAGAACGCCGACGTGGTCATGATCCTGCTGCCGGACGAGCAGATCGCCGACGTGTACAAGAACGAAGTGCACGACAACATCAAGGAAGGCGCCGCGCTGGCCTTCGCGCACGGCTTCAACGTGCACTACGGCGCCGTGATCCCGCGTGCCGACCTGGACGTGATCATGATCGCCCCGAAGGCCCCGGGCCACACGGTGCGCTCGACGTACTCGCAGGGTGGCGGCGTGCCGCACCTGATCGCCGTGCATCAGAACAAGTCCGGCGCCGCCCGTGACATCGCGCTGTCGTACGCCACCGCCAACGGCGGCGGCCGTGCCGGCATCATCGAGACCAACTTCCGCGAAGAAACCGAAACCGACCTGTTCGGCGAGCAGGCCGTGCTGTGCGGCGGTACCGTCGAGCTGATCAAGGCTGGCTTCGAGACGCTGGTGGAAGCCGGCTACGCGCCGGAAATGGCCTACTTCGAGTGCCTGCACGAGCTGAAGCTGATCGTCGACCTGATCTACGAAGGCGGCATCGCCAACATGAACTACTCGATCTCGAACAACGCCGAATATGGCGAATACGTCACCGGCCCGCGCGTCGTGACGGAAGAGACCAAGAAGGCCATGAAGCAGTGCCTGACGGACATCCAGACCGGCGAGTACGCCAAGAGCTTCCTGCTCGAGAACAAGGCCGGCGCCCCGACCCTGATCTCGCGCCGTCGCCTGACGTCCGAGCATCAGATCGAGGAAGTGGGTGCCAAGCTGCGCGCGATGATGCCGTGGATTGCCAAGAACAAGCTGGTCGACCAGTCGAAGAACTAAGCTGACGACAGCTGGCAGGGCGGGGCCCCCGGGGCCCGCCGCCCTCGGCCGTCCAGCCCGCCGCCGGCCCCGCGCAGTGTTGCGTGAGGCATTTTGGCGGAGGCTGGACGGCTTTTTGTTATCCTTGTCGGACTTTATTCGGGCGCTGGCTCGAATCTTTCTTATTATTCGCGGCGATACCCCTACAAAGCCCCGACGGCGGCCAGTCCATGGCGCCGACCCGGCACGGCGTATCGTTTCTACCTGAACTTCAGACCAAGTCTTGCATGAACTATCCTCATCCGCTGATCGCCCGTGAAGGCTGGCCATTCCTGGCCGGCGCATTCGTCATCTCGCTGCTGGTGCATGTCAGCGCAGGTTTCTGGTGGGCGCTGCCGCTGTGGATTCTCACGATCTTCGTGCTCCAGTTCTTCCGCGATCCGCCCCGGCCGATTCCGTCGGCGCCGAACGCGGTGCTGGCGCCCGCCGACGGCCGCATCGTCGTGGTGGAGAAGACCCAGGACCCGTACGCCGGGCGCGAGGCGCTCAAGATCAGCGTGTTCATGAACGTGTTCAACGTGCATTCGAACCGCGTTTCGGTGGACGGCAAGGTCGAGAAGCTCGAATACTTCCCGGGCAAGTTCGTCAATGCCGATCTGGACAAGGCGTCGGTGGAAAACGAGCGCAACGCCATCGTGATTCGCCGCGCGCAGGACGGCAAGGTGGTCACGCTGGTCCAGGTGGCCGGGCTGGTGGCGCGCCGTATCCTGTGCTACACCAAGGTGGGCGACACACTCTCGCGTGGCCAGCGTTACGGCTTCATCCGCTTCGGCTCGCGCGTGGACGTGTACCTGCCCGTCGATGCGCGCCCGCGCGTGACGATTGGCGAGAAGGTGTCCGCCTCGTCGACCGTGCTGGCCGAACTGGACGTGCAGGGCGCGCAGCAGTAAGCCGCCGCCGTCCACACTGATAGGAGAGGCTGGCATGGGTGCCTTCAATCGACGGAACAAGCGCGTCAGCATCGGCAACGTGACGCATCTGCGACCGTTCCGCCGCAACCAGTTGCGCAACGACCCCGGCTACGACGAGGCCGAGGAAGGGCCCGACATCGAGTACGTGCGCCCGCGCCGGCGCGGCATCTACCTGCTGCCCAACGCGTTCACCACCGCCGCGCTGTTCGCCGGCTTCTACGCCATCGTGGCGGCGATGAACGGCCACTTCGACTCGGCCGCCATCGCCATCTTCGCGGCCATGGTGCTGGACGGCATGGACGGCCGCGTGGCGCGCATCACCAACACGCAGAGCGCATTCGGCGAGCAGTACGATTCGCTTTCGGACATGACGTCGTTCGGCGTGGCGCCGGCGCTGGTCATGTACACCTGGATCCTGCGCGATCTCGGCAAATGGGGCTGGATCGCCGCGTTCGTCTACTGCACCTGCGCAGCGCTGCGTCTGGCGCGCTTCAACGCCAATATCGGCGTGGTGGACAAGCGTTTCTTCCAGGGCCTGCCAAGCCCGGCCGCGGCGGCACTGGTGGCCGGCTTCGTCTGGCTGGTCATCGACAACAAGCTGCCGGTCAGGGAGCTGTGGATGCCGTGGGTCGCTTTTGCGATTACGCTCTATGCGGGCCTGTCGATGGTCTCGAACGCCCCGTTTTACAGCGGCAAGGCGCTGGACGTGCGCTACCGCGTGCCCTTCGGCATGATGGTGCTCGTGCTGGTGCTGTTCGTGGTGGTTTCCACCGATCCGCCGGTGGCGTTGTTCGGGCTGTTTGTGGCCTACGCGGTGTCAGGCTACCTGCTGTGGGCCTGGCGCGCGCTGCACGGCGAGCCAGGCGGGGTACGCAAGGCACGCGCCGGCGGACCCGACGGGCTCGGCGGCGGTAACTAGCAAGCATGGCAACAGGGCGTCTTCGGGCGCCCTGTGTCGTTTCGGCGGCATTTCAATCCGCATCACGCGGGTCGCATTACGTTCCACTCACCGTCAGGAGAATGTCATGGGCATGTTTGACTTCATCAAGGAAGCGGGCGAAAAGCTGTTCGGCAAGGGCGAGGCCAAGGCTGCGCAGGAAGCGGCCAAGGCGGACGCCTCGGCAGAGAAGGTGGAGGCCGCCAACCGCGCCGCCGGCGACGCCATCGAGGCCTACATCAAGCAGATGGGGCTCGACGCCACCGGGCTGATGGTCCAGGTGGACGGCTCGCAGGGCAAGGCGACGGTGTTCGGCGTGGCGCCGGACCAGGCAACCCGGGAGAAGATCATCCTCTGTGCCGGCAATGTGGAAGGCGTGGAGTCGGTGGAGGACAAGATGTCCGTCAACGTGGAGTCCACTGAATCGCAATGGCATACCGTGGTCAAGGGCGACACGCTCTGGGCCATCGCCCAGGTGGCCTACGGCAATGGTGCCGAGTACAACAAGATCTTCGAAGCGAACAAGCCGATGCTTTCGCACCCGGACAAGATCTATCCGGGTCAGAAGCTGCGGATTCCGCCGAAGGGCTGAAATCGGCCCGGGTCGGCCCGCCTTGCACGCGCGCGCCAAACCGGATATAGTCCCCGACATGATTTCGCGCCAGTCCCTACTCGCCCGCACCACCCTAGGTGGCCTACTAGGCCATCGGGTCGGGACGCGCGCGCGCTGAGGGACGCTATCGCCCTAGCGCGGAATCACCAGGAATTTTCCTAGTTTTCAAACGCCCCGGCCTGCACCCATGCACGCCGGGGCGTTTTGCATTCGATTTCGAGGACTGCGACGCCCGGCGGCACCAAGGACGGGACGGCACGGCACACAACAAGGTACAGCCCAGGAGCTCCACAAAATGTCTGACAAACTCATCATTTTCGATACCACCTTGCGTGATGGCGAGCAGTCGCCCGGTGCCTCGATGACCCGCGAAGAGAAGATTCGCATCGCGCGCCAGCTGGAACGGCTGAGGGTCGATGTGATCGAGGCCGGCTTTGCGGCCAGCTCCAATGGTGACTTCGAAGCCATTCGCTCGATCGCCCAGGTGGTCAAGGATTCGACGATCTGCTCGCTGGCGCGCGCCAACGACAAGGACATCGCCCGCGCGGCGGAGGCGCTCAAGCCGGCCAACTCGTTCCGGATCCATACGTTCATCGCCACCTCGGCGCTGCACATGGAGAAGAAGCTGCGCATGACGCCGGACCAGGTGTACGAGCAGGCGCGCCTGGCCGTGCGCTTCGCGCGCCAGTTCACTGACGACATCGAATTTTCGCCAGAAGACGGCAGCCGTTCGGACATGGACTTCCTCTGCCGCGTGCTTGAGGGCGTGATTGCCGAAGGCGCGACCACGATCAACCTGCCCGATACGGTTGGCTACGCGGTGCCCGAAGGCTACGCGGACCTGATCCGCTCCGTGCGTGAGCGTATCCCCAACTCGGACAAGGCGGTCTGGTCGGTGCACTGCCACAATGACCTGGGCATGGCCGTGGCCAACTCGCTGGCCGCCGTGAAGCTGGGCGGCGCGCGCCAGATCGAGTGCACGATCAACGGTCTCGGCGAGCGGGCCGGCAACACGAGCCTGGAAGAGGTGGTGATGGCCGTGAAGACGCGCCGCGACTACTTCAACATGGACGTGAACATCGACACCACGCAGATCGTGCCGGCCTCCAAGCTGGTCTCGCAGATCACCGGTTTCGTGGTGCAGCCGAACAAGGCCGTGGTGGGCGCCAACGCCTTCGCGCACGCCTCTGGCATCCATCAGGACGGCGTGCTCAAGGCACGTGACACCTACGAGATCATGCGCGCGGAAGACGTGGGCTGGACCGCCAACAAGATCGTGCTCGGCAAGCTCTCGGGCCGCAATGCGTTCAAGCAGCGCCTGCAGGAGCTGGGCATCGAACTCGAGAGCGAGAGCGAAGTCAACGCCGCCTTCGGCCGCTTCAAGGAACTGGCCGACCAGAAGGCCGAGATCTTCGACGAAGACATCATGGCCATCGTTTCGGATGAGGCGCACGACGTGAACGAGCACTACCGCTTCGTGTCGCTGTCGCAGCGCTCCGAGACCGGCGAGCGCCCGCATGCGCGCGTGGTTTTCAATATGGATGGCAGTGAGCAGACTGGTGAAGCCGAGGGCAATGGTCCCGTCGACGCCACCATGCATGCCATCGAAGGCAAGGTCAACAGCGGCGCGGAACTGGTGCTGTACTCGGTGAACGCCATCACCACCGGCACACAGGCGCAGGGCGAAGTGACCGTGCGGCTGTCGAAGGCCGGCCGCATCGTCAACGGCGTGGGCACCGATCCGGACATCGTCGCGGCATCGGCCAAGGCCTACCTGGCCGCGCTGAACAAGCTGCACGACAAGGCCGTACAGAAGATCAACCCGCAGATCTGACCTCCGATCCGCGTACCGGCGCCGGGGGCCCACAAGGCCCCCGCGACCATCAGCCGCCCGTCAGTCGCGTATCCCGCGACGACGGGCGGTTTTTCGTTGGATGGCGATGTCTCGCAATCGATACGGCTACGGGCGATCGGAGCGGTCGTACAGTGGATCTGGCGTGATCTGGGTCTGGCGCAGCACGCCGGCGTCATCGAAATAGAAATTGAACAGCGAGTACCACTGGTCTTCGTGGCGGAAGCGGTAGCTCCACACCTCGCGTTTCATCAATGGAAAGTACTGATTTGGCTCGCGCGGGGCACCGAAGTGCTCCAGCACGTCTTTCTTGGTCCAGACATTGACCTGCGCCTTGTACAGTTCCGGCGTCCGGAGCATCTGCCGGAAATTCGTCAGATTGCCATTCTTGTCGAAGTCGGCGGCGTACGATTCCTGGCCCAGCGGCTGTTTCGAATAGAACCAGCGCACGGTGCCGTCGTCGAGCTTGTAGACGTCGGTGGGCTTGCCGAAGGTGGCCATCACGGCGCTCTCGGGCTGGCCGACCAGTTTCAGGCCGGTATCCACCGGGGCCAGGGCGGTACAGGCGCTAAGCAGGGCGGCGCCCAGGCCCAGAGCCACGGTCTGGGCCAACCGGCGGCCGGAATATCGGAGGGGGGAGGTCATGGGGATTTCTCGACTGGCGATCGTACGAATGCTGGAAGTGTAGTCCGGTCCGGCGCCGATGTGCATCGGACGCTGCTTTTTTCATGGGATTGCCCCCATCGCCCCGGCTGCCGTACCATCCACGCCTTCGTCGTGCGATGTAGAAGAGGAGTGAGGATGTCCGGAGCGGAAAAGGGGTGGCGGCGCGGCCCGTGGTGTGCATGGCTGGCGGCGACGCTGCTGTGCCTGGCGGGGAGCGCGCATGCCCAGGGCGAGGCTGGCGCGCCGATCCGGCTGGGCATGATCGAGGGGCTGTCCGGCCCGTTCGCCAATGCCGGGGACGCCGTGGCGCGCAACCTGCGCATTGCCATCGACCGCGTCAACGCGCGCGGCGGCGTGAAGACCGCCGAGGGCGCCCGTCCGCTGGAACTGGTCACGTTCGACAGCAAGGGCAATGTCGATGAAAGCCTGATCCAGTTCCGCGCGCTGGTGGACAAGCGCATCCCCTTCGTTTTGCAGGGCAACAGCTCGGCCGTGGCCGGGGCGCTGGTGGCGGCGATCAATCGCCACAACATGCGCCAGCCGGAGGCGCGCGTGCTGTTCCTCAACTACTCGGCCGTCGATCCGGCGCTGACCAACGAGAATTGCAGTTTCTGGCATTTCCGCTTCGACGCGAGTTCGGACATGCGCATGCAGGCGCTGACCGAGGCGATTCGCGGCGAACACACTGTCCGCAAGGTCTACCTGATCGACCAGGACTACAGCTTTGGTCACCAAGTGGCGAAATCGGCACGTGAGATGCTGGCGGCCAAGCGGCCGGACATCCAGATCGTGGGCGACGAATTCCACCCGATCGGCAAGATCAAGGATTTCGCGCCGTACATCGCCAAGATCAAGGCCAGCGGCGCTGACGCTGTGATCACCGGCAACTGGGGCAACGACCTGACGCTGATGGTCAAGGCCGCGCGCGAGGGCGGGCTGGGCGCCCGCTTCTATACGTTCTACGGCAACGGGCTGGGCGCGCCGGCGGCGATGGGCGATGCCGGCGTGGGCCGCGTGCTGGCGGTGGCCGAGTGGCACCCGAACGTGGGCGGCGCAGCGTCCGACGCCTTCTACCAGGCATTCCGCACCCGCTACCCCGAGCCGCGCGACGACTACGTGCACCTGCGCATGCAGATGATGGTGGAAATGCTGGCGCGGGCCATCACCCAGGCCGGCTCCACGGATGCCGTCAAGGTGGCGCTGGCGCTCGAGAACATGCGCTTCACCAACGATTTCCACGACGCCACCGTGCGTGCGGACGACCACCAGGTGCTGCAGCCGCTCTATGTTTCGGTCATGGCGAAGCAGGGCGGGGACGTGCGCTTCGACAACGAAGGGTCTGGCTACGGCTTCCGCACTGTGAAGAAGCTCAAGACCGCCCAGACAACCCTGCCCACCACGTGCCGCATGGAGCGCCCGGCGAGCTGACCGGGCAGGCCGCGCGGACGGATTTCGCCGCGCCGGCAAATTCGGCTATAATCCGCGGCTGTCGTGCAAGGACCCCTGCGCACGGCGCATGCCTCAGTCCATACCAGGCTTCAAGGCACGACGCAGGTGGCGCATCCCGCGCTGCAGCGTTCGCAAGTGAAAGGAAATCATCATGGCAATCGCCAACAAGTCCGAAGTTATCAAGCAGTTCGCCCGCGGCACCAACGACACGGGTAGCCCCGAAGTTCAGGTCGCCCTGCTGACCACCCGCATCAACGAACTGACCCCCCACTTCAAGGCCAACATGAAGGATCACCACAGCCGCCGCGGTCTGCTGCGCATGGTGAGCCGTCGTCGCCGCCTGCTGGACTACCTCAAGGCCAGCGACGCTGACCGTTACCGTGCCCTGATCGAAAAGCTGGGCCTGCGTAAGTAAGGTCTGCGGATGGCAGCACGAATCCTGCACAAGTTGTTCCTGCACGATTTCACGTGAGGCCGCGATGCCTGCGTCAGCTCTGCTGAGGCAGGCATTTTGCTTTTCTGGTCCGGCGGCATCCCCGCCGGGCCGGCATTGATTGTGATGTTTGCTTCACTAAATCGTCCTGGCCAAGCAGCCCGGGCGCCCGTTGCGCCAAGACGTGTAACGGAGTAAGTTACCTCGCTCTTTATATTGCTCTGTGACCGGAGCCGGCCAAGGAACCGGGGTTTTGTGTCATTCCATCGCCGCATCGCCAGCCTGGTGGTGCTGCGATGGAATGGCATAGCACTTCCCTGAGACTGCGACCGGCATGAATCCGGCAGTTCGCCTGCCGCTGTGAGCGCAGGCGTCGCGGGACGCGCGTGTGTGCGCCCCGCATGCATGTATCAAGGAAACGCTCATGACCATGTTCAACAAGATCGTCAAGGAATTCCAATGGGGCCAGCACACGGTCCGTATGGAAACCGGCGAAGTCGCCCGCCAGGCTGGCGGTGCCGTAATCGTCGACGTGGAAGACACCGTGGTGCTGGCTACCGTGGTGGCCGCCAAGAGCCCGAAGGCGGGCCAGGACTTCTTCCCGCTGACCGTCGACTACATCGAAAAGACCTACGCTGCCGGCAAGATCCCCGGTGGCTTCTTCAAGCGTGAAGGCCGTCCGTCGGAAAACGAGACGCTGACCTCGCGCCTGATCGACCGTCCGCTGCGCCCGCTGTTCCCGGAAGGCTTCTACAACGACGTGCAGGTGGTGATCCACGTGCTGTCGATCAACCCGGAAGTGCCGGCCGACATCCCTGCGCTGATCGGCGCGTCCGCCGCGCTGGCTGTGTCGGGCATTCCGTTCAACGGCCCGGTGGGCGCCGCCCGCGTGGGTTACAAGGATGGCCAGTACCTGCTGAACCCGACCCGCTCGCAGATCGCCACGTCCGACCTGGACCTGGTGGTGGCCGGTACCGAGCGCGCCGTGCTGATGGTGGAATCGGAAGCCCAACAGCTGTCGGAAGACGTGATGCTGGGTGCCGTGGTGTACGGCCATGAGCAGATGCAGATCGCCATCAACGCGATCCACGACCTGGTGCGCGACGGCGGCAAGCCCGAGTGGGACTGGGCCCCGGCAGCCAAGAACGAGCCGCTGATCGCCAAGGTTGGCGAGATCGGCCTGCCGCTGCTGCAGGAAGCCTACCAGTTGCGCCAGAAGTCGGCCCGCAGCCAGAAGCTGAAGGAAGTCTACGCCGCAGTGACCGCCGGTCTGGCCGAAGCTGGCGTGGAAGCCGAGAAGGTGGAAGTCGGCAACATCCTGTTCGACCTCGAAGCGAAGATCGTCCGTGGCCAGATCCTGGCCGGCGAGCCGCGCATCGACGGCCGCGACACGCGCACCGTGCGCCCGATCGAGATCCGCTCGTCGGTGCTGCCGCGCGCGCACGGTTCGGCCCTGTTCACGCGTGGGGAAACCCAGGCGCTGGTGGTGGCCACGCTGGGTACCAAGAGCGACGAGCAGATTATCGACGCGCTGGCCGGCGAATACCGCGACCGCTTCATGCTCCACTACAACATGCCCCCGTTCGCCACCGGCGAGACGGGCCGCGTGGGCAGCCCGAAGCGCCGTGAAATTGGTCACGGCCGCCTGGCCAAGCGCGCGCTGATCCCGGTGCTGCCGAAGGACGACGAGTTCGCGTACACGATCCGCCTGGTGTCGGAAATCACCGAATCGAACGGTTCGTCGTCGATGGCTTCGGTCTGCGGCGGCTGCCTGGCGCTGATGGACGCCGGCGTTCCGGTCAAGGCGCACGTGGCCGGTGTGGCCATGGGCCTGATCCTGGAAGGCAACAAGTTTGCCGTGCTGACCGACATCCTGGGCGATGAAGATCACCTGGGCGACATGGACTTCAAGGTGGCCGGCACCGACGCGGGCATCACCGCGCTGCAGATGGACATCAAGGTCCAGGGCATCACGAAGGAAATCATGCAGGTGGCGCTGGCGCAAGCCCGCGAAGGCCGCATCCACATCCTGCAGAACATGCAGGGCGCGATGGGCCATGCGCGTACCGAGCTGTCGGCACACGCACCGCGCATGATCACGATGAAGATCCATCCGGACAAGATCCGCGAAGTCATCGGCAAGGGCGGCTCGACCATCCAGGCCCTGACCAAGGAGACCGGCACCACCATCGACATCGGCGAAGACGGCACGATCACGATCGCGTCGACCTCGACGGAAGGTATGGCGGAAGCCAAGCGCCGCATCGAGGGCATCACCGCGGAAGCCGAAGTGGGCAAGATCTACGCCGGTACCGTGCTGAAGCTGCTGGACTTCGGTGCCATCGTGAACATCCTGCCGGGCAAGGACGGCCTGCTGCACATCAGCGAGATCGTCAACGAGCGCGTGAAGGACATCAAGGACTGGCTGAAGGAAGGCCAGCAGGTGCGCGTGAAGCTGATCCAGGCCGACGAGAAGGGTCGTCTGCGCCTGTCGCTGAAGGCAGCGCTGGCGGAAGAGGGCGGCAGCATCAGCCCGATCGTCCAGAGCGACGCCCCGGCGGCTCCGGCCTCGCCCGACCAGCAGTAAGCCGGTTCCGCAGTACCCGTAGTCCTCGTAGTACCAAAAAAAGCGGCTGGCGATGTCCAGCCGCTTTTTTGTTTACACTGCCGGTCATTCCATGCGGATGGGGTTTGCCCGGCCTGCATGCCACGCACGACACACTGATGAGGAACGATCATGAAAGCCATCGAGATCCGTGAATACGGTGCGCCCGAAGTCCTGCAACTTGCCGAGCGCCCCGATCCGGAGCCGAAGGCGGGCGAGATCCTGATCCGCGTGGCGGCGGCCGGCATCAATCGTCCCGATGTGTTCCAGCGCACCGGCAACTACCCGGTGCCGCCGGGTGCCTCGGACCTGCCCGGCCTGGAAGTGGCGGGGGTGGTGGTGGGCGGCGACCTGTTGCACGCCGACAACCGCTTTGGCCTGAAGGTGGGCGACCGCGTCTGCGCGCTGGTGCAGGGCGGCGGCTACGCCGAGCTGTGCACGGCCCCGGTGGCGCAATGCCTGCCGGTGCCGGCGGGTTTGTCCGATATCGAGGCCGCTGCGCTGCCCGAGACCTTCTTCACAGTCTGGAGCAATGTGTTCGACCGTGGCCTGCTGGGCAAAGGCCCGCGCGGCAAGGACGAGACGCTGCTGATCCAGGGCGGCTCGAGCGGCATCGGCACGACCGCCATCCAGATCGCCAAGGCGCTTGGCTTCAAGGTCTTCGTGACGGCCGGCAGCGACGAGAAGTGCAAGGCCTGCGAGCAGCTGGGCGCCGATCGGGCGATCAACTACAAGACCCAGGACTTCGTGGCCGAGGTCAAGGCGCTGACCGAGGGCAAGGGTGTGGACGTGATCCTCGACATGGTGGCCGGCTCGTACCTGGCGCGCGAGCTGTCTTGCATCGCCGATGACGGCCGCATCGTCATCATCGCCCTGCTGGGCGGCGGCAAAGCCGAGATTCCGCTGGGCGACATCCTGCGCCGCCGGATTACCGTGACGGGCTCGACGCTGCGGCCCCGTCCGTCGTCGTTCAAGGGCAAGATCGCCGAGGCGCTGCACCAGCAGGTGTGGCCGCTGCTGGCGGCCGGCAAGATCAAGCCGGTGATCCATCAGGTCTTCCCGGCCGCGCAGGCTGCCGACGCCCATCGGCTGATGGAGTCGAGCGAGCACATCGGCAAGATCGTGCTGGCCTGGTAATAACGGGCGGCTGAGGACGCCCGCCGGGCGTCCTGCTGCGCCGGATCGGCTCGGTGTATGCAATTGTCCGCCCGTTGTGGCGGACCCCTTCCGGCCACGCTACAATAGTGGGTTTATTTCAGAGGGGGCACTTGTGAGACAAAAGCTGGTCATCGGCAACTGGAAGATGCACGGCAGCCTGGCCGCCAATGCGGCGCTGCTCGACGGTATCAAGGCGGCTTCGGCCCGCGCGACGCTGGCTGTTTGCGCACCGTTCCCCTATCTTGCCCAGTGCCAGACGCTGTTGTCGGGCTCGCAAGTGGCCTGGGGTGCCCAGGATGTGTCGGCTGAGGCACGTGGTGCCTTCACGGGCGAGGTGGCTGCCTCGATGCTGGCCGAGTTTGGTGTGAGCTACGCACTGGTCGGCCATTCCGAGCGCCGCACCTATCACGGCGAAACCAACGCCACCGTGGCGGCCAAGGCGCTGCGGGCCCTGGAATTTGGCATCGTGCCCGTGGTCTGCGTAGGCGAGACGCTCGCCGAGCGCGAAGCCGGGCAGACCGAAGCCGTGGTCGGTCGTCAGTTGCAAGCCGTGCTGGATGCGTTGTCTATCGAGCAGCTTGGTCGGATTGTTCTGGCCTATGAGCCTGTCTGGGCGATCGGCACCGGCAAGACCGCCTCCAGTGCCCAGGCGCAGGCCGTGCATGCCGTCCTGCGCGCGCAGGTGGCGGGCAAGGATGCTGGCGTGGCATCGCGCATGGCCATCCTGTACGGCGGCAGCGTAAAGCCGGACAATGCGGCCGAACTGTTTTCCATGTCCGACATCGACGGGGGCCTGATTGGTGGCGCCTCGCTGAAGGCGGATGATTTCCTCGCGATCGGCAACGCCTGATGCCGGTTCCGATCGTCTGATCAGGCAAGTTCGAAACGAATTCAACCAAATGGCAATCTTCAAGACTTTGTTGGTAATCGTGCAGGTCCTGTCCGCGCTGGGCGTGATCGCACTGGTCCTGCTGCAGCACGGCAAGGGCGCCGATGTGGGCGCGGCGTTCGGCTCCGGTGCATCGGGCAGCCTGTTCGGCGCCTCGGGCTCCGCGAACTTCCTGTCGCGTACCACGGCCGTGCTCGCATCGTTGTTCTTTGTCTGCACGCTGGGCCTGACGCTGCTGGGCAACTACAAGCCCACCGCTTCGCTGGGCGTGATGGGTGCCGCGCAGCAGCCCACGCCGGCCTCCGCGCCGGCTGGTGCGTCGGCGCCCGCGGCCGCTGCGGCCTCGGCCCCGGCAGGTCCTGCTGTACCGAAATAATCCGCCTGCGATCTGGCTGATTCCTGAGTTTTTTTAAAGTTGTGCATTGAACAAATCAGGGATCTTGGGTTAGAATGCAAGGCTTGAAACGATTCCCCAGCGACGGGGCTCAAGGCGGAAGACAGACTCTTCCACACGGGCTTCGGAGGGTGTAAAAACCCGGCGCAAGGCAATATTGTTTCTCCCCCAGCCGACGTGGTGAAATTGGTAGACACGCTATCTTGAGGGGGTAGTGGCGAAAGCTGTGCGAGTTCGAGTCTCGCCGTCGGCACCAAACAACTTGATCGGCGTCCGTCCGGAGCCGGCCCTCGGGCCATGCTTTGGATTGCGGCGCCGGCAGTCCGCAAGGCGGCGCCGTAGCTAAGACGGGATGGCGCTTGGGGTGGGCAACAGGACGCCGCTTCAGCTGGTGCTGTTGACAACATTCCAGATAAGGCTGGCCGTATCTTGACTCTCGAAGCCTACTTCCCCGTCCTCATCTTCATCCTCTTTGGCGTCGTGCTCGGTGTGGCACTGATGTCCATTGGTCGGATACTCGGTCCCAACAATCCTGATACCGCGAAGCTGTCGCCCTACGAGTGCGGCTTCGAAGCGTTCGAGGACGCGCGCATGAAGTTCGACGTGCGCTACTACCTCATCGCCATCCTCTTTATCCTGTTCGATCTCGAAACTGCCTTCCTGTTTCCGTGGGGTGTCGCCCTCAAGGATATCGGCTGGCCGGGATTCATCGCCATGGGCGTGTTTCTGCTGGAATTCATCGTGGGCTTCGTCTACATCTGGAAAAAGGGCGCGCTCGATTGGGAGTGATGTGAAATGGCAATCGAAGGCGTTCTCAATGAAGGCTTCGTCACGACTACCGCTGACAAGCTGATCAACTGGACCCGCACGGGCTCGCTCTGGCCGATGACGTTCGGCCTGGCGTGCTGTGCCGTGGAAATGATGCATGCCGGCGCCGCGCGCTACGACATGGACCGCTTCGGCGTGATTTTTCGCCCGTCGCCGCGTCAGTCGGACGTGATGATCGTGGCCGGCACGCTGTGCAACAAGATGGCCCCCGCGCTCCGCAAGGTCTATGACCAGATGGCCGAGCCGCGCTGGGTGATCTCGATGGGCTCGTGCGCTAATGGCGGCGGCTACTACCACTACTCGTACTCGGTGGTGCGCGGCTGCGACCGCATCGTGCCGGTCGATATCTATGTTCCGGGCTGCCCGCCGACGGCGGAAGCGCTGATCTACGGCGTGATCCAGCTGCAGAACAAGATCAAGCGTACCAACACCATCGCGCGCAAGGGCTGACATGGCGAATAACCTGGACACCCTCAAGACTGCGCTCGAAAAGGTTCTCGGCAAGCGCGTGCAGAGCCTGGTCGAAGCGGTTGGCGAGCTGACGCTGATCGTCAAGGCCGACGACTACCTCGAAGTGGCCCGCCTGCTGCGCGACGAGCCGTCGCTGCGCTTCGAGCAACTGCTGGACATCTGCGGCGTCGACTACTCCGACTACGCCGATGGCGCCTGGGACGGCCTGCGCTTCGCGGCCGTGTCGCACCTGATCTCGATCACGCACAACTGGCGCCTGCGCCTGCGCGTGTTCGCGCCGGATGATGACCTGCCCGTGGTGCCGTCGCTGATCGACGTGTGGAATTCGGCCAACTGGTTCGAGCGCGAAGCCTTCGATTTCTACGGCATCGTGTTCGAAGGCCACCCGGACCTGCGCCGCATCCTGACCGACTACGGTTTCGTCGGCCACCCGTTCCGCAAGGATTTCCCGGTTTCCGGCTTCGTGGAGATGCGCTACGACCCGGAACAGAAACGGGTGATCTACCAGCCGGTGACGATCGAGCCGCGCGAAGTCACGCCTCGCGTGATTCGCGAGGAAAACTACGGCGGCGTGCAGCACTGAGATCGACGTCATGGCAGATATCAAGAATTACACCCTGAACTTCGGCCCGCAACACCCGGCGGCGCACGGCGTGCTGCGCCTGGTGCTCGAGCTGGACGGCGAAGTCATCCAGCGTGCCGACCCCCACATCGGCCTGCTGCACCGCGCCACCGAGAAGCTGGCCGAACAGAAGACCTGGATCCAGAGCGTGCCGTACATGGACCGTCTCGACTACGTGTCGATGATGGTCAACGAACACGCCTACGTGATGGCCATCGAGCGCCTGCTGGGCCTCGAGGTGCCGGTGCGTGCGCAGTACATCCGCGTGATGTTCGACGAAATCACCCGCCTGCTGAACCACCTGATGTGGATCGGCTCGCACGCGCTCGACGTGGGTGCGATGGCGGTGTTCCTCTACGCGTTCCGTGAGCGCGAGGACATGTTCGACATGTACGAGGCGGTGTCGGGCGCGCGCATGCACGCGGCCTACTACCGTCCGGGCGGCGTCTACCGCGACCTGCCTGACACGATGCCGCAATACCGGGCGTCGAAGATCCACAACGAGCGTGCCATCAAGGTGATGAACGAAGCCCGTTCGGGCTCGCTGCTGGACTTCATCGAAGACTTCACGAACCGTTTTCCGACGTACGTGGATGAATATGAGACGCTGCTGACCGATAACCGTATCTGGAAGCAGCGTCTGGTGGACATCGGCGTGGTCAGCCCGGAGCGGGCACTGCAGATGGGCTTTACCGGCCCGATGCTGCGCGGCTCGGGCATCGAGTGGGACCTGCGCAAGAAGCAGCCCTACGAGGTGTACGACCAGCTCGACTTCGACATCCCCGTCGGCAACGGCGGCGACTGCTACGCGCGCTACCTGGTGCGCGTGGAAGAGATGCGCCAGTCGAACCGGATCATCAAGCAGTGCGTGGACTGGCTGCGCCGCAACCCGGGCCCGGTGATCACCGAGAACCACAAGGTGGCACCGCCCTCGCGCGTGGACATGAAGTCCAACATGGAAGAGCTGATCCACCACTTCAAGCTGTTCACCGAAGGCATTCACGTGCCGGCTGGAGAGGCTTACGCGGCGGTGGAGCACCCGAAGGGCGAGTTCGGCATCTACGCGATCTCGGACGGCGCGAACAAGCCGTACCGCCTGAAGATCCGTGCACCTGGCTTTGCCCACCTGGCCGCGCTGGACGAAATGGCCAAGGGACACATGATCGCCGATGCCGTGACGATCATCGGGACGCAGGACATCGTGTTCGGCGAGATCGACCGCTAAGTCGATCGAGAATCCGGAGACGGGGAGTCTCCACCCAGGCGTAAAGGCCGTCACCCGGACGACGATTCGGGTTCATGCGGCCGGCCCCGCGAGTGTCGGGGGCGGCAGGCGATGCCTGCGACGGACCGGCGGGGCGCAGAGCGACCTGGCCGGCGGAACATGGCAGCGACGGCTGCAAACCAGCGGAGGCCGCGAGCCGGCGTCCGCCGTATTACTGCAATGACCATGCTATCAGCAGAAGCTCTCAAGGAAATCGATCGCGCGATCGCGAAGTATCCGGCCGACCAGAAACAGTCGGCCGTGATGGCGGCACTCGCCGTGGCACAGGGCGAGGTGGGCTGGGTTTCCCCCGAAGTCATGCAGTTCGTCGCCAGCTACCTCGACATGCCGCCCGTGTGGGTGGAAGAGGTGGCCACGTTCTACAACATGTATGACACCAAGCCGGTGGGCAAGTACAAGCTCACCGTCTGCACCAACCTGCCGTGCGCACTGTCCGGCGGCGACCGCGCGGGCGACTACCTGAAGCGCAAGCTCGGCATCGACTACAACGAGACCACCGCCGACGGCTGCTTCACCCTGAAAGAGGGTGAGTGCATGGGCGCCTGCGGCGATGCACCGGTGATGATCGTGAACAACACCCGTATGTGCAGCTTCATGAGCAACGACAAGCTCGACGCGCTGGTCGACGAGCTGAAGACCGAAGCCGCCAAGGGAGCCAAGTAACATGACCTCTCTGCACGACCGTCACATCAAGCCGCTGATCCTGGCTGGCCTCGACGGCAAGAACTGGCACCTCGAAGACTACGTCAAGCGCGGCGGCTACAAGCAGCTGCGCCGGATTCTGACCGAGAAGATTCCGCCCGAGCAGGTGATTGCCGACGTCAAGGCGTCCGGCCTGCGCGGCCGTGGCGGCGCTGGCTTCCCCACGGGCCTGAAGTGGAGCTTCATGCCGCGTACGTTCCCGGGCCAGAAGTACCTGGTCTGCAATACGGACGAGGGCGAGCCGGGCACGTTCAAGGACCGCGACATCATCCGCTACAACCCGCATTCGCTGATCGAGGGCATGGCCATCGGCGCGTATGCGATGGGCATCACCGTGGGCTACAACTACATCCACGGCGAGATCTGGAACGAGTACAAGATCTTCGAGGAAGCCCTCGAGGAAGCGCGTGCGGCCGGGTTCCTCGGCGACAAGATCATGGGCTCGGACTTCAACTTCCAGCTCCATGCGCACCATGGCTACGGCGCGTACATCTGCGGCGAGGAAACGGCGCTGCTGGAGTCGCTCGAAGGCAAGAAGGGCCAGCCGCGCTTCAAGCCGCCTTTCCCTGCGAGCTTCGGCCTGTACGGCAAGCCGACCACGATCAACAACACCGAGACGTTTGCCGCGGTGCCCTTCCTGCTGGAAGTGGGCCCGGAAAACTATCTCAAGCTGGGCAAGCCGAACAACGGCGGCACCAAGATCTTCTCGATCTCGGGCGACATCGAGCGTCCGGGCAACTACGAGATCCCGCTGGGCACGCCGTTCTCGACGCTGCTCGAGCTGGCCGGCGGCATGCGCGGCGGCAAGCGCATCAAGGCGGTGATTCCGGGTGGCTCGTCTGCCCCGGTGGTGCCGGGCGACCTGATGATGGCGTCGGACATGGACTACGACTCGATCGCCAAGGCCGGCTCGATGCTGGGCTCGGGCGCCGTGATCGTCATGGACGAGACCCGCTGCATGGTGCGCTCGCTGCTGCGTCTGTCGTATTTCTATTTTGAAGAATCGTGCGGCCAGTGCACGCCGTGCCGCGAAGGCACCGGCTGGCTCTATCGCATGGTCAATCGCATTGAACACGGAGAAGGGCGCCAGGAAGACCTGGACCTGCTCAACAACGTCGCGGAAAACATCATGGGGCGCACGATCTGCGCGCTCGGCGATGCTGCGGCGATGCCGGTACGCGGCATGCTCAAGCACTACTGGAAAGAGTTCGAGTATCACGTCGAACACAAGCAGTGCATGGTCCCGGCCCATTCTTAAGCGTGGCAGAACATGGTTGAACTCGAGATCGACGGCAAGAAGGTAGAGGTTGCGGAAGGCAGCCTCGTGATGGAAGCCGCCCGCAAGCTGGGCACCTACATCCCGCATTTCTGCTACCACCGCAAACTCTCCATCGCGGCGAACTGCCGCATGTGCCTGGTGGAGGTGGAGAAGGCGCCCAAGGCGCTGCCCGCCTGCGCCACGCCGGTGACGCCTGGCATGAAGGTCTTCACGAACTCGGAAAAGGCCGTCAAGGCCCAGAAGTCCGTGATGGAATTCCTGCTGATCAACCACCCGCTCGACTGCCCGATCTGCGATCAGGGCGGCGAATGCCAGCTCCAGGATCTGGCGGTGGGCTACGGTGCGTCGGAGTCGCGCTACAAGGAAGAGAAGCGCGTGGTGTTCCACAAGAACGTGGGCCCGCTGATCTCCATGGAGGAGATGACCCGCTGCATCCACTGCACCCGTTGCGTGCGCTTCGGCCAGGAAGTGGCCGGCGTGATGGAACTGGGCATGTTGAACCGTGGCGAGCACTCGGAAATCACGACCTTCGTTGGCCAGACCGTGGATTCGGAACTGTCCGGCAACATGATCGACCTGTGCCCGGTTGGCGCGCTGACGAGCAAGCCGTTCCGCTACTCGGCCCGTACGTGGGAACTGGCGCGTCGCAAGTCGGTGTCGCCGCACGACGGCCTGGGCGCGAACCTGGTTATCCAGACCAAGAACCAGCGCGTCATGCGCGTGCTGCCGCTGGAAAACGAAGAGATCAACGAGTGCTGGCTGTCGGACAAGGACCGCTTCGCCTATGAAGGCCTGAACAGCCCGGACCGCCTGGTGCGTCCGCTGCTGAAGCAGGGCGGTGAATGGATGGAAACCGACTGGCAGACCGCGCTGGAATACGTCGCCAACGGCCTCGCGAGCATCAAGCGCGACCATGGCGCCGACCAGATCGCCGCGCTGGCCAGCCCGCACAGCACGCTCGAAGAGCTGTACCTGCTCGGCAAGCTGGTGCGTGGCCTCGGCAGCGACAACATCGACTTCCGCCTGCGCCAGACCGATTTCTCGGCAGCCCTGAAGGGCGCGCCGTGGCTCGGCATGCCGGTGGCCGATGTGACCACGCTGCAACGCGTGCTCGTGATTGGTTCGTCGCTGCGCAAGGATCACCCGCTGCTGGCCTCGCGTCTGCGTCAGGCCGGCAAGAAGGGCGCCCGCGTGACGGTGCTGGGTGCTGGCGGTGAAGACCTGCTGATGCCGGCGACGCGCATCGACGTGGCCCCGTCCGCCTGGACCGCCGCGCTGGCCGGTGTGGCCCGCGCCGTGGCGTCTGCCAAGGGTGTGGCGGCTCCCGCCGGTACCGAGGGTTTCGATGGCGGCGACGCCGCGGCCAAGGTGGCCGAAGCGCTGCTGTCCGGCGAACGCCGTGCGGTGTTCCTCGGCAACGAGGCTGTGCGCCATCCGCAATTCTCGGCGCTGCACGCGCTGGCACAGTGGATCGCCACGGAAACGGGCGCGACGCTGGGCTTCCTGACCGAAGCGGCCAATACGGTCGGCGGCTACATCGCCGGCGCGCTGCCGCAGCAAGGCGGCGCCAATGCGCAGGCGATGCTCGACGCGCCGCGCAAGGCCTACATCGTGCTGAACGCCGAACCCGAGTTCGATACCGCCGACGCCCGCAAGGCGCTGGCCGCGCTGAACCAGGCCGGTACGGTCGTGGTGCTGTCGCCGTTCCGCTCGGAAGCGGCCATGCAGTACGCCGACGTGATCCTGCCGGTGACGCCGTTCACGGAAACCGCCGGTACCTTCGTCAATGCCGAAGGCGTGCCGCAGAGCTTTAACGGCGTGGTGCGCGCGCTGGGCGAATCGCGTCCCGCCTGGAAGGTGCTGCGCGTGCTGGGCAACCTGCTGGATGTGCCGGGCTTCGACTTCGACACGGCCGAAGCCGTACGCGAGGAAGTGCTGGCCAAGCCGGTGGCACCGCAACTGAACAACACCACCGATGCCCCGATCCGCGTGACGGCTGCTGCCGCCAACGGTATCGAGCGCATTGCCGATGTGCCGATCTACCATGCCGACCCGATCGTGCGCCGTGCCGACTCGCTGCAGCTGACCGCGGCCGCGCGCCGTGCGATGCAGGTGGCGCTGTCGTCCGACCTGTTCGACAAGCTGGGCGTGCAGGTGGGCGACCCGGTGCGCGTGACGCAGGGCGAGGGTAGCGTGGTGCTGCCGGCCGCGCTGGAAATCACGCTGCCGGCCAACACCGTGCGCGTGCCGGCCGCTACCGTGGCCGCCGCGACGCTGGGTGCGCTGTACGGCAACGTCACCGTCGAGAAAGCCATCGAGCTGCCGGGCCAGCAGGCCAAGGCAACGCCGGCGGCCACCGCATAAGAAGAGCGAGAACGCAACATGATCGATTGGATTACCTCGCAAGGCCAGGCTGTGTTCGGTGGCGCGTGGACGCCGCTGTGGATTCTCATCCGCGCGGTGGTCATTGTGGTGCCGCTGCTGCTGTGCGTGGCCTACCTGATTCTCTGGGAGCGCAAGCTGATTGGCTGGATGCACGTGCGGATCGGCCCGAACCGCGTGGGCCCGCTCGGCCTGCTGCAGCCGATTGCCGACGTGCTGAAGCTGCTGCTCAAGGAAGTCATGATGCCGTCGCAGGTCAGCCGGGGCATGTACCTGGTGGCCCCGCTGATGGTGCTGATGCCGGCCGTGGCAATCTGGGCGGTGATTCCGTTCCAGGCCGAGGTGGTGATGGCGGACGTGAACGCCGGCCTGCTCTATGTGATGGCGATCAGCTCGGTGGGCGTCTACGGCGTGATCCTGGCCGGCTGGGCCTCGAACTCGAAGTATGCGTTCATCGGCGGGATGCGCGCCGCTGCGCAGATGGTGTCGTATGAAATCGCCATGGGCTTCGCGCTCGTGACGGTGCTGATGGTGTCGGGCAGCCTGAACCTGTCGGCCATTGTGAACGGCCAGAACACCGGCTACTTCGCCAACATGGGCATCAACGTACTCTCGTGGAACTGGCTGCCGCTGCTGCCGATGTTCGGCGTCTACTTCATCTCGGGCGTGGCGGAAACGAACCGTCACCCGTTCGACGTGGTGGAAGGCGAGTCGGAAATCGTGGCGGGTCACATGATCGAATACTCGGGCATGGGCTTCGCGCTGTTCTTCCTGGCCGAATACATCAACATGATCGTCATCTCGACGATGACCGCGCTGATGTTCCTCGGTGGCTGGGCGCCCCCGTTCTCGAGCGCGCTGACCAACATGATCCCGGGCTTCTTCTGGCTGCTGATCAAGGTTTTCCTGCTGCTGTCGGTATTTATCTGGATCCGTGCATCGTTCCCGCGCTACCGCTATGACCAGATCATGCGCCTGGGTTGGAAGATTTTCATTCCGCTGACCGTGGGCTGGCTGATCATCGTGGCGATCTGGATCAAGTCGCCGTGGAACATCTGGCACTGATGTGCCCGGCGACGGCGCGCCGCTGCAAGTGGCAGGGCGCGCCGCGCGGAAATAATTAGGAAGCAATCGTCATGCTGCTCGCCATCAAGGACTTCTTCAACAGCCTGCTCCTGAAGGAACTCTTCAAGGGCATGGCGCTGACCGGCCGCTATCTCTTCGCGCGCAAGATCACCGTCCAGTTCCCGGAAGAGAAAACGCCGATGTCGCCGCGCTTCCGCGGCCTGCACGCGCTGCGCCGCTACCCGAACGGGGAAGAGCGCTGCATCGCCTGCAAGCTGTGTGAAGCCGTGTGCCCGGCCGTGGCCATCTCGATCGAGTCGGACCAGCGTACGGACGGCACGCGCCGCACCACGCGCTACGACATCGACCTGACCAAGTGCATTTTCTGTGGTTTCTGCGAGGAAGCCTGCCCGGTCGATGCAATCGTCGAGACGCATATTCTCGAGTATCACGGCGAGAAGCGCGGCGACCTGTACTTCACCAAGGACATGCTGCTGGCCGTGGGCGACCGCTACGAACCGCAGATCGCGGCGAACAAGGCTGCGGACGCCAAGTACCGCTAAGCAGGCCAGCATCGCTGAACAGGGCGGGTGCCGGAAACAGCGCCTGGACCTGAAGTGAATTTGAATTTGAATCGGCCCTGAACAGGGGCCACCAGAAGGATGCCGCGCATGGCGCGGACCACCCCGGGGGTGGTTCGTGCCGCGTGGCCCAAAGAGGATCCGATAGGGACCATGGAACTCACGACCGCCATCTTCTACGTCTTTGCGCTGGTGCTGGTGCTCTCCGCACTGAAAGTCATCACGGCAAAGAACCCGGTGCATTCCGCACTGTTCCTCGTCCTGGCGTTCTTCACCGCCGCGGCGATCTGGATGATCCTGAAGGCGGAGTTCCTCGCCATCCTGCTCGTGCTCGTCTACGTGGGCGCCGTGATGGTGCTGTTCCTGTTCGTGGTGATGATGATCGATATCGATATCGAGCACCTGCGCCGCGACTTCTGGACCTACGTGCCGCTGGCTTCGGTGGTGGGCGCGCTGATCATCGCCGAAATGGCGATCGTGCTGGTGCGCAACTTCATCGGCACCACGGCCGCTGTGCTGCCGCCCGGCTCGCAGGACCCCAACTACTCGAACACCGGCGCGCTCGGCAAGCTGATCTACACGGACTACATCTTCGCGTTCGAAGTGGCCGGCATCATCCTGCTCGTGGCCATCGTCGCCGCCGTGGCACTGACGCTGCGCCGCCGCAAGGACGTCAAGGCACAGGATGTGTCGAACCAGCTGCGTACCCGCCGCGATGACCGCGTGCGCCTGGTGAACATGCCGGCCGAGGGCCGGGCCGGAGCGGATGCGAACGCAGCCGCCAATAAGAACTAAGCCCGGAGAATAACGCTGTGCTCTCTCTCGCCCACTTCCTCGTGCTCGGTGCGATCCTCTTCGCAATCAGCATCGTTGGCATTTTCCTGAACCGCAAGAACGTGATCGTGCTGCTGATGGCGCTCGAGCTGATGCTGCTTGCGGTCAATATGAACTTCGTCGCCTTCTCGCACTATATGGGCGACCTGGCCGGACAGGTTTTCGTTTTCTTCATCCTCACGGTGGCCGCTGCCGAGTCGGCAATCGGTCTGGCAATCCTGGTCGTGCTGTTCCGTAACCTGGACACGATCAACGTGGATGACATGGATACGCTCAAGGGCTGATCCATGACCTCCATGACCCAAGACTGCTCCCCGACCGCACACCAATAAGCGTCCTATGGCAACCACGCTCAACCCCAACCTGCTGCTGGCGATTCCGCTGGCGCCGCTCGCCGGCGCCGCGATAGCCGGCCTGTTCGGCACCAAGTTCTTCGGCACGTTCTCCTCGGATACGCGCGGCGGCCGCATCGTGGCCCACACCGCCACGATCCTCGGTGTCGCCATCGCCTTCGTCCTCTCGCTGCTGGTGCTGCGCGACGTGATGGACGGCGCCGGCTACAACGGCACCGTGTACGAATGGATGGCCATCGGCAGCCTGAAGATGGAAGTCGGCTTCCTGGTGGATTCGCTGACCGCGATGATGATGGTGGTCGTGACCTTCGTGTCGCTGATGGTGCACATCTACACCGTGGGCTACATGCAGGGCGACGCCGGCTACAACCGCTTCTTTGCCTACATCTCGCTGTTCACCTTCTCGATGCTGATGCTGGTGATGAGCAATAACTTCCTGCAGCTGTTCTTCGGCTGGGAAGCGGTGGGCCTCGTCTCGTACCTGCTGATCGGTTTCTGGTACACGCGTCCGACGGCGATCTTCGCCAATATGAAGGCGTTCCTGGTCAACCGCGTGGGTGACTTCGGCTTCATCCTCGGTATCGGCCTGCTGCTGGCCTACAGCGGCAGCATGGACTACAGCGCCGTGTTCGCCAAGCGCGAGGCACTTGCCGCCGTGACCTTCCCGGGCACCGACTGGATGATGTTGACCGTGGCCTGCATCTGCCTGTTCATCGGCGCGATGGGCAAGTCGGCACAGTTCCCGCTGCACGTGTGGCTGCCTGATTCGATGGAAGGCCCGACCCCGATCTCGGCACTGATCCACGCGGCAACCATGGTGACCGCCGGTATCTTCATGGTGGCACGCATGTCGCCGCTGTTCGAACTGTCGGACACCGCGCTGTCCTTCGTGCTGGTGATCGGCGCGATCACCGCGCTGTTCATGGGCTTCCTGGGCATCATCCAGAACGACATCAAGCGTGTGGTGGCGTACTCCACGCTGTCGCAGCTGGGCTACATGACCGTGGCGCTGGGTGCTTCGGCCTACTCGGTGGCGGTGTTCCACCTGATGACGCACGCGTTCTTCAAGGCACTGCTGTTCCTTGGAGCCGGTTCGGTCATCATCGGCATGCACCACGACCAGGACATCCGCAACATGGGCGGCCTGCGCAAGTACATGCCGATCACCTGGATCACGTCGCTGGTGGGCTCGCTGGCCCTGATCGGCACGCCGTTCTTCGCGGGCTTCTATTCCAAGGACTCGATCATCGAGGCCGTGGCCGAGTCGCATATCGCCGGTTCCGGCTTTGCGTACTTCGCCGTGCTGGCCGGTGTGTTCGTGACCGCGTTCTACTCGTTCCGCATGTACTTCCTGGTGTTCCACGGTGAAGAGCGTTTCGGCAAGCCGCACGCCCACCACGACCACCACGAGGAAGAAGATGAATCGCACGGCGACGACCATCACCATGGCCTGGCCCCGGGCGAGAAGCCGCACGAATCGCCGTGGGTGGTGACGCTGCCGCTGGTGCTGCTGGCGATTCCGTCGGTGATCATCGGCGCCATCGCCATCGAGCCGATGCTGTTCGGCGAGTTCTTCAAGCACGGCGTTGCGTTCAAGGACGTGATCTTCGTGGGCGAGAACCACCATGCAATGGAAGAACTGCGTGAAGCATTCCACGGCTGGGTGCCGATGGCGATCCATTCGCTGACGACCCCGGTGCTGTGGCTGGCCATTGCCGGTGTGGTGCTGTCGTGGTTCTTCTACATGAAGCGCCCGGACATCCCGGCCGCGATCCAGCAACGCTTCTCGGGCCTCTACAAGCTGCTCGACAACAAGTACTACATGGACGCGTTCAACCAGGCAGTGTTCGCACGCGGTGCGCGCCTGCTGGGCACCGGCCTGTGGAAGGGCGGCGACCAGGGCCTGATCGACGGTCTGTTCGTCAACGGTTCGGCCCGCGTGGTGGCATCGTTTGCCGCTGCCAGCCGCTACCTGCAGTCCGGCTACATCTACCATTACGCGTTCGCGATGATCCTCGGCATGCTGGTGCTCCTGACGCTGACGATCACTGGCGTGATAGGCACCAAGTGATAGGCACCAAGTAAGGAAAACAAAGAAATGGTTCTGTCTTTCGCAATCTGGCTGCCTATCTTCTTCGGCTTGCTGGTCCTCGCCTCGGGCTCTGATCGCAGCAAGTGCTACGTGCGCTGGATGTCGCTGTTCGGCGCGCTGGCCAGCTTCGTCGTCACGCTGCCGCTCGTATTTCACTTCGATACCGCCTCGGCGGCCATGCAGTTCGTCGAGAACGCGAGCTGGATCGAGCGCTTCAAGATCAACTACCACCTCGGCGTGGACGGGATCTCGATGTGGTTCGTGGTGCTGACCTCGTTCATCACCGTGATCGTCGTGATCTCGGCCTGGGAAGTGATCACCGAGCGTGTGGCCGAGTACATGGCCGCGTTCCTGATCCTGTCCGGCCTGATGGTCGGCGTGTTCTGCGCGCTCGACGGCATGCTGTTCTACGTGTTCTTCGAAGCCACGCTGATTCCGATGTACATCATCATCGGCGTCTGGGGCGGCCCGAACCGCGTCTACGCGGCCTTCAAGTTCTTCCTCTATACACTGCTCGGCTCGCTGCTGACGCTGGTTGCGCTGCTGTACCTTTACAGCAAGACCGGTACCTTCGACATCCTGTCCTGGCACCAGGCCAAGCTGTCGATGAACGAGCAGATCGCGCTGTTCCTGGCGTTCTTCATGGCCTTCGCGGTCAAGGTGCCGATGTGGCCGGTCCACACCTGGCTGCCGGACGCCCACGTGGAAGCACCGACCGGCGGTTCCGTGGTGCTGGCCGCGATCATGCTGAAGCTCGGTGCCTACGGCTTCCTGCGGTTCTCGCTTCCGATCGCCCCAGATGCCAGCCACACGCTCGCCCCGTTCATCATCACCATCTCGCTGATCGCGGTGATCTACATCGGCCTCGTGGCGCTGGTGCAGGCTGACATGAAGAAGCTGGTGGCGTACTCGTCGATTGCCCACATGGGTTTCGTGACGCTGGGCTTCTTCATCTTCAACGACATCGGCGTGGAAGGCGGCATCATCCAGATGATCTCGCACGGCTTCATCTCCGGCGCCATGTTCCTGTGCATCGGCGTGCTCTACGACCGCGTGCACTCGCGCCAGATCGCCGACTACGGCGGCGTGGTGAATACCATGCCGAAGTTCGCAGCACTCTCGGTGTTCTTCGCGATGGCCAACTGCGGCCTGCCGGCCACGTCGGGCTTCGTGGGCGAGTTCATGGTCATCCTGGGTGCCGTGAAGTACAACTTCTGGATTGGCCTGCTGGCCGCCACGGCCCTGATCCTTGGCGCGGCGTACTCGCTGTGGATGGTCAAGCGCGTGATCTTTGGCGACATCGTGCACCAGCACGTGCGCGAACTGATCGACCTGAACAAGCGCGAGTTCTTCATGCTGGGCCTGCTGGCCATCATGACGCTGTACATGGGCCTGTACCCGAAACCCTTTACCGATGTGATGCACGCGTCGGTCGCGAACCTGCTGTCCCACGTGGCGCAGTCCAAGCTGTAACAGCGGGGGAGAGAAATCAACATGCAACCGTCTTCTAGCCTGGCTCCGGTGGCGCCAATCATCTTCCTGGCGATTGCCGTCGCGGCGATCAACTGGATCGACCTTGCCCGCGGCAAGGGCAGCAAGAGCGTGGCGTACCCGCTGTCGCTGCTGACCACGCTGGTCCTCACCGTCTGGTTCGGCATGAACGCCGCCGCCGGCGAAACGCACTACGCGTTTGCCAACATGGTCGTGATCGACCCGATGGCCAACGTGCTGTCGGCGTTCTGCTCGGCCGGCATGTTCCTGACACTGGTCTATACGCGCAGCTACCTCGGCGAGCGCGACATGTTCGCGGGCGAGTTCTACATGCTCGCGCTGTTCACGCTGGGCGGCCAGATCGTCATGATCACAGGCAACAACTTCCTGACCCTGTACCTGGGTCTGGAACTGCTGTCGCTGTCGTCCTATGCGCTGGTGGCCCTGCGCCGCGAGTCGCGCGTGACGTCGGAGTCGGCGATGAAGTACTTCGTGCTGGGCGCGCTGGCTTCTGGCTTCCTGCTCTACGGCGTGTCGATGATGTACGGTGCCACCGGTTCGCTGAACCTGGGCGAGGTGTTCCGTGCCGTGGAATCGGGTCGCATCAATACGACGATGCTGGCCTTCGGCGTGGTGTTCATTGTTGCCGGCCTGTCGTTCAAGCTCGGCGCCGCCCCGTTCCACATGTGGATTCCGGACATCTATCAGGGTTCGCCGACTGCCGTGACGCTGCTGATCGCGGCCGGCCCGAAGGTCGCGGCCTTCGCGCTGTTCATGCGCGTGCTGGTCGAGGGCCTGCTGCCGCTGGCCAACGACTGGCAGATGATGCTGGTCGTGCTGTCGGTGCTGTCGCTGGCGATCGGTAATCTGACCGCCATCGTGCAGACCAACCTGAAGCGGATGCTGGCGTACTCGACCATCTCGCACATGGGTTTCATCCTGCTGGGCCTGCTGTCCGGCGTGGTGGCGAACAAGACGGATGGCGCCGCCGATGCGTACAGCGCGTCGATGTTCTACTCGGTGACGTACATGCTGACCACGCTTGGCACGTTCGGCCTGATCCTGGTCCGCACCCGCAAGGGCTTCGAGGCCGAGACGCTCGATGACCTGAAGGGTATGTCGCGCCGTCATCCGTGGTTTGCGCTGCTGATGCTGGTGATGATGTTCTCGATGAGCGGCATTCCGCCGACCGTTGGCTTCTACGCCAAGCTGGCCGTGCTGGAGGCGGTGGTTGCGGCAGGCATGAGCTGGCTGGCGATCGTCGCGGTGCTGTTCTCGCTGATCGGCGCGTTCTACTACCTGCGCGTGATCAAGCTGATGTACTTCGATGCGCCGGTGGGTGAAGAGCCACTGGAAGCATCGGTTGGCCTGCGCTCGGTGCTGAGCCTGAATGGCCTGGCCATCATCCTGCTGGGTCTCTTCCCGGCAGCGCTGATGAACCTGTGCTACCAGGCAATCCGCGCCACGCTGGCGTCCTGATTGTCAGACGATAGAAAAGGCACCGGATCATGAGTTCGTCGGCGGGCGGCTGGTTTGTCATCTTGTTGGCACTGGTGTGTGCCAACCTGCCGTTCGTCAACCAGCGCCTGTTTGCGGCGGTGGGCCTTCGCTGGAAGGATGCCCGCAAGCCGCTGTGGGTGCGGGTGGCGGAACTGATCGTGTGGTACGCGGTGGCCGGTGCCGCCGGTTTCGCGGTGGAGGCCGGCCTCGGCAACACCTTCCCGCAGGGCTGGCAGTTCTACGCCATCACGGCTTGCATGATGCTGGTGTTTGCCTTCCCCGGCTTCACCTGGCAATACCTGGTCAAACATCGCACGGCCTGACGGCTTGCCTGCGCCCCGGCCGTGCTTTCCTCACCGGAGCGTTCATGACGGACAAGACCCACAAGGCCCCCCCGGCGCCCGCAAGCGGTGCCGACGAGCATCTCAGCGAAACCTGCGTGGCGTCCGCCACCCTCCATCGCGGTAAATTTCTCACCCTCAAGCAAGACATCGTCAGGCTGCCAGATGGCAAGCAGGCCGGGCGGGAGTACGTGCTGCATCCGGGTGCGGTCATGATGATCCCGCTGTTCGATGACGGCACCGTGTTGATGGAACGCCAGTTCCGCTATCCGGTGGGCGAGGTCATGCTCGAGTTTCCGGCCGGCAAGCTCGATCCGGAGGAGGGCGCGCTGCGTTGCGGCCAGCGCGAGCTGCTCGAGGAGACCGGCTATACCGCCCAGCGCTGGGACTATCTGACCCGGATCCACCCGGTCATCTCCTACTCCACCGAATTCATCGACCTGTTCCTGGCACGCGACCTCACGGCCGGCGAATCGAAGCTCGATGACGGCGAATTCCTCGAGACGTTCATCACGCCGGCGGGCCAGGTCATCGACTGGGTCCGGCAGGGCCGGATCACCGACGTCAAGACGATCATCGGCGCGTTCTGGCTTGAAAAAATCCTCTCGGGCGCGTGGCAGCCGGGCGAGCAAGCCGAGCCACCGTTCCCGCTCAGTGGCGTCGGCTGAATTCGCACATTACTGTTAAGCTTGCGGCGGCCGCGAGGCGGACATCCCGGGGTTTTCCCTTGGTTTTCCCAGTCTCGCGGGCCCGCCTTGGCAGTTTGTGTTTCCCACGCATCCTGCTAGGCGAAACGGTCACAGAAAAAATTAGCACGACCGTTCACAAAATTTCGATTCACGGCTAATATTTGCCCGACGGGCTGGAAAGATCATGAAGGTGCTCGACCTGCGCTGTGCGCAAGACCATCGTTTCGAGGGCTGGTTCGCCTCGGAGGAAGATGCGCAATCGCAGTTCTCGCGCGACCTCGTCCAATGCCCGGTCTGTGGCGACCACGCGGTCAGTCGCCTGCCGAGCGCGCCGCGCCTGAATCTCTCGGGCGCCACCGCCAGGCAGGAGACACCCAAGCCGGCCAATGCGCCGGGCGCGGTGAACGCCGAAGTCCAGCAGGCGTTGCAGGCGCTGCAGGCACGCTACCTGTCGGCGGTACGGCAGGTGCTGGCACAGACCGAGGACGTGGGCGACCGCTTTGCCGAGGAGGCGCGGCGCATGCACTACGAAGAGGCACCGGAACGCGGTATTCGCGGTTCGGCCTCGGCGGAGGATGTGCAGGCGCTGGCCGAGGAGGGCATCGAGACCTTTCCGCTCATCGTGCCGGACGCACTGAAGCAGACGGCCCACTGAACAAGCATCCTGTGCCCGGTTTTCCCGCGCAGCGATGCGCAGGTAAAACAACTCGCCGCGCGCTCAACTAGGGAGCCGGCACCACTGGAGACGGGCATGGATCTCAACTACTCGGCGGCCGACAACGCCTTCCGGCAGGAAGTGCGTAGCTGGCTCGAAGCCAACCTGCCGGCGCAAATCCGCGAGAAGGTTCTCAATCATCGCCGCCCCAACCGCGATGACTTCAAGACGTGGCACAAGCTGCTGGCCGGCAAGGGCTGGTCGGCCCCGCACTGGCCGGTGGAGTTCGGCGGCACGGGCTGGAACGCCACGCAGCGCCATATCTGGGACGAGGAAAATGCCCGCGTCGGCGCGCCCGGCGTGCTGCCGTTCGGCGTGGCGATGGTCGCGCCCGTGATCATGAAGTACGGCAATGCCGAGCAGAAGTCCTACTACCTGCCGCGTATCCTCGATTGCACGGACTGGTGGTGCCAGGGCTACTCCGAGCCAGGTTCGGGTTCGGACCTCGCCTCGCTGAAGACGCGCGCCGAACTGACGTCGGACGGCAAGCACTACATCGTCAACGGCCAGAAGACCTGGACCACGCTCGGCCAGCACGCCGACATGATTTTCTGCCTGGTCCGCACGGACCCCGAGGCCAAGAAGCAGGAAGGCATCTCGTTCCTGCTGATCGACATGAAGACGCCCGGCATTACCGTGCGCCCGATCATCATGCTCGACGAAGAGCACGAAGTGAACGAGGTCTTCTTCGACAACGTGAAGGTGCCCGTCGAGAACCGCGTGGGCGAGGAAAACCGTGGCTGGACCTACGCCAAGTACCTGCTCGGCCATGAGCGCACCGGCATTGCCCGCGTGGGCAACTCCAAGCGCGAACTGGGCTTCCTGAAGCGCGTGGCGCGCCAGCAGCAGAAGAACGGCAAGCCGCTGCTGGAAGATCCGGTATTCGGCGCCAAGGTGGCTGCGCTCGAGATCGAACTGATGGCGCTGGAGCTGACCGTGCTGCGCGTGGTGTCCAGCGAGGCGGCAGGGAAGGGTCCCGGCCCTGAGGCATCGATGCTCAAGATCAAGGGCACCGAGATCCAGCAGATGCTGACCGAACTGATGGTGGAAGCCGTCGGCCCGTACGCACAGCCGTTCGATACGGCCTACCTCGAGTGCGAGCAGCCGCACGCGGTGACCGGTTTCGACGACGCCGCGCCGCTGGCCGCGTACTACTTCAACTATCGCAAGACCTCCATCTACGGCGGGTCCAACGAAATTCAGAAGAACATCATCAGCCAGATGATTCTGGGGCTGTGAGGAGACACGCAACATGAACTTCAATCTCAGCGACGAACAGAAGCAACTGGCCGACGCCGTCCGCCGCTTCATCGACAAGAGCTACGACTTCGAGTCGCGCAAGAAAAACATCAAGGCCGAGGCTGGTTACGGCGAGGGCACCTGGGGCGCGCTGGTCGAACTGGGCCTGACCGCGCTGCCGGTGCCGGAAGCGCAGGGCGGCTTCTCGGGCACGGCCGTCGACATGATGGTGGTGCAGCAGGAACTGGGCCGTGGCCTGGTGGTGGAGCCGTACTTCGCCACCGTGGTCGCCGCGCATGCGCTGAAGCTGGCCGGCGGCCAGGACGCCCTGCTCGAGCAGGTAGCTGGCGGTGAGGTCAAGCTGGCCACGGCGTTCAACGAGCCGCAGTCGCGCTACGCGCTGAATGATGTGCGCGTGACGGCCAAGGGTGGCAAGCTGAACGGCCGCAAGGTGGTGGTGATCCACGGTGCACAGGCCGATAAGCTCGTGGTGTCCGCCCGCACCAGCGGCGCCGATGCCGACACGATTGGCATCTCGCTGTTCCTGGTCGATACGAACGGCGCCGGCGTGAGCGTGACCGACTACCGCACCATCGACAATCTGCGCGCTGCTGACGTGACCTTCCAGGACGCCCCGGCCACGCTGCTGGGCGCCGAGGGGCAGGGCTGGGACGTGCTCGAAGCCACGGCCGACTACGGCGCGGTGCTGCTGTGCGCCGAAGCCGTGGGCGTGATCGACACGCTGAACGCCGCCACGCTCGAGTACGCCAAGACGCGCCAGCAGTTTGGCATGCCCATCGCCCGCTTCCAGGCGCTCCAGCACCGCATGGTCGAGATGTTCATCCATGCCGAGCAGGCTCGTTCGATCACGCTGCTGGCTGCGGCCCGCTTCGAGGAGTCGAACCCCGAGGAGCGCCGCCGCTACGTGTCCGCCGCCAAGGCGCGCGTGGGGCAGGCCGCCCGCACGGTTGGCCAGGAGGCGGTGCAGATCCACGGCGGCATGGGCGTGACGGACGAACTGCCGGCCGCGCACATGTTCAAGCGGCTGACGCTGATCAACACCACGTTTGGCGATGTGGACCACCACCTGGGCCGCTTCGCCAGCCAGCCGGGCTTCCAGGCAGCCGCCTGAGCCCCACGTTGTACAGAAACCGCGCCCGTTGTCCCCGGCGCGGTTTTTTGCTTCTGGTAACGCCATCTACGGAGCGAACATGTCAAAGATGTATTTCGAGGATTACCAGGTTGGCAGCGAGCATCCGCTGGGCAGCTACACGGTCACCGAGGCGGAGATCGTGGCGTTTGCGAGCCAGTACGACCCGCAGCCGTTCCATATCGACAAGGACGCCGCCGCCAAGAGCATCTACGGCGGGCTGATTTCGAGCGGGTGGATGACCTGCGCGATCATGATGAAGCTGCTGGTGAAGTCCATGGGCGACCGGAGCAGCAGCATGGGCTCGCCGGGCGTGGACGAGATCCGCTGGATCAAGCCCGTCTATGCGGGCGACACGCTGACGGCCGTGCTGAAGGTGCTGGAGACGCGCCCGTCCTCGTCCAAGCCGGACCGCGGCGTGGTGCTGACCCAGTGGCAAGCCACCAACCAGCACGGCGAGCTGGTCTGCACGGTCAAGGGCATGGGCATGTACGGCCGGCGGCCGGCATAATACGAACCCCGAATCGAGACGACGCAAAAGAGGAGACACCATGCGCACCATCGCATCGCTGGAAGAGCTGGAAAGCCTGCAAGGCCAGGAAGTGGCCGTCAGCGACTGGACCGAGATCACGCAGCAGCAGGTCAACCTGTTTGCCGAGGCCACTGGCGACCACCAGTGGATCCACATCGACGTGGAGCGCGCCAAGCGCGAGTCGCCGTTCGGCGCCCCGGTGGCCCATGGCTTCCTGACCCTGTCGCTGCTGCCGCAGTTCATGCAGAACGCGATCCACATGGAAGGCGTCAAGATGGGTGTCAACTATGGCCTGAACCGGGTGCGGTTCACCTCGCCGGTGCCGGTGGGCAGTCGCCTGCGCGCCCGCGTGAAGCTGCTCAAGGTGGAGCGGCTCGACCCGATGCCCAACGGCCTGATCGGCGCCCAGTCCACCTGGGAGGTGACGGTGGAGCGGGAGGGCAGCGACCGCCCGGTCTGCGTGGCAGAATCGATCAGCCGACGCTACTCCTGAGCGCCAGCCAGTTCCGATCTGAATCGGAAAAATACGAGGGCCGCTAGAACGCGGCCCTCGTCGTTTGTCCAGTGGAATCGTTGAAAAACGATCCATCACGACATGGCTGTCCCCTGCGCGCGACACTTTCGGGCGGCCGATGTCATTGTCCGATTTTCCGAACAGTGTTTCCGCACCCCGTGGGTTTACCCCTAATGTTGCGTTGCGGTACAGTCGCGCCCACGATGTTTTATGTTATGCGGTATCCGCGCGAAGACCGTGCCCGCTGCGCTGGCGGGGTGGTCGAAACCGGTGGAAATCGCGTGAGCATCGTGACACAACGCTCGTCCCGGCGGCAGTCTTGAGCCGGGATCGATCGCAGTTCAGGCAGTCGGTTACCTCAGCGCACGCACCGCCCCCTCCGGCATCCCGCGCACGCAGTCGTCAGTTGCTGTCCAGCCGCGTTCATGGCGTTGCCCGGCCGCATGGTCCGCAGGCGCTTGCATCGCCAGTTCCGCAACGCCAGCTTTGGACACGTCCTCCGGTTTTTCCCAGCCCAGCCAGCCAGTTGCCCCGTGCAGCGGATGGCGGTGCCGCGCCTGCATGTCGGGAGCGGCCCAACCAGACCGTCGTGACATGAAAAAACCCATAATGCCGCGCTGGACGCGGTTCCTGCCTAGCCTTGGCTTGCTGTTGCTGGCCGGCTGCAACATGACGCTGCTCGACCCGAAGGGTCAGGTCGGTGTCGACATCAAGGGCATCATCCTGATCGCTACCTGGCTCATGCTGCTGGTGGTGGTGCCGGTGATCGTCCTGACGCTGGTCTTCGCCTGGAAGTACCGCGCCACCAACAAGGCTGCCCGGTACGAGCCGGACTGGTCGCACTCGACCAAGATCGAGGTGGTGGTCTGGCTGATCCCCTGCATCATCATCGCGGTGCTGGGCTACATCACCTGGAAGTCGTCGCACGACCTGGACCCGTACAAGCCGCTGGAATCGAGCGTCAAGCCGATTACCGTGGAAGCGGTCGCGCTGAACTGGAAATGGCTGTTCATCTATCCGGAACTGAAGATCGCCACGGTCAACCAGCTGGCGCTGCCGGTGGGTACCCCGGTGAACTTCAAGATCACCTCGGATTCGATCATGAATTCGTTCTTCATCCCCCAGCTGGGCAGCCAGGTGTACGCCATGGCCGGGATGGAGACCAAGCTGCACCTCATCGCCAACGAAGCCGGCACGTATGACGGCATGTCCGCCAACTATAGCGGCGGCGGCTTCTCGGGCATGAAGTTCAAGGCCGTTGCGATGTCGAACTTCGACTTCGACGCGTGGGTGGCCAAGGTGCGCGCGTCTGACCGCCAGCTCGACGCTGCGGACTACAAGGTCCTGGCCAAGCCGAGCGAAGCGGAGCCGGTTGCCCTCTACGGCAAGGTCGAAGACGGCCTGTACACCGGCATCCTGCATCAGTACATGGGCGCCGACGGCCGCGCCATGGCCCGCGAGGGCTTCGATGGTGGCCCGGTCTGCACGTCGCGTAACACGCTCGGCGAAGAGCGGGTGTCCATGACCACGCCGGCCAAGCCGGCGCTGGGCGCGCAATCCTAGGAGCAATGATGTTTGGCAAATTGACTTTGTCGGCGATTCCGTTTCATGAGCCGATCATCATGATCACGCTGAGCTGCGTGGCCCTTGGCGGGCTGGCGCTGCTCGGCGGGATCACGTACTTCAAGAAGTGGAACTACCTGTGGAGCGAGTGGATCACGTCCGTCGACCACAAGCGTATCGGCGTGATGTACTCGCTGGTGGCGCTGATCATGCTGCTGCGCGGCTTCGCCGACGCCATCATGATGCGTACCCAGCTGGCGCTGGCCACCAATGGCGACCCCGGCATCCTGCCCCCTGAGCACTACGACCAGATCTTCACCGCCCACGGCGTGATCATGATCTTCTTCGTGGCCATGCCGCTGATGACGGGCCTGATGAACCTTGTGGTGCCGCTGCAGATCGGCGCGCGCGACGTGGCGTTCCCGTTCCTGAACACGCTGAGCTTCTGGCTGTTCGTGGCCGGCGCGATGCTGGTCAACATCTCCCTGGGCGTTGGTGAATTCGCGCGTACCGGCTGGCTGGCCTATCCGCCGCTGTCGGGCATCGACTACAGTCCTGGCGTAGGGGTGGACTACTACCTCTGGTCCTTGCAGATATCAGGGCTGGGCACGCTGCTGACCGGCGTGAACTTCCTCGTGACCATCCTCAAGATGCGCGCCCCAGGCATGACCCTGATGCGCATGCCGGTGTTCACCTGGACCGCCCTGTGCACCAACGTGCTGATCGTGGCTGCCTTCCCGGTGCTGACGGTGTCGCTGGCGCTGCTGGGCCTGGACCGTTACTTCGGCATGCACTTCTTCACGAACGACGGTGGCGGCAACGCCATGATGTACGTGAACCTGATCTGGATCTGGGGCCACCCCGAGGTGTACATCCTGATCCTGCCGGCGTTCGGTATCTTCTCGGAGATCATCTCGACGTTTTCGGGCAAGAAGCTGTTCGGCTACAAGGGCATGGTCTACGCCACCGCCGCCATCATGGTGCTGTCGTTCATCGTCTGGCTGCACCACTTCTTCACGATGGGCTCCGGCGCCAGCGTGAATGCGTTCTTCGGCATCACCACGATGATCATCTCCATCCCCACCGGGGTGAAGATCTTCAACTGGCTGTTCACGATGTACCGTGGCCGCGTGCAGTTCACGTCGCCGGTGCTGTGGACGCTGGGCTTCATGATCACCTTCGTGATCGGCGGCATGACCGGGGTGCTGATGGCCGTGCCGGCAGCCGATTTCGTGCTGCATAACAGCCTGTTCCTGATTGCCCACTTCCACAACGTGATCATCGGTGGCGTGCTGTTCGGCTACCTGGCCGGCGTGACCTACTGGTGGCCGAAGGCGTTCGGCTTCAAGCTGGACGAGCGTCTGGGCAAGTGCGCGTTCTGGTGCTGGCTGGTTGGCTTCTACTTCGCGTTCATGCCGTTGTACGTGCTGGGCCTGATGGGCATGACCCGCCGCCTGAACCATACCGACAACCCGGCCTGGACCCCGTTCCTGTACGCGGCCGTGATTGGCGTGGTGTTCATCGCCATGGGTATCGGCTTCCAGGTGCTGCAGATCGTCGTGTCGATCCGCAACCGCAAGGCGCTGGCCGACGTCACGGGCGATCCGTGGGGTGGCCGTACGCTGGAGTGGGCCACGTCGTCGCCGCCCGCGTTCTACAACTTCGCGCACACCCCGGTGGTGCGTGACCTGGACGCGTTTGCCGACATGAAGGCCCGTGGCGAGACCATCCGCACGGACGGCTACGAGCAGATCCACATGCCGAAGAACACTGGCGCAGGCTTCTACATGGGTGCCTTCAGCCTCGTGCTGGGCTTCGCGCTGACCTGGCATATCTGGTGGCTTGCCGCCGTGGGCCTGGTTGGCATGGTGGTGGCGTTCATCCGCCGCGCCAACGACGACCATATCGATTACTACGTGCCGGCCAAGCAGGTCGAGCAGATCGAAACGCTGCACCAGCAGCGCATCGCCACGCAGGGCTGATCATCATGTCGACTGAAGTTCTAGACCGTTTCGGGGCGCAAGCCCCCGCCCACGGCCACGCGCACGATGCCGCGCATGACCACGACCACGCCCATCACGACACCAGCGAGAACACCGTCTTCGGTTTCTGGCTGTACCTGATGAGCGACTGCATCTTGTTCGCGTGCCTGTTCGCCGCCTACGCCGTGCTGCGCGGCGAAGTGGCGGGCGGCCCGTCGGGCAAGGAGCTGTTCGAGCTCAACTTCGTGCTGGTCGAGACGTTCATCCTGCTGTTCTCGTCGATCACGTACGGCTTCGCCATGATCTCGCTGCAGAACCGCAGCAAGGGTCGCGTGCTGTTCTGGCTCGGCGTGACGTTCCTGCTGGGTGCCGCGTTCATGTCGATGGAAATCTATGAGTTCCATCACCTGATCCACGAAGGCGCCGGCCCCGGCCGCAGCGCGTTCCTGTCGTCGTTCTTCACGCTCGTGGGTACCCACGGGCTGCACGTGGCCAGCGGCATGGTCTGGATGCTCGTGCTGATGTGGCAGCTGAACAAGAAGGGCATGACCGCGACGATGGAAAAGCGCCTGAACTGCCTGAGCCTGTTCTGGCACTTCTTGGACATCGTCTGGATTGGCGTCTTCACCGTGGTCTACCTGATGGGAGCACTGTAATGGCACAACAACATGCAACGGCTGCCCACGGCGAGTCGCACGGCCACAGCAGCGTCAAGTCGTATGTGATCGGCTTCGTGCTGGCCGTGATCCTGACGGTGATCCCGTTCAAGATCGTGATGGACGGCACCATGGACCGCGGCACGATCCTCTGGATCATCCTCGGCATGGCCGTGGTCCAGATCGTGGTCCACCTGAAGTACTTCCTCCATATGGATGGCTCCAAGGGTCAGCGCTGGAACGTCATGGCGTTCCTGTTCACGCTGCTGATCCTGTTCATCGTGCTGGCCGGTTCGCTCTGGATCATGCACAACATGAATGCCAACATGATGCCGATGATGAAGTAAGCATCGTCAGGCATGCAGCGAAGACGGGGCCCTCGGGCCCCGTTTTTTATTGCCGACGGTGCGCGATGCACTGCCGCCGGCCTGCATCCTGCACTGATTTGCGGCCGTGCACGATGCCGGTGCGGCGCCGGGCGCGGCACCGGCGGCCCGGTTGGCACCGCAATGGTGCGTCGGCATCACCCGCCGTGACGTTTCCTCCCACCTTTGATCGTTCCCGGCCTGGCAGTCCATGGCACGCTAGTTGCAGAAGGATCACCCGGGGTGCGTAGAGTCCCTGACCATATACGACAAACTGGGAGCTGCAATGAAACGACGTGACATGCTGAAGCTGTCGGCGGTAGCCGCCGCGGCGATGATCGGTACCAGCCCGCTGCTGGCGCAGTCGAAGGATCCGATCAAGGTCGGCATCCTGCATTCGCTGTCGGGCACGATGGCCATCTCCGAGACCTCGCTCAAGGATGTGGCGCTGATGACCATCGACGAGATCAACAAGAGCGGCGGCGTGCTCGGCCGCAAGCTCGAGCCGGTGGTGGTGGACCCCGCCTCCAACTGGCCGCTGTTCGCCGAAAAGGCGCGTCAGCTGATCACGCAGGACAAGGTCGCCGTCACGTTTGGGTGCTGGACCTCGGTATCGCGCAAGTCCGTGCTCCCGGTCTACGAGGAACTGAACTCGCTGCTGTTCTACCCGGTGCAGTACGAGGGCGAGGAGATGTCGAAAAACGTGTTCTACACCGGTGCCGCGCCTAACCAGCAGGCCATCCCGGCCGTGGAATACCTGATGAGCAAGGAAGGCGGCGGCGCCAAGCGCTTCTTCCTGCTCGGCACCGACTACGTGTACCCGCGCACGACCAACAAGATCCTGCGCGCGTTCCTGAAGAGCAAGGGCGTGGCCGACAAGGACATCGAGGAGGTCTACACCCCGTTCGGACATAGCGACTACCAGACCATCGTCGCCAACATCAAGAAGTTCTCGCAAGGCGGCAAGACGGCCGTGATCTCGACGATCAACGGCGACTCCAACGTGCCGTTCTACAAGGAACTGGGCAACGCCGGCCTGAAGGCCAAGGACGTGCCGGTGGTGGCCTTCTCCGTGGGCGAGGAAGAACTGCGCGGCATCGACACCAAGCCGCTGGTCGGCCATCTGGCCGCCTGGAACTACTTCATGTCCGTGAAGAACCCCGAGAACGACGCGTTCAAGAAGCAATGGGCGGCGTGGGTCAAGGCCAACAACCTGCCCGGCGGCGACAAGCGTGTGACCAACGACCCGATGGAAGCCACCTACGTCGGCATCCACATGTGGGCGCAGGCGGTCAAGAAGGCCGGCACCACCGATGCGGACAAGGTGCGCCAGGCCATGTACGGCCAGACCTTCAAGTCGCCGGACGGCTTCACGCTGACCATGGGCGAGAACCATCACCTGTACAAGCCGGTGATGATCGGCGAAGTGAAGGGCGACGGCCAGTTCACGGTGGTGTGGAAGACGCCGAAGCCGGTGCGCGCACAGCCGTGGAGCCCGTTCATCGCGGGTAACGAAGGCAAGCCGGACAAGGTTGTCGCCGGCCGCTGATCTTCAGCGTATCCATGGTGTTTTGCCCCTCTCCCTTGGGAGAGGGGAGCCCTCCCTCGGTCGTTCCACGCATAAAAGACGCGAACCATCGCGCCATATCAGACGCCAGCCAGCCCTATGCACCGATCTCCATTCCCGTCCGCCTTGCCGTGGCTGCGCGCCATGCTGGCTGTGCTGTTGCTGGCCGCCGCGCCGCTGTGGGCGGCACCGCTCACGCAGGCTGACCTCAAGCCGTTGGTTGAAGACGACTTCGACGCCAAGACCGCTGCGCTCGCCGCGCTGACGCAGGCGCCGCCCGAACAGGCTGGGCCGATCCTGCGCGCGCTCCAGGACGACACGCTGCAATATGCGCCATCAGTGGGCATGGTGCGCCAGGACGATGGCAAAACCGTCGATGCCGTCACCGGCAAGCCGGTGACCGTGAAGGCCGATGAACTCGAGTCGCTCACGCTGAACAACAGCCTGCGGGCCATCGTCGATAGCGCCGCGAGCAGCCTGCTGCTGCAATCGCCGGACATCGCGGTGCGCACGCAGGCCATCAACACCTTGTCCGATCAACCCGATAATGCCTCGCGTGAAGCCGTGGAAACGGCCCGCAAGGCCGAGGCCGACGCCGGCCTGCGCGCCCGGCTCGACGTGATCTGGGCCAGCACCGTGCTGGCGCAGGGCACCGACGCCACGCGCGACGCGCGGCTGGAAGCCATCCGCATCCTCGGCCAGGACAGCAATCCGCAGATCCGCCAGAAGCTGACGCCGCTGGTGGAGCGCGATGAAGCGGGCAAGTTCAAGGAGCCCGATGCCGATGTACGCGCCGCCGCGCAGCAGGCCATCGACAAGATGCGTGGCGAGCAGGGTCGCGCCGAGCTGCTCGGCAACCTGTTTGCCGGCCTGAGCCTTGGCAGCGTGCTGCTGCTGGCCGCGCTGGGCCTGGCCATCACCTATGGGCTGATCGGCGTCATCAACATGGCGCACGGGGAGTTCCTGATGATCGGCGCCTACGCCACCTACGTGGTGCAGACGCTGTTCCGCGCCTATGCGCCCAACGCGTTCGACTGGTACCTGCTGGCGGCGCTGCCGGCGTCGTTCCTGGCGGCGGGCGTCGTCGGCTTCGCCATCGAGCGGATTGTGCTGCGCCACCTGTACGGCCGCCCGCTCGAGACGCTGCTGGCCACCTTCGGTATCAGCCTGCTGCTGATGCAGGCCGTGCGCACCATCTTCGGCGCCCAGAACGTGGAAGTGGCCAATCCCAACTGGATGAGCGGAGGCGTCACCGCGATGGCCGGCCTCGTGATTCCGTACAACCGCATCGTCATCATCGCCTTCGCGCTGGCCGTGGTGGCCGTGGCGTGGGCCGTGCTGAACCGCACCCGGCTCGGGCTGTTCGTGCGCGCCACCACGCAGAACCGCACCATGGCGGCCTGCGTGGGTGTGCGCACGTGGAAGGTGGACAGCTACGCCTTCGCGTTCGGCGCCGGCATCGCCGGGCTGGGCGGCTGCGCGCTGTCCCAGATCGGCAACGTAGGGCCGGACCTCGGGCAGGCCTACATCATCGATTCGTTCATGGTGGTGGTGCTCGGCGGTGTAGGCCAGCTGGCCGGCACCATCGTCGGCGCCTTCGGGCTCGGCCTCATCAACAAGTTCATCGAGCCGTTCTACGGCGCGGTGCTGGCCAAGATCTTCGTCCTGGTGCTGATCGTGCTGTTTATCCAGAAACGCCCGCAGGGCCTGTTCGCGCTCAAAGGGCGCAGCGCGGAGGCATGACATGCGTAGCTTTCAATCGAACTCCTCGAACGGGGCGCCGTTCCGCCTCTCGGTTCCCGAGCGCCAGCCGCTCTTCTCGCGCAAGGTGTGGCTGGCGCTGGTCATCCTCACGCTGGTGGTCGCGGTCGGCGTGCCGATCTGCGCGCTGGTGATTCCGGAGGGCCACCCGCTGCACCTGTCGGCCTACGCGCTGACGCTGATCGGCAAGATCATGTGCTTCGCGCTGGCGGCCATTGCGCTGGACCTGGTGTGGGGCTACTGCGGCATCCTGAGCCTCGGCCACGGCCTGTTCTTCGCGCTGGGCGGCTATGCGATGGGCATGTACCTGATGCGGTCGATCGGCCGTGAAGGCGTGTACAAGAGCGACCTGCCCGACTTCATGGTGTTCCTCGACTGGAAGGAACTGCCCTGGTTCTGGCACGGCACCGAGCACCTGCCGTACGCGCTGCTGCTGGTGGTGCTGGTGCCGGGCGTGCTGGCGTGGCTGTTCGGCTTCTTCGCGTTCCGCTCGCGCATCAAGGGCGTGTACCTGTCGATCATCACGCAGGCCATGACTTACGCGGCGATGCTGCTGTTCTTCCGCAACGAGACCGGCTTCGGCGGCAACAACGGCTTCACGGACTTCAAGCGCATCGCCGGCTACGCCGTGGCCGCGCCGGAAACCCGCGCCGCGCTGTTCGTGCTGACCTTCCTGGCGCTGCTGGCCGGGTTCGTGGCGTGCCGCTACATCGTCACGTCGAAGCTGGGCCGGGTGGTCACCGCCGTGCGGGATGCCGAGATGCGTGTGATGTTCTCCGGCTACAACCCGCTCGGCTACAAGCTGTTCGTCTGGACCTTCTCGGCCGTGCTGTGCGGGATTGCCGGCGCGCTCTACGTGCCGCAGGTGGGCATCATCAACCCGGGCGAGATGTCGCCGGCCAACTCCATCGAGATGGCGGTCTGGGTGGCCGTGGGCGGCCGCGGCACGCTGATCGGGCCGATTGTCGGCGCCTTCCTGGTCAACGGTGCCAAGACCATGTTCACGGCCTACTTCGCCGAGTACTGGCTGTTCCTGCTCGGCGCGATGTTCGTGCTCGTGACGCTGTACCTGCCCGATGGCGTGGTCGGTCTGTGGCGCCGCCTGCGCGGCAAGCGCACGGCCGCCCAGAAGATCCAGGCGGCCACGGGCGAGGCGGTGAGCCCGGCCGCCGTGACCCCGCAGCAAGGGAGCGAGGCATGAACGCGGCCACCTCACAACATGGCGCACAACACGGTGCACAGCGCGGCGCGGATCAGGCCGAGAGCGGCGACGCCACCGGCCTGGGCCGCGTGCTGGAGCCCGGCGTCATCGACACCTCGCACGGTCCCATCCTCTACCTGGAGGACCTGACCGTGCAGTTCGACGGTTTCCGCGCGCTCAACAAGCTGTCGCTGTCCATCGATCACGGCGAGCTGCGCTGCGTGATCGGCCCGAACGGCGCCGGCAAGACCACGATGATGGACGTCATCACCGGCAAGACCGGCCCGCGCAACGCCAACGTCAGCGGGCGCGTCTTCCTCGGGCAGTCCATCGACCTGATGCGGATGACCGAACCGCGCATCGCGCAGGTCGGCATCGGCCGCAAGTTCCAGAAGCCCACGGTGTTCGAGCAGCACGAAGTATGGGAGAACCTGGAACTGGCGATGAAGGCGGACAAGCGCTGGTGGTCGTCGCTGCGCGCGCGGCTGACCGGCGAGGGCCATCGCCGCATCGAGGAAACGCTGGCGCTGACCGGGCTCGAAGACGAGGCGTATCGCCCGGCCGGCCTGCTGTCCCACGGCCAGAAGCAGCGGCTGGAGATCGGCATGTTGCTGATGCAGCAGCCGCAACTGCTGCTGCTCGATGAACCCGTGGCCGGCATGACGGACGAAGAGACGATGCAGCTGGCCGGCCTGCTGAACAGCCTGCGCGGCAGTTGCTCGATGATGGTCGTGGAGCACGACATGGAATTCGTGGCGGCGCTGGCCGGACCGTCCGGCAAGGTCTCGGTGCTGGCCGAGGGCAGCCTGCTGGCCGAAGGCACGCTAGACGCCGTGAAGCGCGACGAGCGCGTGATCGAGTCCTATCTGGGAAGGTAACCATGCTGCAGGTCAATGCACTGAACCAGTTCTACGGCGGCAGCCACATCCTGCGCGACATCTCGTTCGAGGTGCCCCAGGGCAAGCTGACCACGCTGCTCGGCCGTAACGGCGTGGGCAAGAGCACGCTGCTCAAATGCCTGATGGGCGTGGTGCCCACGCGTAGCGGCCACATCAGCTGGGAGGGCAAGGCCCTCGAGAAGAAGGCCCCGTACGAGCGCGTCTCGGCCGGGCTCGCCTACGTGCCGCAGGGCCGCGAGATCTTCCCGCGCCTGACCGTCGAGGAGAACCTGCTGATCGGCGCCGCCAGCCGCGCGCGCCCGAACGGCGTGCCGGACCGCATCTACCAGCTGTTCCCGGTGCTGCGCACGATGCGCTCGCGCCGCGGCGGCGACCTCTCCGGCGGCCAGCAGCAGCAACTGGCCATCGGCCGGGCGCTGATGAGCGAGCCGCAGCTGCTGATCCTCGACGAGCCCACCGAAGGCATCCAGCCGTCCATCATCCAGGACATCGGCCGCGCACTGCGCCTGCTGGTGGACGAGTTCGGCATGACGGTGCTGCTGGTGGAGCAGTACTACGAGTTCGCCCGTCATCTGGCCGATCACTACGTCGTGATGAGCCGGGGCGAGGTGGTGGCCCGGGGCGAGGGCGCCACCATGGAACAGGATGGTGTGCGGGAGCTGATCGCGGTGTAATCTTCGCCCATGCGTCACCCCGATTTCCCATCCCAACTCGCCATGCCCGCCGCCTGGCATGCCAGCCTGCGCCTGCGCTTCGCCGCGCGCGCGGGCCGCACCGCCTTGGTCGAGCGCCGCCATCAGGGGCCGCTGCTGGTGCAGAAGCCCCTCTATCCGGAGGGCGACATCTGCCACGTGGTGGTGCTGCATCCGCCCGCCGGCGTGGCCGGCGGTGACAGGCTCGACATCGACATCGCCGTGGAAGCCGGCGCCCATGCCGTGCTGGCCACGCCGGGCGCCACCAAATGGTACAAGTCGCTCGGCCGCGAGGCCGCCCAGCAGGTGCGCATCGATGTGGCCGACGGCGCCCGGCTGGACTGGCTGCCGCAGGAGAACATCGTGTTCGACGATGCGCGCGCCCGCATTGCCACGGACGTCGTCGTGGCGCCCACCGGCAGCGCCATCGGCTGGGATGCCGTGGTGCTGGGCCGGCAGGCCTCGGGCGAGCGCTGGTCGAGCGGCGCGCTGTGGCTGGACACCCGCGTGGCCGGCCCGGACCGCGCGCTGTGGATCGAGCAATCGCAGGTCGATGCCACCTCGCCGCTGCGCCCCGCCGTGGCGGGCATGGACGGCCTGCACATCCTCGGCACGCTCTGGGCGGTGGGGCAGGGCGCCACGCCGGCACTGGCCGAAACCCTGGCCGAACCATTACCCTACGCGCCGGACCTGCGCGCCGGCGTGACCTGCCTTGCCGGGTCTGCAGGGCAGTCCATGCTGCTCCTGCGCGTCCTGGGGCGTGACATGGAAGCCGTGCGGCGCGTGATGACCGGCGCCTGGTCCGCGCTGCGCGCGCCGATCCACGGCGTGGCGGCCCGGCCGCTGCGCCTCTGGGCCACCTGACAACAAGACAAGCAAAGAACGAGGAACAGAACGATGGAACTGACGCCGCGCGAGAAGGACAAGCTGCTGATCTTCACCGCCGCCCTGCTGGCCGAGCGCCGCCGCGCACGCGGGCTCAAGCTCAACTATCCCGAGGCCGTGGCCCTGATCACCGCCGCGATCATGGAAGGCGCGCGCGACGGCCGCACCGTGGCCGACCTGATGCACGAGGGCACCACCGTGCTCAGCCGCGAGGACGTCATGGACGGCGTGGCCGAACTGATCCCCGAGATCCAGGTCGAGGCCACCTTCCCGGACGGCACCAAGCTCGTCACCGTGCACCATCCCATCGTCTGACACCCAATTCCACAACAAGAGAGCAACCATGCACCGATTCCTCCATCGCGCCGCCACGGGCACCGTGCTGACCCTGGCCACCGCGTCCGCCTTCGCCCATCCCGGCCATGACGCCGCCACCGTAGGCGCCAGCCTCTGGGCCGGCCTGCTGCACCCGTTCACCGGCGCGGACCACCTGCTGGCGATGGCCGCCGTGGGCGTGTGGAGCGCGCTCGCCACCAGTTCACGCGGCGCCTTCGGGCAAGGCGCGCCGGCCAAGGCCGACCTGCTGCGCCTGCCGCTGGCCTTCGTCGCCATGATGCTGGTGGGCGCGGCGCTAGGTCTTGCCGGCGTGACGCTGCCGGCCGTGGAGCCGATGATCGCGGTGTCGCTGCTGGTGATCGGCCTGCTGGTGGCCGTGCGGGCGCGCCTGTCGGCCATGGCCGGGATGGCCGTCGTCGGCGGCTTCGCGCTGTTCCACGGCTACGCGCACGGCGCCGAGCTGCCGGCCACGGCTGGCGCCATGCCCGCGGTGCTGGCCTACGTGGGCGGCTTCGCGGTGGCGACGATGGTGCTGCACGGCCTGGGCATCGGCGCGGGCCTGTTCCTGCGCCGCCATGCGGGCTGGATCGCCCGCGTGGCCGGGGCTGGCGTGGCGCTGTACGGCGCCGGCCTGCTGGTCGCCTGAGCGGCGGACGTCACCCTCAAGGAGCCTTGCGATGATTCCCGGTGAACTGATGCCGCTCGACGGCGAAATCGAACTGAACGCGGGCCGCGCCACGGTGAACGTCACGGTGGCCAACACCGGCGACCGCCCCGTGCAGGTGGGTTCGCACTTCCACTTCTACGAAACCAATGCCGCGCTCGACTTCGACCGCGAGGCCGCGCGCGGCTTCCGGCTGGATATCGCCGCCGGCACGGCGGTGCGCTTCGAGCCCGGCCAGTCGCGCACGGTGCAACTGGTGGCGCTCGCCGGCGACCGCATCGTCTACGGCTTCAACGGCAAGATCATGGGAGCGCTGTGATGAGCGTGAAAATCTCCAGGCAGGCCTATGCCGAGATGTTCGGCCCCACCACCGGCGACCGCCTGCGGCTGGCCGACACCGGGCTGGTGATCGAGGTCGAACGTGACTACACGATCTACGGCGAGGAAGTGAAGTTCGGCGGCGGCAAGGTGATCCGCGACGGCATGGGCCAGAGCCAGCGCATGGCCAAGGATTGCGTCGATACCGTCATCACCAACGCGCTGATCGTGGACCACTGGGGCATCGTCAAGGCCGACATCGGCCTCAAGCACGGCCGCATCGCATCGATCGGCAAGGCCGGCAATCCGGACATCCAGCCCGGCGTGACCATCGTCGTGGGGCCCGGCACGGAGGTCATCGCGGGCGAGGGCATGATCGTCACCGCCGGCGGCATAGACAGCCACATCCACTTCATCTGCCCGCAGCAGATCGAGGAAGCGCTGATGAGTGGCGTGACGACGATGATCGGCGGCGGCACCGGCCCGGCCACGGGCACTTTCGCCACCACCGTCACGCCGGGGCCGTGGTACATGGAGCGCATGCTGCAGGCGGCCGACGCCTACCCGATGAACATCGGCTTCCTCGGCAAGGGCAATGCCAGCCAGGCCGGCCCGCTGACCGAGCAGGTCGAGGCGGGCGCCATCGGCCTGAAGCTGCACGAGGACTGGGGCACCACGCCGCAGGCCATCGACACCTGCCTGACCGTGGCGGATGCCACCGACACCCAGGTGGCCATCCACACGGACACGCTCAACGAGGGCGGCTTCGTGGAGGCCACCATCGCCGCCTTCAAGGGGCGCACGATCCACACCTATCACACGGAGGGCGCCGGCGGCGGCCACGCCCCGGACATCATCAAGGTCTGCGGCGAGGCCAACGTGCTGCCGTCGTCGACCAATCCCACGCGCCCGTACACCGTGAACACGCTGGACGAGCACCTGGACATGCTGATGGTGTGCCATCACCTGGACCCGGCGATTGCCGAGGACATCGCCTTCGCGGAGTCGCGCATCCGCCGCGAGACCATCGCGGCCGAGGACATCCTCCACGACCTGGGCGCCTTCTCGATGATCTCGAGCGATTCGCAGGCCATGGGCCGCGTGGGCGAAGTCATCATCCGCACCTGGCAGACCGCGCACAAGATGGCGGCGCAGCGCGGCAAGCTGCCGGGCGACCCGCACGACGCGCGCGGCGGCCACGACAACTTCCGTGTGAAGCGCTACATCGCCAAGTACACGATCAACCCGGCGCTGACGCATGGCATCGCGCACGAGGTGGGCTCGATCGAGGTGGGCAAATGGGCCGATCTGGTGCTGTGGAAGCCGGCCTTCTTCGGCGTGAAGCCGAGCCTGATCCTGAAGGGCGGGATGATCGCGGCGGCGGCGATGGGCGACCCCAACGCGTCCATCCCCACGCCGCAGCCGGTGCACTACCGGCCGATGTTCGCCTCGGCGGGCGGGGCGCTGCCGCGCTCGTCGCTGACCTTCGTGTCGCAGGCCGCGCTGGCGGCGGACGTGGGCGGGCGCTACGGGCTGGCCAAGACGCTGGCGGCGGTGCGCGGCACGCGTACGGTGAGCAAGCGCGATATGGTCCACAATGACTGGCAGCCGCACGTCACCGTGGACCCGGAGACCTATCAGGTAGTCGCCGATGGCCAGCTGCTGATGTGCGAACCCGCCACCGTGCTGCCGATGGCGCAGCGCTATTTCCTGTTCTGACGGCCCCTGATTGTGATCAAGATCGACAAACTCCTCCCCGCCCCGCACGGCATTGCGCCGGTGCTGGTGCGGCGCGCCCCCAAGCTCGTGCTGCCGTTCGGCGAGCGCAGCAAGAGCCGCCTGCGCGCCGTGCTAGACAACGGGGCGGAAGCCGCGCTGTTCCTGCCGCGCGGCACCGTGCTGCGTGGCGGCGACCTGCTGGTGGCCGAGGACGGTACCTTCGTCGAGGTGCAGGCGGCCCCCGAGTCCGTACTGCAAGTGACGGCAACCGATCCGCTGGCCCTGATGCGCGCCGCCTACCACCTGGGCAACCGCCACACCCCGGTGGAAGTCGGCCGCGACTACCTGCGGCTGGAATTCGACGCCGTGCTGGCGGACATGCTGGCCCGCCTCGGCGTGCAGGCCACCCGCGCCGAACTACCCTTCGAGCCCGAGGCCGGTGCCTACGGCGGCGGCCACAAACACGGCCACGACGCCACCTTCGCTGAGGATTACGCGGCGGCGCAGGCGGTGTTCCATGACCATCATGGGCATGACCACGGTCACAGCCATGACCACGGGCATGACCATGGCCACGTTCATGATGAGCACTGTGGCCACAAGCACTGAATCCGCCCCAACCGCCCCATGACCGCGCTCCCCCAACTGATCTCGCTGCTGCATCTGGCGTCGCCGGCGTTGCCGATTGGCGGGTTCAGCTATTCGCAGGGGCTCGAGGCGGCCATCGACTGCGGGCTGGTGACCGATGCGGCCAGCGCCGAGCGGTGGATCCGGGACAACCTCACGCATGTGCAGGCGCACTGCGAGGCGCCGGTCTGGCTGCTGCTTCATCGTGCCTGGCTGGCGCGCGACCTGGCCGCCGTGCGGCACTGGAACGACTGGTTCCACGCCACGCGCGAGACGGCCGAGCTTCGGCTCGAAACCGAGCAGATGGGCTGGTCGCTGTCGAAGCTGATCGGCCAGATGGGGTGGGGCGGTGCCGCCATGGCATCGGACTTGTCCGAATTGGCGCCAATCTGCCTGCCCACCGCGTTCACGGCCGCCTGCGTGGCGCTGGGCGTGGACGCGCGTGACGGCCTGGCGGCCTATGCTTTCAACTGGACCGAAAACCAGGTCGCCGCCGCGATCAAGGCGGTGCCGCTCGGCCAGGTGGCCGGCCAGCACATCCTGCGCGGGCTGCACCCGGCCGTGCTGGCCGTGGTCGATGAAGCGGCGCAACGCGCCGACGCCGATCCGCCCCGCCTGTCCACGTTTTCCCCAATGCTGGGGCTGCTCTCTGCACGCCACGAGACGCAGTACTCCCGGCTGTTCCGTTCCTGACCCAGCCACAAACATGACCCGAACCAAGAAAAATCCGCCCCTGCGCGTTGGCGTGGGCGGCCCCGTGGGCTCCGGCAAGACCACGCTGCTGGAAATGCTCTGCAAGGCCATGCGCGACCGCTATGACCTGGTCGCCATTACCAATGACATCTATACAAAGGAAGACCAGCGCCTGCTGACGATCTCCGGCGCGCTGCCGGCGGAGCGGATCATGGGGGTGGAGACGGGCGGCTGCCCGCACACGGCGATCCGCGAGGATGCCTCGATCAACCTCGAGGCCGTGGACCGCATGCTGGCGAAGTTCCCCGATGCCGACATCGTCTTCATCGAGTCTGGCGGCGACAATCTGGCCGCCACCTTCAGCCCGGAATTGTCCGACCTGACGATCTACGTGATCGACGTGGCCGGCGGGGAGAAGATCCCGCGCAAGGGCGGGCCGGGAATCACGAAGTCTGACCTGCTGGTCATCAACAAGACCGATCTGGCGCCGTACGTGGGTGCCTCACTCGAGATCATGGAAGCCGACGCCCGCAAGATGCGCGGGGAGCGGCCATTCGTGATGGGGAGTGTCAAGGCCGGGCAGGGGCTCGATCAGGTCATCGCCTTTATCGAACGCCAGGGCTTGCTGACGGTATAAGGTGCGGCGGGTGGGGCAGGCTCAGCGCGGCTGCTTGCGGGCCAGCGCGCGGGCTACGCCGGCCACCACGTCGCGCTCGAAATCGCTCAGTTCGGCCATGTAGCGCATCGTCGCCTGCACGGCCGGCGAGGTGTCGGCCTGATACGGCGAACGCGGCGCCTCCACGGGCGCGGCGGCGGTTTCGTGGCGCGAAAAATCCAGCATCTCGGGCGGTGCCACGCCGAGTGTGTCAGCTAGAGTACATATGTTATAAAGAGCCACATTACGTGTGCCGCGTTCGATGCCGCTGAGGTACGATCTTGCCAGACCGCTTTCCAGCGACAGGGCTTCCTGAGACCAGCCGCGCTGCTTGCGCAACCAGGTCAGATGTCGCCCGAACAGCTTGAGAGGGTCGCCTGTCATATGCTGCTTTGTGGATTTTAAGTCGCTCAGAGCCTAAGGGTTTGACCCAAGCGTCACGACAACCTATAGTTCGTCGTTCTATCGGTACCAGATCCGCATCATAAGGGATGTACCCAAAACGGGTACGGAAGCGATGGTATTACCGGACGGCACTTAAGCCGTACCGAAACGGGGCAGTCGCGCAGTGAGGGGGGAGATCGGCGGGCGGAAATCCGCGCCGCATCGTGGCCTGCCGCCATTGCGCATTCCGTGGGACCCATGCGTCCCAGGCTCCGTTTTGGGGAATGCCATGCAGATTTTTTCGTTTTTCGACGCCGGGTTGTGCGGTGCAACGCCGCCCCTGCCGGACTTTCCGGACCTGAGCGTCGGTTTACAGTTATGTGTCATTCCGGCAACGGCCGGGCTCGGTCACGCCTGCCACCACGTGTTCCTGCGTGCCGGCGACATGCAATCCGGCATCGTTTCCGCCCCGGCCGAGTGGTGGGCCTGCCTGCGCGGCGGCCTGCGCGTGCTGTCCGCCGGCCAGGAACTGGCCGCGCTGGCCGGGGGCGATGTCTTCACGCCCCAGTCTGGGCAGCCGGTCATGCTCCAGGCCGTGCTGGACAGCGTGCTGGTGCGCACCGTGCCGCAGGCCGGCAGCCGGCCCGGCACCCCGAGTTTCGTCGTGATCGAGCCCGGCGAGCCCGACTGGGCCCAGCGGCTGCACGCCCATGACACGATATGGGCCACCTGCTACCGCGGCACGCTGTGCCTGCAATGGCGTGCCACACGCGGTACGGCCGGCGTGCGTACCGTCTACCTGCAACCCGGCATGGCCTTCGCGCCGGAGCGTTACGACGACTACTGCATCGATGCCATGGTGCCCGGCGCGGGCCTGCTGTGCTGTGCGCGCTCGCCGGTCGGCGAAGCCGAACCTGCGCTCGTGCTGCCCCGGGCGGCCTGACGGCTGACCGGGATGCCAGCGATCAGCGGCGCTGGTACTGCGTGGCGCCGAACAGGATCTCGCGCTCCGCATCGGTCCGCATCGGCTTGCGCTCCTTGGCGAGCACTTCCACGCCGCGCTTCACGGCGGGGCGCTCGGCAATCTCGTTGAACCAGCGCTTGAGGTGCGGATAGTCGTCCAGCTCCACGCCCTGGTTCTGCCAGCTGCGCAGCCAGGGGAAGGTGGCGATGTCCGCCACGCTGTAGCTGTCGCCGGCCAGCCAGGGGTGCTGCGACAACTGCTTGTCGATCACGCCATAGAGCCGTTTGGCCTCGTTGGTGTAGCGGTTCACCGCGTACTCGATCTTCTCCGGCGCGTAGATGCGGAAGTGGTGCGCCTGGCCCAGCATCGGCCCCACGCCGCCCATCTGGAACATCAGCCACTGCAGGGCTTCGTACTTGCCGCGCACGTCCTCGGGCAGGAACTTGCCGGTCTTGCCGGCCAGGTACAGCAGGATGGCGCCCGACTCGAACAGCGAGATGGGCTTGCCGTCCGGCCCGTCGGGATCGACGATGGCCGGGATCTTGTTGTTCGGGCTGATCTTGAGGAAGTCCTCGCCGAACTGGTCGCCAGCACCGATGTTGATCGGATGGACCTTGTACTCGAGGCCGCATTCCTCGAGCATGATGTGAACCTTGTGACCGTTGGGCGTCGCCCAGGTGTAGACGTCGATCATGAGGGAGCGCTCTCCTGGCTGCTTCGGAAATGTTCGGAAAATTCCGATGGGGAAGGGGCCCGGCGACCAGCGTCGCCAGGGTCCGAGCGATTAGAGCACAGAAGAAATAAGCCTGCTGGCGGTGCGGTCATCGCAGCCGCACCAATGAAAAAACGCGCGGCCCACGGGCCGCGCGCTTCGGCAAACTACGACGTCCAGCAGTTGCCGTGGCTCAGGAGCCGCGTGTCACCGGCATCTGGATGCTGTCCGGGTTCAGGCTCATGTGCTTGGCCAGTTCCAGCTTGGCGATGGCGTTGCGGTGCACCTCGTCCGGACCATCGGCCAGGCGCAGCGTACGCTGGTGCGCCCACCAGTTGGCCAGCGGGAAGTCACCCGAGACACCTGCGGCGCCGTGCACCTGGATCGCCCAGTCGATCACGCGCAGCGCCACGTTCGGCGCCACCACCTTGATCATGGCGATCTCGGCCTTGGCCACCTTGTTGCCCACGGTGTCCATCATGTAGGCGGCCTTCAGCGTCAGCAGGCGTGCCATCTCGATGTCGCAACGGGCTTCGGCGATGCGCTCCTGCGTCACGCCCTGGCGGGCGATCTGCTTGCCGAAGGCCACGCGGTCCAGGCTGCGCTTGCACATCAGTTCCAGCGCGCGCTCGGCCACGCCGATACTGCGCATGCAGTGGTGGATCCGGCCCGGGCCGAGGCGGCCCTGGGCGATCTCGAAGCCGCGCCCTTCGCCCAGCAGGATGTTGGCAGCCGGCACGCGCACATTCTTGAGTTCGATCTCCATATGGCCGTGCGGCGCATCGTCATAGCCGAACACGGGCAGGAAGCGCTTGATCGTGATGCCCGGGGTGTCCGCCGGCACGACGATCATCGACTGCTGCTCGTGGCGGCCCGCATCGGGATTGGTCTTGCCCATCACGATGTAGACCTTGCAGCGGGGGTCGCCGGCGCCCGACGACCACCACTTGGTGCCGTTGATCACGTAATGGTCGCCATCGCGCTCGATGCGGCAGCTGATATTGGTGGCGTCCGACGAGGCCACGTCCGGCTCCGTCATCAGGAAGGCCGAGCGGATCTCGCCGCGCAGCAGCGGTTCCAGCCACTGGTCCTTGAGTTCTTCGGAGGCGTAGCGCTCCAGCGTTTCCATGTTGCCGGTGTCCGGCGCGGCGCAGTTGAACACCTCGGGCGACCAGGGCGCGCGGCCCATGATCTCGCACATCGGCGCGTATTCGAGGTTCGACAGCCCCTCCGGTGCCCGCTTGGAGCGCGGCAGGAACAGGTTCCACAGCCCGGCCTCGCGCGCCAGCGGCTTCAGTTCCTCGACCACCTTGGTGGGAATCCAGGCGTTGCCGGCTTCGCGGTTGGCCTGGATCTCGGCGTAGAAGCGCTTTTCGTTCGGATAGATATGCTTGTCGAAAAAGGCCAGCAGCCGGGCCTGCATGTCCTTGACCTTGGGCGTGTACTCGAATTGCATGGGGTCTCCTCGCTACATTCGGGGGTGTGACGGCAGGCATCGCTTGGGACGGATGCCGACTGGGGCCTACTCTAGCGGACTGCGCGTAATAAGAAAAATGAATTTTCTGGATTGGACAGTATCAATGTCCTGCATTTCCATGCCAGAATGCCTGCCATGCAGCTATCCCGGATCGACCTGAACCTCTTCGTGGTGTTCGATGCCATCTACAGCGAAGGCAGCATCACCGCAGCCGCGCGTCAGCTCAACCTGACGCAGCCCGCCGTCAGCCATGCGCTGGGGCGGCTTCGCACGCTGTTCGACGATCCGCTGTTCGAGCGGCGCGGGCAGGGCATGGCGCCCACGCCGCTGGCGCGCTCGCTGGCGGGCGAGGTGCGCGGCGCGCTGCAGTCGTTCGCGCGCACGCTGCAGGATACGCCGCACTTCGACCCCACCGCCACCACGCGCCGCTTCACCATCGGCATGCGCGACGCGCTGGAATCTACGCTGCTGCCGCCGCTGATGGCGCGTGTGACGGCCATGGCACCGCATGTGGAGATTGCGGCGATCCGCTTCGACCGCCGCGAGATGGAGTCCGAACTGCTCGCCGGCACGCTGGATGCGGCCATCGACATCCTGCTGCCGGTTTCCCCGGCGATTCACCATGCCGCGTTCATGTCCGATCCGATGGTGGTGCTGGCCCGGCGCGACCATCCGCTGGTGAAGAAGGAGCTGACGCTGGAGCGCTACCTCGCGGCCGAACATGTGCACGTATCGTCACGTCGGCGCGGGGCGGGGCTGGAGGATCAGGCGCTGCACCGAATGGGCCTGACGCGCCGCGTGCGGCTGCGTTGCCAGCACTATGCGGCGGCCTGCCGCGTGGTCAGCTGCACGGACCTGCTCGCCACCTTGCCGATGCGTTACGCGCGCATCGCCAATGAGCCCTACGCCAACCGGCTGCTGGCGCTGCCGTTCAAGGTGCCGGCGCTGGAACTGCATCTCTATTGGCATGCCGGCGGCGAGAACGACGGCGCCAACCGCTGGCTGCGCGAGCAGCTGATGGCGGTGATGACGTCGCTCGGGAACGGCATGGGCGACGTCCCGCCCGCCGACGCGTAACGCGTAACGCGTAACGCCTATTGCACCCCCGTGCGCCGCGCGCGGGTCACAACGTAAGGCATTGTTAGCAGGCTGGACGATGCGGGAGGCGCTCCCTAACATCGTCCCGTTCCACCTGCCCCGGACGTCTCATGCCCGCATGACACCGCGCCCCCGCGCGCGCGTCCACACCCGGCAGTCCCCTCCATCCACGACTACAGAGCCGCATTCCGATGCCAGGGAAACACTTGCGTAACGATTCCATGCCCTCCCGCGCGAACGCCTTCGCGCGACCCATGCCGATGACGATCCTGGCGGCCTGCGCCGCCCTCGCGCTCAGTGCCTGTGGCGGCGGCGGCGATGGCGCGCCCAGCGCCGGTACCAGCGCCGCTCCGGCAGCCGGTGGCGCCAATGCGAGCCAGGCGGCGTCCGGGCAGGCCCCCGGCGCCGGCCAGACGGCGACGCTCCCGGCCGGCGCCGACCGCGCCTGCTACACCGTCACCGGCAGCGCCCCGGCGCCGGTCACCGGCAGCGTGAGCCTGCTGCCGGCGCGCGGCACCGGGGTCTCGGGCTATCGCGTGCTGGACGACGCGCGCAGCGCCGGCCTCTGCTACGCCAACTATCGGCGCGAGCAGGTGGGCCTGCCGCCGCTGACCGCGCGCGACGCGCTCAATACCGTCGCCCAGAACCACACCGCCTACATGCTGGCCAACAACCTGCTCACGCACGACGAGCAGTCGGGCAAGCCCGGCTACACCGGCGCGGCGCCGAACGACCGCATCCAGGCCGCCTATCCGACCAATGCCACGGCCGAAGTCGTGGCGGCCGGCAACAAGTGGACCAGTGCGGCGGGCGCCAACCTGTCGATGACGCCGAAAGACGCGCTCGTGGCGGACCTCGTCAACGCGCCGTTCCACCGCGCCGCGCTGCTGGGCAGCTACGGCTCGGCCGGCAGCGGGTTTGCCGAAAGCGTGGGCGCCGGCAGCAGCGGCGGCACCACGGCCAGCTACTACCAGACCATCGACCTCGCCGATGCCAGCAAGGGCGGCGCGGACAACCAGATGGTGGCCTACCCGTACAGCGGCCAGGCCGATGTGCCGGCGAGCTGGGTCAACAACGAGAGCCCCAACCCGGCGCCGGCGTACGCAGGCCAGACCATGGGCTACCCGGTGTCGGTGCAGGCCATCAACACGTCGCTGACGTTCAATGCCGATACGTTCACCATCACCGACGCCGCCGGCACCAACGTGCCCTGCGAGAAGGTGGATGCGCGTACCTCGGGCATGTCGAGCTACGCGCGCGGGCTGGCCATCTGCACGCCGCGCGCCCCGCTGGCGGCCAAGACCCGCTACAACGTTACCGTCGGCGGCACGCTGAACGGGCAGGGCGTGAACCTGAACTGGTCGTTCACCACGCTGTGATGGCGGACTGACTATATGTATACGGGGTGGCGCCCGCCGCCCCGTCTCCGTGCCGGTCACCCCCGATCGGCTGATTGGCCCATCGGCCAATCAGCCGTTTACAAGCGCATTACCGGTCATCTGCGTCTACAATCGCCACAGCTTCCCCCCCAGGAGAGATGGCATGGCTCGCGCAGTGACGAAGACACCGGCAGTTTCCCCGTCAACCCCCTCCCTGCTGTGGCGCGGCACGCTGGCCGTGGCGCTCGCCGCCGTGCTGGCGGGCTGCGGCACTGCCGCCAAGGACGCCGGCACGCCATCGGCATCGAACGCGGCCACGACCGCGCCGGCGCAGGCGCCGGCGGCGGCCATGCCGCCTGCGCCGGAGGTCTCCTCGGGCTATCGGCCGGGCATGACCACCAGCTACGGGCAGAAGCACATGGCTGCCGCGGCCAATCCGCTGGCCACCGAGGCCGGGCGCGAGATCCTGCGCGCGGGGGGCTCGGCCATCGACGCCGCTGTCGCCATGCAGGCCGTGCTGACGCTGGTGGAGCCGCAGGCCACCGGCATCGGTGGCGGCGCCTTCATCATGTACTGGGACGGCAAGCGCGTGCAGGCCTACGATGGCCGCGAGACGGCCCCTGCCGGCGCCACCGAGAACCTGTTCATGCGCGCGGACGGCAAGCCGATGGAGTTCTCCGAAGGCCAGATCGGCGGCCGCTCGGTGGGCGTGCCCGGCGTGCTGCGCGCGCTGGAGATGGCGCACCGCCAGCATGGCCGGCTGCCCTGGGCGCGGTTGTTCCAGCGGGCCATCACGCTGGCCGAGAATGGCTTCCCGATGTCGCAGCGGCTCTACACACAGGTGGCGGCGGACAAGTTCATGATCGGCTCGTCGGAGATGGCCGGCTACTTCCTCGATACGCAGGGCAAGGCCAAGCCGGTCGGCACCCTCGTCAAGAATCCGCAACTGGCCAAGACCCTGCGCGAGATCGCCAAGGGTGGTCCGAACGTGTTCTATAACGGGCCAATCGCGCGGGACATCGCTGCCAAGGTCAACGGCCATGCCAATCCGGGCAGCCTGAGCACGGCCGATCTCAAGGGTTATCGCGCCAAGGAGCGCGTGCCGGTCTGCACGGACTACAAGCGCTGGAAGGTGTGCGGCATGCCGCCGCCGTCGTCGGGCGGTATCGCCATCGCCCAGATCCTCGGCACGCTGGAGGCGCTGGAGAAACGCGACCCGCGCTACGCGCTGGCCAGCCTGAAGCCGCAGCCGGTGAACACCCCGGCCCGCGTGGAAGCCGCGCCGCTGGCCGTGCACGCGATCTCCGAGGCCGACCGCCTGGCCTACGCCGACCGTGGTCTCTACGTGGCCGATGCCGACTTTGTGCCGGTGGACGTGGCCGCGATGGTCAGCCCCGCCTACCTGGCCGAGCGCGCCGCGCTGATCGGCGACAAGAGCATGGGCCGCGCCCAGCCGGGCACGCCGCCCGGGGTGCGGGTGGCGTTTGCGCCGGACCGCTCGCCGCCGCGTATCTCCACCTCGCAGATCGTGGCCGTGGACAACCGGGGCGGAGCGTTGTCGATGACCACCACCATCGAGTCGTACTTTGGCTCGCACATCATGGTGCGCGGCTTCATGCTGAACAACCAGCTGACCGATTTCTCGTTCACGCCGACCGAGAACGGCAGGCCGGTGGCCAACCGCGTGCAGCCGGGCAAGCGCCCGCGCTCGTCGATGGCGCCGACGCTGGTGTTCGACCGCCAGAGCGGCAAGCTGGTGGCGGCGCTGGGCTCGCCGGGTGGCTCGCAGATCATCGAGTACGTGTCGAAGACGCTGGTCGGCCTGCTGGACTGGGACATGGACGTGCAGGCCGCCGTGGGCATGGGCAACTTCGGCAGCCGCAATGGCCCGACCGAGGTGGAGAAGGGGCTGGTGACGCCGCAGTTGGTGGAATCGCTGCGCGGCATGGGCCACCAGGTGGCCGAGATCGAGATGACGAGCGGCACGCAGGCCATCGTGCGCAAGACGCTGCCGAACGGCAAGCCGGGCTGGGCCGGCGGCGCGGACCCGCGGCGCGAAGGGGTGGCGCTGGGGGAGTGAACCAGCCGGATTGATGGCGTAGGAAAGCAAAAGGGCGCGAAGATCGCGCCCTTTTGCTTGCTGCGTGGCAGCGGGGGGTGCGGGTGCCGTCAGCCGTCCAGCTTCACGCCTGCGGCCTTCACCACCTGGGCCCAGCGCTTTTCCTCGGTCGAGAAGAACTTGCTGGTTTCCGGCGGCGTCATGGTCACCACCTCGGCGCCCTGGCCGGCCAGTTGCGCGCGGATTTCCGGGGTGCGGATAATGCGGATCAGCTCGCTCGAGAGGCGGGCCACCAGCGCATCCGGCATGCCGGCCGGCGCCATCACGCCCTGCCACGTACCCGATTCGAAGTTCGCCACGCCTTGCTCGGCAATCGTCGGCACCTGGCCGACCAGCGCCATGCGCGTGCGCTTGGACACGGCCAGCAGCTTGAGCTTGCCGGCCTGCACCTGCGGATACGTCGCCAGCATCCCGTTCATCAGCACCTGAGCGGTACCACCCACGGTGTCCGCAATCGCCTGCGCGCCACCCTTGTACGGCACGTATTGCCAGGCCGCGCCGGTGGCTTGCTGCACCGCCACGCCCGCCAGGTGCGGCGCGCTGCCGATGGCCGTCACGGCGAAGTTCAGCGTCTGCTTGTGCGACAGGGCCACCAGTTCCTTGAGGTTGTTGGCCGGCACGGACGGATGCACCACCAGCAGGTGGGGCGAGTAGGCCAGCATCGCCACGCCCTTGAGATCTTTCTCAGGGCTGAAGCTCAGCTTGGTGTACACGGACGGGCTGATGGCCAGCGCGCCCACATCGCACAGCAGCAGCGTGTGGTTGTCCGTGCCGGCCTGCGCCACCATGGCCGCGCCGATGTTGCCGTTGGCGCCCGGGCGGTTGTCCACCACCACGGCCTGGCCCAGCGCTTCGCCGAGCGGCTTGCTGATCAGGCGGGCGATGATGTCCGACGAGCCGCCGGCGGGGTAGGGCACCACCAGCCGGATCGGCTTGGTCGGCCACTTGTCGGCGGCCCAGGCGGATGCCGGGGCGAGGATGCCAGAGGTGCCGAAGGCGCTCAGTGCAGCCAGGCCCGATGCCTGGCCAAGGAATTGGCGGCGAGTACTCATGCTATGTCTCCGAAAAGCTTTATCGTCTGTTGTCGTACAACATGGCAGCAGTGTAGACGCGATTTTGCCTTTGGTCATCAGGGTTATGGCTAGGGATAGTACTCGGTTGTCTGATGACATGCAGACAATTCACCCCCCAAAACGCACATCGCCCCGACGGTGCGGGGCGATGTCTGGCAGGAATATGCAGGATCAGGCGCCGGATTTCTGGGCGTAGGCCCAGCCCATTTCAGCCATCGGGCGGGCGCGCTTGCCGGCGTCCGTCGCCTGTGCCGACGACGCCGTGCCATCGACCACGCGCTTCATGATCCCCTGCAGGATGCCCGCGATGCGGAACATGCTGAAGGCGAGATAGAAATTCCAGTCGCCCGTGATCTGGCGGCCGGTGCGCTGTTCGTACAGGCGCCGGTAGGTGGCCTCGTCCGGAATGCCCAGCGCCTGGTAGTCGAGCCCGGCGATGCCCCGGAACTGGCCCGGCTGGATATGCCAGCTCATGCAGTGGTAGCCGAAGTCGGCCATCGGATGGCCGAGCGTGGACAGCTCCCAGTCGAGCACGGCCAGCACGCGCGGCTCGGTGGGGTGGAACATCAGGTTGTCGAGCCGGTAATCGCCATGGACGATGCTGGTCAACTCATCGGCATCGGCCGGGATGTGATTCGGGAGCCATGCGATCAGCTGGTCCATCGCCGGGATCGATTCGGTTTCGGACAGCTTGTACTGCTTGCTCCAGCGCTCGATCTGACGCTGGAAGTAGTTGCCCGGCTTGCCGTAGTCAGCCAGTCCGATCGCCTTGTAGTCCACCGAATGCAGCGCGGCGATGACGCGGTTCATCTCGTCGTAGATCGCGCCGCGCTGGGCCGGGGTCATGTCCGGCAGCGCCTGGTCCCACAGCACGCGGCCGCTGACGAACTCCATGATGTAGAACGCGCGGCCGATCACCGATTCGTCTTCGCAGAGCGCGAACATGCGGGCCACGGGCACGTCGGTCTGGGCGAGGGCGGCCATCACGCGGTATTCGCGCTCGATGGCATGCGCAGACGGCAGCAGCTTCGCCTTCGGCCCCGGCTTGGCGCGCATCACATAGGTCTGCCCGGGCGTGATCAGCTTGAACGTGGGGTTCGACTGGCCGCCCTTGAACTGCTCGATGGTCAGCGGGCCGGCAAAGCCCTCCACATGCTGGCGCATCCAGGTCTCGAGCGCGCCCACGTCGAAGCGCTGCTGGTCGGCCACGGGGCGGGTCCCTTCAAAATGCGAAACGTTGCTGCTCATGCTGTCTCCGGTCTGTCTTTTTTATGTGGCGATGGCGTCGGTGCTTCGGCGGGCGGTCTCTCGGCCCCTTCAGCGGTAGTTCGGCTTGCGCTTCTCCAGGAAGGCGCTGATGCCTTCGCCTGCGTCCGGGTGGTGGAGCGCGGTCACGAAGCTGTCGCGCTCGGCGGCCAGGTGCTCGGTCAGCGAGGCGCTGCCGGCGTGGTTGATCAGCGCCTTGATGCCCTGGATCGCGTTCGGCGATTCCTTGGCCAGGTTCTCGGCAAGGCGCAGTGCCTCGGTCACGGCCTGCCCCGGCGGCACCACGCGGTTCACGATGCCGAAATGCGCCAGCCGCGCCGGATCGACCGGCTTGCCATCCATCATCATTTCACTGGCGAGCTGGCGCGGCAGCATGCGGGCCAGTTCGTACGAGCCGCCGCCGTCCGGCGTCAGGCCCACCTTCACATAGGCCATGACGAACTTGGCGTCGCTGGCCGCCACCACGAAATCGCACGCCAGCACCAGCGAGAAGCCCGCGCCGGCGGCGGGGCCTTCCACGGCGGCGATGATCGGCTTGGGGAACGCGTGCAGCGTTTCGATCCAGTGATTGAGGATTTCGATGCTTTTGGCCTGTACCTCGGCCGGCTGGGAGCGGTTGCCGAGCAGCCGGTTCAGGTTGCCACCGGCGCAGAACACGCCGTCGGCGCCGGTCAGCACCACCGCGCGGATGGTGTTGTCGCGCGCCGCCACTTCCAGCGCTTCCTGGCTTGCCGCGTAGATGTCCGGATGCAGCGCGTTGCGCGCCTCGGGGTTCGAGATGGTCAGGACGAGCGTGGCGTCCACGCGTTGGGAAAGCAGCTGGGCGGTCATGGCGGCCTCTTGGTGGGCAATGCGGCAAGAAAAAAGGCGCCCCGTGTCTCGGCGGGGCGCCCGGGAGGATCAGGCTTCTTCGGTCAGCAGCGACAGGCCCAGGCCGGCCCGGCGCCACAGCCACGGGCTCGGGCGGTAGCGCATGTCGCCGGTCAGGCGGTCCAGGTTGTGCAGCACTTCCAGGATCTGCGCGGCGCCAATCGCATCGCCCAGGGCCAGCGGGCCCTTGGGGTAGCCCAGGCCGAGGTTCACGGCGAGGTCGATGTCGGTCGGCGTGGCGATCCGTTGCTGCGCGATGTCGCTGGCGATATTGACGATGCAGCCGATGATGCGCTGGGCGACGAAGCCGGCCGAGTCGCGGATCACGGTGACGGGCACGCCATCGCTGGCGAACAGGCCGTGCGCGGCGTCGCGGGCGGCGGCGCTGGTGGCCGGCGTGGTCATCAGCGTGCGGCGCTTGGTGGCTTCGAACGGCAGCAGGGTGTCGATGGCGACCACGCGGCTGGCATCGAGCCCTTCCTGCAGGGCGGTCGTGGTGGCGTCCAGGCCCAGCGGGGTGACCACGATCAGTGCGTCGGCGGACGGGGCGTTGCCGCCTTCCGGCGTCACGCCCAGCGCGGTCAGCAGCTTCACGGTCATGGCGTGGCCACGCTCATTGGCGCGGCTCACCCACACGCTGGCCGGGCGCGCATCGGGCACCGGCTTCGCGGCGGGCACCTGCTTCTGGCCGTCCGGGTAGGCGTAGAAGCCGGCGCCGGTCTTGCGGCCCAGCAGCCCGCCCACGTAGCGCAGCGCCGTGATCGGGGACGGGCGATAGCGCGCTTCCTGGTAGAACTGGTTGTAGATCGACTCCATCACCGGGTGCGACACGTCCAGCCCGGTCAGGTCCATCAGCTCGAACGGGCCCATGCGGAAACCGGCCTGCTCGCGCATGATGTTGTCGATATCGACGAACTCGGCCACGCCTTCCTGGGCGATCTTCAGCCCTTCGATGTTCATGCCACGGCCGGCGTGGTTGACGATGAATCCCGGCATGTCCTTGCAGCGCACCGGCGTGTGACCCATGCGGCGCGACAGCTCCATCAGCTGGTCACCGATGGCGGGGTTGCCCGACAGGCCGTCGATGACCTCGACCACCTTCATCAGCGGCACCGGGTTGAAGAAGTGGTAGCCCACCACGCGGCCCGGGTGCCTGGCGCCCACGGCGATGGCCGTGATCGACAGCGACGAGGTGTTCGACGCGATCACCGCGTCTTCCCGGACGATGGCTTCCAGCTTGGCGATCAGGTCGCGCTTGACCTCGAGCTTCTCCACGATGGCTTCCAGCACCATGTCGCAGCCGGCCAGGTCTTCCAGCGCGTTGCACGGCTTCACGCGGGCCAGCGCGGCCTCGCTGTCGGCGGCGCTGATCTTGCCCTTGTCGGCCAGCTTGGCGAACGTGTCCTGCAGGTACTGGCGCGCAGCGGCCACGGCTTGGGCGTTGACGTCGAACAGGTTGACCGTCAGGCCCGCCTGTGCGGCAATCTGGGCAATACCGCGGCCCATGGCGCCCGTGCCGACGATGCCGAGCGTTTGAATAGAGGGTTGGCTCATCGTTCGTCCAAAAAAGTTGTGGTTAAATTAGCACGATCGTACGATTTCTGCATCTTCCGCGACAGCGGGTAGGCTTACGTGGCGTGCGAAGATCGGCCAGGCGGGGGCGCCTCAAGCGTCCTCGGGTCTACATGGACGCGACCCGGACGATCCATTTCAATAACGGAGAGAGACGACATGCTGAAGCTCTGCGGCTTTGCCGCCAGCAATTACTACAACAAGGTCAAGCTGGCGCTGCTGGAAAAAAACCTGCCATTCGAGGAAGTGCTGGCCTGGATCGGCGAAACCGACCTGTCGGCGACGCCGCTCGGCAAGGTGCCCTACATCATCACCGATTCCGGGCCGCTGTGCGAATCGGAAACCATCGCGGAATACATCGAGGCGACTTATCTCCAGGCGCCGCTGCTGCCGCATGACGCCTACCAGGCGGGCAAGGTGCGCGAACTCGTCACCTTCATGGAGGTATATCTGGAACTGACCGCGCGGGAACTGTATCCGGAGGCGTTTTTCGGCGGCAAGGTGAGCGATAACCTCAAGGAGCGCCAGCGCCGCCTGCTGGACCGCTATATCCCCGGTTTCGCCAGGCTGGCGAAATTCTCGCCCTTCGTGGCTGGCGACACCTTCACGCTGGCCGACTGCGCCGCCATCTGCCACCTCCCGCTGGTGTCGTCCTGCACGAAAATCATCTACGGCGAAGACCTGCTGGCGGACCTGCCGGTCAAGGCCTACCTCAAGGCCATGTCCGAACGGCCGAGCGTGCAGAAGGTGAATGCCGACCGCAAGGCCAATACCGAGCTGATGCTGAGCCGCAACCGGTAAATCGCCGCAATTCACCGGATAAGCCTCGATCAGCATTTTCCCAGCGCCCCGCTTGCGGGGCGCTTTGCATTGGCAGGCCCGATGGGAAATGCGCCGCTCGGGATTTTCCGAGCGCTCACCATTTGGTGAAAATTAATCAGGATTCTTCTATATACGGCCGATTTTTTCGTCGGTTAGATGGCGGCTCATCTAACAACGAAGGGGCACGTATGGCGGGTCAAAAAGGCATCGTTCGCCGGGGTGATACGACGACACACGGCGGCAAGGTATTGGAGGGCGAGCCCACCTTCGTCTTCTACGGGGAACCGGCGGCAGGCGTCGGACACATGGTCTGGTGTCCACAGTGCAAGGGCTCCTTCCCGATCATCGAAGGCGATCCCACCTTCCAGGCCATGGGCCGCGCCATGGCGCTCGACGGCATGCTGACCGCGTGCGGCGCCCGGCTGATTTCCTCGATAGGCGCCCAGGCGACGGTCCGGCACCCGGTGAGCGGAACCTCGGCCGACCCGGCGCCCGATGAAGAAGACCGCTTCGACGACCGCTACGTCCTGCGCGACAGCGCCACCGGGGAGCCGCTGCCCAACACGGAATACGCGGCGGTCCGGGCGGGCGCCGAGCCCGAATTCGGCACGACGGACGAATCTGGTCGCACGCATCTGCTGGCCGCCCAGCAACGCGCCGACAACGTGACGATCTACGTCGAGGGGTAAGCGATGACCCAAACGCTGACTTCCCCGACCACGGGCAAGACGCTGGTGCGAGCCGGTGTCCGGGCGACTACGTTGACAAGGTTTGATGAAGCGAAGCCGATTCCTGTGCGGCGGGAGTTTATTGAGGTGGTGGTGTTTGATTCGAGGTTGCTTAGCCGTGGCTCGCAGTGGGGGCACGCTGCCATCGAAATTGACGGCACCGTCTACAGCCGTGCCCCAATATTATTCTTCAAGGGCGGGTACAGAAAATATCTGATTGGTAACACGAGGCGATGGAGAACCAAGCCAGACGGCACAATCGGAAAGGGCGTATATCGCGATGCCGTCGGGCTGCTGATGTGGGTATCTCTACGAGAGAAGGCCCTCATTAGAGACGAACTGGAAAGACGTGTGGCGGTCAATGCGAAATACTCATTATTCGATAATTCATGCAGCTCCAATGTTGCCGATGTGCTTGAGTTGGCCGGCATCATGGCGCGCGATCCGCGAGCGTTTGGCGAGCTGACACCGGTCATGCCCGCTGAATTACTCGGCGTATTGAAGAAGTCGAATCGTCTCGTCGAGACGCGAAACTATAAAAAGGGGTGGGAAGGTGGCGCGTCGGCAAACTGGTAAAGCCCGTCACTGGTGCGCCGTGGGGCTTGCCTGCATTGTTGGCGGAATGCTCTATGGATACTGGGCGGGCTATCGCATCCCTCTTAGCACTCACGTTGCGACAATACCCATCGAGCTATACGGAGATGCCGCTGGGATGGTTGAGCCCGTTGAATCCGTCATAGGTAACGTGCAGGCCGGTGAACGCTGCAGGTTTATTCAGGTGACCATTGCGGAGGAAATGATGTTCTCCTACCGGGTGAAGTGTGGGGATTTGGACGGATGGACTGACGCCGGTGGTGCATTTGCGCCGCGGCTAGATCCGTACGAACTGTTCTCACTGAAATAAAGGGGGGGAAGGTGGCGCGTTGGCAAACTGGTAAGGCGTGGCCATGGTTCGTCGCAGCATTGTTCTGCATCGTCTTGGCTCTGGGATATTGCAGCGGCTACCAAGTACCGATCAGAACGCATGTGGCGACGAAACCCGTCCCCCTCTACGGGAATCCCGAAGGAATGGTGCCTCCAGTTGCCCCCTTGGTTGGGGAAGTCGCACCCGGTGCGCGATGCAGGTTTGTGCAAATCGGCGTTGCAGCGGAAATGATGTACACCTACCGCGTGATATGCGGGGAACTGGATGGTTGGACCGAGGAGGCGTTTGCATTCGAGCCGGCTCTGAATTCCTATGAGCCAGTTCAACAGGAAGAATGGAGGGAAGGTGGCACGTCGGCAAACTAGTAGGGCAAGGCCGTGGTGGATTGCCTGGATGCTCGGTATCGCTGGAGCCACGCTCTGGATTTACTGCGAGTTTCTTGGATATCGGCTTTCGTTCAGGGAGCGCGTCGTCACGCAGCCCGTCAAGCTCTATACGTTAATTGAGGGGATGATCCATAACCCACCCAGCCCTGTTGCAGGGGAATTGAAGCCCGGTGAACGATGCCGCTACATTCAGGTCGGTTGGGAAATCATGATGCTGAATTATCGGGTCAGGTGCGGAGACATTGAAGGCTGGACCGATTCCCCCGACGCGTTCGAGCCAAATCTGCGCTCGGGCGAATGGTTCTAATGGCCCGCCCATGGCGGGTTGTCATGCTGGCTTGCGTGGCCGGGACACTGGCGCTTGGCTATCTCTTCGGATACAAGCTTCCCATCGTGCCCCACGTGGCCAAGGAGCCTGTGAAGCTATACCGGGACTTCGAAGGGCAGTGGTTCCCGGCTACGCGTTCGAGCCGCCTGTTACTGAGTACGTTCCTTTCTAACCCATGCAGCCCGGGAGCCGACCACGTTCCCGGGCCGCCGGAATCCCTCAAATCTTCGCCAGCCGATCCAGCGCCAACTTCAGCGTCTCTTCCTTCTTGGCGAAGCAGAACCGCACCACGCCCGATTCGCGCGGTTGGGAATAGAACGCCGACACCGGAATCGCGGCCACGCCGATCTCGCGCGTGAGCCACATCGAGAAATCGGCTTCGCTCATATCGGAAATCGCCGAATAGTCGACGCACTGGAAGTACGTGCCGTCCGAAGGCAGCAGCTTGAAGCGCGTCGAGGCCAGCCCGGTGCGGAAGTAGTCGCGCTTGGCCTGGTAGAAGCCGGCGAGGTCCAGGTACGGCGCCGGATCGGCCATGTAGTCGGCCAGCCCGAACTGCATCGGCGTGTTCACCGTGAACACGTTGAACTGGTGGACCTTGCGGAACTCGTTCGACAGCGCAGCCGGCGCGGCCACGTAGCCGACCTTCCAGCCCGTGACGTGATAGGTCTTGCCGAAGCTCGACACCACGAAGCTGCGGCGCGCCAGTTCCGGATGACGCGAGACCGACTCGTGCCGCTGGCCGTCGTAGACCATGTGCTCGTACACCTCGTCCGAGAGCAGCAGGATGTCCGTGCCGGCTAGCAGATCGGCCAGTTTCTGCATGTCATCGGCACGCCAGATGGTCCCCGTGGGGTTGTGCGGCGTGTTGATGAGGATCATCCGCGTCTTGGGCGTGATGGCGGCGGCGAGCTTGTCGAAGGGGATGCGGAACGCTGGCGCTTCAAGCGTGACGGGCACTGCGACGCCCCCGGCCAGTTCGATGGCGGGCAGGTAGCTGTCGTAGCAGGGCTCGAGCACGATCACTTCATCGCCCGGATGCACCGCGCACAGGATCGACGTCAGGATGCCCTGCGTGGCGCCGGCCGTGATCGTAATTTCCGTATTCCAGTCGTAGGTGTGGTCGTACAGCGTGGCGATCTTGCCGGCGATGGCCTGGCGCAGCGCAGGCACGCCGGCCATCGGCGGGTACTGGTTGTGGCCGGTGCGCATGGCGTGGGCCACGGCGTCGACGATGCGCGCGTCGCAGTCGAAATCCGGGAAACCCTGGCCGAGGTTGACGGCGTTCTTCTCGGCGGCCAGCGCCGACATCACGGTAAAGATGGTTGTGCCGACCTTGGGCAGGCGCGACAGCGGCGGGGTCAGGGGTGCGAGCGAGGATTCTGCGGACATGGCGCGGGAAGGTGGCAGGTTAGTGCAGGTTAGGGCGGGTTCAGGACAAGCGGGTCATTCTAGCGGGGATCGGCGCCGGCAGTGGATGCCGGGGCCGCCTCGGTCGCGGCGGCCAGCCAGGCGGCGAAGGCCGGCGGCGGCAGGATCTCCACGCCGCTCATGCGGCGCAGGCGGCTCCTGAGCTTCAACACGGCCTTGTCCTTGGACACCAGCAGCGCGGCGCGCGCGAAATGTGCCAGTTCGATGAACTTCTGGTCGTCGGTGTCGCGGCACTTGGGCAGCCGCACGGCGTCGAAGTCGGTCTGGTCCGGGGCGGGTTCGAGCGTGGCGAGCCGGTCCACCTGGGCCAGCGCGGCATCGATATCGACCGAAAACCGCGCGAATTGCGGGTAGGCCAGTACCCGGCGCAGCTCCTCCCGGCAGTCGGCGCGGATCACCGGGGCGATGGTCCCGGCGTCCAGCGCGGCGCGGATCGGCGCCACGTGGGGGTCCTGGAAGACGAGCAGGTCGACCCAGATATTGGAGTCGAGTACCACGCGGGGCGGCGGGGCGGCAAAAGCGACGCAAGGGGCGCCGGCGGTGGTGTCTGTGGGCATTCGCTACAATCTGGTCTTTGTTCCTGTCCGCGATTTTGCCATGCTCATCGTTCTGTCTCCTGCCAAGTCGTTGGATTACGAGACACCCCCGCGCATCAAGACCCACACGATGCCGCGTTTTATCGACCGTTCCGCCACGCTGATCGAGCGCCTGCGCCGGCTGGCGCCGCAGGACGTAGCCGCGCTGATGGACATCTCCGACAAGCTCGCCGTGCTCAACGTCACCCGCTACGCGGACTGGAGTTCCGAGTTCACGGCGGCCAACAGCAAGCAGGCGGTGCTGGCCTTCAATGGCGATGTTTACGATGGCCTGGACGCGAATTCGCTGTCCACCGACGACCTCGCGTTCGCCCAGAAGCACATTCGCATCCTCTCCGGCCTGTATGGCGTGCTGCGCCCGATGGACTGGATGCAGCCGTACCGGCTGGAAATGGGCACGCGGCTGGATAACGCGGCCGGCAAGGACCTCTACGCGTTCTGGGGCGACGACGTCACGACCCTCATCAACAAGGACATGGCCGACCTCAAGCACGAGGGCCCGGCCACGCTCGTGAACCTCGCCTCCGAGGAATATTTCAAGGTTGTACGACCCAAGGTGCTTGCCGCGCGCGTCATCACGCCCGTGTTCGAGGACTGGAAGGGCGGCCGCTACAAGATCATCTCGTTCCATGCCAAGCGCGCGCGGGGCACGATGGCGCGCTACGCGGTGACACACCGTGTGACCGAGGCCAGCAAGCTCAAGCGCTTCGCCGAGGACGGCTACGCCTACGACAAGGCCGCGTCGGACGACACCCGCTGGGTGTTCCGCCGCCGCCTGGAAGACTGATATAAGACCGATCGCTGACCGGAGAGCCCGATTCCCATGACCTCAGCCCTGCATATCTCCACGCTGTTCGATTCCGGTGCGGTCGAAGTCGAGGCGCTGGACCGTGCCGACGACATCCGCCTGCGCATCCGCGCCGACTCCCACGCCGATTTCCGCCAGTGGTTCCATTTCCGGCTGCAAGGGGCAGCGGGGCAGGCGTGCCGGCTCCAGTTCCTGAACGCCGGCGAGTGCACCTATCCCGATGGCTGGCGCGACTATCGTGCGGTGGCGTCTTACGACCGCGCGCACTGGTTCCGCGTGCCCACGCGCTATGACGGCGGCACGCTGACCGTCGAGTTCACGCCCGAGCACGACAGCGTGTGGCTGGCCTATTTCGAGCCGTATCCCGAGGAGCGCCACCTGTCGCTGCTGGCCACGTGCCAGCGCTCGCCGCTGGCGCGGCTGTCGCACCTGGGCAGCACCGTCGATGGCCGCGACCTGACCTGCGTGACCGTGGGCCAGCCGGGGCCGGGCAAGAAGACGGTCTGGATGATCGCCCGCCAGCATCCGGGCGAGAGCATGGCCGAATGGTTCTGCGAAGGCGTGCTCCAGCGGCTGACCGGCACCGGCATGTGGGCTGGCGATCCGGTGGCCCGCAAGCTGCTGGACCGGGCGGTGTTCCACATCGTGCCGAACATGAATCCGGACGGTTCCGCGCGCGGCAACCTGCGCACCAATGCCGCCGGCGCGAACCTGAACCGCGAGTGGATGCAGCCGAGCCTGGAAACCAGCCCCGAGGTGTGGCACGTGCGCCGCGCCATCGAGGCCACCGGTGTGGACCTGTTCTTCGACATCCACGGCGACGAAGGGCTGCCCTACAACTTCGTGGCCGGGAGCGAGATGCTGCCGGGCTTCACCGATGCGCAGCGCGAGCAGCAGGCACGCTTTATCGAAGCCTTCAAGCGCGCCACGCCGGACTTCCAGGACGTGCACGGCTACGCGGCCAGCAAGTACAACGCGGATGCGCTGAAGCTGGCGTCGAAGTACATCGGCCACACCTTCGGGTGCCTGGCACTGACGCTGGAGATGCCGTTCAAGGACAACGCCGACCTGCCCGACCCCGTGGTGGGATGGAACGGCGCGAAAAGCGCGCTGCTGGGCACGGCGATGCTCCAGGCGGTGCTGGAGTATCTGGAATAAAAGTCTCAGGGTAGGTTCCTCCCCTCCCCGCAAACGGGCGAGGGGAGAACCTCCAGCGCTTATTGCTTCTTCTTCGTCTTGGTTGACGTCTTCGTCGTCGATTTTGTCGACTTCGACGCCGATGTCGACGCCTTGGCGCTGCTCTTGCCCTTCTTCCTGGACGTCGCCTTAGGCGTGGCTACGGCCGGCGCGGCGGCTGGCTCGGCGATCACGTCGCCGTTGCTGTCGAGCAGCTCGTAGGCCAGCATCATCCCCTCGTCATAGCCACAGCGTACCCGCACGGGTTGCCATTGCGCCTCGCCGACACGCTTGTGCGCCGAGGCCGCGAACGTTACCACCGTATTCACCGGCACGGCCTGCTTGCCCTGCGAGAACCGGCCGCTCCACGGCTCCACCGTGGCCTGCCCGTTGCTCAGTGCGCCGGTGGGGATCTTGAGCGCGTCAAAGGTGGCCGAACGTGGCACCACCCAGCTGGCATGCGCGGCGCAATCGGCCACGTTGGGCGTCGCGTTCTCGGTCTTCATCAGTTGTTCGCGCATCCGGGTCCGGTACTCGGCCAGGCTCACGCGGCCCTTGTCGGGCAATGTCACGGTCTTGGTGGGCGGATTGGTATTGACGACGGGCGGGGGCTTGACAGTCGGAGTGGCGGAAGCGGGTGCGGTGCCGGTAGCGGCGGGCGTGGCGCCCGGGGCGGCGGCAGCGTCGGCCGCCTCATCGCCCGGTGCGGTGGCGCACCCGGCGAGGGCCAGCGCGCCTGCCACTGCGGCGGTCAGCATGCACAGCCGGCCACCAAACAGTTCGGAAATTCGTCGGATCACGGGATCGTCTTTGCTTGTTCAGCAAGGAGGGTTGGCGAAGGATTGCCATGATAGAGGAAAGCTCCGCGGCAAAGTTCCGAAATGTTGTTACCTTGCGTTCTAATTGCGCGTAACCGCAGCACAACCGCCGTGATCACGCAGCGTTCATGCGGGATCGGGGCGTTGCAATATCAGAAAAGGCGCACGCGGCGCAAGTCAGGCGAACCCCGAGGCAGTGCACGCGTTGGAATGATCCCCGCCCGCGAGCGCGGGCGGGAACGGTCAGGGCTGACCTTGGCGGAGACCTCAGGCGGTGCGCGTGAAGCGCAGGAGGTCGTCCATCAGCGCGTTGAGGTCGCGCTTGAGCTTGTCGAAGCCGGCGTTGGGCGCCAGGCCCACTTCGTCCATGTACAGCTTGCGATTGATCTCAAGCTGCAGGCTGTTGCGGTTGGCCTGGGGCTGGCCCACCACCCGCACGATCTCCACGCCCTTGTACGGATGGTTGCGCCAGACGTCGTAACCCATCTCCTTGAGCACGCCTTCCACACGGTCGGTGAAGCGCGTGTCGCAGGTGGTGCCGTCACGGTCGCCTACCACGAAGTCCGGGTGTTGCAGGCCCGGGTGCTCGGTCGCGTACTGGGCGGCCTCGCTCGGCATGGAATGGCAGTTGATGTGCCAGACCTTGCCGTGGCGCGCCACGCCCGCGTCCGCCAGCCGTTGCAGCTGGGCGTAGTAGGGCACGTAGTAACGGTCGATGCGGGCCTGGAGTTCGGCCACGCCAAGCTTGCGGTCGTAGATCGGCTCGCCGGTGTCCAGCACGCGCCAGACCAGGCCCTTGCCGAGGCGGGTCTTGGAAGTTTCCTGCTTGGCGCCGGGCCACGGCGCGTCCAGCAGGACTTCGTCGATCTCCTCCAGGCCACGGTTGGCGTCGAGGTAGCTGCGCGGGAAGCCGGCGCAGAGCAGCGGGATGCCGCGCCCGGGGGCGTCGGCGTAGAGCGCATCCACGAAGGTGTCTTCCGCCTGCCGCAGCAGCGGCAGGGGCAGGTTGCCGGCGTAGCGGAAGTCCGCCGGGTACGTGGTGCAGCTGTGCGGGGAATCGAGAAAGAGCGGGCTGCTCTCGCCTTCCGGCATGTGCAGGAAGTACGGGCTTTCCGCGGTCTTTCGGTCTGCTTCAGTCATGCTTTGCCTGGGTTTGTTCCGAGGTTTAGTCCAGGGAGATCTTGGCGGCGGCTGCCACGCGCTTGTTCTTGGCCACTTCGGTGGAAATCTGCTTGGCGAACTGCGCCGGGGTGTCGCCCACCGGGGTGGCGCCGAGCTTCTCGAGCTTGGCCTTCACTTCCGGCATGGCCAGCACCTTGATGGCGGCGGCGTTCAGCTTGGCCTGGATGTCGGCCGGCAGCTTGGCCGGGGCGATCAGGCCGAACCATGCGGAGTCATTCACTTCGCCCAGGCCCAGTTCGGCGAAGGTCGGCACGTTCGGCAGGGCAGCCACGCGCTTCGGCGCGGCCACGGCCAGCGCGCGGAGCTTGCCGCCTTCGATGAACGGCAGCGAGGAGGGCAGGTTGTCGAACAGCACCTGCACCTGGCCGGCCAGCGCGTCGTTCAGCGCCGGGCCCACGCCCTTGTACGGCACGTGCAGCAGTTCGGTGTGGCTGCTCATCTTGAACAGTTCGCCCATCATGTGCGAGACGCTGCCGTTGCCGGCCGAGCCATAGGCCATCTTGTTCGGCTCGGCCTTGGCCAGCGCGATGAACGACTTCATGTCGGTGGCCTTCACCCCCGGGTTGATGCTCATCACGTTCGGCACCGAAGCCAGGTTCGTGATGGTGGTGAAGTCCTTGGTGGCGTCGTATTGCAGGCGCGGGTACACGGCCGGGTTGATGCCGTGGGTCGAGGCGGTGGCGATGCCCAGCGTGTAGCCGTCCGGCGCGGCCTTGGCGAGGTAGCCCGTGCCGATGCTGCCGCCGGCGCCGCCGCGGTTATCCACGACCACGGCCTGGCCCAGTTGCTGGCCCAGCTTGTCGGCGACGATGCGGGCCACGATGTCGGTGGTGCCACCGGCCGGGAACGGCACGACCAGCGTGATCGGCTTGGTCGGATAGGTGCCCTGGGCAAAGGCGGGCAGGGTCAGGCCAGCGGCCGCGAAGGCGGTGGCGGCGGCAAGGGCTTGGAGCAGGGGACGGCGTTGCATCAGGTCGATTCCGAGGAGGGAAAAAGAAGGGAGAGAGGGGGAAGAGATCGAAAAGAACGGTTTTTCCGATTCTGCGCGTGCGTGCAATGGACTGGCAAACGAAATAAAATCCCCAGATCATTCCAATTGGTATTGAAGGGGGTCAGATTTGGGAGGTGAAGCATGCGCCGCTTATGTCCGTCGATGACGGAGTTGCAGGCCTTTGAAGCAGCGGCGCGCCACAACAGCTTTACCGTTGCCGCGCATGAGCTACACGTCACACAGGGAGCCGTGAGCAAGCAGGTGCGCAGCCTGGAGGCGTTCCTGGGCGTGGAACTGTTCGAGCGTGTCCGCCAGCGGCTGATGCTGACCGATGCCGGCGAGCGCTATCTGGAGCGTATCCGCCCGAGCCTCAACGAGATCGAGGCAGCCAGCGTGGAGTTGATCGCGCGACAGGGGCGCGGCGGCATCCTGCACATTGCCAGCATGCCCACGCTGGGCGCCAAGTGGCTGATACCGCGCCTGCCGCAGTTCTTCGCCCGGCACCCGGAGGTCACGCTGGAATTCGTGCCCCATGCCCAGGGCTACGATTTTTCCCAGCCCGATCTTGATGCGGCGATTCGTTTTGGCGATGGCGTCTGGCCGGGGAGCCTGGCCGACTATATGACCGGCCGCGAGGTGCTGCCGGTGTGCCGGCCCGGGTTGCTCGCCCAGGAGCCCGAAGGGGTGGCGCGTACGCCGGCAGCCCTGCTGCGCTACCCGCTGCTGCACCACACCACGGTGCCCGAAGCGTGGCCAGACTGGCTGTCCGAGCTGGGCGTTTCCACCCGCCAGGCCTGGAGCGGCGCCCGCTTCGACCAGTTCTCCCTGCTCACGCAGGCGGCGGTGTCGGGGCTGGGTATCGCGCTGATCCCGCGCTGCCTGATCGAGGAGGAGCTGGCCACCGGCACGCTGGTCGTCGCCCATCCGGCGCGCGTGCTGGCGAAGAAGGGCTACTACCTGTGCTACCCGGAACAGAAGGCGCACCTGCCGGCGCTGCAGACGTTCCGGGAGTGGGTGATGGAAGGGGTGGACGTGGTGGCGTGAGGCGGAAAGGCCGCGCCGGGACTACTTCGACAGCACCTTCATCGCCTGTTCCAGCCCGGCCAGGGTCACCGGATACATCCGGTTCTTCATGATCTGGTTGATCACCGTGATGGACTGCCGGTACTGCCACAGCCCCTCCGGCTCCGGGTTGAGCCAGACAAAGCGCGGGAACTGCTCGATCATCCGGTTCAGCCATACCGCACCGGCCTCGGGGTTGTTGTACTCGACCGAGCCGCCCGGCTGAAGAATCTCATAGGGGCTCATCGTGGCATCGCCGACGAAGATCACCTTGTAGTCCGGCGTGTACTTGTGGATCAGGTCCCAGGTGGCGATCTTCTCGGCATGGCGGCGCCGGTTGTTCTTCCACACGTAGTCGTACAGGCAGTTGTGGAAGTAGTAGTACTCGAGGTGCTTGAACTCGGTCTTGGTGGCCGAGAACAGTTCCTCCACGCGCTTGATGTGGTCGTCCATCGAGCCGCCGACGTCCATCAGCATCAGCACCTTGACCTTGTTGTGGCGCTCCGGCCGCAGCTTGATGTCGAGCAGGCCGGCGTTGGCGGCCGTGGAGTGGATCGTGTCGTCGAGGTCCAGTTCGGTGTCGGCCCCCTCCCGCGCGAAGCGGCGCAGCCGGCGCAGTGCCACCTTGATGTTGCGCGTGCCCAGCTCCACCTGGTCGTCGTAGTCCTTGTAGGCGCGCGCTTCCCAGACCTTGATCGCGGTGCGGTTGCCCTTGGACGGCCCGCCGATGCGGATGCCTTCCGGGTTATAGCCGCCATGGCCGAACGGCGAGGTGCCGCCCGTACCGATCCACTTGTTGCCGCCCTCGTGCTTTTCCTTCTGCTCTTCCAGCAGCTGCTTCAGGCGTTCCATGAGCTTTTCCAGCCCGCCCATGGCCTCGATCTTGGCCTTTTCCTCGGCGGACAGCTCGCGCTCGAGCGTCTTCTGGAGCCAGTCGAGCGGGATGTCGCTCTTCCAGTCCACCAGGCTCTCCACGCCCTTGAAATAGGCGGCGAAGGTCTGGTCGAACTTGTCGAAGTGCTTCTCGTCCTTGACCAGCGTCATGCGCGACAGGTAGTAGAACTCGTCGATCGACGGCGAGATGACCTGCGCGCGCAGGGCCTCCAGCATGGTCAGGTATTCCTTGACCGAGACCGGCAGCTTGGCGTGCCGCAGCGAGAAGAAGAAGTCGATCAGCATCGCATTTCCCTTAGTTTCTGGCTGCGATCAGCGCGGCCGCTCGAGCTGGAACTGCAGGTGCGCACGCACGGTGGGCCATTCGCTGGCGATGATGGAGAACACCACTGTGTCGCGCAGCGAGCCGTCCGGCATGCGCGAGTGACTGCGCAGCACGCCGTCCTGCTTGGCGCCCAGCCGGGCGATGGCGGCGCGGCTCTGGTGGTTCATCCAGTGCGTGCGGAACTCCACGGCGATGCAGTCGAGCGTTTCGAACGCATGGCGCAGCAGCATCAGCTTGCATTCGGTGTTGAGCCCGGTGCGCTGCACGCGGCGCGCGTACCAGGTAGAGCCGATTTCCACGCGCCGGTTGGCGCCATCGACATTCATATAGGTGGTCATGCCGGCCAGCCGGCCGGCGGCGTCGCGCACGGCGAACGGCTGCATCAGGTCGCGCGCCTGGAGGTCCAGGCGGCGGCGGATCTCGGCCTCCATGCCCTCGGGCGTCGGCACGCTGGTGTACCAGAGCCGGTGCAGTTCGCCATCGGCGGCGGCTTCGCGCAGGCCGGCGGCGTGGTCGGGCGAGAGCGGCTCGAGCGTGGCGTGGCGCCCGGTCAGCGTGACGGGTTGGACGAAAGCCATGCGGATCAGCGGTTCGCGCGGTTCATGAACACCAGGCGCTCGAACAGGTGCACGTCCTGCTCGTTCTTCAGCAGCGCGCCGTGCAGCGGCGGAATCGCGGCCTTGCGGTCGGGGCTGCGCAGCGCCTCGGCGGGAATGTCCTCGGCCATCAGCAGCTTGAGCCAGTCGATCAGCTCGGACGTGCTCGGCTTCTTCTTCAGCCCGGGCAGGTTGCGCATCTCGTAGAACGCGTCCAGCGCGGCGGCCACCAGCTCGCGCTTGATGCCCGGGTAGTGGACGTCCACGATCTGCTGCATGGTGTCCGCGTCGGGGAACTTGATGTAGTGGAAGAAGCAGCGGCGCAGGAAGGCGTCCGGCAGCTCCTTCTCGTTGTTCGAGGTGATGATGACCATCGGCCGGTGCCTGGCCCGGATCAGCTCGCGCGTCTCGTAGACGTAGAACTCCATGCGGTCCAGTTCGCGCAGCAGGTCGTTCGGGAATTCGATGTCGGCCTTGTCGATCTCGTCGATCAGCAGCACCACGGGCTCGTCGGCCTCGAAAGCCTGCCAGAGCACGCCCTTGACGATGTAGTTGCGGATGTCGTGGACCTTGTCGTCGCCGAGCTGGGAGTCGCGCAGGCGCGACACCGCGTCGTACTCGTACAGGCCCTGCTGGGCCTTGGTGGTCGACTTGATGTGCCATTGCAACAACGGCATGCCCAGCGCGGCCGCCACTTCCTCGGCCAGCATGGTCTTGCCGGTGCCGGGCTCGCCCTTGATCAGCAACGGCCGCTGCAGCGTGCGGGCGGCGTTGACGGCCAGTTTCAGGTCATCGGTGGCAACGTACTGGGCGCTGCCCTCGAAGCGCGTGGACGGAGACGGATTGGCGTTGGCGGACGTGGACATGAGGCAACCTGTTTTAGGCGGAATGGGCCAGTATAAAAGCAGAAACCGATTCGCGTTTAGTGGGGGACACCCGGGTCCGGTCGTCTGGACTGCCACGTGTCGCCTGCGGTACAATGCGCCGGTTTGACGCGCCCCCAAAGTCAAGTTCCCACATGCCCGGCAGTCTGCCCGTTGTCATGGCAGATCCCCCGGTGCCGGCAACAAGCGCGAGATGGTTGCAGAATGGTGTCAGAGCACCCGCGGCACATCCACAACGCTTTTCCGCGATTGCATCCCCACCCCCGTTCCCAAACCGTCTCCGGCCAGCAGGGCAGGTCACGCACGGTTTAACACTTCCCAATCATCTAAAGACAATGAAAAAGCTCCTCACGATGGTGGTGTTGGGCGCGGCCGCAACGGCTGCGCAGGCCCAGGACGCAAAGGGCAATGTGGACACTGCCAAGGACAAGGTTGCAATGTGCATTGGTTGCCACGGCATTCCGGGCTACCGTGCATCATTCCCGGAGACATACGAAGTACCGATGCTGGGCGGCCAGACCGCCAAGTACATTGAAAACGCGCTCAAGAGCTATCAGAAGGGTGATCGCAAGCATCCGACGATGCGGGGGATTGCCGCGAGCCTCTCGGACAAGGACATTGCAGACGTGGCGGCCTACTACTCGCAGCAGAAGGCCGATACCAAGAACAACACGCTGAAGTAAGAGGCTCAGAGACATGAAGACGCTGATGACGCTGAACAAGCTCCGATTCGCGGTGGGCGCGCTCGTGCTGGGCGCTGCCACCCTCCCGGCCGCCGCCGCCGACATCGCTGCCGGCAAGGCACTGGTGGAGAAGGGCGCCTGCGTGGCCTGCCACGGCGCGGGCATGAACGCCCCGATCACGCCCGACTATCCCAAGCTGGCTGGCCAGCATGCGGACTACCTCTACCACGCGCTGGTGTCGTACCAGATCAGCGGCAACCCCCTGGTGGGCCGTACCAACGCGATCATGGCCGGTCAGGTCAACGCCAACCCGGCCGTGACCGACAAGAACGGCAAGCCGCGCCCGTTCACGCGCAAGGAGTTGAAGGACATCGCCGCGTATATCGAGTCGCTGCCCGGCGACCTGGTCCTGAAGAAGTAAGTCCCCGCGCGGGGATGTAAAAAAGCCGCTTCCGAGGAAGCGGCTTTTTGTTGCGCCGGCGCTGCGGTGGCTACCGTAGCGTCAGTTGCCGCTGCCGGTGACCAGGCGGCGCTGCTTTACCGCGTTGGCCAGGGTCTCGAGCACGGTCACGGAGTCATTCCAGCCGATGCAGGCATCGGTCACGGACTGGCCGTAGGTCAGGTTCTCCACCGGGGTGCCCTGCACGTGATCCTGGCGGCCGGCCACGAGGTGCGATTCCACCATCACGCCGACGATGCGCTGGTCGCCCCCGCCGATCTGGCGGCCGATGTCCTCGCAGACCGGGATCTGGTTCTCGTGCTTCTTGCTGCTGTTGGCGTGCGAGGCATCGATCATCAGCCGCGCGGCCAGGCCGGCCTTCGAGATGGCGTCGCACGCTTCCTGCACGCTGGCGGCGTCATAGTTCGGCGTCTTGCCGCCGCGCAGGATGATGTGGCAGTCCTCGTTGCCGGAGGTCGACACGATGGCCGAATGGCCGCCCTTGGTCACCGACAGGAAATGGTGCGGCTGCGAGGCGGCCTTGATCGCATCGACGGCGATCTTGACGTTGCCGTCGGTGCCGTTCTTGAAGCCCACCGGGCAGGACAGCCCCGACGCCAGCTCGCGGTGCACCTGCGATTCCGTGGTCCGGGCGCCGATCGCGCCCCAACTGACCAGATCGGCAATGTATTGCGGGCTGATCATGTCGAGGTACTCGGTGCCGGTCGGCACGCCCAGCTCGCTGATGTTCAGCAGCACCTCGCGCGCGGTGCGCAGGCCGTCGTTGATCTTGAAGCTGCCGTCCATGTGTGGGTCGTTGATCAGCCCCTTCCAGCCCACCGTGGTGCGCGGCTTCTCGAAATAGACCCGCATCACCACTTCCAGCTCGTTGGCGAAGCGGTCGCGCTGCACCTTGAGCATCTTGGCGTATTCCAGCGCGGCACGGGTGTCGTGGATCGAGCAGGGTCCGATGATGACGATCAGGCGGTCGTCCATGCCGTGCAGGATGCGATGCATGGCTTGGCGGGCACCGTAGATCACGTCGGACGCTGCCTCCGAGCAGGCGAACTCGCGGATCAGGTGCGCGGGCGGCAACAGTTCCTTGAGTTCGCGAATACGCAGGTCGTCGGTGTTCTTCAGCATGATGGCTCCGGGTCTTTGTGAGGTCGTTAGTCTGTTGGTGGGTTGCGACGCGGCCGTGGCGGGGATAAAAAAAGCCGCCAGGTTCGCTGGCGGCTTTTTCTGAATTTCGGGCTGCTTACAACTGTCCCTCTCCATCCGCCAGCGGTGCGAGATCGCTAAAAAAGTAAAAGTAAAACTTGGCGGACATGGCGGTGTTTCGGGTCAGCTTGTGTCGGAATCTGGGTGATGCGTCGAATTTATGCTGTGGTGCGTGTTGAAAAGGCATTTAATTGCGCGGCCATCCCTTAAATCATGGCTCGCAATCGCCACACGCCCGACAACGAAGCATCTTTATATCGCTTTTCAAGATCGATGGCAAGCGTCAATCGCGTGGAATCGCAACAGATTTCACCAAAAATGGCATGCCGCCGCCATCGATCCCGGATCAGTTCCTGGCCTCAGGCGGTGCCGCCCACGGTCATGTTCTCGATCCGCAACGTCGGCTGGCCCACGCCCACCGGCACGCTCTGGCCTTCCTTGCCGCACACGCCCACGCCCGAGTCCAGGCGCATGTCGTTGCCGATCATGGTCACGTCCTTGAGCGATTCGGGGCCGTTGCCGACCAGCGTGGCGCCCTTGACCGGCGTGGTGATCTTGCCATCCTCGATCAGGTACGCCTCGCTGGCCGAGAACACGAACTTGCCGTTGGTGATGTCCACCTGGCCGCCGCCGAAGTTCACCGCGTACAGGCCGCGCTTCACGCTGGCGATGATCTCCGCCGGGTCCTTGTCGCCGTTCAGCATGTAGGTGTTGGTCATGCGCGGCATCGGCAGGGCGGCGTAGCTCTCGCGGCGGGCGTTGCCGGTGACCGGCATCTTCATCAGGCGCGCATTGAGCGTGTCCTGGATGTAGCCGCGCAGGATGCCGTCTTCGATCAGCGTGGTGCATTGCGTCGGGTTGCCCTCGTCGTCGAGGTTCAGCGAGCCGCGCCGGTTGGCCAGCGTGCCGTCATCGACCACGGTCACGCCCTTGGCCGCCACGCGCTCGCCCATGCGGCCGGCGAAGGCCGAGGAACCCTTGCGGTTGAAGTCGCCCTCCAGCCCGTGGCCGACGGCCTCGTGCAGCAGCACGCCGGGCCAGCCCGGGCCGAGCACCACGGTCATCGCGCCGGCCGGGGCGGGGCGCGCCTCCAGGTTCACCAGCGCCGACGCCACCGCTTCATCCACATACTTGGCCAGCAGTTCGTCGGTGAAGTAGCCGTAGGCGTAGCGGCCACCGCCGCCCGAGGAACCCACCTCGCGCCGCCCGTTCTGCTCGGCGATCACCGTGACCGACACGCGCACCAGCGGCCGCACGTCGGCGGCGATCACGCCGTCGCTGCGTGCCACCAGCACCACGTCGTACTCGCCGGCCAGCCCGGCCATGACCTGCACCACGCGCGGGTCCTTGGCGCGCGCCATCTTTTCGATGCGCTCCAGCAGCGCCACCTTCTCGGTGGCGGTCATCGAGTCGAGCGGATCGTTCGGCGTATAGAGGTTGCGCCCGGTCTGGGAGGCCAGCGCGCCGGCCACCTTCACGCGGCCGCTGCCGCTCTTGCCGATGGTGCGCGTGGCCGCCGCGGCCTGCGACAGCGCTGGCAGGCTGATGTCGTCCGAATACGCGAACGCGGTCTTGTCGCCGGACACCGCGCGCACGCCCACGCCCTGGTCGATGCTGAAGCTGCCCGACTTGACGATGCCTTCTTCCAGGCTCCACGCCTCATTGCGCGTGTACTGGAAGTACAGGTCGGCATAGTCGACCTTGTGCGTGAAGATGTCGGCCAGCACGCGCTGGAGCTTGGCCTCGTCGAGCCCATACGGCGCCAGCAGCAGTTGCTGCGCCGTGGCCAGGTTGCGGATTCCGAGATCACCGGCGTTCATGATTGTCCTTTCAGCATTCATTGAAGCCGGCACGGGCCGGCTTCAGATCGTAGTCGTTGGGGTAGATGCTACAGCACCCGATGCCGCAGCGCCGGCAGGTTCTGGCGGACTTCCGCCAGCCGCGCCGGATCGATCACGCCGGCCACCACGCCCTCGCCCTCGGGCAGCACGCCGAGCACCTCGCCCCACGGATCGACCAGCATCGTGTGGCCCCACGTGCGGCGGCCGTTCTCGTGCTTGCCGCCCTGTGCCGCAGCCAGCACATAGCACTGGTTCTCGATCGCCCGGGCCCGCAGCAGGATCTCCCAGTGCGCCTGGCCCGTGGTGTAGGTGAAGGCGGCCGGCATCAGAATCAAGCTCGTGCCGCCGCCGGCGGCCAGATGGCGGTACAGCTCGGGGAAGCGCAGGTCATAGCAGACCGACATCGCCACGCGGCCGCACGGCGCCTCGAACGCCACCGGCTCGGTGCCGGCCAGGATGGTGCGGGACTCGTCGTAGCTTTCGGTGCCCCTGGTGAAGCCGAACAGGTGGATCTTGTCGTAGCGCGCCACGCGTTCGCCGCGCGGGTCGAAGGCCAGCGAGGTGTTGTAGACCCGGCCTTCGTCGCCGCAGTGCAGCGGCAGCGTGCCGCCCACCAGCCAGACACGGTGGCGCCGCGCGGCATCGGCCAGGAAGCGCTGCACCGGGCCGTCGCCGTCCTGCTCGCGAATCGCCACCTTGTCGGTCTCCTGCCGGCCCATCATGCAGAAGTACTCGGGCAGCAGCACCAGTTCGGCGCCGCCGCGCACGGCCTCGGCGATCAGCGCGTCGGCGCGGGCGAGGTTGGCATCGAGCGACGTGCCCGTCACGGTCTGCACGGCGGCGACGCGGAACGGGGTGGAAGGGGCGGAGGGTGCGGCGGAAGCGGTCATCGTGGGGCGTCCTGTGTCGGGGCGGCGAGCCGGTTTCTAGCGGAGGAACTCGGTCGCGCGCTCCTGGATCGACGGCTGTCGGGGCTTATTGTCCTCCACTTTCGTGATCTTGGGATCGGCCCAGGATCCGGACACGTGATAGTGCAGCGTGAACACCTTGGAGAACTCGTCCGCGAACAGCAACTGGGCGGCCAGCGTGCCGATGCCGAGCACCGGATTGATGAACGCGGCCGCCACCGAGGTGGTCGTGGCGTTGATGCGCGGCACCACCGAGACCTGGAGGTCCTGCGTCTCGCGCAGCAGGTTGGCCGTGCCGGTCATCGACGCCATCATCTGGCTGCTCTTGAGCTGGAATTCGTCGATCTTGCCGACGCCGTTCTCGATCGTGCCGCTGCCGGTCAGGTCGTCGAATACCACGCCCCGGTTGGACAGGCTGCGGAAATCGAGCGTGGCGAACTTCAGCAGGCTTTGCAGGCTCAGCACGCCCAGCAGGCGTGCGGCACCCGGCTCCACGCTGAGGATCTGGCCGTTTTCCAGCTTCAGCGAGAGCCGGCCGGACAGCGACGGATAGTCGATCGACAGCGGCGAGCCGCGCCACGCGATGCGGCCTTCGAACGCCCCCTTGCCGTCGCGCAGCGTGTGCGCCATGCCCATGCGGTCCAGCACGTCGCCGGCGTCGCGGATGTCCAGCTTGAAGTTCAGCAGCGTGCGGCGGCCCTCGGTGGGGGAGGCGGAGCCGCTCGCCACCGCATCGCGCAGGCGGCGCGGCACGCGCCAGGTACCGTTGCCGGTCAGCGTGGCGCCCGGTTGCTCGATGGTGAGGTTGTCCAGCGTCCAGACCGGCTCGTTGCCGGCGTGGCTGGTGTGCGCCTTGACTTCCAGCTTGCCGAAATCCTTGCCGCGCAGCACGAACTTCTCCGCCACGAGGTCCAGCGCGGGCAGTTCCTCGATATTGCGCGCCATGGTGTCGGTGGCGTGGCCGTCATCGGCGGCCTCGGGGAAGTCCAGCCGCGACAACCGCACGGACAGCGAGCCGGATGGCGTGCTGGCATCGCGCCGCCACTGCGCCGTGCCGGCGATCTGGCGCGACGTCATCTGCGCGTTCCAGCCGCTGCCTTCGCGGTTGGCGTCGAGGGAGACGTCGTCGAGGCTGCGCCCGAACGCATCGAGCGCCTTGGCGCGCACGGTCACGCGTTCGGGCAGGAATGGCGAGTTGCGATCGACGTTGTTCGGGTTGTCGCGGCCCGGCGCGGCCGGCGCTGGCACCGTGCCGCCCAGCGCGTTGCGCCAGGCATCGACATCGAGCCGCTCAGTGGTCAGTGCCGCCGTGACGCCGCTGGCAGGCTGCGGCGCCGGCTGGCCCACGCCGATGCCGCCGGAGATGACCTCCAGGCCCTCGGCGCCGCGCCGCAGAATATAGCGCGCCGACACCGCGTTGCCGAGTTGCACAGTCAGGTCGTCCTGCCCGGCGCGGGCCGCCGCCGTAGCGGGGCGCAGGTCGAAGCGCAGCGGCATTTCCTGGGCCGCCGTCTTGACCAGCGGCGCCGGCAGGTTCAGCGCCATGCCGACGAGGCTGGAGCCTACCTGGATCTGGAGATGCCTGTCGCGGATGCCGATCTCGGCGTTGTAGGCCGTGGCACCTTCCATATGCGTGCCGGCGTTGCTGCCCGCCGCGGCCAGCGCCTCGCGCAGGCCGGCCGCCGTGGCGGTACCGCCCACGGTCACGCGCGTGGTGCCGTCGGACTGGGTGCCGCCCCCGATCCGGGTCTCGCCGCCAAGGAAGCGGCCGCGCACGTTGTCGAGCCGGAAGCCGTGCTCGTCGAACGCCACCACACCCGTCGCACCATAGAGCGTGGGCAGTTCCGGGAACAGCGTCACATCGTTGCCGGGGAAGCGGAACTGGCCGTCCACCTTGGTGCCGGCCGCGTGATGCAGCGGCAGGTCAAGCTTCAGCTTCAGGTCGCCCTGGCCCGGTGCGTGTGAGTTTTCCGTCACGTTTCCGGACCAGCCCTTGACCGGGGTATTGGCGATGAAGCGCAGGAAGCTCTGCACCGGCCCGTTGGCCATGCCGTCGATCATCAGGTGGCCATGGTCGCTCAGATCGTCGATGCGGCCGTTGACGTTCTGGAGCACCACGCCCGGCACGCCGCGCACCGCCGCCCGTTTGGCCAGGAACGTCAGGCTGCCGCGCTCGAACATCACATTGCCCTGGATGTCGGTGAAGTCGGGCCAGGCGGTGCCGCCGTTCGTCTTGCCGTGGCCGTTGCCATTCACGCCACCATTCACGCCACCGGTCACGTTGGGCCCGGTCTCGTGCGGTGCTACCTGGTAGCTCACGTTCTGCACCGGAATCTCGGCGCGGAAGTCGCCCGCCTTCTGGAACGGCGGATGGAACGGGAAGTGGGCCAGGTCGCCCTTGATCAGGAACTTGGCGCCGGTGGCCTCGCCGCCGACCAGCGCGCCGCCCAGGTAATGGCGTGTGCTGGGCAGCGTCAGCGGCAGGTAGCGGACGATGCGGTTGGCCAGCGCGCGGTCCAGTTCGCCCGAAATATCGGCGATGCCGCCGTGGCCGTCGCCGCCGGCGCGCCAGGTGCCGCGCACCGTGCCGGCCGTGTCGGCGTTGGCAAAGCGCACGCCATCCGTGTGCACCGCGAGCTTGCCGGACTCCTGCGTCCAGCGGATTTCGCCGCGCAGTTCGTCGAACGGGATGCGCGGCTCTTCGAACACGCCCGGGAACATCAGCGCGGCATCGGTGCTGTCCACGCGCGCCGTGCCCTGGCGGTCATCGAAACTGAAATTGCCTGAAAGCTGGGCGAAGCCCGGCGTGCCGGCGCGGGGCAGGCCATCGGCGGCCATGGCCGGTACGGCCGGCTGGCTGTTCACCGAGACCTTGCGCAGCGTGCCCTGCACGGCGTAGTGGGACGCGCCCGGGCTGCGTGAGAGCAGCCCGGCGCGCTCGCGCGACCATGCCACGTCGAGGTTGTCGATATGGCCGGCTGGCTGGAGCACGCGCAACTGGCGCAGCAGCGCGGTATCCAGTGGCAGAGAGGTAGCCAGCGCGCGTACGGTGTTCAGGTCGAACGTCGGCGCCTTGAGCGCGAACTTGCGCAACTCGCCCCGATCGTCGCGGGTCCAGTTCACGGTGACCTTGCGCATGCCTTCGCGCCAGGTCGTATCGGCGCTCGAAGGCGGCCCGGCCAGTGGTTCGGGCTGCCAGAGCAGCGTGTCGATGGTCAACTGGTGGTTGCCGGCGCGGTCGCCCTTGTGCAGCAGCAGCGCCTGTGCGTTGGCCAGCTTGAGCGGCTCGGCGGCGCCGGCCAGTTGCAGGTCCACGCCCGTGGCGCGCATCCGCATCTGGCTGCCGATCAGGTGGCCTTCGCGGAAATCGACCGAACCGGACGTGCTGAAGACGCCGCTGTCCACGTGGTCGAAGATGGCGAGGTAGCGCTGCACCACCGGCAGCTGCATCTGGCTGAAGTCCCAGTTGGCCTGGCCAGTCCAGTGGCGCCAGTCGCCGGTGGCACGCAGGTAGTCGTGGCGCAGTGCGGCCTGGAAGACCAGCGGCTGGGGCGCCAGCGAGGCGCTGCGGGCCTCCAGCCGGAGCGTGTGCTGGGCACCGTTGCGGTGCGCGGTGAAATGGATGTCGGCCACGTCCAGCTGCGGCAGGCGGGCCTTTTCGTCGAGCCAGCGCAGGTTGCCGCTCATCAGCTCGATATGGCCCTGGGCGAGCAGCCAGTTCAGGAACGGGTCGTCGCTGGTGGTGGACGGGTGCGCCTCGATCGGCACGCCGGCCACCAGCAGGCGGCCCTCGGGCGTGCGGCGCACCAGCACATCGGTGCGCTCGGCCATCAGGCTGGCGAACTGCACGGTCAGCGCCGGCACGGAATGCCAGGAGAGCTTGCCGTCGAGCGTGCCGGCGGAGAGCAGCACGCGCTGCTGGCTGTCCACGGCGCGCACGTTGCGTGCGCGGAACGCCGGATGCCAACCGTCCCAGAATGTATCCAGCTCGCCGATGGTCAACTGGGCGGTCAACGCCGCCGAGCCTTGCTGCTCCAGCCACTGGCGCGCAGTATGGGCCTGCGGCCACAGCACGAAGCGGATCAGCAGCACCGCCACCACGGCCAGCGCGGCCAGCGCCAGCACGATGCGCACCAGCACCCGCCAGAGCCGGGGCCAGACCGGATGCGTCACGCCGGCACACAGCGCGCGCCAGCCGCCACGGGCGGCCGCACGCAGCCGCGCACCCACGCCGGACGCCACGCCGGACGCGGGTGCGGAGGAGGAATGAGAAGCCTGGGAAGCCGGGCCGGCGGTGGCGGCGGACGCCTCGGCAGCGGCGCTGGCGGACGTTGAACCGTCGGCGGGCGCGGCAGGGGCGGCGGGGCGTCTGGACATGCGCAGATTATCCGACAATACTAGCCGCTCTCCAAAGTGGTCGATAAGGGTGCGTTGTTGCGCCACCGCGTATCGCCACGGCGCCTGCCCGCATTGCAAAGTTACTGGAATGACTGTCCCTGATCCGACGAGTTCCGCCGCGGGCGCCGCCCCGGCTCACCCCCTTCCCACCGAGGCGCCGGATGCGCCGCCTGGACCCATCGGCAACATGGTCGAAGGGGCCTATGCCACGGTGATGGCCAGGGCGTTACCCGCCACGGATTCCAATGCCGCCGGCGAGGGCGACGTATTGTACTCGGGGCAGGCCTCCCATTACGCCCGCCGCGTGCTCCAGGCGCGCCCCGAGCTGGCCGCCGTGGTGGCGGATGCCGCCCGGGCGCCCCTGACGCGTACCTGGATGGAGGCACGGCTGCAGGCGCTCCACGCCCCGTCTGCCGATGCCGAGGCCGCCGCCGCCCAGGCGCTGCGCCGGCTGCGGGCCGAAGTCATGTGCGTGGTGATCGAGCGCGACCTGCGCGGGCTGGCCCCGCTCGGCGAGATCACGGGCGCGATGACCGACCTCGCCGAACTCGGCATCCAGTTCGGCCTGCGCGTGCTCGGCGATGACCTCGCCGCCACCTACGGCCGGCCCACCGGCGCCCAGAGCGGCGAGGTGCAGGAACTGGTGGTGGTGGGCATGGGCAAGCTGGGCGGGCGCGAACTCAACGTCTCGTCAGATATCGACCTGATCTTTCTTTATGACGAGGATGGCGATACCCAGGGCGGGGCGCGCAGCCTCTCGAACCACGAATATTTCATCCGCGTGGGGCGGCGCCTGATCAACCTGCTCTCCGAGGTGACCGCCGATGGCTACGTGTTCCGCGTGGACATGCGGCTGCGGCCCAATGGCGATGCCGGCCCGCTGGTGTGCAGTCTGGGCATGCTCGAGGAATACCTTGTCGTGCAGGGCCGCGAGTGGGAGCGCTACGCCTGGATCAAGGGCCGCGTGGTCTCCGCGCTGGATACGCCTCACGCCACGCGCACGGCCGCGCTGCTGGGCCGGCTGACCACGCCGTTCGTGTTCCGGCGCTACCTCGACTATGGCGTGATCGCGGCCATCCGCGCGCTGCACGCCCAGATCCGCGCGGAGGCGGCCAAGCGCAGCGGCGGGCTGGCCGGCCACGGCGTGAACCAGCGCTCGTTCAATATCAAGCTCGGGCGCGGCGGCATCCGCGAAATCGAGTTCATGGCGCAGGTGTTCCAGCTGATCCGCGGCGGCCAGGACGCCGCGCTGCGTGTGCGGCCGACGCTTGAGGTCCTCGACGTGGCCGTGGCCCGCAACCTCCTGCCGGCGGGGCAGGCCGAGCAGCTGGCCGATGCCTACCGCTTCCTGCGCCAGCTGGAACACCGGCTGCAATACCGCGACGACGCCCAGACCCACCACCTGCCGACCAGCGAGGACGAACAGCTGGCCGTGGCGCGGATGATGGGCTATGAAGACTGGCCCGCGCTGGTGGCGCAGATGAATGCGCTGATGGCGCCCGTGGCGCAGCAGTTCGAGGCCACTTTCGCCGATCCGTTCAGCGACCCGGACGCGCCGCAGTGCGAGGCGCTCTGGCCCGAGATCGTGCGGGAAGGGCAGGGCTCGCGGCCCACGCAGGACGGCCCGGACGAGACCGATCCCGAGTCGTCGCCGTGCCAGCGGCTCCAGGCCGCCGGCTTCAGCGACTGCACCGGCCTCTACGACCGCCTGCGCGCCATCGCCACCTCGGTACGCTACCGCGCGTTGTCCGAGTCGAGCCGGGCACGCTTCGACCAACTGGTCAACCGCGCGCTCGACCTCGCCAACAAGCAGGACGATGCCGACAGCACCATCGCCCGTTTCCTTGATTTTCTCGATGCGATCAGCCGGCGGGCCTCGTATCTTTCGCTGTTATCCGAGTACCCGCAGGCGATGGACCGCGTCGCCCAGACGCTGCATGCCTCGCGCTGGGCGGCGGCCTACCTGACCCGCCATCCGCAGCTTCTGGACGAATTGCTCGACAGCGAGGCCCTGGCGAGCGCGCCGGACTGGCCCGCCTTCCGCGCCCGCGTGGCCGAGCGCCTGCAGGTGGCGCACGGTCAGGTCGAGATGCAGATGGACATCCTGCGCCGCGAGCACCACGCCGAGACCTTCCGGATCCTGCTGCAGGACCTGCACGGCCTGCTGACCGTGGAGCAGGTGGCCGACCGCCTCTCCGACCTGGCCGACGCGATGCTCGAAGTCACGCTCGGGGCGGTCTGGGCCCAGCTGGCCACGCGCCACGCCGAGACGCCGCGCTTCGCGGTCATCGCCTACGGGCGGCTGGGCGGGAAGGAGCTGGGCTATGCGTCCGACCTCGACATCATCTTCCTGTATGACGACGACCACGAGCGCGCGCCGGACGTCTACGCGGCCTATGCCCGTCGCCTGATTACGTGGCTCACGAGTCACACGGCGGCCGGCATGCTGTTCGATGTGGACATGCGGCTGCGGCCCAACGGCGCGGCGGGGCTGCTTGTGACGAGCTTCGACGCGTTCCGGCGCTATCAACTGCGCGAGGGCGACAACACCGCCTGGGTCTGGGAGCATCAGGCGCTCACGCGGGCCCGCTGGTGCGCCGGCGACAGCGCGATTGGCGCGCGCTTCGAGGCGCTGCGCGAGGAGGTGCTGCGCCAGCCGCGCGACGCCGCCGCGCTGCGCGACGAAATCGTGCAGATGCGCGCCAAGGTGGCAGAGGGCCATCCCAACCCCACGCCGCTGTTCGACCTCAAGCACGACCGGGGCGGCATGGTCGACATCGAGTTCACGGTGCAGTACCTCGTGCTGCTGCACAGCGGCGCGCATCCGTCGCTGACCGGTAACAAGGGCAATATCGCGCTGCTGCGCATGGCCGGCGAGCTTGGCCTGATCGACAAGACCCTCGCCGTGGCCGTGGGCGACGCCTACCGGCTGTTCCGCGCACGCCAGCACAAGCTGCGGCTCGATGGCCAGGACCAGGCCCGCGTGCCGCCGGCCTCCGTGGCGGACCAGACCGCGCAGGTGCAGGCGCTGTGGCGCGCGGTCTTCGGTGAGTAGTTCGGTCCCGCCCCAGCCCGACCACGGCTGGCCGGCCATGCTGGCGACCATCGCCGGCGTGGCCGGACTGGCCGCGCTGTTCACCTTCGTCCCCTGGCTGTACGCCCACGGCCTGTACCTGCGCGACGCGGTGCGGCTGGACGGCCAGTGGTGGCGCGTGGCCACGGCGATGTGGGTGCATCTGGACTGGCGTCACTATCTGGCGGACATGGCCGCCGCCGCCGGCCTGCTGCTACTCGCCGGCCGCGCCACCCGCATCCGCGAGATGCTGGCGATCCTCGTCATCAGCGGGCTGGCCGTTCAGGTGGCCCTGCTAAACATCCCCTCGGTCGGCTGGTACGGCGGGCTGTCCGGTGCGCTGCACGGGCTGGCCCTCTGGGCCGGCCTGCGGCTGCTGCAAGCCCCGGGCTTCTCGCGCGTGATTGGCGTCATCACCTGCGTGGTGGTCATCGGCAAGGTCTGGACCGAGCAATCCTGGCTCGCTGCACTCGTCTTCGACCCGTCCTGGGGCTTCGGCATCGTCCGCGCCGCCCACGCCGCCGGCGCGATCGCCGGGCTGGCATGCTGGGTGCTGCAGGAATGGTGGCGCACGCGGCGGGGGAATGGGGCAGGGCGCTAGCGAACCCGCCGCCGCATCCCAAATCCCACCACCCCAACCACCAGCAACACCACCGCACTCCAGGGCGCGGTTGCCCCACCGCCGCCGCCGCCACCGCTGTCCGAGGAGGCCGCCGGCGCCGGTGCAGGCGTAGCCGTGACGGCCGGGTTGGCCGCTGCTACCAGCGCGCCGTCGGCATCCAGCAACCCTGCGCCGCATTTGCCGACGTTTGCGCTTGCGGTGCAGTAGGTGTTGGCCGGATGGGGGCGCGCGGAGCTTTTCAGGCCGGCGGTGACCTGGGCTGGCGTCAGCGCACCGTTGACCGCGAACATCATCGACACCACGCCGGAGACCATCGGCGCGGCGAAGCTGGTGCCGGCGGAGTTGCTGATGACGAAGTTGCCGGCCGTGGTCGTGCCGGAATTGCTCAGCGTGCGGATCAGCGACGAGCCGCCCGGCGTGGAGCAGGTGGGGGTGTTGCCGATCATCACCACGCGCGAGTTGCCGCAGCCGCCGCCCGGGGCGCTCAGGGCGACCTGCGGGCCGACGTTGGCGAAGCTGGCGTTCTCGCCATCGTTGGCGTGGGCGGTGACGGCGATGACGCCGGTGCAGTCGGCGGGAGCTTCCACGGCGCCGGCCGAATTGCCGGCTGCGGCCACGACCACCACGCCGGCGGCGTTCAGGTCGTTGACGGCCTGCTGTTCGATGGACGAGCAACTGCCACCGCCCAGGCTGACGTTGACCACCTTGGCCGGCGTCGCATTGGCCGGCACGCCGGGTACGGCGAGCCCGCCGGCCCAGCGCATGCCGTCAACCGTATCGGATAACAGCGCGCCGCAGCGGCCCGATACGCGCACCGGCTGGATCCGCGCGGCCCAGTCCACGCCGGCGATGCCCACGCCGTTGTTGGTCAGCGCGCCCAGCACGCTGGCCACGCGCGTGCCGTGCCACGTGCTGTTGGCCTGGCCGCTGCCGTCCTGACAGGTCTGGCCGGCTGGAACAAAGTCTCCCGGATCGGTGGGATCGCTATCACGACCATCTACGTTGTCTTGCGAGACGGTCGCGCTACTAATGAAGTCGTAGCCCGGCACGAGCCGGTCGACCAGGTCGGGGTGGGGCAGGTAGCCGGTGTCGACCACGGCCACCACGATGCTGCTGCTGCCGCGCGAGCGGTCCCACGCGCGCGTGAGGTTGGCGGCGCCCACCACCTGGCTCGGCAGGCCCATGTAGGTCTGGTTGCCGGCGAATTCGGGGTCGTTGGGGATGGTGTCGTGCAGGCGCAGCCAGCGGTCGGGCACCGCATCGGCGATGCGCGGGTCCTGGCGCAGCCGCTTCGCCACCGTTTCGGGGTTGTCGCCCTTGGCGTCGGTCACGCTCATCAGTTGCAGCGTGCCCGCCATCGGCCGCTTCACGCCGAGCGCCAGGCCCGTGTTGGCCTCCACGGTGCGCATCTGGGTGGGCGTGACGGACTGGCTGCCATCCCGCCAGCGCACGATGTAGTTGCCCGTGTAGACCGGCGCGGCGCGCGCCCCGGTGGGGCCCTGCGCGGTCACCGGCAGGCTCCAGCATGCGGTCACGGCCAGCAGTGCGGCGGACAGCCCTTGGGCGGCGCGCAGGCCGCGCTTCAGCGTGTGGTGTGGCATCTACGACTCCTGGGGGCGTTGGTAGTGCGATGCGAACTGCTGAACTGCAACCTACAGGAAAACGGGCGCTTTATTGTGCTGGCATGTCCCGGCTGGTGGGCATGGTGCGATGCGGCTTGAGCGTGCGGTCCGACGTGGCCGATTCCACGCGCGGCGCGGCCTGCAGCGTGGCCACGGCCTGGTCCAGCGTGATGTCGGGCACGGCCGTGATGGCGGTGACCAGCCACACGCCGCCGGACATCGGCCGCTTCACCACGTACCGGACCGGGCCCTCGATCCCCGCCAGCAGCTTGCCGGCGTCCTCGGACACCGTCACCTCGGGCGGCGTGAACTTGACGAGGATATCGCCGATGGCGCGGTCGTCGGTGATGCTGCCGCGCGGCGGCGCGAACGATTTCGACTCCGACGCGCAGCCCGAGACGGCGCCCAGCGATGCCAGCGAGGCAACGGCGGCCAGCGCCATCGCCAGGACCCTGCGGCGGGGGCGGGGGCGGGGGTGTTGCGGGGACTGACCAGCGGTCATGGGGCGAAGCTCCTGAGATCTGTATCTATATATATAGCGGGATGCGGACGTGGCGACGGTGCGCGCTTCAGCCGGCGGCCCGGCGCGGGCGGCGCGAGCCCCCTTCGCGCGGCGCGGTGGTGGCCTGATTTGCAGCCTGATTTGCAGCCTGGCTCGCGGCCAGCTCGGCGGCGCGGGCGCCCTGCGCCAGCATCTCCTGCGCGTGTTGCGTCGTCGTGGCGGTGACCGTGGCCCCGCCCAGCATGCGCGCGGTCTCGTTGACGCGGCCCTCGGCGTCGAGCACGCGGATTCTGGACCGCGTGACGGCGGCCCGGGCCTTCGTGGCGTCGGCCGTCTCCTTGCTGACCAGCAGGTGCGTGCCGGCCTGCGCCGCCACCTGCGGCAGGTGGGTCACGCAGAGCACCTGGCGCGCGCGGCCCAGTTCCTGCAGGCGCCGGCCCACCACCTCGGCCACGGCGCCCCCGATGCCGGTATCCACTTCGTCGAAGATCAGCGTCGGCGTGGGTGCGGCCTCGCTCGTGATGACCGAGATGGCCAGGCTGATCCGGGCCAGTTCGCCGCCGGACGCCACCTTGGCCAGCGGGCGGGCCGTCACGCCGGCATGGCCGGCGACGAGGAATTCCACCTGCTCCAGCCCGTGGCTCTGGCCTTCGGCCTCGTCGAGCGGATTCAGTGCCACCACGAAGGTGCCGCCAGCCATCGACAAGCCCTGCATGGCGTCCGTGACGGCGCCGGACAGCGCCTTGGCGGCGGTCTTGCGCGCGGCGGACAGGTGCCGCGCCAGCGTCAGGTAGGCGGCGCGTGCGGCGGCCTCGCGGGCCAGCACCTTGTTGATGTCCTGCGCGGCCTGCAGGTCGTCGAGTTGCTGGCGGCGGGCCAGCAGTTCGTCCGGCAACTGCTCCGGCGGCAGGCGGTACTTGCGCGCCGCCGTGTGCAGCGCCTGCATGCGCGCTTCCACGGTCTGCAGGCGTTCCGGATCGAGTTCGAGCCGGTCGACGTAGCGCGTCAGCGAATGCGCGGCTTCCTCGACCTGCACCTGCGCCGGTTCCAGCGCGGCGAGCACGTCGCGCAGCGCGGGATCGACATCGGCCAGTTGCTGGAGCCGGTGCACCACGCTGTTGAGCACGGACAGCACGGCGCCGTCGGCCTCGGACAGCGCTTCCAGCGCGGCGCGGCTGCCGTCGATCAGGCCGGCCGCGTGCGAGAGGCGGTTGTATTCGCCCTGGATCTCTTCCCATTCGCCCGCCTGGGGCGCCAGCTTGTCGAGTTCGCCCACCTGCCATTCCAGCCGCTCGCGCTCAAGCTGCATTTCGCGCGATTGCGACTCCACGGCCTCGCGCTGGCGCACGCAGGTGCGCCAGGCCCGCCACGCCTCCGCCACCGCGCCGGCCTGTTCGGTCAGGCCCGCGTGGGCGTCGAACAGGTGGCGCTGGGCGTCCGGCCGCAGCAGCAGCTGGTGGGCGTGCTGGCCGTGGATGTCCACGAGCTGGTCGCCCACCTCGCGCAGCTGGGCCAGCGTGGCCGCCGTGCCGTTGATGAACGCCTTGCTACGGCCGCCCGCATCGACGGTGCGGCGCAGCAGCACGGTGCCTTCGCCGTCCAGGCCGGTCTCGTCGCCGGACAGCTCACGCTCGGCCAGCCAGGCGTCGAGCGCTGCGTGCGTGCCGAAGGTGGCGCTGATGCTTGCGCGGGTGCTGCCTTCGCGCACCACGCCGGCGTCGGCGCGTTCGCCGAGCACCAGGGCCAGTGCATCGATCAGGATGGACTTGCCGGCGCCGGTCTCGCCGGTGAAGACGGTAAAGCCGGTGGTGAAGTCGAGGTCGAGCGTATCGACGATGACGAAATCGCGGATGGACAGGCTGCGGAGCATCGTGGCCTTGGGGGGAGTGGGGGCCGGCTCAGAGCCGGTTGTCCTCGGTCGGGTATTCGTGCCAGTGCAGCTTCTTGCGCAGCGTGGCGTAGTAGTTGTAGCCCACCGGATGCAACAGGGTCACGGTCTTGCTCGAGCGGCGCACGACGATCCGGTCGCCCTGCAGCAGCGAGGTCAGAGACTGCATGTCGAAATTGGCACTCGCGTCGCGCGCGGTGGCCACCTCGATCGTCACTTCCGCGTCGTGCGGCAGCACGATCGGGCGGTTGGACAGCGCGTGCGGGGCAATTGGCACCAGCACCAGCCCGGACAGCGTAGGATGCAGGATCGGCCCGCCGGCGGCCAGCGCGTAGGCGGTGGAACCGGTGGGCGTGGAGACGATCAGGCCGTCCGAACGCTGGTTGTACATGAAATAGCCGTCCACCGAGACGGCCAGCTCGACCATGCCGGAAATGCCCGAGCGGTTGACCACCACGTCGTTGAACGCCAGCGCGGAGAAGATCACGCCGTCGTCGCGGATCACGCGGGATTCCAGCAGCATGCGGGTTTCGGCCTCGTAGCGGCCGGCCAGCATCTCGGGCAGGGCGCGCGTCACGTCCTCCAGCGGGATGTCGGTCATGAAGCCCAGCCGGCCATGGTTCACGCCGATCAGCGGCACGTCGAGCCCGGCCAGCTGGCGGGCCAGGCCCAGCAGCGTGCCGTCGCCGCCGAGCACCACGGCCACGTCGGCCTCGCGCCCGATCTCGTCGGCGGAGAATACCGGGTAGCCGGAGAGGCCGGTGGCCTGTGCGGTCTCGCGCTCGAAGACCACGTCCTGGCCGTTGCGGGAAATGCAGGCGGCCAATTCCTCGAGCGGGCCCTCGATGCCGGCGGTCGAGTACCGGCCGACCAGGGCAACGGTCTGGAACGCGGCGCGGGGCGCGGCGGCGGGGGCGATGGCTGGGTTCTGGGGGGCAGACATGCCGGGATTAGACCATACCGCCGTGACCATTGTCAGTAGGTGGGCACGCACCGGTGCGAAGCCCGCCCGAACCGGGGAAAGTTGTTTAAAATCGGGGCACTATGGACGAACGTTCGAAAACGCTTCTCAAGACCCTGATCGAGCGCTACATCGCCGAAGGCCAGCCCGTGGGCTCGCGCACCCTGTCCAAGTACTCGGGTCTCGATCTCTCGCCGGCGACCATCCGCAATGTGATGTCCGACCTCGAGGAAATGGGGTTCATCGCCAGCCCGCACACGTCGGCCGGCCGGATTCCCACGCCGCGCGGGTACCGGCTGTTCGTCGATTCGATGCTTACGGCGCGCCCGCTGGAGGGCGGCACGGTGGAGATGACGGCCGAACTGGCCGCGCTGACCGGCCAGATCCAGGGCCAGCTGGCCGGGCAGCAGCTGGGGCCGCAGCGGATGATTACCGCCGCCGCGCACACGCTGTCTAACCTCTCGCGCTTTGCCGGCGTGATCATGACGCCGCGCCGGGGCCAGTCGTTCCGCCAGGTGGAGTTCATGCGCCTGTCGGAGAAGCGCATCCTGCTGATCATCGTCAGCCCCGAGGGCGACGTCCAGAACCGCATCATCCAGACTGAACTGCCGTACACCCCCGCCCAGCTGATCGAGGCGGCCAATTTCTTCAATTCCCACTACGCCGGCATGAGTTTCGATGCCGTGCGCAGCCATTTGCGGGTGGAATTGCAGGATCTCCGCCGCGACATGTCAGCGCTGATGCAGGCCGCCGTGGAGGCCGGCAGCAGCGCCATGGCCGAGGACGACGACCAGGTGTTCATCTCCGGCGAGCGCAAGCTGCTCGAGGTGGAAGACCTGTCGTCCAGCATGGACAAGCTGCGCCGGCTGTTCGATGTCTTCGAACACAAGACCAACCTGCTGCAGTTGCTCGATGTCTCGAGCCACGCGCAGGGCGTACAGATCTTCATCGGGGGCGAAAGCCAGCTCGTGCCGCTCGAAGACATGGCCGTCATCACCGCGCCCTATGGTGTCGATGGACAGATCGTCGGCACGCTCGGCGTGATCGGCCCGACGCGGATGGCCTACGAACGGGTGATCCCGATCGTCGACATCACCGCGCGGCTGCTCTCGAGCGCGCTCTCCCAGAATTGATTGCTGCGCGCGGGCACGCCACGTGACAACGCGCGCGTGGCGCCCGCCATTTCCGGAAACCCTATGACGTTCTCGGCAGAACCGGCTTACCAGCACGGCCAGGCGCCCCGCACGGCCATCCTGCTTATCAACCTCGGCACGCCGGATGCGCCCACGCCCAAGGCAGTGGGGCGATACCTGAAGGCGTTTTTGTCCGATCCGCGCGTGGTCGAGATCCCGCGTCTGGCCTGGCTGCCGATCCTGCACGGGCTGATCCTGCCGTTCCGCTCGCGCGCATCGGCCATGAAGTACGAATCGATCTGGCTGCGCGAGGCGCACATGACCGGCTCGCCGCTGCTGGTGCACACCGAGCGGCAGGCCCACGCGCTCCAGCAGCACATGCACCGGCTCGGCCACGATGTGACCGTGGCCTGCGCCATGCGCTACGGCAATCCGTCGATTGCCTCGGTCATGGAGGCCCTACGCCGGCAGGGTACGGAGCAAGTGCTGTTGTTGCCACTTTATCCGCAGTTCTCAGGCACGACTACGGCCACGGCGTTCGACGAGGTCTTCCGCGTGCTGGCCGGCTGGCGGAATCAGCCGGAATTGCGACTAATCAAGCACTTTCACGACCATCCCGCCTATATTTCCGCCCTGCAGCAGCAGGTGAGCGGCTTCTGGGCGCAGCACGGCATGCCGGACTTCGCCCGGGGCGACAAGCTGATCCTGTCCTTCCATGGCCTGCCGCGCCGGCTGCTGGATCTGGGCGACCCCTACCACTGCGAATGCCTGAAGACCGGACGGATGCTGGGCGAGGCGCTGGGCCTGCAGCCGGGCCAGTATCAAGTGACTTTTCAGTCTCGTTTCGGCAAGGCCGAATGGCTCCAGCCCTATACCGCGCCGACGCTGACCGAGCTGGGCAAGGTCGGCACGCATCGCGTGGATGTGTTCTGCCCCGGCTTCCCGGCCGATTGCATCGAGACGCTCGAGGAAATCGCCATGGAAGGGCAGTCCGAATTCCGCGTGGCGGGCGGACAGGAATTCCAGTTCATTCCCTGCCTGAATGATGCGGACTACTGGATTGCCGGGCTGGCCGAGATCGCGCTGCAGCATCTGCAGGGTTGGCCGCTGCGCCAGCCACATCCGCACGAGCTGGAAGCGCGGCGCTCGCGGGCGCAGACCCGGGGCGCTGCGGCGTAAGGAATCAAGGAGTTAGACGATGGACGTGGACTTCGAGGCGGATGCCCGGCAACGCATCGACAAATGGCTATGGTGCGCGCGCTTCTTCAAGACGCGCTCGCTGGCGGCGGAGGCCGTGGAGCGGGGCCGGGTGGAGGTCAACGGCCAGCCGGTCAAGAATTCACGGGAAGTGAAGCCCGGCGACGCCGTGAGGATCGACGCGCACCAGCAGCGTTGGGAGATCGAGGTGAAGGGCGTGGCCGCCTCGCGCGGGTCGGCGCCCGTGGCGCAGACGCTGTATGCCGAAACCCCGGAAAGCCAGGCCCGGCGCCAGGAAGAGGCGGAACGGCGGCGCATGCAGCCCGAGCCGACGGCGCAGCTGCAGGGCCGCCCGACCAAGCGCGACCGGCGCCGGATCGACGGTTTCAGAAGCTAGGGATGGATTCAGCGGTTGTACGGGAAGTACGGAACGATATAGTGCTTGAACACCGCCTTGCCACTGCCATACTCGGTCTCACGCGGCGTGAATGCGCCGGAGGCGCAGATGAAAAGTGTCATCACCGACAGCGCGGCGAGCAGGCACACCGTTACGACAGGAAGCTTGTGCATGACGAACCTTCCGAAGGATGCACCAAAATAATCCACCAGCGTGCTCCCGTTATTTTTGTCATTTTTCATTGATAGATCTTAGTCATTGCGTTGCAGCAAAGCAATGAACACCAGATTGCATGAATCACGGCTTTGTAACCGCGTATTTCGGCGTCTCGCCCCCTTCACACTTGAAAAAGCGGGGACCGGCGCCAACTGCGGCTAGACTTGCCGGTTTGGCATCCCGACCCACCCGACGGCCTGCGCCAGGCGGGCCGAGTTTTAGATTTGATACGGATCGACATGGAAGAACAGAATCAGACCCAGACGCCATCCCCAGCTTCGAGCGCGCCGCAGGCGGCAGACGATGCCCTGCGCGCCCAGCAGCCTGGCACGGACGCCCCGGCCGGCGATGATGTGGCCCGCCTGACGCAGCAGGTGGCCGACCTGGAGGCCAAGGCCAAGGAAAACTACGAGCTGTTCCTGCGCGCCACGGCAGAGGGCGAGAACATCCGCCGCCGGTCGCAGGAAGAGGTCAGCAAGGCACACAAGTTCGCGATCGAGAACTTCGCCAACAACCTCGTGCCGGTGATGGACAGCCTCCAGGCTGCGCTGGCCGACAACACCGGCGATCTCAAGAAGCTGCGCGAAGGCGTGGAGCTGACCGCCCGCCAGCTGGCCGCTGCCTTCGAGCGCGGCAAGATTGTCGAGCTGAACCCGGTGGGCGAGAAGTTCGACCCGCATCGTCACCAGGCGATCTCGATGGTGCCGTCCGAGCAGGAACCCAACACCGTGGTGAACGTGCTCCAGCGTGGCTACATGATTGCCGAGCGCGTGCTGCGCCCGGCACTGGTGACGGTCTCGGCGCCGCGCTAAGCCGCGCAAAGCCTGACCCCCGAAGCATGACCCAACGCCCGGTGCCGCAACGCCCGGGCGTTGTTGTTTCCAGGAACCCCACGATGTCAGACGACGCTCAATCCCCTCATCTCGATCACCGCGCCTTCGACGCCTTCGCCATGCAGGCGGTCGATGGGAGTACCATCGACGCGGCCATCGCCGCTGCCGGTGACGACCTGGTCTGCGTGTTCTTCTGGGGCGTGGACTGCTTCAACTGCGAGATGGCCAAGAAGGCGATGCTCGCCAACCCGGACCCGATCCGCGCGTTGAACCTGCGCTGGCTGCACGCCAACGTCTACGAACACCCCGAGCTGGGCAAGCGTTTCGGCCTGCACGGCATTCCGGTGTTCATGTTCTTCCAGCGGGGCAAGAAGCTGGGCCGCGCCACGGGCTGGCACGGCCACGGCCAGTTTGCGGCCGCCGTCGGCAACGCGCGGCTCAAGGCCGAGGGCAAGCCGCTGGCCGGCTGATCAGCGCGACAGCGCGTAGCCGATGCGGAACTGCCACGGCGTCTTCTGGTTGTAGTCGAGCAGGCTCTCGCCGTAGCCGTAGAAGTAGCCAGCCATCAGATAGCCGGCCGTGCCCGGCAGTAGCCGCGCGAGCGGGTAGGTGAGCTGCGCATCCACGCTGCCATAGCCCTTGCGCGTGCCCTTGCGCAGCGTGGCGGCAAATTCCCACGAATCGGGCCGGCCGTAGGCCACCAGCAGGTCCATGTAGCCGCGATAGTGTGCAATGTCCTCGTTGTCGCTCTTGCCGACGTAGCCGTAGACCTTGGGCGCCACGCGCCAGTGCCAGTCGGTCTGGTCGCCGAAATATATCGTCGGCTTCAGGAACAGCGTGTTGACGCTGCGCGACTGGTCGCCATCGCGCCCGTTCGACTCGTGCTCGAAACCGGTGGCCAGCGAGAGCCGGCTGATCACACGGTTCTTCACGCCCGTATCGGACAGGTAGTAATAGAGGCTGGGCCGGTAGTTGGTGTCGCGGAACGGCCGGGACTCGTCGTTCAGGTCCCATAGCGAGAACTGCGTGTAGGCGAAGTACAGGTTGTCCAGCACGCGCTTCGAGCTCGGGTTCTCGCCCTCGAAAATGCGGTACTTGAAGCTGATCTGGAACTTGGCGTTGGCGCCGTTGTGCGCGCCGAACATCAGGTACATCGGCTCGTTGAACGAGAGGCGCTGGCCGTCGCGCAGGTCGGCCGGCGAGGGCCCCGGCGTGCCGCCGTTGGCGGCCGTGACGATCGGCGTGACGGGTACCGTGGCGGCTGGCGTGGCTCCCTCATGCTGGGAGGTGCCGGGGGCGGCGGCCAGGTCCTTGTGCTCCGTCGAGGCAGCGCCCGGGGCCACGGCCGCCACGGCCGGCGCGGCGGGGACTTCGCCCGGCAGCGGCGCGCGGTTCAGCGTGACGACCACCGGCGCGGCGTCGATGCCGGCCACGTCGAGCCGCACCTGGCCGCGCATGCCGTCCGGCCAGTCGGCGGTATAGGTGATGGTGCGGATGTCGCCGTGGCGCAGGTTCAGCACGGACGGGCCGCCGCCGGTGCGCTTCATGTCGATCCGCACGGGCGCGGCGAGGTCGCCGGTGGCGCTCACCTGGAGCGTTTCGGGCACTGCGTAGCGTCGCATCGACTGGTCGGCGCTGACCAGCAGCGTGAGCGTGAAGGGCCGCGTCCCGTCGATGACGCGCGGCGGTTGCAGCAGCGATACGGCGGCGTGCGCGGAAACCGGACCCAACAGGGCGAACGAAATAAGCGCCGCGCTGCCGAAGCCGGCGCGGCGAGGCACGGAGAGAGACATGGATGCGTGCGCGTCACGTCGGAGCAGGGTCCGCGGACACGTCAGAGTTTGGAATGCCCGACAGCCTAACACGTGGCTCGCGGGCATCTTGTGACGAATTGTTGGTGTGAAAAGTGCTGGATAAGGCCGGTTAGCCGGCGGCGCGGCGGCGGATGTTGTCCACGTAGGCCTGGCCATCCGGCGGCATGCCGGTGCGCTGTGCGTTCCAGAGCATTTCACCGAGGCATTCCATGATCTGGTGCTGGGCCTCGTGCGGCGAATCGAGTCGGCGCGAAAGTGCCTCATACGCCGTACGGATGCCGGGCGGCTGGTCGATCGACACCTGTTCGGAGATCGACAGGTGCATCGCCAGATGCAGGAACGGATTGGTCTGGCCGCCCTCGGGCGTGTAGTCGCGCGTCAGCGCGCCTTCGGTATCGGTCAGCAGCGGCTGGTATTCGGGATGCTCGTCGATCCAGTCGACGGCCATCACTTCGAGCGGGGTGAGGACATTGCCCGCCACCCGCTTCTGCCACGCTTCGCAGAAGAACCGGCGGACTTCTTCTCTTGAGGGATTGAACATGATGGTCGGTATTGTAAACGAGGCCCCCGAACGCTGCCGGCCGCCCGCCGCGCGCAAGTAGAATGCGGGCTTCCCGGTTCCCGCTTCCTGCTCCTTGCGCCACCCATGACCGCTTCCGCCACCCTCGGCCAGGCCCGCCACACGCTCGCCGGCGTGCTGATGATTGCGCTGTCCGCCAGCGCCTTTGGGGCCATGGCGATCTTCGCGCGCTACGCCTATGCCGCCGGCGCGGATGTCTATGGCCTGCTGGCGGTGCGCTTCGTGCTCGCCGCCATTGCGATGGCCGTGGTCATGCGCACGCGCGGCATCCGCCTGCCGCCGTGGCGGCGCGTGCTGGCGCTGGCGGCGATGGGCGGCATCGGCTACGTCAGCCAGTCCTATTGCTTCTTCACCGCGCTGAACTACGCGCAGGCCAGCCTCGTGGCGCTGCTGCTCTATCTCTATCCGCTGTTCGTGACCATCCTTGCTGCGATCTTTCTCAAGGAGCGGCTGACCAACGCGGCGGTAATCGCGCTGGTGCTGTGCTCGGTCGGCGCCGGCCTGACGGTGGGCGGGGGGGAGGGCAGCCCGCTCGGCATCGCGCTGGGCGTGGCGGCGGCGGTGATCTACTCGATCTATATCGTGGTGGGCGCGCGCGTAACGGCTGGCGTCAACGCCATCGCCACCACCACGGTCATCTGTACGGCGGCAGCGCTGGTCTATGTGACGGTGGGCATCCTGCGCACCGGCGCCGGCGTGCCGCCGCAGTTTCCGGGCGACGCGGGCGGCTGGCTCGCCTTGATCGCCATCGCGCTGGTCTCCACGGTGCTGGCCATCCTGACCTTCTTCGCGGGCTTGCAGCGGCTGGGGGCTTCCAGGGCGTCGATGCTGTCCACGCTGGAGCCGGTGGTGACGGTGCTGCTGGCGGCGATGTTGCTGGGAGAGCACATCGGCGCCACGCAGGCCATCGGCGGCGGGCTGATCCTGGCCGGCGTACTGTGGCTCACGCGCCGCGCCAGCGGCACGCCGCAGGTGGACGCCCGGTCGGACACCTAGTCAAGCGCCTAGTCAGGCGCCGCCGTCGACGAAAGGATTTGAGGGACATCGTGAAAGCCGTTGTTGGGTTTTCCGCGCACCCATCGGTACAATCGCGCTTTCTTTCATCCGGAAAATGGGAAGGCGCGCAATGAAATCCATCGATCAGGCAGCTCTCGCACAATTGTTCACCGATGCCCGCACGCACAACGTGTGGCAGGACAAGCACGTGGACGACGCCCTGCTGCAGCAGATCTATGAGGCGATGAAGTTCGGCCCGACCGCCGCCAACAGCAGCCCGGCCCGCATCGTGTTCGTGAAGTCGGCCGCCGAGAAGGCGCGGCTGGTGGAATGCGTGTCCGCCGGCAATGTCGAGAAGACCCGCTCGGCGCCGGTCACCGCGATCATCGCCTTCGACAACAACTTCCACGACCAGCTGCCGAAGCTGTTCCCGCATGCCGACGCCCGCTCGTGGTACGCCGGCAACACCGAAAAGATCGCGCGCGATGCGCTGATGAACAGCTCGCTGCAAGGCGGCTACTTCATCCTGGCCGCCCGCGCACTAGGTCTGGACTGCGGCCCGATGGGCGGTTTCGATGCCGCCAAGGTCAACGCGGCGTTCTTCCCCGATGGCAAGTGGTCGGTGAACTTCCTGGTGAACCTGGGCTATGGCGAGGCCGCCCAACTGCATCCGCGCGGCCCGCGCCTGTCGTTCGACGAAGCCTGCCGGATCGTCTGATCCCCGCCGGCGCCGGGGCTTATACCTTCGGCGCCGGGGCTAGGCGCTTGGTGCCGGCGTTTTCTCGCGGAACTCGCACAGCGGCTCGATGGCGCAATGCCAGCATTCGGGCTTGCGCGCCTTGCAGACGTAGCGCCCGTGCAGGATCAGCCAGTGGTGCGCGTCGTGCAGGAATTCCTTCGGCACCACCTTGAGCAGCTTCTGCTCGACGATATCCACGTTCTTGCCCGGCGCCAGCCCCGTGCGGTTGGAGACGCGGAAGATGTGCGTATCCACGGCAATGGTCGGCTGGCCGAACGCGGTGTTGAGCACCACGTTGGCCGTCTTGCGGCCCACCCCGGGCAGGGCCTCCAGCGCCTCGCGGTCTGGCGGCACGCGCCCGTCATGCCGCTCCACCAGAATCCGGCAGGTCTCGATCACATGCTTGGCCTTGGTCTTGTAGAGGCCGATGGTCTTGATGTAATCGATCAGCCCCGCCTCGCCGAGCGCCAGCATCTGCTGGGGCGAGTGGGCCACCGGGAACAGCAGGCGCGTGGCCTTGTTCACGCCCACGTCTGTGGCCTGCGCGGAGAGCAGCACGGCAATCAGCAGCTCGAAGGGGGAGCTGTATTCGAGTTCCGTGGCCGGGGTTGGATTGACGTCTCGCAGCGTTTCGAAGATGGCGCGGGTCTTGGCGGCGTTCATGCGTCGGGAGGCTTCTTGTTGTTGTCGGGAGGCGCCTGCGTCAGGCCGGCCTTGGCGCGGCGGGCCTCGGCGGCGTCGATCTGGGCCTGCACGGCCGGCGACACATTCTCGGTATTGCGCGGCGTGGCGGCCGCCTGTTTCTGGCGCGCGCGCTCGATCGCGGCCTGGATGATCGCCTTCTTGCGTTCCTGGGCGGCGCGCTCGGCATCGGACATCACGGGTTCCGCCTGCAGCGCCTCCAGCTTGGCCGCGGCCTTGGCGGCCAGGCGTGCGTCGTTCTCCTCGCGCTCGCGCACCAGCCGGGCGCGGCGCGCCAGGTAGCGCGTGTGGGCGGCGTCGGCCTGCGCGGGGGACCACGCGGCCCAGCCCGTCTTTTCGCCCGTTACCGGAATCATGTCGATGCAGTCCACCGGGCAAGGTGCCACGCAGAGATCACAGCCGGTGCACCAGTCGGGCAGCACGGTGTGCATCTGCTTGGCTGCGCCGGCGATGGCATCGACCGGGCAGGCCTGTATGCAGAGCGTGCAGCCAATGCAGCGCGATTCGTCGATACGCGCCACGGCCCGCGACTGCTCCACGCCGTGCTCGGGGTCCAGCGCACGCGGCGCCACGCCGAGCAGGGCGGACAGCCGCACGATGCCCTCGGTGCCGCCCGGCGGGCAGCGGTTGGGCGCCGCCTCGCCCCGGGCCATGGCCTCGGCGTACGGGCGGCAGCCGTCGAACCCACATTTGGTGCATTGGGTTTGCGGCAGCAGGGCTTCTAGGCGGTCCGCCAGGGTGGCGGCGGCGGTGAGGGTGATGGTCACGACTGCGAGGAACGATGTGAGGGACGGCTAACGCTTCTGCACGCCTCTGCGGGCGTGTGCGCGGCAAGGATTATCCCCGATTTCCCGAAACGGCAGAACCGGCGATGATTGGCGCGCCACGCCGTCGCCTCACCCGTTTGGGCGATATGTGGCGGATCTTTGCACGAGACACGAGCAATATGTGCTCGGCCGTGCCATATAATCCCGCGCAACCGACCGACTCCGGAACCCATGTCAAACGAGCCAAAAACCAAGCGGGATCCCGAAGGCACGCGCCGGCGCATCCTGGCCGCCGCCACCGAAGAATTCGCAAAGGGCGGGCTGGCCGGCGCGCGCGTCGACCAGATCGCCCGCCGGGCCGAGACCAACGAGCGGATGCTCTATTACTACTACGGCAGCAAGGAAGGCCTGTTCCTGGCCGTGCTCGAAAAGCAGTACGCCGAGTTCCGCGCCGCCGAGGAGCAACTGCATGTGACCGACGAAGACCCGGTCGCGGCCGTTCGCACGCTGGCGCGCTTTGTCTGGGACTGGTATTACCAGCACCCCGAGTTCATCCGCCTGGTCAACAGCGAGAACCTGCACGAGGCGCGCCACCTGAAGAAGTCCGCCCAGCTGCATCAGTTGATCAATCCGGTGGTCAACGTGCTGGCGGACATCATCCGGCGCGGCCAGCAGCAGGGCCTGTTCCGCGACAACGTGGACGTGCCCCAGTTCTACCTGACCATTTCGGCGCTGGGCTACTACGTGCTCTCCAACCGCTACACCATCAGCGCGGTGATTGGCCGCGACGTGGCCTCGGAAGACGAGCACGCGCGCTTTGCCGAGCTGCATACGGACATGCTGCTGGCCTTCCTGCAGAAGCGCTGAGCGGCTATCCCACCCGGGAAAACAAAAATGCCCGCGAGATCATCGCGGGCATTTTTGCATTCGGCGTCCGACTGGCTTCAGCGGGATTTACGGATGAAATCGCGCAGTTCCGGATAAATATTCTCGCGCCAGCGGCGGCCCGAGAAAATCCCGTAGTGGCCGGCCTTCGGCGCGGTGATGTGATGCCGCTTGGCCTTGGGAATGCCCGTACACAGGTCGTGCGCGGCCGCGGTCTGGCCGGCGCCGGAGATATCGTCCAGTTCGCCTTCGATGGTCAGCAGGGCCGTGGTCTTGATGTCCTGCGGACGCACCAGCGCGCCGTCGATCTCCCAGGTGCCGTTCGCCAGCCGGAACTCCTGGAACACTTCCTTGATGGTGTCGAGGTAATACTCGGCGGCCATGTCGAGCACGGCGTTGTACTCGTCGTAGAAGCGCACGTGCGCCTCGGCGTCGTCCGCATCGCCCTCGACCAGGCTCAGGTAATAGTCATAGTGCGAGGACAGGTGGCGGTCCGGGTTCATCGCCACGAAGCCGGCGTGCTGCAGGAAGCCCGGGTAGACGCGGCGGCCGTGGCCCGGATAGTTCGCCGGCACGGTGTAGATGACGTTGTTCTCGAACCACTCGTACGACTTGTTGGTCGCCAGCGAATTGACCGCCGTGGGGCTCTTGCGGGCGTCGATCGGGCCGCCCATCATCGTCATCGTGCGCGGGGTGGTTTCCTTGTTGGAGGCCATCAGCGAGATCGCGGCGAGCACTGGCACCGTGGGCTGGCAGACCGAGATCACATGCAGGTTATCCGCGCCGATGTGGCGGATGAATTCCTGAATGTAATAAATGTAGTCAGACAGATGGAACGGGCCGACGTCGGACGGGACCATGCGCGCATCGACCCAGTCGGTCACGTAGACCTTGTGGTCTTGCAGCAACGTGCGCACGGTGTCGCGCAGCAGCGTGGCGTGGTGGCCGGAGAGCGGGGCGCAGACCAGCACCACGGGCTCGTCCTTGAGCAGCTTGATGGTCTCGGGGTCGTCCGCGTAGCGCTTGAAGCGCACCAGCTTGCAGAACGGCTTCTCGAACACGGTTTGCTCGACGATGGGGATGTCCCGGCCGTTGGAGCGCACCGACTTGATGTCAAAGGCGGGTTTCTCGTATTCCTTGCCGAGCCGGTAGAGCAGTTCGTAGCCGGCCGCGAGGCGGGGTGCGCCCGGCACCAGGGAAAGCGGACTGAGCGGGTTGGTGAAGGTCTTGGCCGTCGCCTGAGCCCAGGCGGTCAGCGGGTTCAGCATGGAGCGCTGGAATTCGTGCAGTTGGTAAAGCATGCCGGTACCTGTTGCCTTTCTGTCGGGCGTTTGTGCCCGATGGATTATGCCCGCAATCGAACGGTCGTGCTTTGCAGCATACGCTTCCAAAGTACGCCGACAAGCGGTGAAGACAATAGGACATTGGCTTGAATTCGTGGTGACAGACACGTACAGACACAAAAAGGCGACCGGGAGTGGCCTCCCCGTCGCCTTTCTTGTGGCACTGCGTCAGAACGGGTGCAATCGGCGTGTTGCTTTTTGGTGCAATGCGCCGAAGCTGTCGTTCTGTGATGCTTAGTACACTGCGGCGATGGCGTTGACCACCGCGTCGATGTTGCGGCTGTTCAGCGCAGCCACGCAGATCCGGCCCGTACCCACGGCGTAGATACCGTGGTCGTTGCGCAGGCGGTCCACCTGTTCGGTGGTCAGGCCCGAGTACGAGAACATGCCGCGCTGGGCCTTCACGAACGAGAAGTCACCCGGCACGCCCTTGGCGGCCAGCTTGTCCACGAGCGCATGGCGCATCAGCTTGATGCGGTCGCGCATTTCGCCGAGTTCCTGCTCCCACATGGCACGCAGCTCGGGGCTGTTCAGCACCGTGGCCACCACCGTGCCGCCGTGCGTGGGCGGGTTGGAGTAGTTGGTGCGGATCACGCGCTTGACCTGCGACATCACGCGCTGGGCTTCTTCCTTGCTCGTGGTGACGATCGACAGCGCGCCCACGCGCTCGCCATACAGCGAGAAGCTCTTCGAGAACGAGCTGGAGACGAAGAACGGCAGGCCGGAATCGGCGAACAGGCGCACGGCGGCGCCGTCCGGGTCGATGCCATCGGCAAAGCCCTGGTAGGCCATGTCCAGGAACGGGATCAGGTTGCGTTCCTTGACCAGTTCCACCACCTGCTTCCACTGGGCTTCCGACAGGTCCACGCCGGTCGGGTTGTGGCAGCACGCGTGCAGCACGACGATGGTGTTGGGCGCGTAGGACTTCAGCGATTCCACCATGCCGGCGAAGTTCAGGCCGTGGCTGGCGGCATCGTAATAGGCGTAGTTCACGACCGGGAAGCCGGCCGATTCGAACAGCGCGCGGTGGTTTTCCCAGCTCGGGTCGCTGATGGCGACCTTGGCATCCGGGTACAGGCGCTTCAGGAAGTCGGCGCCGATCTTCAGGGCACCGGTGCCGCCAAGTGCCTGGGCCGTCACAACGCGGCCTTCCGTGATCAGGGCCGATTCCTTGCCGAACAGCAGGGTCTGCACGGCCTGGTCGTAGGCGGCGATGCCTTCGATCGGCAGGTAGCCGCGCGGCGTGGCGCTGGCCAGGCGAGCCTTTTCGGCCTCCTGCACGGCGCGCAGGAGGGGAATTTTCCCTTCGTCGGTGAAGTACACGCCAACGCCCAGGTTCACCTTGGTGGAGCGGGTGTCGGCATTGAAGGCTTCATTCAGGCCCAGGATCGGGTCGCGCGGGGCCATCTCGACGGCAGAAAACAAACTCATTTGGATTCTCGTGGTCAGCTGTGTAACAAAACGGAGGGCGTAGAATGCTTCGGGCTGCGCTGGCGGATCGCGTCGAGGGCCCTACTCCTACTGACAGGAACTGACAGTAGCGTGATGCCACAATGCTTGAAGCGGGTCCGCGCAACCCCAAGATTCTAGCGTATCCGCCAGTTTTTCCTCAGGTTTTTCCCTACCCTATGACGAATCTCGCCGAAGTCGCCCCGGTCCTGGACGAAGACAAATTCGTCACCTTTCCGGGGTCGCCGTTCCAGCTCTACCAGCCGTTCCCGCCCGCCGGGGACCAGCCCGAGGCCATCCGCCAGCTTGTGGAGGGCGTCGAGGACGGCCTGTCGTTCCAGACCCTGCTGGGCGTGACCGGGTCCGGCAAGACCTTCACCATGGCCAACGTCATCGCACGCATGGGGCGGCCGGCCATCGTCTTTGCGCCGAACAAGACACTTGCGGCCCAGTTGTACTCGGAGTTCCGCGAGTTTTTCCCGCGCAACGCCGTCGAGTACTTCGTCAGCTACTACGACTACTACCAGCCTGAGGCCTACGTGCCGCAGCGCGACCTGTTCATCGAGAAGGACTCGTCGATCAACGAGCATATCGAGCAGATGCGGCTGTCGGCCACCAAGAGCCTGCTCGAGCGGCGCGACACGATTATCGTGGCGACCGTCTCCGCGATCTACGGGATCGGCAATCCGAGCGAATACCATAAGATGATTCTGACGTTGCGCACCGGCGACAAGCTGAGCCAGCGCGACATCATCGCGCGGCTGATCGCCATGCAGTACACGCGCAACGAGACCGATTTCCAGCGCGGCACCTTCCGCGTGCGCGGCGACACGCTCGACATTTTTCCCGCCGAGCACGCCGAGATGGCCGTGCGCGTGGAACTGTTCGACGACGAGGTCGATTCGCTCCAGTACTTCGACCCCCTGACCGGGCGCGTGCGTCAGAAGATTCCGCGTTTCACGGTCTACCCGTCGAGCCACTACGTCACGCCGCGCGAGACCGTGCTGCGCGCGATCGAGGACATCAAGGTGGAGTTGCGCGAGCGGCTCGATTTCTTCTACAAGGAGAATCGTCTCGTGGAGGCGCAGCGGCTGGAGCAGCGCACGCGCTTCGACCTGGAAATGCTCTCGGAGCTGGGCTTCTGCAAGGGCATCGAGAACTATTCGCGGCACCTCTCCGGCGCCAAACCGGGCGAGCCGCCGCCGACGCTGGTGGATTACCTGCCGCCGGACGCGCTGATGTTCCTCGACGAGTCCCACGTGCTGATCGGCCAGCTCAACGGCATGTACAACGGCGACCGCGCGCGCAAGACCACGCTGGTGGAATACGGTTTCCGGATGCCGTCCGCGCTGGACAACCGGCCGCTGAAGTTCGACGAATTCGAACGCAAGATGCGCCAGGTGATGTTCGTCTCGGCCACGCCGGCGCAATTCGAGAAGGACCACGCGGGGCAGGTGGTGGAGCAGGTGGTGCGGCCGACCGGCCTGGTCGACCCGATCATCATGGTGCGCCCGGCCACGACCCAGGTGGACGATCTGCTATCCGAGATCAACATCCGCGTGCAGGCCGGCGACCGCGTGCTGGTGACCACGCTGACCAAGCGGATGGCCGAGCAGCTGACCGAATTCCTGTCCGAGAACGGCGTCAAGGTGCGTTATCTGCACTCGGACATCGACACCGTGGAACGCGTGGAGATCATCCGCGACCTGCGCCTCGGCACCTTCGATGTGCTGGTGGGGATCAACCTGCTGCGCGAGGGCCTCGATATTCCCGAGGTGTCGCTGGTGGCCATCCTCGATGCGGACAAGGAGGGCTTCCTGCGCGCCGAGCGCTCGCTGATCCAGACCATCGGCCGCGCCGCCCGGAACGTCAATGGCACCGCCATCCTCTATGCGGACCGCATGACGGACTCGATGAAACGCGCGATCGACGAGACCGAACGGCGCCGCATCAAGCAGATTGCCCATAACGAGGCCCATGGCATCACGCCGCGCGGCGTGGTCAAGCGGATCAAGGACATCATCGACGGGGTGTACGACCCGAACGAGGTCCGCGCGGAGCTGAGCGCCGCCGCCGAGCGCGCGAAATACGAGGACATGAGCGAGAAGCAGGTCGCGAAGGAGATCAAGCGGCTGGAGAAGCAGATGCTCGACCATGCGAAGAATCTCGAATTCGAGAAGGCCGCCCAGGTGCGCGACCAGTTGGCCAAGCTGCGGGCCCAGGTGTTCGGGGCGGGCGGCGATCACATCCTATAGTGTCTAGGGTGTCCGGGGGCATCCACGCCGGACGGAGCCGGTCAACGACGAGGAGCGCGCCATGGTGACACAGTTCGAATACGGTGGTTACGCGGTGGTGGCGCGGGCAGTACCGCATGCGGGAGGCGGGTTTTCGGGGGTGGTGACGATCGCCGACGCGTTCGGCGAGCCCAGCGGGCCGACTTTCGAGTCGGAGACCGGCGCGGCAGCCACCCCGGAGGCGGCCCTGGCACTGGCCGAGGCGGCCGCCATGCGCACAATCGATGCCGGCGAGGTGAACTGACCCGGGCCAAGGGTCGCCGGCAGCACAGGAGACAAGACATGGCCTATAGCAGTGAATGGAAGAAGAGGGTTTTCGATACGCACGAGATCCAGGTGCTGGTGAAACCCCGTTCGCCGATCGAGTGGGAGTACACGGTGCGCGTCTGCCGTCCGGGCACCAATATCCGCGCCGCCGGCACGCTGGTGGAAACCGCGCCGCCGACCGCCCACTTCAAGACGCCGGAAGACGCCGAGGCAGCCGGTTGGGAGAGAGGGCGGGAGTTGGCGGTGCAACTGGCGTAGTGCCGGCGCCATCGGCCAAGTAAAATCGTGCCGATGAAAACATTTGCCATCCTGATGTGCTGCATGGGAAACATCTGCCGTTCACCGACGGCGGAGGGCGTGCTGCGCGCCAAGTTGCTTGCCGCGGGTCTCGCGGAGCGGGTCGAACTCGACTCCGCGGGCACCCACGACTATCACCTCGGGCGCCCGCCCGATGCGCGCAGCCAGCGCTACGCGTTGCAGCGGGGGTATGACCTGTCCGCGCTGCGGGCGCGCAAGGTGGGGGTGGCGGACTTCCAGCGCTTTGACCTCGTGCTGGCGATGGATCACGCCAATATCTCCACGCTGCGCGCGCTCCATCCCGAAGTCAGCCCGGACAAGCTCCGGCTCCTGATGAGCTTTGCCACCCGGCACCACGCCGAGGAAGTGCCCGACCCCTACTACGGCGAGGGCGATGGCTTCGAAACCGTGCTCGACTACGTCGAAGACGCCTGCGACGGTGTGGTGGCCATGCTGCGCGAACAGTTGGCGCGCACGCGCTGAGACCCCCCGCCAAGCCCCGCAGCCCCAGGCCGGCAACCTTGCCGGCCCTCCAGAGACATCCATGGTTTTTTCCCTGTTCCGCAAATGGCGCAAGTGGCGCGAGTCACGTAATGCGAGCTTGCAGCTCGACGCCATCCTGGCCTCGGCCAACCCCGACGCCTTGCTCGCGGACCGCAACGCCTGGCTCGTCGAGCTGGGCTACTGGCTCCGGCGCGACGGCCGCCTGGCCGTCGATCCTGATACTGGCCCCGATCAGGCCAACGCCCCGGCGCGCAGCTATCCCGCCCACGTACGGCTGCGCTATCTGCTCCAGGTGCTGGCGCGGCACCCGGACTGGGCGGACCGCTTCGCGCGCACCATCCGCTCGATCGTCCGCGACAACGATCCCACCTCGCTGTTCTGCGATACCGGCGTGGCCTCCCACCCCGGCTTCTGGGGCGAGATGGTCGATCGGCTCCAGGCGCGCTTCCTGCCCCCGCCGCCCAACCGCAACGACATGGCCGGCCTGTTCGCGCTGGTCTTTGCCGACGAGAGCGATGCCGATTGGGTCGATGGGCTCGACGACGATTTGATCGAGCGCATCGCGTCAGCGCTGCAGGCTGGTGCCGAAGACGATCGCATCATGCTTGAGGCCACGCTGGCCGCAAGCATCCAGGTGCTCGCCAGCCAGGTGCGCGCCACCGGCCTGAGCCAGTCGATCCGCTCACGCCTGCCCGGGCGCGTGCAGGACACGCCATTTTTCCGGCTCGACGCGGCCATCGCGGCGCTGTGCGAGGAGGGGCTGGCGCATGACAACGAGGTGTTTGGGCATCGGCTCAACTATTTCCGCGCGTTGCTCGATGGCTGTCTGGCCGCCGCACAGCACGTCTATGACGATCTCGAGGAGAACGGCGTCTCCGTCGAGGTGGTGTTCCAGATCGAACGCATGAAGGTCCGCCTGGCGCGGATCGACCTGCTGCTCAACGCCTGGGTGGACCCGGGCCGCCACAGCCGCCACGCGCACCTGATGGCCGAGCTGATCCGCTCCACGCAGGCGCGGCGCAGCATCGCCCACCTGGCCGGCTCATCGTTCGCGCAGTTGGCGCGCAAGGTGGTGGAGCGCTCCGCCGAGACCGGCGAGCACTACATCACGCGGGACCGCAAGGAGTACGGTGAGCTGCTGCGGGCGGCGGCCGGCGGCGGGCTGGTTACGGTGGTCACGGTCTACCTGAAGTTCCTGATCTACGGCCTGCACCTGGACAAGTTCGTGGAGGGCCTGCTGGCCTCGCTGAACTACGCCGGCAGCTTCCTGGCGATCCATTTCGCGCATTTCACGCTGGCTACCAAGCAGCCGGCGATGACCGGCCCGGCGCTGGCCCACCGGCTCGATGGCGCGGGGCGGCCGGAGGGGCGCGAGGCATTCGTCGACGACACCATCGCGATGATCCGCTCGAACGCGGCGGCGATTTTCGGCAACCTGGCCGTGGTGTTCCCGGTGGCGCTGCTGGTGCAGTGGCTGGCCAGCAAGCTGCTTGGCGCCAACCTGATCACGCCGGCCAAAGCCATCGCCACGATCGAATCGTTCTCGATTCTCGGCCCCACGCCGCTCTACGCCGCGTTCACTGGCGTGCTGCTGTGGCTGTCGAGCCTGATCGCCGGCTGGGCGGACAACTGGTTCGCGCTGCACCGCGTGCACGACGTGATGGCCTACAACCGCCGGCTGCGCTACGTGCTGGGGCAGGGCGGGGCGATGAAGCTGGCGGATTTCTGGAAACGCAACCTGTCCGGCATCGCGGGCAATGTGTCGCTGGGATTCCTGCTCGGGCTCGGGCCGGAGATTCTCAGCTTTTTCGGTCCGCATATGGAAGTGCGCCATGTGACGCTTTCCACCGGTTCCGTGGGCACGGCCATCGGCGTGCTCGGCATGGATGCCCTGCGCATGCCGTCGCTCTGGCTGGCCGTGGCAGGTATCGCGTTGATGGGCGTGTTGAACGTGTCAGTCAGCTTTGCCCTGGCCTTCAACATGGCGATGCGGTCACGCAACCTGCCGCGCGTGGATCGGCGCGAACTCAGCGCAGCGGTGCGCCGGCGCATCGTGCGTCACCCGATGTCCCTGCTGATTCCGCCGCGCGTGGTGCCGGTGTCGTCACATGCGCCCGGCGATGCCGCCTGAAAAGCGCCGTGCCGGATACCGTGCAATGCAGCAGGGGTACTTGACTGTTTTGGTCGGATAAATTTATACTTGAGCGAAACGATCAAGTATTTCCCTTTCCCCGAGCATCATGAGACTGACCACCAAAGGCCGTTTTGCGGTAACCGCCATGATCGACTTGGCCATGCGCCAGGATCAGGGGCCCGTCACGCTCGCCGGCATCAGCCAGCGCCAGAAAATCTCCCTGTCCTACCTGGAGCAGCTGTTTGGCAAGCTGCGCCGGCATGAGATCGTGGAAAGCGTGCGCGGTCCGGGCGGCGGCTACAGCCTCGCCCGCAAGGCCGAGGACGTCACCGTGGCGGACATCATCATCGCCGTGGACGAGCCGCTGGACGCCACGCAGTGCGGCGGGAAGGGCAATTGTAACGGAGATGACGGTTCCGGGCGCTGCATGACCCACGAGCTGTGGGCCACCCTGAACCAGAAGATGGTCGAGTACCTCGACTCCGTCTCCCTGAAGAACCTCGTGGACCAGCAGCGCGCCCGCCAGCCGGCGGTGCTGCACGACATGCGCGAAGACGCCGCGCAGCCCGTGCCGGTGACGCGCAGCAAGGCCGAGAAGCAGGAAAAGCCGGCGCGCCCGCGCGTGGTGAACTCGGTGTTCAGCCTCGCGCAGTCCTGAGCAGATTTCAGATAGTTGATTTAAACTATCGGTAGACAGTAAGAGATTAGCGGTCCCTATAAGGCAGTCATAACGATGAGCACCCCACATTTCCCCATCTACATGGATTATTCGGCCACGACGCCGGTGGACCCGCGCGTAGCCGACAAGATGATTCCGTACCTGCGCGAGCAGTTCGGTAATCCGGCCTCGCGTAGCCACGCCTATGGCTGGGAAGCCGAGCGCGCGGTGGAAGAGGCGCGTGAGCAGGTGGCCGCGCTGGTGGGCGCCGATCCGCGCGAGATCGTGTGGACGTCGGGCGCAACCGAGTCGAACAATCTGGCCATCAAGGGTGCCGCGAACTTCTACTCGGGCAAGGGCAAGCATCTGATTACGGTGAAGACCGAGCACAAGGCGGTGCTGGACACCACCCGCGAGCTCGAGCGCCAGGGCTTCGAGGTGACTTACCTCGACGTCAAGGACGACGGCCTGATCGACATGGAAGTGTTCCAGCAGGCGATTCGCCCGGACACGATCCTGGTGTCGGTGATGCTGGTGAACAATGAGATCGGCGTGATCCAGGACGTGGCGCAGATCGGCGAGATCTGCCGTGCCAAGGGCATCATCTTCCATTGCGATGCGGCCCAGGCCACCGGCAAGGTCACCATCGACCTGAACACGCTGAAGTGCGACCTGATGTCGTTCTCGGCGCACAAGACCTACGGCCCGAAGGGCGTAGGCGCGCTGTATGTTCGTCGCAAGCCGCGTGTGCGGATTGAGGCGCAAATGCACGGTGGCGGCCACGAGCGCGGCATGCGTTCGGGCACGCTGGCCACGCACCAGATCGTCGGCATGGGCGAAGCGTTCCGCCTGGCCCGCGAGGAAATGGCCACCGAGAACGAACGCATCCGCATGCTGCGCGACCGCCTGTGGCGCGGCCTGTCGGGCATGGAAGAGGTGTACCTGAACGGCTCGCTGGAACACCGCGTGCCGCACAACCTGAACGTCAGCTTCAACTTCGTGGAAGGCGAGTCCCTGATCATGGCGATCAAGGACGTGGCCGTGTCGTCGGGCTCGGCCTGCACGTCGGCCTCGCTGGAACCGTCGTACGTGCTGCGCGCCCTGGGCCGCAACGACGAACTGGCGCACAGCTCCATCCGCTTCACGGTGGGCCGCTTCACCACCGAGGAAGAGATCGACTACACGATCGAGCTGCTGAAGAACAAGATCGGCAAGCTGCGCGACCTGTCGCCGCTGTGGGAAATGTTCAAGGACGGTGTCGACCTGAACTCGATCCAGTGGGCCGCCCACTAAGCAGCGCGCCAACACAATAACGACCCCATTCAAGATTCGTCAGAGGTAGCCAAAATGTCTTACAGCAACAAGGTTCTCGACCACTATGAAAATCCGCGCAACGTCGGTTCGTTCGACAAGAACGACGACGCGGTGGGCACCGGCATGGTCGGCGCCCCGGCCTGCGGCGACGTGATGAAGCTGCAGATCAAGGTGAACGAGGCGGGTGTGATCGAAGACGCCAAGTTCAAGACCTACGGCTGCGGCTCGGCCATCGCGTCGTCGTCGCTGGTGACCGAATGGGTCAAGGGCAAGACCGTCGACCAGGCCCTCGAGATCAAGAACACGCAGATCGCCGAGGAACTGGCGCTGCCGCCGGTGAAGATCCACTGCTCGATCCTGGCCGAAGACGCCATCAAGGCGGCGGTTGAGGACTACAAGAAGAAGCACGGCGTCCCCGCCGCGCAGCAGGCCGCCTGATCGGCGGACTGGCTTTTTCGTTGGAAACTGCCACGCCCGGCGCCTGTGCCGGACGTGGTGTCTGACAGCAAGGCAACGATGATCACAATGACCGAAAAGGCGGCGAAGCACGTCGCCCGCTACCTGGAACGCCGCGGCAAGGGCGTGGGACTGCGCGTGGGCGTGAAGACCACCGGCTGCTCCGGCCTGGCCTACAAGCTCGAATACGTGGACGAAGTGCTACCCGAGGACCAGGTCTTCGAGACGCAGGGCCTCAAGGTGATCGTCGATCCGAAGAGTCTGCCGTACATCGACGGCACCGAACTGGACTTCGCGCGCGAAGGGTTGAACGAGGGTTTCCGCTTCAACAACCCGAACGTCAAGGACGAGTGCGGCTGCGGTGAGTCGTTCCGGGTCTGATTCCCGACGACACGCTGAAGTGCAATGAAGTGCGAAAGGGGGGCGGCGTGGCCGCTCCTTTTTGTTGGGGAAGGTTTTGAAAGACGATTTTTTCTCGCTGTTCGGTTTGCCGGCGCGCTTCGATGTGGATCAAACTGCACTCGACGAAGCCTACCGCACCGTACAGTCTCAGGCCCATCCGGACCGCTTTGCCAACGCCGGCGACGCCGAGCGGCGCGTGGCGATGCAATGGGCCGCGCACGCCAACGAAGCCTATCGTACGCTGCGCCAGCCGCTAAAGCGCGCCATCTACCTGCTCACGCTGCGCGGCGTGGACATCCAGGCGGAGAACAATACCGCCATGGCCCCGGCCTTCCTGATGCAGCAGATGGAATGGCGTGAAGCGCTGCAGGAAGCGGTGGAAGACCGCGCAACGGACCGGCTCGACGGCCTGCTGCGCGACCTGCGCCAGGAACGGCGCGAGCGCCTGGAGGCGCTGGGCGCGCTGCTCGATGCCGGCAGCAATGAGGCGGCCGGCGCCGCGGCGCGGCAACTGATGTTTATCGAGAAGATCGAACACGACGCCAGCGAGGCGATCGACCGGCTGGAAAACTAGGCGAATCGCCAGTCTCCCGGCACGGTCCTCCCCGGCGAAGTCCGGACATCGCCCCCACAAGAACACGCGAAGAATTATCATGGCACTGCTCCAGATTTCCGAACCCGGCATGTCGCCGGCCCCGCACCAGCGGCGCCTGGCGGTCGGTATCGACCTTGGCACCACCAACTCGCTGGTGGCTGCCGTGCGTAACAGCATTCCCGAAGTGTTATCCGACGAGCGCGGTCGTCCGCTGCTGCCTTCCGTCGTGCGTTACCTGCCGGACCGTACGGCCCATATCGGCTATCGCGCACAGGACGAAGCCGTGCGCGACCCCAAGAACACCATCGTCTCCGTCAAGCGTTTCATGGGCCGTGGCCTGCGTGACGTGGCCAATATCGAGCACAGTCCGTACGACTTTGTCGATGCGCCGGGCATGGTGCAGATCAAGACGGCTGCCGGGGTGAAGAGCCCGGTGGAGGTGTCGGCCGAGATCCTGGCTACGCTGCGCCAGCGCGCCGAGGATTCACTCGGCGACGATCTCGTCGGCGCCGTAATCACGGTGCCGGCCTATTTCGATGACGCCCAGCGCCAGGCCACCAAGGACGCAGCCCAACTGGCCGGCCTGGAAGTGCTGCGCCTGCTCAATGAGCCGACTGCGGCGGCCATCGCCTATGGCCTCGATAACGCGGCCGAAGGGATCTACGCGGTTTACGATCTCGGTGGCGGCACCTTCGACATCTCCGTGCTCAAGCTGACCAAGGGCGTGTTCGAGGTGATGTCCACCGGCGGCGACTCCGCGCTCGGCGGCGACGACTTCGACCAGCGCCTGCTGTGCTGGATCGTGGAACAGGCTGGCCTGCAGCCGCTGTCCGCCGAGGACACCCGACTGCTGATGGTGCGCGCCCGCGCTGCCAAGGAAGCCTTGTCCGAGAGCGACAGCACGGTGATTGACGCGGTGCTGGCCAGTGGCGAGATCGTCCACCTGCCGCTGACCGCCTCGGAATTTAACGATATTACGAAGCACCTGGTCCAGAAGACGCTGGCGCCGGCGCGTAAGGCGCTGCGCGATGCCGGCGTGGAGACGCAGGATGTGAAGGGCGTGGTGCTGGTGGGCGGCGCTACGCGCATGCCGTCGATCCGCAAGGCCGTGGGCGAGTACTTCGGCCAGACGCCGCTGACCAACCTCGATCCGGACAAGGTCGTGGCGCTCGGCGCCGCCATGCAGGCCAACCTGCTGGCTGGCAACCACGCGCCCGGCGAGGACTGGCTGCTGCTCGACGTGATCCCGCTCTCGCTGGGCGTGGAGACGATGGGCGGCCTGGTCGAGAAGATCATCCCGCGCAACAGCACGATTCCCGTGGCGCGCGCCCAGGAATTCACCACGTTCAAGGACGGCCAGACCGCGATGGCGATCCACGTGCTCCAGGGCGAGCGCGAACTGGCGAGCGATTGCCGGTCGCTGGCACGCTTCGAGCTGCGCGGCATTCCGCCGATGGTGGCCGGCGCCGCGCGCATCCGCGTGACTTATCAGGTGGATGCCGACGGCCTGCTGTCGGTGGCCGCGCGCGAGATGCACTCGGGCGTGGAGGCGTCGGTCTCGGTCAAACCGTCCTACGGGCTGGCTGACGACGACATCGCGCGCATGTTGCAGGACAGCTTCCGCGAGGCCGAGCAAGACATGAAGAGCCGCGCGCTGGCTGAGGAACGCGTGGATGCCGAACGTCTGGTGGAAGCCACCACCCGCGCGCTCGAGGTGGACGGCGACCTGCTGACCGCCGAGGAACGCGCGACCGTGGACGCGCTGATGGCCAATGTGCGACAGATTGCAACAGGCGACGACCACCACGCGATCAAGACCGCCGTGGAGCAGCTTTCCCATGGCACGGACGAATTTGCCGCACGCCGCATGGACCGCTCGATCAAGAGCGCGCTGGCGGGGCGCAAGGTGCAGGAGCTCGGCTGAGCCGCGCCGGATTGAGACAAGTCATACCAGGATAGACATGGCACAAATCATCGTATTGCCTCACGTGGAACTGTGCCCCGAAGGGGCCGTGTTCGAGGCCCCCCAGGGCACCAGCATCTGCGACGCGCTGCTGAGCCAGGGCATCAACATCGAGCACGCCTGCGAGAAATCTTGCGCGTGCACCACGTGCCACGTGGTGGTGCGCGAGGGCTTCAATTCGCTGGAAGAGGCCGAGGAAAAGGAAGAAGACCTGCTCGACAAGGCCTGGGGCCTGGAGCCGAACTCGCGCCTGTCTTGCCAGGCGCTGGTGGCGGACGCGGATCTGACCGTAGAAATTCCAAAATACACGATCAACCACGCCAAGGAAGGCCACTGAGATGAAATGGACTGACACCTTCGACATCGCCGCGGCGCTCTACGACAAGTACCCCGAGGTGGACCCGCTGACGGTGCGCTTCACGCAACTGCGCCAGTGGGTGCTGGAGCTGGACGGTTTCGACGACCTGCCCGAGCGCTCGGGTGAGAAAATTCTCGAGGCGATCCAGGCTGCGTGGATCGAGGAAGCGGCGTAAGGCTGCACCTCTCGTAGATCGATGAAAACTCGATGCAAAACGGCCGCGCTGGCATCCACCAGCGCGGCCGTTTTGCTTTCTCCGGGAAGCGCTTACCTCCCTTACCCGGTTACCAGCACGCCACGCTCCATGTGGACGCGCTGGCCCACATCGACCCCCGGCGGGTTCTTGTAGGTGAAGGTACGGCGCGTGCCGTCGTCCATCTGCACGCTGACGCGGTAGGCCTTGTCCTTGTTCACGTGTTTCTCGACCACGTTGCCGGCGTAACCGCCAGCCGCCGCACCGGCCACGGTGCCGAGAATCCGGCCATTGCCGCTGCCGATCTGGTTGCCGAGCAGCCCGCCCACCACGGCACCGCCCACCGCACCCACGCCGCTGGTGGGCTTTTCCGATTCCACCACGCTCACGGCCGTCACGCGGCCAGCCGTATGGCTGGGCCGGGCGGCAGTACGCTCTTCGGACTGCGCCGATTGCGTGGGCTGTGCGGGCGGCTCGTTACGCGCCTGCTGGGCTTGCTGGGCCTGTTGGGCGTCATAAGTCGGCGGACGAGTCGTCGAACCCGGCGGCGGTGTGATGGGCTGCGTGGCGACCGGGGCAGGGTAGTCAGCAGGCCCCTGGTTTGCCTTCGTCAGCGGCAACACGCCGGTGACGGCGGCCACCGCGGTCAGGCTGGCCACCACCACGGCGACTGCCGCGGCGCCGACCAGCGGGTGCAGTCGGCGCTGAGGCGGCAGCGGCGGGGTGGGCGAATTCGACGAATGGGCGGTAGCGGGAGTGGGGTGCTGCATTTGTTGTTCTCCGGGTGACCGGACTTGCCGGTCGATACCCAAAGTGTGGCCGAATCGCGCCCCGATTGCCGTTCGATTTTGTAAGCATTCGTAGCGCAGAAATGTCATTGAAATCAGAGACTTATGACGCTATCGGGTCTCGTCCTACAGGCTCTGCTGTAACAATTCCGGCTCGTGGAAGCTGGCGCTCTTTTCTCTAGCACTTCCCCTCATCTTCAAGCCCGTAAGTACACGCGAAAGGGTCGTACCATTTGTTCTTTCCATAGTAGACGTACACTTTATCGCCCCCGTGCGTCCATACCAATGCTGCCGTTCCGCCGGAATATAGGCTCCACGCCCCGGAACTGTTGTCTTCGAACACGACAGTGCCCGTGGCATAACACGGAGAATAGTAGTCGTGGAGCACCATGCGCGCCTGGACAGGGTAGATCTTGGAAAAGAAGTTTTTGACCTGCGTGACCGTTGGCCGGAACTTCTTACATAGCTCGGCGGTCCGCGGATCTCCATCCGGTAGCGATTGGCCGACTTCTTCAATCACCACTTTTCTGACGTCTCTGGCTGAGCAAAGCGAGGCTGTCATGCACAGCAAAACGAATGCGGCCGATCTCAAGAGAGGAAGAGATCTTGCCCCTACCATCTTGCGGTCCTCGCTTCGGTCAGGTTCTTGTAGGAAATATCGGGGTGCCGATAGACTTCCCGCGACATCACCGCGAAGGTGTCCATGAGTTCTGATACAAGCCAGTCTAATGAAGAGTTTTGAGCGGCAGTGACATCCTCGTAAACTTCCTTGTTTTTCGGTCCGATTGCCATGCCTACCAGTTCTATTCCTATGGAGTCATGATTGGATGGAAATCGGCTGGGCCATTTTTTCTTTACTTCGTGTCGATGTAGAGCACGAGTTCCGAGCTTTGATACCTTGTCTAGCTCGATGGAGGAACACTGTTTGGTCAAGATGCTGCGTGACCGGAGCCGGCCGACGCGATTTGTCACTCTCTGCAGGGATGCGGTTTGATAGATGGTTCCGTCCTTGTCTATCAGGAAGTGAGCACCATTCGCTCCTTCGTCGCCATAACTGTTAAATGTATGGGATGACTCCGGGGCGCTTGTTTGGTGTACAACGATCCCGTTTACGGTGTCCATCGGTCCGCGCTCGATCTTCGGGAATATCTTCACCCTCACACGTTCTGCGTCGACATGCCCTTGCTTCGTAATAAACAGCATCCTCTCTCCTGGTCAGGTTGCCCCTCCCGGCTGGGGGCGGCCATCAACCTAGCAGGAGCGAGTACGCGGAAACAATCGCTGATTCTTTAAACTCTGGGGCACAGAGACGTCGCGTTTCGGCGTCGCCAAAAAGAAAAACCCCACACCTGGAAAAATGTGGGGTTTGTCAGTGGTCTGCAACCCGCCACGCATGCGGTGGGTTGTCTGGGTGGGTACCTGCTGTTCAATCCTCGCGGCGCAGGTGCGGGAACAGGATGACGTCGCGGATGTTCGGGCTGTCGGTCAGCAGCATCACCAGACGGTCGATGCCGATGCCGCAGCCACCCGTCGGGGGCATGCCGTATTCGAGCGCGCGGATGTAGTCGGCGTCGAAGTACATCGCTTCCTCGTCGCCGGCGTCCTTCTGCTCCACCTGCTTGCGGAAGCGGTCGGCCTGATCCTCGGCATCGTTCAATTCCGAGAAACCGTTAGCGATCTCGCGGCCCGTGATGAACAGCTCGAAACGCTCGGTGATGCCCGGCACGGTGTCCGAGGCGCGCGCCAGCGGCGATACCTCGACCGGATAGTCGACGATGAAGGTCGGCTCCCACAGCTGGCTCTCGGCCGTTTCCTCGAACAGCACCAGTTGCAGGGTGCCGAGGCCGGCGTTCAGGAACTGCGGCGCGCTCGTATTCACGCCGAATTTCTTCAGTTCGGTGCGCAGGAAGTCGGCATCGGCCAGTTGCGCGTCGGTGTACTCGGGCGCGAACTTCTGGATCGCCTGGCAGATCGTCAGGCGATGGAACGGCTTGGCCAGATCCAGCTCGCGGCCCTGGTAGGTCACCGTGGCGCTGCCGCGCGCATCGATGGCCGCCTGGCGGATCAGGTTCTCGGTGAAGTCCATCAGCCAGCGGTAGTCCGTGTAGGCCGCGTAGAACTCCATCATCGTGAACTCGGGGTTGTGGCGCGGGCTCACCCCTTCATTACGGAAATTACGATTGATCTCGAACACGCGCTCGAAGCCACCGACAACCAGGCGCTTCAGGTACAGCTCGGGCGCGATGCGCATGAACATCTGCATGTCCAGCGCGTTGTGGTGCGTGATGAAAGGCTTGGCCGCCGCGCCGCCCGGAATCGGGTGCAGCATCGGCGTTTCCACTTCCATGAAGCCGGCGTCAGCCATATGGCGGCGCAGCGAGGAAATGGCGTTAGTACGAGCCCGGAACGTGGCACGCGTCTCGGGCGAGACGATCAGGTCCACATAGCGCTGGCGGTACTTGGTTTCCTGGTCGGCCAGGCCGTGGAACTTGTCCGGCAGCGGGCGCAGCGATTTCGACAGCAGGCGCAGCTCGCGCACCTGCACCGACAGCTCACCCTTGTTGGTGCGGAACAGCTCGCCGCGCGCGCTGATGATGTCGCCCAGGTCCCAGTGCTTGAACGCGGCATAGACCTCCTCGCCCACCTTGTCACGCGTGACATAGAACTGGATCTGGCCGCTGCCGTCCTGCACGGTGGCAAAGCTGGCCTTGCCCATCACGCGCTTGAGCATCATGCGGCCGGCGATGGCCACTTCCACGGGCTGCGCTTCCAGCGTGGCCTGGTCGGTCTCGCCATGCTCGGCGTGCAGCGCGGCGGCCTGGTGCGTCGGGCGGAAGTCGTTGGGGAAGGCCACGCCTTGCTGACGCAGGGCCTGCAGTTTCTCGCGCCGCTCCGCGATGATCTTGTTCTCGTCGGCGGCAGGTATATCGGCGGCTGGGGCGCGGGTCGGTTCGGTCATGATGTGTCGGTGGATCGCGCGGGCAGGGGCCGGCGCGGTTCGGTTCAGTTCGGTTCAGTAATTGCGGATGTCGTCGAGTTCGGTCTTGCCGAAGTCGGGACGATCCAGGTAGGCCACGATGCGCCGCGCCGTGTCTTCGGGCGAGGCGAGCTGGTCGTTGGCCTTGAGGTCGCGGAAGCGCTGCACGGCGGCGAAGTCCGCGCCCCGGATGGTTTCCTGCATGTCGGTATCGACCACGCCCGGCGCCAGCGCCACGGCGCGCACTGCGCGCGGCTCCGGCACGCTCGCGTACTCGGCGTTGACCGAGCGGATGAACATGTCGAGCGCGGCCTTGCCGGCGCAATAGGCGCTCCAGCCCGGCACCGGGTTACGCGCGGCGCCCGACGAGATCGCCAGCACCTTGCGCGCGCAGTCGAAGCGGGTGGTGTGCTCGATGAACGCGCCGGTCATGGTCATCGGCGTTGCCAGGTTGGTCAGCAGATGGGGGATGAGCGTGGTCTCGTGCAGCGCCGTGATCGGGCCAATCGGCTCTACAACGCCGGCGTTGAGGATCAGCGTCACGCTGGCCGGGGTCTCGTCCACGGCATCCAGCACGCTGCCCAGCCAGCCAGCGGCCGCGCTGGGCTGGGACAGGTCCTGCAGGTGCCAGGCCACCGGCACGCCGCTGGCGGCGATATCCGCCTCCAGTTCGGGGCTGCGGCTGCGCGCCACGCAGATCACCCGGTTGCCCGGTTTCAGCAACGCGCGGGTCAGTGCCGCGCCCAGGCCGCGCGATGCGCCCGTGACGATATAGAGATGGATACCTGCGCTCATGGTGCCCCGGATGTCTTGGTGGTCTTGGTGGTTCGAAGGTGAAGCGGAATGCGTCGAAGTTGGCCGGCGGGAACCGGCGCGCCACCCCGGGGGCGGCGCGCCGGCCTGCTTACAGGCCCTGTTTCAGGCTGGCCTCGATGAACGGATCGAGGTCGCCGTCCAGCACCTTCTGGGTGTTGGACATTTCCACATTGGTGCGCAGGTCCTTGATCCGGCTCTGGTCCAGCACGTACGAGCGGATCTGGTGGCCCCAGCCCACGTCGGTCTTGCCGGCTTCGAGCTTGTCGGCCTCGGCCTGGCGCTTGCGCATCTCATGCTCGTACAGGCGCGACTTCAGCATCGACATGGCCTCGGCACGGTTGCGGTGCTGCGAACGGTCGTTCTGGCACTGCACGACGATGCCGGTGGGGATGTGGGTAATCCGCACCGCCGAATCGGTCTTGTTGATGTGCTGCCCGCCCGCGCCCGAGGCGCGGTAGGTATCCACGCGCAGGTCGGCCGGGTTGACTTCCACCTCGAACGAATCGTCCACCTCGGGGTACACGAACACCGACGAGAACGACGTGTGGCGGCCGCCCGACGAATCGAACGGCGACTTGCGCACCAGGCGGTGCACGCCGGTCTCGGTGCGCAGGTAGCCGAACGCGTAGTCGCCCTCGATCTTGATCGTTGCGCTCTTGATGCCGGCCACGTCGCCCTCGGATTCCTCGAGCACCTCGGCCTTGAAGCCCTTGCGCTCGCAGTACTTCAGGTACTGGCGCAGCAGCATCGATGCCCAGTCGCACGCTTCCGTGCCGCCGGCGCCGGCCTGGATATCGATGAAGGCGTTGGCCTGGTCCATCTCGCCCGAGAACATGCGGCGGAATTCCATGCCGGCCACGATGTCCTCGAAGCCCTTGACGTCGGCCTCGATGGACTCGAGCGTTTCATCGTCGCCTTCCTCGCGCGCGAGCTCGAACAGCTCGTCGGCGCCGGTCAGGTCGTCCGTCAGCTTCCCGAGGACCTGTACCACGGCCTCGAGCGCTTTCTTTTCCTTGCCCAGGTCCTGGGCCCGCTTGGGGTTGTTCCAGACCTCCGGGTCTTCCAGCTCGCCGTTGACTTCGTCCAGGCGTCCTACTTTGACATCGTAGTCAAAGATACCCCCGTAGATCTTCCGTCCGGGAACGGAGATCGGAGATGGCACCGGAGATGGCGTTGAGGCGTTCTGCTTCCATGATGTTCCTGCGCTTCCCAAAACCTTGAATTATAGCGGATTGGCGCCGTAAATCCCGGGAGGGATGGTCGCGTGTGGCGAACCGTTCGCGATGCGAACGGTCTACCAGGGGGCCGCGGCGCCACTTTGCAGCACTTCGGCGACAATATCGGGGAATAACAGGAGTGAACTCGGACGCATGACAGCAAGCAACCTCGCCAGACCAGACGTGTCTGCGGCCCGCCGCCGCACACTGGGCCGCCTTGGCGCGGCAACGATGGCCGCGCTGACGGCCTCGCTGCTCGCCGCCTGCGGCACGACTCCCACAGAGCCGGCGCCGGACGGCTTCTACCGCGTGGAACGCGGCGACACCTTGTACTCGATCGCCCGGCGCAACCGGCGCTCGGTGGCCGAGTTGGCCCGCTGGAACGACCTGACGGACACCAATCAGATCGAGGTTGGGCAGTTGATCCGGGTGCGGCCGCCGGCCGGCGCCGCGGCCGCGTCGGGACCGTCCAAATCATCGGAAAAATCTGAAACGCCGGCCAAACAGGCCGACGCCGCGCCATCTCGCCCGCCCGCCAACGCCATCAAGCTGCAATGGCCGGCCGATGGCCGCGTGACGGGCCGCTTCGCCCTGCCGGCCGAGAAGGGTTTGCGGATCGAAGTGCCGGCCAACGGCAAGGTCCGCGCCGCCGCCAGCGGCTGGGCCATCCACGTCGGCACGCTGCGTGGCTACGGCATGCTGGTGATCGTAAAGCACAGCGACGACTGGCTGACCGTGTACGGCAACCTCGACAAGCCGCTGGTCAAGGAAGGCGCCCGCGTCACCACGGGACAGGAGATCGGCAGCATGGCCAGCGCGGCCGAGTTGCACTTCGAGGTGCGTGGCAACGGCAAGCCGGTGAATCCGGCCACCTACCTGCCGCCGCGCGGCTAGGCAGACGGCCGGCGGCAGGCTATTCGGCGTCCGGGGCTTTCGGCCTCGGCGCCTTGAACGGCTTGATCACGTATTTCTCGCCATGCTTGCGGCAGTCATCGGCGACGGCTCGCCACCAGGCTTCGGTGACGAGGTAGGTGCTGCCGTTGATGTCGTTGGGGGTGGGGACGGTGTCAGTAGCCAGTTCGAGATGGCGGTTCGACATGATGAGGCTTTCATGTACGTACTCTGGATAGCGGCTTCCTCCCCACAGGATTAACGTTTGCGGCTCCCGCCAGTGCACCCAAACCTGCTTTCTTCCATCCGACCACTTGTAGCCGACTACGCAAAAGTGGTTTCGTTGGTCGTTCTTATGGAATGTGGCAAGAAAATGGCGTATTGCGCCCGCCGGATTTCGATAATGGCGTTCCTTGGAGACCGTGAAACGGCCCACCGGTTTTTCAGAAAATCCATCCGGCAGGCCATCGCCGGCGTATCCGCTCAGAGAAGCGGCGGCCAGCAAAGCAAACGATACGCACTTAGATCTCATCGTCTTTCCCTTAGGGCTTGGCCTTGTTTTTCGGCTGCAAGCTGGCGAGAAACCCCTCGGTCAAGGTATAAAAATCCTGTCCTCCCTTGCTCTGGAATTTCTGGAAATTTTGGCCTGGGTGGCTCGAGTCCAGCGTGCGCCAGGCATACAGCCCGGTTCGGCTTGGATCGGGGCCGAAATTTTCGCCTTTTGCGACCGCCAACGCGCTGGCGACGTACGCCATGTATTCCTTTTGACGGAGATGGGTTCCATCGTGAGCAATGTCCAGTGTGCGATTGAGCATCTGGTGTTGATCGGGCGCAATGGCTGGATAGTTTTCGAAGCCCCTTACCTGGTTCTTTGCCTTAATCAATGTAGTCAGGTCGGTCGCACCGCGCGCGGCGAAATGCTGGGCGCCAAGTTTCAGTCGATTGCGCAAGACATGCACCATCCATTGCATGCTTTCGCGTGCGTCGCCTTGGTTTACGTATTTTTCGTGGTCGGGGCTTGCATTCTCAACGATTAACATCCGCGCGAGAACGCCCTGTTCGGTATTCGGTTCCGGTAGAACGAGTTTCGGATGAATCTCGACCGTCACCCCGCCGGTATTAGTGTCCCTAAGCTGCGGCCGTCCTTGCGCGTCAGTCGCGTACGCATCCACATGAACAATGTGGCGGCTCACGATACTGTGAGCCTGGACCTCAAGCCGAAGTACCTGCTCGATCCGCCTATCGTCGACCTTCAACGGTACGACTGTCAGGATACTGTCGGTACTCCGGAGCACCAGATGTTTCTTGTTTGGCCCCAGACCGGACACCTTGAACTGGAGCCGATTCCCCGGGAAAAGGGTGATTTGCGCGCCGAGCGGCGCGCCGTTGCTGCGCAGGAGTTTGGCCATGTTGCTTCAACCATGAGGGAAGAAGCGGCCATTGTTCAGGCGCTCGAATACACGCGTAAATCGTAGAACAGCGGAAATGTGTACCAGATTTCCGCAGTCCCGCCAGCGTTTGCCGATTTACTGCGCGTGTTCGATTACCAGTTGCACGCGGGTGACCCCGTTGAAGGTGTTGTTGTCCAGCCGGTAGGCCACCGTCGCGCTGGCGCCGTCGAGGGCGTCGGCGTGGTTGAACCAGATCGCGTCGAAGCGCTGGCTCCCACGTCCCAGTTGCAGCTTCAGGTGCTTGCCCTTGAGCACGGTCTGGCGCAAGACGTCGAATTCGCCGCAGAACGTGGGGGGCGGGAAGCCCTGGCCCCAGACCTGACCTTCTAGCAATCCGACGAATTCCGGGCTGAAGCACGACTCCTCGATGTCGCCATCGGTCTCGATCACGCGCGCCAGTTGGTCGTCCGTCAGCCATTCCCGGCCAACGGCTTCGAACGCCGACATAAAGGTATCGAAGTCGGCCGAGCGGACGGTCAGTCCGGCCGCCATCGCATGTCCGCCAAATTTCACCAGTAAGCCGGGGTGCCGCTTCGACACCAGATCAAGCGCATCGCGCAGGTGGAACCCCGGGATCGAGCGGCCGGAACCCTTGATATGTTCTTCGTCACCCGGCGCGAAGGTGATGGTCGGGCGGTGGAACTTCTCCTTTAGCCGCGAGGCCACGATGCCGATGACCCCCTGGTGCCAGGTGTCGTTGAACACGCTGACCGTGTAGCGCGACGCCGGATCGAGCCCCGCCAGCGGCGCCTCCAGGATCTGCAGGGCCTCCTGCTGCATGCCGGCCTCGATGTCGCGCCGCTCGCGGTTCATGCCGTCCAGTTCCTGGGCGATTTCCCACGCACGGTTCGGGTCGTCGGTCAGCAGGCATTCGATGCCGAGCGACATGTCGGCAAGCCGTCCCGCCGCGTTGAGGCGGGGACCCAGGCCGAAACCGAGGTCGAACGTGTTCGCCCGCGTGGCCTCGCGCCCGGCCGCGCGGAACAGCGCCGCCACGCCCGGATGCATGCGTCCGGCGCGCATCCGGCGCAGGCCCTGGGCCACGAGGATGCGGTTGTTGGTGTCCAGTTTCACGACGTCCGCCACGGTGCCGAGCGCCACCAGGTCAAGCAGGGTTTGCAGCGGCGGCTGGGTCGCCTGGGTGAACGCGCCGCGCCGGCGCAGTTCCGCGCGCAGGGCCAGCAGCACATAGAACATCACGCCCACGCCGGCCAGGTTCTTGCTCGGGAACTCGCAGCCGGGCTGGTTCGGGTTGACGATGACCGCCGCCTCTGGCAACTCGGCGCCGGGAAGGTGGTGGTCGGTCACCACCACGTCGATGCCGAGCGCATTGGCCGCCGCCACGCCATCGACCGACGCAATGCCGTTGTCGACGGTGACGATGACGTCCGGCTGCTGCTGGGCGGCCAGCGCCACGATCTCGGGCGTCAGTCCGTAGCCGTACTCGAAGCGGTTCGGCACGATGAAATCCACGCGCGCGCCGAGCATGCGCAGCCCGCGCACGCCCACTGCGCAGGCCGTGGCGCCGTCGCAGTCGTAATCCGCCACGATCAGCAGCTTGCGGTTGGCCGCGATGGCATCGGCCAGGTACTCGGCCGCGTGGCCGATGCCCTTCATCGTTGTGGGAGGCGTCAGTTCCGGCAGTTCGGTAGCCAGTTCAGACGGATGCAGCACCCCGCGCGCCGACAGGATGCGGGCCAGAGTCGGGTGCAGGCCCGACTTGGCCAGCACATCGGCGTGGGGTTCGGAATAGGAGCGGATGGCGATCCGGGTCATGGTCGTTCGTCCAGAAAACGGGCGCGAGAAGGGAAAACGCGCGGATCAGGCCACCATGGCCAGGTCGGAAAGCAGGGCGCGCCAGTCGCCGCGCGCGCCCATGCCGCGCCAGAACTTGCGCAGGTCGGCGCGCCGCACGGTGAACTCGGCATAGTGGTTCTCGCCGCCCAGCACCAGCGTGACACCCATGATGCGGCCATCGGCCAGGGCTGCGAGCACCGGGGTGAACCACTGGGCGTCGAGCGCGTGCATGCGCTCGAGCCAGAGGCCCCAGTCCTGGGCGATATGGGCCTCGGCGGCGGTGTCGAGCATCGCCATGACATGGCCGTCGGCCTTCGCAATCTCCTCGAATCTGGCCGGCTGCGGGTCGAGCAGGCTATCGCCGGCGAGGGCCAGGCCGGCCAGGAACGGGTCGTCAGTCAGCACGGCGTCGGCCAGCCGGTTGACGAGGCTCAGCTTGCCGCCGCCGTGGAGCCATACCGAATTGATGGTCAGGCGGCCCTCGGCCTCGCGCGCCTGGTTGACCGGATGGTCGTGCCAGGTCATCTGGATCTCGTTCTGGAGGCGCCGCCAGTCGCGCGCCCGCGCACCGGCTTGCAGCCAGATGTCGATATTACGGCCCGTGGCGCGCACTGGCGTGGTGGCTTCCAGCTCGCCGAACACATCGTCGGCCACATACCAGCGGGCGGGGTGGGGCGCGTCCAGCGCAATGCCGGACTCACGGAGCAGGTCGTCGATGGCGGCGCGCAGCGCGGCGGCCTCGTCGGCGCGGATCTCGAGCTGGTCCGGATGCATCAGCACGAGGTGGTCCCGTGCCGCATGAATATGGACCGGCTGGAGGCAGGCCCAGCCCTGGTCGCCGTCTTCCTGGCGCCTAAGGTCGGCGGCAGGCGGCGCCTGGGCGGCGTCCGGCTGGCGGTCCGCGGCACGTTGCCGCAGGTCGGCCAGGCGCATAAAAGGCGCAGTCGGCACCCGGCGGGTGTCCAGGCCGGCCCGGCCGGCCAGCCAGCGTTCCTGCGGCAGGGTGCGCAGGAACAGGTCGTCGTGGGTCTCGCGCAGGCCCGGGGCGGCGCGGGTGAGCAACTTTCCGAGCGCCGGCAACTCCAACTGCCGCAGCAGCGCGCCGGAGACGACGTCGTCCGTGGCGTCGTTGCCGGCGCCAGGCGGGACGGAAAAGGGCACAATCAGGGTCAGGTGCGTCATCATGGTTGCCGAGATTGTAAACTTCCGGCTGGCCGGCGCCAGTTTTCCGTCACCCAAGGGGGCGGATGGCCCGCCGGCGCGACTTCCGAACAACAGGATTCCTCTTGAACTTTCCCTACGAGTGGCAGATCGGCTGGCGATACACCCGCGCGAGCAAGCGCGCCAGCCGCAACACATTCATTTCGTTCATTTCCATGATCTCGATGCTTGGCATCGCGCTCGGTGTGGCGGCGCTGATCGTCGTGCTGTCGGTCATGAACGGCTTCCAGAAAGAAGTGCGGGACCGCATGCTGTCGGTCCTCGCCCATATCGAGGTTATCGCCCCCGGGCCGCTGCCCGACTGGCACAAGACCGCCGCCGAGGCCATGCGGAACAAGGAAGTGGTGGGGGCGGCGCCCTACGTGGCCGCCCAGGCCATGCTCACCCGTGAAGACGCGGTGCGCGGCGTGCTGCTGCGCGGCGTGGACCCGGCGGAGGAGCCAAAGGTCTCCGACGTTGGCAACCAGTTCCGCGCCGGCAGCATGAACGCCCTGGTGCCGGGCGGCTTCGGCATCGCGCTCGGCAACGAACTGGCCAACGCCATGGGCGTGCGCGTCGGCGACAAGGTGACGCTGGTGGCGCCGCAGGGCACCATCACGCCGGCCGGCGTACTGCCGCGGCTCAAGCAGTTCACGGTGGTCGGCGTGTTTTCGTCTGGCCACTACGAGTTTGACAGCGCCCTGGCCCTGATCGACATCAAGGACGCCGAGACGCTGTTCCGCCAGTCCGGTCCTACCGGCGTGCGGCTCAAACTGTCCGACATGCAGCAGGCACCCCAGGTGGCCCAGGAACTGGCCGGCACGATGAGCGGCGAACTGTACCTGCGCGACTGGTCCAAGCAGAACCGCAACTGGTTCGCTGCCGTCCAGACAGAGAAGCGCATGATGTTCATCATCCTGACGCTGATCATCGCCGTGGCGGCGTTCAACCTCGTTTCTACGTTGGTCATGACCGTCACCGACAAGCAGGCTGACATCGCCATCCTGCGCACGATGGGCGCCCAGCCGCGCTCGATCATGAAGATCTTCATCGTCCAGGGCGTGGCCATTGGTTTCATCGGCACCGTGCTCGGCGTGCTTGGCGGCACGCTGATCGCGACCAATATCGACGTGATCGTGCCCTTTATCGAGCGGGTATTGCATGTGCAGTTCCTGCCACGTGACATCTATTTCATCAGCGAACTGCCTTCGGACCCCCGCGTGAACGACATCGCCACCATCGGCATCATCTCCTTCGTGCTGGCCACCCTGGCCACGATCTATCCCAGCTGGCGCGCCGCGCGCGTGAACCCGGCGGAGGCGCTGCGCTATGAGTGACACCTCCCTGCTCCAGGAAGCCGCCGCCATGCCGGCAGTTCCCGGCCTCGCCGTGCAGTCCGGCACGCCGGTGCTGGTGGCCGAGGGCCTGTCCAAGCGTTTCCGCCAGGGCGGCCTCGATGTGGACGTCCTGCGCGGCGTGGATGTACGCGTGGACGCCGGCGAGAAGGTTGCCATCGTCGGCGCGTCAGGCTCCGGCAAGTCCACGCTGCTGCATGTGCTGGGCGGGCTGGACAACCCCGACGCCGGCCGCGTTGCACTGCTCGGCAAGCCGTTCACCTCGTTGCGCGAGAGCGAGCGGAACGCCGTCCGCAACCGCGCGCTCGGCTTCGTCTACCAGTTCCACCATCTGCTGCCCGAGTTCACCGCGCTGGACAACGTCGCCATGCCGATGCGCATCCGCGGCCTCAAGGAACGCGAGGCGCGTGCCGCCGCGCAGGCTATGCTCGAACGCGTGGGCCTGGGCGGGCGGGCGAAGCACCGTCCCGGCGAGCTGTCCGGCGGCGAGCGCCAGCGCGTGGCCATCGCCCGTGCACTGGTCGGCCAGCCGGCCTGCGTGCTGGCCGACGAGCCCACCGGCAACCTCGACGATCACACCGCCGGCGGCGTGTACGACCTGATGCTCGAGCTGTCACGCACGCTAGGCACGAGCTTCGTCATCGTCACGCATGACACGGACCTCGCTGGCCGCTGTGACCGCGTGCTGCGCCTGCGTGACGGGCACTTGCACCGCGAACGCTGATCGGTCATCGATCCCTACCCCAACCGACCTGCCGCCCCCGCCCCGCCATGTGGATCGATACCCACTGCCACCTCGACGCCAGCGAGTTCGATAGCGATCGCACGGACGTCACGCGCGCGGCGGCCGAGGCCGGCGTCTCGGGCATCGTACTGCCGGCCGTGGCGGTGTCCAACTTCGGTGCCGTGCGCGCGCTGGCGCATGCCGGCACCGAGGCGGGCGGCGGCGCCCTCTGCGTCTACGCGCTCGGCATCCATCCCCTCTGTACACCCGGCGCCGGGCAGCCGGATCTGGACGAATTGCGACGCCAGGTGGCTGCGTCGATGGACGACCCGCGCTTCGTCGCCATCGGCGAAATCGGCCTCGACTTCTTCGTCCCGGGGCTGGACGCCGCCCACCAGACGTGGCTCTACTCCGAGCAGGTGAAGATCGCGCGCGATTTCGATCTTCCGGTGCTGCTGCATGTACGCAAGTCGCAGGATCAGGTCTATGCGCAACTGCGCCGCGTGGGCGTGCGGCAGGGCATTGCACACGCCTTCAACGGCAGTCACGAGCAGGCGCGCCGCTACGTCGAGCACGGCATGAAGCTCGGTTTCGGCGGCAACCTGACCTTCTCCCGCGCCAGACAGATCCGCCGGCTCGCGGCGGAATTGCCGCTCGAGGCCATCGTGCTCGAGACCGATGCGCCTGACATCGCGCCGGCCTGGCTCTCCGACGACCAGTTCGGCGAGCAGCACAAGGCGCGCAACACGCCCGGCGAGGTGGTGGGCGTGGCACGCGTGCTCGGCGAACTGCGCGGCGTGCCGGAACCTGAGCTGGCGCAGGCCATGTGGCGCAACTCGGTGGCAGCGCTGCCGCGTCTGGCGGCGTTTGCAGACATCATGGCGCCGCGCTGAACGCGTGGCAATACGCCAGCCGCCGTTTTAACAATCTTCCACAAAAACACATCATTCGTTAACGTTTTGGCGCCATCGCGCACAGTACAAATACGCCATTGGAAAGCGTTGTCCCGGAGGTGTGATGCGAGCTGTGCTGATGGCGTTCGTCGCGGGTTGCTGGTGGCTCCAGCAGCAGGCCGGATTGCCGTCGGCGTGGCGGTGGTGGTGGCAGGCGCTGGCGGGGGCCATCGGCGTGGTGGCGTTGACATATGTCGCGCGTTGTCGTCATGGGCGCATGGTGGGCGAGGGAAGTGCGTCCGTTCTCAGGATGTGGATGTGGCGCGGGGTCGTGGTGGCGCTTGCGTGCGGGGCGGGGTTCGGGTGGGCGGCATGGCGCGCCGACAGCAGGATGGCAGACTGGCTGGACCCAGCCCTGGCGGGGCGCGACATCGAGCTACACGGCATGGTCGCCGGGCTGCCCGATGTGGCAAGCCAGGGCACGCGCTTTCTGTTCGCGGTAACCGGGTTGCATGAGGCGCGCCTGCCACCACGGCTCCTGCTGACCTGGCGGGATCCGCCGGAGGCGCTGCAGCCGGGGGAGCGCTATCGGCTGACGGTCAGGCTGCGCAGGCCACGCGGGCTGGCCAATCCACATGGATTCGACTACGCGTACTGGCTGCTGGGCGAGGGTATCGGTGCAACTGGCTATGTGCGCGCCGGCGCGCCGTCGGAGGAGGCGGGGCCGCTGCCATGGGCAATTCGCGTACAGGCGTGGCGGGCGGGCTTGCGCGACCGGCTTCGCGCGGCGCTGCCGCCGGACGCGCGCTTTGGGGCTGTGCTCGTGGCGCTGGTGATTGGCGACCAGCGCGGCATCGCCACCGAGGACTGGGAGGTGTTCCGACGGACCGGCATCGCGCATCTGGTCAGCATTTCGGGCCTGCACATCACGATGATCTCGGGCGCGGCTGGCGCCCTGGTGCTGGCGTTGTGGCGGCGGTCGTTCGGGCTGGGGCGGCGGCTGCGCCGGCCCTTGCCGCTGATCTGGCCGGCGCAGCAGGCGGCGCTCGTGGTGGCGGTACTGACTGCCTTGGGCTACGGACTGATCGCCGGGATGCAGGTGCCGGCGATGCGTACCGTGAGCATGCTGGCCGTGGCGGCGCTGGCATTGTGGAGTGGCCGGGCGCCACCGGCATCGGTCGTGCTCGCGTGGGCGGCAGGTGTGGCGGTGATGATCGACCCATGGGCCGTGATGTCGCCCGGCTTCTGGCTGTCCTTCGGCGCCGTGGCGGCGATCTTCCTTGCCGCGCGCGAGCCGGTTCGGCACGCAAGGGCGGAGGGGCGGTGGCAGAGGGCGAGGGCGGTCGTGGCGGCGGCGCTGGCGGGCGCCGCACGCACGCAGTGGGCGGTGACGGTTGGTCTCGTGCCGCTGACGCTACTGCTGTTCGGACAGGTGTCTGTAGTGTCTTGCCTTGCCAACGCTGTCGCCATTCCGGTGGTGAGCCTGCTTGTGACACCGTTGGCGCTGGCGGGCGCCGTGCTGCCGGCGATCTTGGCCGGGCCGTTGCTGGCGATTGCGCATACAGCGATGGCTTGGCTGTCCGGGGCGCTCTCCTGGCTTGCGGCGCCAGCGTGGGCCATCTGGGAGGCGGCGCAGCCGGGGCCCGTCTGGATGGTGCTGGCGTCTGCCGGGGTGGTGCTCGTGCTGATGCCGCGCAAACGGGCGGCGGATCTCCGGGCAGCAACGCCCTCAGGCGGCCCGCGGCCCGCCCGGCGGCCCATGCGTCCCTCGGTGCGTGCGCCGCCACGCTGGTGTGGGGCGTTGCTGATGATGCCGATGCTGCTGGCGGGCCGGACGCCTGTGCCGGCCGGGGAGTTCCGTGTCACGGCACTCGATGTTGGGCAGGGCACGGCGGTACTGGTCGAGACCAAGGCCCATGCACTGCTGTATGACACGGGGCCGGGATACCCGTCAGGGGCAAGTGCGGGTGGGCAGGTGATCGTGCCATGGCTGCGGGCGATGGGCGTGCGGCGGCTCGATACGCTGATGGTCAGTCACGAGGATGCGGATCATGCCGGGGGCGTGCGCGAGGTGCTGGCGGCAGTGCCGGTGGGGCGCCGGCTGACGGGGGCGCCGCTCGATCACGGGCTCCTGATTGAGGCAGCGGCGATCGAAGGTAGCGCGTTGGGCAGCGCAGTGCCGTGGCAGCCGTGTGAGGCTGGCGCGGCGTGGACGTGGAATGGCGTGCGCTTCACTATCCTGCATCCGTCGGCGTCGGACCTCGGCAGCGCGCGGTTGGCAAGCAATGCGCGCAGTTGTGTGCTGCGGGTGGCCACGGCGCACCGCAGCCTCTTGCTGACCGGGGATATCGGCGTGCGCGAGGAACTGGGTTTGGTTGCCACGGTGCCGCCGGAAGACCTGCGTGCCGATGTCCTGCTGGTGCCGCACCACGGCAGCGGCACGTCTTCAGGCGCGGCGTTCCTGCGCGCGGTGCAGCCGGAGGCGGCGGTGTTCCAGCTGGGATTCGGCAATCGCTACCGGCATCCGCGCGCCGATGTCTGGCGGCGGTATGGGCGTGAGGGCATCGCGCGGTATCGGACGGATGAAACGGGCGCGGTGTCGATCGTCACGGCGGGGTCGCTCCTGAAGATATCGTCATACCGGCAGCGAGAGCGGCGGTACTGGCGCGATGCACCGGCCGCGCCGCGCTAGGCGTCGGCGCCGGTCCCGGAGGGGTGCGAGAAAGAGGGCGTCAACTGCGCGAACCTGCGCGCGCGGCCTTTGGTGACTTGGCGGCCGGTGCCTTGGCGGTGCCGCCCGTGGCGGCCGCCACGGCTTCGCGGGACGCCGGCGCCTCCGGCGCGGCGCCGCCGATGCGGCGCTCGCGCAGGTGCGCCTTGGCACGTTGCAGGCCAGCCGCGACGGTGTCCGCGCGTTCCAGCGCCACGCCGGCGGCAAGCACGTCGCCGAGCACGAGGTGGCTGATGCGGGAGGTCATCGGCGTGTAGACCTCGCTGTCCTCCTCGACGTCGGAGAACACGCAGACGTCGGCCAGCCGGGCCAGGGGCGAGCCGCTGTGGGTCAGCGCCAGCACGCTTGCGCCGCTGGCGCGGGCGAGCGTGGCGGCGGTCAGCATGTCCCAGGTGCGGCCGCTGTTGGAGACCAGCACCGCCACGTCGCCAGGTTGCAGTAGTGCGGCGGACATGCTGAAGACGTGCGGATCGGAGTAGGCCGTGGTGGGAATGCCGAGGCGGAAAAACTTGTGCTGGATGTCGAGCGCGACGATGCCCGAGTTGCCGCAGCCGTAGAACTCGATGCGGCGCGCGCTGGCCAGTAGCCGGATGCCGTGCTCGATCTGGTCGGCCGACAGGGCGTTCCGGACGGCCATCAGCGTGGCGATGGTGCGGTCGAAGACCTTGCCGGCGATGTCGGCGGGGCGGTCGTCGGCCTCCACGTCCTGGTGGACGAACGGCGTGCCACCGCCCAGGTTCTGGGCGAACTGGAGTTTGAACTCCTTGAAGCCGTCGTAGCCCAGCGCGGCGCAGAAGCGGGCGATGGTCGGCTGCGAAACGCCGGCGCGTTCGGCCAGTTCGGGCATCGACAGGCGGATCACGCTGGCGCCGTGGCGGGTGACGTAGTCAGCCAGGCGGCGTTCGGACGGACGGAGCGTGTCGTAGACGGCAAGGATTCGGTCGCGCATGGTGGTGCGGGTCTCGGCTGGCCATCGACGTGGCCATTCTGGATTGAAAGTGTAGAGATTCTACACAGAATGAAGTGAGGATCGATCGGGAATCGGGGCTGTGCCACCTTAGGGCTTTCCCGTATTTGCTTTGACAGAGCCATATTTCTGTCAGAAAGTGGCTTCCAGCAGGCTAAGGGCCAAGGCTATAATGTAGAAAATCTACAGATCAACGGGCGTTTTTTGCCCTGCGCTCCCCACGAGGAACATGTCCGCCATGACCCAATCCGTTCATGCCGAGGTGTCGGCCGTTACGCAACGCATTGTCGAGCGCAGCCGCGCGAGCCGCGCCGCCTATCTGGCGCGCTGCGAGCGCGCGCAGCGGGAACTCGGCCCGCTGCGCGGCATGTCGTGCGCGAATCTGGCGCACGGTTACGCCGCGCTGCCGGCTGACGACAAGCTCAAGCTGCGCGTCGAGCACGCGCCGAATCTCGGCATCGTTACCGCGTACAACGACATGCTGTCGGCCCACCAGCCCTACGAGCGGTATCCGAACGTGATTCGCGAGGCGGCGCGCGCGGTGGGTGGCGTGGCCCAGGTGGCCGGCGGCGTGCCGGCGATGTGCGACGGCATCACGCAGGGCAATGCCGGCATGGAGCTGTCGCTGTTCTCGCGCGACGCCATTGCCATGGGTACGGTGGTCGCGCTCTCGCACAACACCTTCGATGCGGCGCTGATGCTCGGCGTGTGCGACAAGATCGTGCCGGGCCTGCTGATGGGGGCGCTGCAGTTCGGGCACCTGCCCATCGTCTTCGTGCCGGCCGGCCCGATGGCGACCGGCCTCTCGAACAAGGAAAAGGCGCGCGTGCGCCAGCTCTACGCCACCGGTCAGGTCGGCCGCGACGCCTTGCTGGAGGCCGAATGCGCCGCCTACCACAGCGCCGGCACCTGCACCTTCTACGGCACGGCCAACAGCAACCAGTTCCTGATGGAAATCATGGGCTTGCACGTGCCGGGCTCGGCCTTCGTGCACCCGGACAGCGGCCTGCGCGATGCGCTGACGGCGGCCGCGGCGCAGCGCGCGCTGGCGCTGATTGCGCGCGGCAACGCGTACACGCCGCTCGCCCAGATCGTGGACGAGCGCGCCATCGTCAACGCCATGGTCGGCCTGCTGGCCACGGGCGGCTCCACGAACCATACGATCCACCTCGTCGCCATGGCGCGTGCCGCTGGCATCGTCATCGACTGGAATGACTTCGACCGCCTGTCGGCGGTCACGCCGCTGCTGGCGCGCGTCTATCCGAACGGCTCGGCCGATGTGAACCACTTCCACGCGGCCGGTGGCGTGGCCTATGTGATTGGCCAGCTACTCGAGGCGGGGTTGCTGCACGAGGATGTGCAGACCGTGATGGGGCAAGGGCTGGCGCGCTACACCGAGGAGCCGGTGATGACTGACGGCACGCTGCGTTGGCGCGATGGTCCGGCCACCAGCGGCGATGCAGCCGTGCTGGCCCCGGCGTCGGCGCCGTTCTCGAAGGAGGGCGGGCTGCGCCTGATGGCCGGCAACCTCGGCCGGGGCGTGATCAAGGTGTCGGCCGTGGCCGACGAGCATCGGATCGTGGAGGCCCCGGCCCGCGTGTTCGACTCCCAGGAGGCGCTGCAAGCCGCCTTCGAGGCCGACGAACTGAATCGCGACGTGGTGGCGGTAGTCCGCTTCCAGGGGCCGAATGCCAACGGCATGCCCGAGTTGCACCGCCTCACGCCGGCGCTCGGCGCGCTGCAGGATGCCGGCCACAAGGTGGCGCTGGTGACCGATGGCCGCATGTCGGGCGCGTCAGGCAAGGTGCCGGCAGTGATCCATGTGGGGCCGGAGGCGCTTGTCGGCGGACCGCTGGCGCGGGTGCGCGACGGCGACCGGATCCGCGTAGATGCCGTATCCGGCACATTGACCCTGGTTGGCGATGCCGGCGTGCAGGCCGAATTCGCTGCGCGCATCCCGGCGACCGCGCCGGACGACGAGTTTGCGCGCTTCAGCATGGGGCGCGGCCTGTTCGGACTGTTCCGGCGCCATGCCCGGATCGCCGAGGAAGGCGGCAGTGCCCTGGACTTGTCCGAGGCCGACGCCGCGCCCGCTGTCCAAACGGCCAGCGCGGTCGCACAATAGGCAAACGCTCACCTTGCCCTGCACGCACTTAGTCGTCGTTTAATCGTCGTTTAGTCGTTTTACGATTTTCAGCAATCGCCGCGGCCCGGTATCTCCATGCCGCGGTGCACCTTCGCGCCACGTTTTTCGCGCCCGAAGGCTACCGACAAGGATGGCCCGACCATCCGACCATGATCGACGGAGCAGACATGATCTATATCCTGATGGGCGTTTCCGGCAGCGGGAAAACCACGGTCGGCCAGCTGCTGGCCAGCCAGTTGCACTGCGGCTTCCACGATGCGGACGCCTTCCACAGCGAGGCCAACAAGGCCAAGATGCACAACGGCATTCCGCTGACCGACGAGGACCGCTGGCCCTGGCTGGCCGCGATGCGCGCCGCCATCGACACCGCTCGGGCCGAGGGCCGCACCCACGTTTTCACCTGCTCGGCGCTGCGCCAGACCTACCGCGACCGCCTGACCCCGCCGGACGGCGGCGTGACCTTCGTCTTCATGAAGGGCGACGCCGGCACCATCGGCAGCCGGCTGTCGGCGCGCACGGACCATTTCTTCAATCCGGCGCTGCTGCAAAGCCAGTTCGATACCCTCGAGGAGCCGCGCGACGCGCTGGTACTGGATATCCGCCGCACGCCCGAGGCACTGGTCCAGGACATTCTGGACAAGTGCCCGCCCGAGTCGGCCGCCTGCAGCGGGAAGCCCGCCGCCTGACTTGGACTGACCGGAGCTGACCTGACACCGCCAGCCCAGCCTCGGGGCGCCGTGCCTTCGGCGGCGCCTGGCTGGCAAGCATCTTGCTAAACCGAATTCACGTGCCGGCGCGCGTGACCCTTGCGGGTTTTGCCGGCGCGGATATGCTGAAAGAGCCAACTCGACAAGGCATCGACAAACGGGCGACCGGGGAGACGGCACGGCACGGTCAGTACGAGGCCGGCGCGGGCGCCCATTTCACGAAGGAGCGGCCATCATGGCGGCGCGGTTTTTCGACGAGATGCTGGAAGGGCGGGAGGACGGCGTGGTGGCGGCCATCGAGGCCGGACAGACGCTGCCGTCCGGGGCGGTCAGGGCCCACTATCGCAATTTTGCGGACTGGATCGGGCGGCAGTCCGCATCGACAATGGACAACAAGCGCGCCGAGGCGGACCTGATCTTCCGGCGCGTGGGCATTACCTTTGCCGTCTACGGCGACAAGGACGAGTCGAACAGCGGCACCGAACGGACTATTCCGTTCGATGTGATTCCGCGCATCTTTCCGGCTAGCGAGTGGGCCACGCTAGAGCGCGGCCTGCGCCAGCGCGTGGCCGCGCTGAACCGGTTCATCCACGATATCTACCACGGCCAGGACATCATCCGCGCCGGTGTGATTCCGCCCGACCAGATCTACAACAACGCGCAGTACCGGCCGGAGATGCTCGGCATCGACGTGCCGCGCGACATCTACGCCCACGTGGCCGGCATCGACGTGGTGCGCGCCGGCGAGGGCGAGTTCTACGTGCTGGAGGACAACCTCCGGGTGCCGTCCGGCGTCTCGTACATGCTTGAAAACCGCAAGATGATGATGCGGTTGTTCCCGGAGCTGTTCGCGCGCAACCGGGTGGCGCCGGTGGCGCACTATCCCGACCTGCTGCTGGACATGCTGCGCAGCGTGTCGCCCCAGAACATCGCCGATCCCACCGTGGTCGTGCTCACGCCGGGCATGTACAACTCGGCGTATTTCGAACATGCGTTCCTGGCCCAGCAGATGGGTGTGGAACTGGTGGAGGGCAGCGACCTGTTCGTCGAGGACGAGCACCTCTACATGCGCACCACGCAGGGGCCGCAGCGCATCGACGTGATCTACCGCCGCGTGGATGACGACTTCCTTGATCCCCTCGCATTTCGTCCAGATTCGGCGCTCGGTGCGGCCGGGCTGCTGTCGGTCTACCGGGCCGGCAATGTGACGATCAGCAACGCCATTGGCACGGGCGTGGCCGACGACAAGTCGATCTACCCCTACGTGCCGGACATGATCCGCTTCTACCTGGGCGAGGAGGCCATCCTCAACAACGTGCCGACCTATATGTGCCGGCGCCCGGACGATCTCCAGTTCGTGCTCGACCATATGGCCGACCTCGTGGTCAAGGAGACCCACGGCGCGGGCGGCTACGGCATGCTGGTCGGCCCGGCGGCCACGCGTGCCGAGATCGACCAGTTCCGCGAGGTGGTGAAGTCGCGTCCCGAGCAGTACATCGCCCAGCCGACGCTGGCGCTGTCCACCTGCCCGACCTATGTGGAGTCGGGCATCGCGCCGCGCCATATCGACCTGCGGCCGTTCGTGCTGTCGGGCAAGGAGGTGCGCATGGTGCCGGGCGGGCTGACCCGCGTGGCGCTGCGCGAAGGGTCGCTGGTGGTCAACTCCTCGCAGGGGGGCGGCACCAAGGACACCTGGGTGCTGGAGCGCTGAGCCATGGAATACGCCGATCGCCGGGAGAACCCATCATGTTGAGCCGCACCGCCGACCATCTGTTCTGGATGTCCCGCTATACCGAGCGCGCCGAGAACACCGCGCGCATGCTCGACGTCAACTACCAGACTTCGCTGCTGCCGCAGTCCGCCGAAGTGGCCGAGCAGGGCTGGTGGGCGATGCTCGATATTTCCGAGCTGACCAACGCCTTCGACCACAAGTACGGCCTGCTGCACCGGGACGACGTGATCGACTTCATGGTCCGCGACATGACCAATCCGTCGTCGATCATGAGCTGCCTGCGCGCGGCGCGCGAAAACGCCCGCGCGGTGCGCGGCTCGCTGACCACGGAGGTCTGGGAGACGCTGAACACCACCTGGCTGGACGTGCAGCGCATGATCGCCGATGGCGAACTGCGCGACGACCCGTCCCGCTTCTTCGAGTGGGTCAAGTTCCGCTCGCACCTGGCGCGCGGCGTGCAGTTCGGCACCATGCTCAAGGACGATGCCTTCCACTTCATGCGGCTCGGCACGTTCCTGGAGCGGGCCGACAACACCGCGCGGATCCTCGACGTCAAGTTCCAGGCGTCCGGCCGGCGCGACGAGGACGACCTTGCCTTCCAGGGCGGCCAATTGCAGAGTCAGAATCAGGGCGGGGGCTCCCAGAGCCAGTCCCAATCCCAATCCCAGGACGGCGGCGGGCAGTCCCAGAGCCAGTTGCAGAACGACGACCTGAATCGCGAGCAGAACGATTTCTATCACTGGGCGGCCGTGCTGCGCTCGGTGTCCGGCTTCGAGGTGTATCGCAAGATCTATCGCGCCGTGATCACGCCGCAACGCGTGGCGGAGCTGTTGATCTTGCGGCCGGACATGCCGCGCTCGCTGGTCTCGAGCATGGACGAGGTGGTCGCGATTCTCGCGCTGGTGGCCAACCAGCAGTCGTCGGAGACGGAGCGGCAGGCTGGTAAACTCCACGCCGACCTGAAATACGCGCGCATCGACGACATCTTCGCCGTTGGCCTGCACGCCTACCTGACCAGCTTCCTGGAGCGCATTGGCGATCTCGGCAACGGCATCAGCCGGGACTTCCTCGTCCCGCTGGCTGCCTGACGAGGTGCCGGGCTCGCCACACCGTTGCCGGATCGGGCGGGTGGCGGGCCGGGCACCGGTCGCCGCGGCGCGTGCCCTATCGTGAAATACAAGATCCACCACAAGACGGTCTACCGTTACACCGAGCCGGTGCGCCGCAGCGTGCACGAACTGCGGCTTGTGCCGCGTACGGGGCCGCTTCAGTCCGTGCAGGACTGGACCCTGACTGCACCGGGCAACCTGTCCGAGGCCCGCGACGGCTTTGGCAACATCGTCCATAACTTCACGCTGTCCGGCCCCGCCCAGACGATTTCGATCACGGCGACTGGCGAAGTGGAGGTGATGATTTCGCCTCTTGATGAGGCGGAGTCGCCCGGCCACCATGGCTTCCACGACCTGCCGGATGCCGGCGAGTCGCGCGTATCGCCGCTGTACTTTGCGGCCGCCACGCCGCTCACGCAGGCCCCGGCCGCGCTGCGCGCGTTCGCCGCGCCGTTCCTGGCCGCCGGCCACGACGTGCCGGCGCTGCTGGCGCTGGCCGATGGCATTGCGGACCGCGTGCGCTACAGCGCCAACACCACCCACGTCGGCACCAGCGCCGCCGATGCCTTCGCGCTCGGCAGCGGCGTCTGCCAGGACCAGGCGCAGGTGATGGTGGCCGCGTGCCGCGCCTTCGGCATTCCGGCACGCTATGTCAGTGGTTACTTCTATGACCCGGCTGCAACCTCGATGGCCAGCCACGCCTGGGCCGATGTCTGCCTGGACGCCGCCAGCGCGCTCTGGTGCAGCATAGACGTGACGCACCGCTGCCTCACCGATGGCCGCCACGTACGCCTTGCCGTGGGGCGCGACTACGCCTCCGCTGCACCAATTCGGGGCATTCTGGAGGGCGGGACTGGCGAGACAATGGAAGTCGAGATCGCCATCACGCCCATTCCGCCCATGGCGCCGGTGCCGGCTGCCGACTGACCTTCCCGCGCCGCGCGCCGGCCAATCAGACGGCCGTTCCAGATGGCCGATGCCACCCGAGGCGGCTCGCGTCGCGCCGGGGCGCTAGAATGCAAGCTTGCCCTGAGCGCGCCGCCGAACCGGCGCGCGGCCCAAAACCAACAAGATTCCCATGACGTACTGTGTAGCCATGCGGCTGGATGCCGGCCTGGTATTCCTGTCGGATTCCCGTACCAACGCCGGCGTGGACGCCATTTCCACGGCCCGCAAGATGACCGTGTTCGAAGAGCCGGGCGACCGCGTGATGGTGATGATGACCGCCGGCAACCTCGCCATCAGCCAGTCCGTGCGCCAGTGCCTGGCCGAGGGCCGCGACGAGAAGCGCTCGCTCTGGACCGCGCGGGACATGTTCGAGGCCGCCACCATCGTCGGCGACGCCGTGCGCGCCGTGCACAAGCGCGACGCCCATGCGCTGCGCGATGCCGGCATCGAATTTAACGTGAGTCTGGTCTTCGGTGGCCAGATCCGTGGCGAGCGGCCGCGGCTGTTCAATATCTATGCGGCCGGCAACTTCGTCGAATCGACACCGGAAAACTGCTATTTCCAGATTGGCGAGGCCAAGTACGGCAAGCCGATCATCGACCGCGTGGTGTCGCCGTCGCTGCCGCTGGGCGAGGCCGCCAAGTGCGCGCTGATTTCGATGGATTCCACGCTGAAATCGAATATCTCCGTGGGCCTGCCGCTGGACCTGCTGGTCTATGAGGCCGACGCGCTGCGCGTGACCCGCTTTGTCAATATCGACGAACGCAACGCCTACTTCCGCATGATCCGCGACACCTGGGGCCACCGCCTGCGCCAGGTGTTTGGCGAGATCTGCAACCCCGAGTGGGATGCGGCGGAGCCGGCGGAATTCCCGCTCGCGCGCGATGAGGCGGACCGCTGGGGCCAGCCCGTGCGGGCCCGCCGCGAACACTGATCTCCCCCATTGATCGCCCCCCACTGATCGCCGCTTCCCCGGCATTCCGACCTCCCAAGACGCCGCATGCGCGACATCCTGCTGTTTTCGCACGCCAACGGCTTTCCGGTGCGCACGTATCGCAAGCTGTTCAGCGCACTGGAAGACGAATTCGATATCCGCGCCGTGGAGCGCTACGGCCATGACCCGAAGTACCCGGTCACGCGCGAGTGGCCCCATCTGGTGGAGGAATTGCTAGACGAACTGGACCGCGCCACGCGTGACGGCACCGAGCGCCCGGTGTGGCTGGTCGGCCATTCGCTGGGCGGCTTCCTGTCCCTGATGGCCTCGCTGCGCCGGCCTGCCCGGGTGCGCGGGGTGGTCATGCTCGACTCGCCGGTGATTGCCGGCTGGCGCGCCGGGCTGCTGCGGTTCTCGCAGATATTCGGTCTCGACGAGAAGCCGGGCCCGGCGGCCGTGACGAAGAACCGCCGCACCCACTGGCCGGACGCCGAGGCGGTGCGCCATCACTTCCTCTCCAAGAAGAATTTCGCCATTTGGGATCCAGAGGTCCTGAGCGACTACGCCGAGCACGGCACCGAGCCGACCGGCCGCGCCGGCGAGCGGCGGCTGCGCTTCGATCGCGAGGTGGAATACAAGATCTACCGGACCCTGCCAACCAGCCTGGGCCGCAAGGTGTCCCGGGGCGCGCCGGTGCCGGTGGGCTTCGTCGCCGGCACGCGCTCGCGCGAGGTACGCCAGTGCGGGCTGGGCGCCACGCGCCGGCTGGTGGGCGAGCACTTGCGCTTTATCGAGGGCGGCCATCTCTATCCGATGGAAAAGCCCCTCGAAACCGCTGCGCTGGTGCGTGACCTGATCGGCAAGATCCGGCAGGAATCGCGCTAGGCGACAGTTGGCTCGCAGGCAGGGCGGCGCCAACCCGCGCCCGTGCGGCGCATTGGGCGCAAGGAGGCGCAGCGCGGCGCAACCGGGTAGCACCCGGCCCGGTTTTACCCCGGCTGTCACAATTTCCGGGGCCGCGCGGGACGGCCGCTCATGTATAATCCCGATTTCCCCGGCAAGCTCGGTTTATGACCAAATTCGTCTTCGTCACCGGTGGCGTCGTCTCTTCTCTCGGCAAGGGCATCGCTGCTGCTTCGCTCGCGGCCATTCTCGAGTCGCGCGGCCTCAAAGTCACCCTCCTCAAGCTCGATCCCTACATCAACGTCGATCCCGGCACGATGAGCCCCTTCCAGCACGGCGAGGTGTTCGTGACCGAAGATGGCGCGGAAACCGACCTCGACCTGGGGCACTATGAGCGCTTCGTTTCCGCCAAGATGCGGAAATCGAACAACTTCACGACCGGCCAGATCTATGAATCGGTGATCCGCAAGGAACGCCGGGGCGAGTACCTGGGCAAGACCGTGCAGGTCATCCCCCATATCACCAACGAGATCCAGGCATTTGTGGAGCGCGGCGCGGCCGCCTCGCACGAGGGCAAGGCCGACGTGGCGCTGGTGGAGATCGGCGGCACGGTGGGGGATATCGAATCCCTGCCGTTCCTCGAGGCCGCGCGCCAGATGAGCCTGCGCATGGGCCGCAACCACTGCGCCTTCGTGCACCTGACGCTGGTGCCGTTCATCGCCAGCGCGGGCGAGCTGAAGACCAAGCCGACCCAGCACTCGGTGCAGAAGCTGCGCGAAATCGGTATTTCGCCGACGGCGCTGCTGTGCCGCGCCGATCGCCCCATTCCGGACGACGAGCGCGCCAAGATCTCGCTGTTCGCCAATATCCCGCAGGAAGCCGTGATCTCGGTCTGGGATGCCGACAGCATCTACAAGATCCCGCAGATGCTCAACGAGCAGGGCCTGGACCGCCTGATCTGCGAGGAGCTGCGCCTGGATCCGAAGCCGGCCGACCTGTCGATGTGGCAGAAGCTGGTCAACGCGCAGGAAAACCCCGAGCACGAAATCACGATCGGCATGGTTGGCAAGTACGTCGACCTGACCGAGTCGTACAAGTCGCTGATCGAGGCGCTGCGCCACGCCGGCATGCATACCGCCACGCGCGTGAACATCGAATACATCGATTCCGAGGAACTGGAATCCGGCCACCTGGAAGTGCTCCAGCCGCTGGACGCCATCCTGGTGCCGGGCGGCTTCGGCAAGCGCGGCACGGAAGGCAAGATCCGCGCGATCCAGTACGCCCGCGAGAACAAGGTGCCTTACCTGGGCATCTGCCTGGGCATGCAGCTGGCCGTGATCGAGTTTGCCCGCCACGTGGCGAACATGGCCGATGCCAACTCGACCGAATTCAACCTCGAAACCGAGCATCCGGTGGTCGCGCTGATCACCGAATGGCTGGACCGCGAAGGCAAGGTCGAGCAGCGCTCGGCCGATTCCGACCTCGGCGGCACGATGCGCCTGGGCGCCCAGCGCGTACCGGTGAAGGCCGGCACCAAGGCTGCGCAGATCTATGGCGACGAAGTGAACGAGCGCCATCGCCATCGTTACGAAGTCAACAATCACTACGTGCCGCAGCTCGAGGGCGCCGGCATGGTGATTTCGGCCCGTACCCCGACGGAAAACCTGCCGGAGATGATGGAGTTGCCCGAGAGCCTGCACCCGTGGTTCGTTGGCGTGCAGTTCCACCCGGAATTCACGTCCACGCCGCGTGACGGCCATCCGCTGTTCAAGGCCTACGTGGAAGCCGCGCTGGCCAGCCAGCAGCGCAAGGGCAAGTCCGCCTGAGCGCGCGCAGAGAAGGAGCAGCCATGAAACTGTGTGGATTCGATGTCGGCCTCGACCAGCCGTTCTTCCTGATTTCCGGGCCGTGCGTGATCGAGTCCGAGCAGATGGCGCTGGACACGGCCGGCCAGCTCAAGGAAATCACCTCGGCGCTGGGCATTCCGTTCATCTACAAGTCGTCGTTCGACAAGGCCAACCGGTCGTCGGGCAAGTCGTTCCGCGGTCTCGGCATGGAAAAGGGTCTTGAGATCCTGGCCACCGTGAAGCGCGAGATCGGCGTGCCGGTGCTCACGGACATCCACGAGATCGACGAGATCAAGCCCGTCGCCGCCGTGGTGGACGTACTCCAGACGCCGGCCTTCCTGTGCCGCCAGACGGATTTCATCCGCGCCTGCGCCCAGAGCGGCAAGCCGGTGAACATCAAGAAGGGCCAGTTCCTGGCGCCGCACGACATGAAGAACGTGATCGATAAGGCGCGTGATGCGGCCCGTGAGGCTGGTCTGCCCGATGACGTGTTCATGGCCTGCGAGCGCGGTGTCTCCTTCGGCTACAACAACCTGGTCTCGGACATGCGCTCGCTGGCGATCATGCGCGAGACCGCCGCCCCGGTGGTGTTCGACGCCACGCACTCGGTGCAGTTGCCGGGCGGGCAGGGCACGAGTTCGGGCGGCCAGCGCGAGTTCGTGCCGGTGTTGTCGCGTGCCGCCGTGGCAACCGGCGTGGCCGGGCTGTTCATGGAAACGCACCCGGACCCGAGCAAGGCGATGTCGGACGGCCCCAACGCCGTGCCGCTGTCGCGCATGAAGGAATTGCTGTCGGTCCTGAAGGATCTCGATGCGCTGGTCAAGCGTAGCGGCTTCCTCGAGGACAACTTCAGCTGGCCGGCCTGCGCCTGAGCCAGTGTTGGTCGTGACCGCCCGCGCCTGTCGCGGGCGGAATCGTTTCCGGCCCGCATGGTCCATCCTGCACCGACCGTGACGCGCCGTATCGAAAGACAATACAAAAGATTCGGAGATCGCCCATGGCCGCCGGCTATATCATCGCGTACGTCGACGTGACAGACCCCCAGCAATACGAGCAGTACAAGGTGCTTTCCACACGCGCCATGCAGGCGCACGGGGCCGAGGTGCTCGTGCGCGGCGGCAAGACCGAGCCGCTCGAGGGGGAATGGGCGCCCACGCGTGTCGTGCTGCTGAAATTCCCGAGCTATGAGGCCGCCAAGACCTTCTACGCGAGCGAGGAGTACCTGGCCGCGCGGCAGTCGCGCGAGCACGCGGCGAAGATGAACATGATCGTTGTCGAGGGCGCCTGACCATCGTCGGCAACATTTGTCACGGTTGGCGGGCATTCTTGCGCAGTCACCAGATTCAACAGTCCAGAGAGGAAATATGAGTGCAATCGTAGATATCATCGGTCGCGAGGTTCTCGACTCGCGTGGCAATCCCACGGTCGAGTGCGACGTGCTGCTGGAATCCGGTGTGATGGGCCGTGCGGCCGTGCCGTCGGGCGCGTCCACGGGTTCGCGGGAGGCCATCGAGCTGCGTGACGGCGACAAGTCGCGCTACCTGGGCAAGGGCGTGCTGAAGGCCGTCGAGCACATCAACACCGAGATCTCCGAAGCCATCATGGGCCTGGACGCCTCCGAGCAGGCGTTCCTGGACCGCACCCTGATCGAGCTGGACGGCACCGAGAACAAGGGCCGCCTGGGCGCCAACGCCATGCTGGCCGTGTCGATGGCCGTGGCCAAGGCCGCCGCCGAGGAAGCCGGCCTGCCGCTGTACCGCTACTTCGGCGGTTCGGGCGCGATGCAGATGCCGGTGCCGATGATGAACATCGTCAACGGTGGCGCGCACGCCAACAACAGCCTGGACATCCAGGAATTCATGATCATGCCGGTCTCGCAGACCAGCTTCCGTGAAGCCCTGCGCTGCGGCGCCGAGGTATTCCACGCGCTCAAGAAGATCCTGGCCGACAAGGGCATGTCCACGGCCGTGGGCGACGAAGGCGGTTTCGCGCCGAATTTCTCGTCGAACGAGGAATGCCTGAACACGGTAGTGCAGGCCATCGAGAAGGCCGGCTACAAGGCGGGCGAGGACGTGCTGCTGGCGCTGGACTGCGCCGCCAGCGAGTTCTACCACGAGGCCGAGGACGTCTACCAGCTGGAAGGCGAGGGCCTGAAGCTGTCGTCGACGCAATTCGCCGACTACCTGGCCAACCTGTGCGACAAGTTCCCGATCGTCTCGATCGAGGACGGCATGGCCGAGGGCGACTGGGAAGGCTGGAAGACGCTGACCGAGAAGCTGGGCGAGCGCGTGCAGCTGGTGGGTGACGACCTGTTCGTGACCAACACGAAGATCCTGAAGGAAGGCATCGAGAAGGGCATCGGCAACTCGATCCTGATCAAGATCAACCAGATTGGCACGCTGACCGAGACCTTCGCCGCCATCGAGATGGCCAAGCGCGCCGGCTACACGGCCGTGATCTCGCACCGCTCGGGCGAGACCGAGGACAGCACGATCGCCGACATCGCGGTGGGCACCAACGCTGGCCAGATCAAGACCGGCTCGCTGTCGCGTTCGGACCGCATCTCGAAGTACAACCAGCTGCTGCGCATCGAGGAAGACCTCGGTGACATCGCTACGTACCCGGGCAAGAGCGCGTTCTACAACCTGCGCTAAGTCCCCGAGTCTCCCCCTCCCGCCCCGGGAGCGGGGAGATCTCCCCCGCCGCGACACGTTCGTGTTGCAGAGTGTTGCGTTTTTTCAGGCCGATAATTTTGCATTCTTCGGTCGCATAAGGGATCATTGGGGTGGTCGTCAATCTGACGATATCCAATTTGCCCCGATGCGTCTGATTTCCCTGCTGCTGTTCGTGCTGCTGCTCGCCATCCAGTATCCACTCTGGCTGGGCAAGGGCGGCTGGCTGCGCGTATGGGACCTGAACCGCCAGGTGCAGGAACAGACCACCCATAATCAGGCGCTCAAGCTGCGCAATGCCAAGCTGGAAGGGGAAGTCAGCGACCTCCAGGACGGCACCGGCGCAATCGAGGAGCGTGCCCGCTACGAGCTGGGCATGGTGAAGGAGAGCGAGGTGTTCGTGCAGTTCGTGGCCCCGGCCCCGAAGGTCAGCGCCACGCCACCGTTACCGCCGCCCCCGAATTCCGTTGCCGGCAAGGGCGGTCACTGAGCCGGCCTACCACCAGTACGGGTAGCCACCCCAGCCGCCACCCCAGTATCCCGGGCTGCTCACGCCCACGCCGCCGCCCCAGCGGCCACCACCCCACCCACCGTAGTACAGACTCCAGCTCGTGTTCGGATAGGCGTATGCCCATGCCTCGGCCTGCTGTTGCCGGGCGATGGCCGCCTCCTGGTCGCGCAGGATCTGCTGGTTCAGCTGCGTCAGCGACTGGCTTTCCTCGGGCGTGATCGGGGCTGGCGGCACGCCGTTGGGCATCAGCCGGGCCGTGGCCGGCGAGCCATTGATGTCCCGTGGCACGGGAGACGCGCAGCCGGCCAGCAGCGCCACGGCCAACATCGCCACAGCGCCTGCCGGCCCGAGGCGGGAACAGAAGGGGCGGGGGCGATGATCGGCTTGCATGGCGGTTTTCCTCAGGTCATGGATTCCAGGTGGGGGCGACTTGGTGCTCTCAGTGCTGTTGGTGTGCGCCGTCGCCGGCACCGGTGGCCACGGGCGCGGTGAACAGCTGGGCGCTGTCCACGGGGTCGAATTCATAGCGCTGGCCGCAGAAATCGCAGTGGATCTCCACGTGGCCGCGCTCGGCGATGATGCTTTCCACCTCGGCCTGGCCGAGCGACTGGAGCATGCCCGCCACCTTGGCGCGCGAGCACGAGCACTGGAAATGCGGTGTCATCGGCTCGAAGACACGCAGCCCGGTGGCCTGCAGGTCTTCCCAGAACAGGCGGCGCAGCAGCGTGTCCGGCGACTCCGCCAGCAATTCCTCGTCCTTGAGCGTGGCGCCGAGCTGGCAGGCGCGGTCCCAGGTGTCCAGGTCCTGCGCGCGGCCGGCTTCGTCAAGTGGCGCGCCGGTCTCACCCACTTCCATCGTGCCGCCGTACGACGGCAGCTTCTGCAGCAGCATGCCGGCGGCCACCTGGTCGTTCGAGGCGAGCCACAGGCGCGTGTCGAGCTGCTCGGACGCCTGCATGTAATGCTCCAGCACCGCACCGATCGACGACAGCGGGCCGTGCTCGTCCGACAGCGGCACGATGCCCTGGTAGGCCTGCTGGCCCGGTAGCTTGTCTTGCGGGTCGAGCGTGATCGCGAAGCGGCCCTGGCCGTGCACGTTCACCATCTGCTTGAGCGTGGCGTCGTCGGCAATCGCGGTGTCTTCGGCGATCTTGGCCGTGGCGCGCATCGAGAGGTCCGACAGGCATTCCACCACCAGCATCCGCACCGGGCCGTCGCCATGCAGCTGCATGACCAGCGCCCCGTTGAACTTGAGATTGGCCGACAGCAGCGCCGCCGCCGCCATCATCTCGCCCAGCAGGCGCCGCACCGGCGCCGGATAGGCATGGCGGTTGAGCACCTCTTGCCAGGTGGCCTCCATGCGGACCAGTTCGCCGCGCACCGGGGCGGCGTCGAACAGGAATTTCTGGAGGGTGTCGGGATTCGAGGTTGCGGTCACGTTCGTCATCTATCTAGCGGTAAGGCACGGGTTGCGGGCGCGCGGGTGGGGCCGCGCGCCGGTATGTCATCAGTCGATGCGCTTCAGGTCGGTCTTGTACATCGCCTGGCGCTTCGCGTAGGTCTCGGCGTTGCGGTAGAGGTTGGCCACGTCGGCATCGGTCAGCTCGCGCACGACCTTGGCCGGCGCGCCCAGGATCAGCGAGCGGTCCGGGAACACCTTGCCCTCGGTCACCACGGCGCCGGCGCCGACCAGGCATTCCTTGCCGATCACGGCACGGTTCAGCACCACGGCCTGGATGCCGATCAGCGATCCTTCGCCCACCGTGCAGCCGTGCAGCATGGCCTGATGGCCGACGGAGACCTTGTCACCCAGCGTCAGCGGCGCGCCCGGATCGGTATGGAGCACGGAGCCTTCCTGGATGTTGGTGTCCTCGCCCACCACGATCGGTTCGTTGTCGCCACGGATCACCACGCCGGGCCAGGCACTCGCGCGCGCCTTGAGCGTCACGTTGCCGATGATGGTGGCTTCGGCGGCCACGTAGGCATCGCTGTGGATGGTCGGGGCGAGGTCGCCGATCTGGTAAAGCGCCATGGGGTCTCCTGTGTCCTGCCTGAGGCAGTGGGGCTGGTGAGGCAATCCGGTGTAATTGGGGATGGCCGCCGCGATTAAAAGAGCACTGAAGGACGCGCGCACCCCGGGAAGCGGGGCGTGGCGACACGCCGTGACGCTCTACAATGGCGACTCCCCGGAATTTTACGCCTATGCCAGTCACAGCACCCGCCACCGGCCTTGATTTGCCGCATGCCCGCCTGCCGCGCCACCGCGCGCTGGAAGTGCTATGCATGACCGATGCCAGGGCGAAGGCCGATGCAGCCCGGGCGCTGTTCGAGGCCATGGTGGCCGCAGAAGCGGCCGGGCAGGGCATTGGCGATGCGGATACGGCACTCGCCCCCGCTGCCGGCGTGGCTCTGCCCGGCCGGCCCGCGCGCCCGGAACTGGTGCCGCCCCAGAAGGTGGAGCGCCGCCGCTCGCTGCGCACCCCGGCGGGGCGGGCGGCGATGATTCATGCGCTGTGCCATATCGAATTCAACGCGATCAACCTCGCGCTGGACGCCGCGTGGCGCTTTGCCGGCATGCCGCCGCGCTTCTATCGCGACTGGCTCCAGGTGGCGAGCGAGGAGGCCCTGCATTTCTCGCTGCTGGCCGACCATCTGGCCACGCTGGGCGCCGAGTACGGCGACTTCCCGGCGCACAACAGCCTGTGGGAGATGTGCGACAAGACCGCCGGCGATGTGCTCGCGCGCATGGCGCTGGTGCCGCGCACGCTCGAGGCACGCGGGCTGGACGCCTCGCCGCCAGTGCGGGCCAAGCTGGCCGAGGCCGGCGACGAGGCCGCCGCCGCGATCATCGACATCATCCTGCGTGACGAAGTGGGGCACGTGGCCATCGGCAATCACTGGTACCGCTGGCTGTGCGCGCAGCGCGGGCTGGACCCCGTGCCGACCTACGCCGCGCTGGCCGACCAGTACCGCGCCCCCCGGCTGCGCGGCCCGTTCAACCTCGACGCCCGCCGCGCGGCGGGGTTCGACGAGGACGAACTGGCCTGGCTGGAAGCCTCAGCCGGCTGAGGTGGGCGCTGGCGCGCCGCCGGCCACTTTCGTTTTCTCCGTAGCCTTCTCCTGTTCCTGCAGCCGCAGCACCCGCCGCTGGATCTTGCCGGTGGTCGTCATCGGCAGTTGATCGATAAATTCAATTGCCTTGGGATACTCATAGGGGGCCAGCTGCCCCCGCACGTGCTGCTGCAACTCGGCGATCAGCGCGGCGTCGTTGTCGAACGAGCGCGCCACGGCGGGCGTGAGCACGATGAACGCCTTGACGATGGCCCCGCGCTCGGGGTCCGGCGACGGCACCACGGCGCAGTTCGACACCGCCGGGTGCTTGAGCAGGCAGTTCTCGATCTCGCTCGGCCCGATGCGGTAGCCGGACGACTTGAACACGTCGTCCGCCCGGCCCTGGTACCAGAGATAACCGTCCGCATCCATGCGGGCGAGGTCGCCCGTGCGGCACCAGCGCAGGCCGTCCAGTTCGGTGTACTTGCCCGCCGTGGCAGCCTCGTTCTTCCAGTAGCCCAGGAAGAAAACCGGGTCCGGATGCCCGTGGATGTCGGTGGCGCAGACCGCCACCTCGCCGTCCTCGTCCGGCGGGCAGAGGCGGCCCTCGTCGTCGATCACCGCTACGCGGTGGCCCGGGTAGGGGCGGCCCATCGAGCCCGGCCGCGCCGGCCAGCCGAGCCGGTTGTCGTCGTACTGCGCGGTGCAGTTGCCGACGATGTAGTTGATCTCGGTCTGGCCGAACATCTCGTTGACGATGACCCCGAGGGCGTCGCGGCACCACGAGAACACGGTCTCGCCCACGGCTTCGCCGGCGCTCATGATGGCGCGCAGCTTGAGCCGGTAGCGCGCGGACGGGTCCGGGCACGCCTTCATCATCTGCTTGAGCGCCGTGGGGAACAGGAAGGTGTTGGTCACGCTATAGCGTTCGAGCAATTCGAAGGCACGTTCGGCGGAGAACCGGCCCTGATAGCCGACGATGGGCTTGCCGAAGTACAGCGCCGGCATCAGCGCATCCCACAGGCCGCCGGTCCAGGCCCAGTCGGCGGGGCTCCAGAACACGTCGTCGTCCTGCGGATACCAGTTCTGCGAGCAGACGAAGCCGGTCAGGTTGCCGAGCAGTGCCCGGTGCGGAATCAGCGCGCCCTTGGGCGGCCCGGTGGTGCCGCTGGTGTAGATCAGCACGGCGGCCTCGTCGGCCTTGGTCTGCTCGGCGGTGAAGGTGGGTAGCTGGGCGGCCAGCAGGGCGTCCCAGTCCAGGTCGCCCCGGCCGGTGGCGGCGCCGGCGCCGATTACGGTGCGCAGGGTGGGGCAGTCCGGGCGGGCGGCGAGCAGGTTGTCGATGGCGGTCTCGTCGGCAATCGCCACGCGGGTTTCGCTGTGGTCGATGCGGTACGAGAGCGCTTCCGGGCCGAACAGCATAGACAGCGGCATGGCCACGGCGCCCAACTGGTAGACCGCCATGCCGGCAATGACGGTTTCGATGCGCTGGGGCATGACGATGGCCACGCGGTCGCCCCGGCCCACGCCCAGCTCGCGCAGCGCGCGGGAGAGTCGGTTGGCCTCGGCCTGGATATGGGCGTAGGTGTAGGCGTCGCGGCGCCCGTCCTCGTGCTCGGTGTAGACCGCCACGCGGTCCATGGTGGCCGGATCTCGGGCCCAGCGGCCGCAGCAGACGTCGGCCAGGTTGAAGTGCTCGGGCACGTTCCAGTGGAACGCGTCATGTAGCGCGCGATAGTCGTCGCGGCGCGTGGCCGGCAAGGCGGTCATCCGGTTGTCTCCGATGTTTTTGCGGCGTCAGGCCGGGCGGATCGCTATAATCGGCCAGGCGAACGATCGTTCTATTTTTATCCAGGCTGCCGCGTGGCCCCCCTCCGCCCCGTGCCCGAGAAGACCTGGCAATACAAGAGACAGAAGGGTAGAGACACCATGACCATCACGGAAACCTCGCGTTCCGAATTTATCACGCTGCGCGGCCTGCGCACGCACGTTCGCCATTGGGGCACGCCCGGCGCGCCCAAGCTGTTCATGCTGCACGGCTGGATGGACGTGGCCGCGTCGTTCCAGTTCCTTGTCGATGCGCTGGAGCGCGACTGGCACGTGATTGCCATGGACTGGCGCGGGTTTGGCGAGACCGACCTGCCGACGCGCTATCCGGGCACCACGTCGTACTGGTTCCCGGACTACGTGGCCGACCTCGAGGCGCTGCTCGACCATTACCAGCCCGAAGGACAGGTGGATCTGGTGGGCCACAGCATGGGTGCCAACGTGGTCTGCATCTATGCAGGGGTGCGCCCGCAGCGGGTGCGGCGCGTGGTGGATCTGGAGGGCTTCGGCCTGACCCGCACCCGGCCAGACCAGGCGCCGGGCCGGCTGGCGCGCTGGCTGGACGAACTGCGCACACAGCCGGAACTGCGCACCTACGAGAGCGAGGCCGCCGTGGCGGCGCGTCTGCAGAAGACCAATCCGCGCCTGCCCGACGACCGCGCCGCCTTCCTGGCCGCGCACTGGTCGCGCCGCAACGCCGAGGGCCGGTGGGAGATCCTGGGCGACGCGGCCCACAAGATGACCAATCCCACGCTATACCGGATCGACGAAATCATGGCGATCTGGGCCAAGGTGGAAGCGCCGGTGCTGCACGTGGAGGCGCGCGACTCCGCCACCCTCCAGCACATCGCCCACAAGCAGCCGCTGGACGAATTCCGAGAGCGCTTCCGTGCCTTCCCGGACTTCCGCGAAGTGACCGTGGACGACGCCGGACACATGCTCCACCACGACCAGCCGCAGGTGGTGGCGCGGCTGATCGAGGCATTTCTCACTGAATGACGAGTTGGGATGGCGCCTCACGCGTGCGTGAGCTTCTCCTTGAGCGCGGCGTTGTTGCTGGTGTGCACATGCACCAGCGACTTCTGCGGGTTGGCGTAGTGGTACGCCTTGCGCAGCGCGAGCGCGGCCTCATGGAAGCCGGAGAGGATCAGCTTTTGCTTGTTCGGATAGAAGCAGATGTCGCCGGCGGCGAAGATGCCGCGGCGCGAGCTTTCATAAGTGGTGGTATCCACCACGATGCGGCCCGCGCGCATGTCCATGTCCCACTGGGCGATCGGCCCCGGCTCGGACACCAGCCCGTACAGGGCCACAAGTTCGTCGGCGGGCAGCGTCTGCTCGCCGTCGCGGGTCTTGATCGTCGCGGCGGTCAGCTTGCCGGCGTCATCGGTCTGCAGGCCGCCGAGCATGCCCACGACGAAGTCCATCTCGCCGGCCGCCACGGCCGCGCGCATCGACGCCACGGTGTGGTCGGCGGCGCGGAAGCCCTCGCGCCGGTGCAGCAGCGTCACGCGCCCGGCCACCTTGCGCAGCGCGAGCGCCCAGTCGAGCGCCGAATCGCCGCCGCCCGCCACGATCACACGGCGGCCGGCAAAGCGCGAGGTGTCGCGCACGGCGTAGTGCAGATGCCGGTCTTCGAGCGCGGCGGCCTCGGGCAGCGCCACGCGTTGCGGCGCGAAGGCCCCGGCGCCGGCGCAGATCAGCACTGCCGCCACGTCGAAGCGTTTGCCGGCGTCGGTGGTGACCAGCAGGCGCGGATGGCCGTCCGCGCCGGCGTGCTCGCTGACGCTGTCGGCCCGCTGGCTGAAGTGCATCGGGAACGCGAACGGTGCGCATTGCTCCATGAGCCGGTCTACGAGGTCCTGCGCCAGGCAGCCTGGCACGGCCGGAATGTCGTAGATCGGCTTCTCCGGGTACAGCTCGGTGCACTGGCCGCCGGGCCGGTCGAGCACGTCGATCAGCTCGCATTTGAGCCCCAGCACGCCGGCCTGGAACGCGGCGAACAGGCCAACCGGCCCGGCGCCGACGATCAGCACATCGGTCTGCGTGGTTTCCTGGGGGGCGAGCGGGGCGGACGTGGCGGGCGTGGAAGACATGATCGAGGCAGGTGCGCGGCGGGCGCCAGGTGGCGCGCGGCGCATGGGGGAGCGGAACAAGGCCCCATCATACCTTGCGTGCCATGGGAATCCGGGCACGCCACCGTTGGCGGCAGGGCTAAAAGACCCTGCCAGGAGTAGAATGATCGCCATGCAAAACCCGCACACAATCAACGCCGATCTGCACTGCCATTCCACCGTGTCCGACGGGATGCTCGCGCCACGTGACGTGGCCGCGCGCGCCCATGCCGGCGGCGTGGCCTTCTGGGCGTTGACGGACCATGACGAGGTGGGCGGCCAGCGCGAGGCGCGGGACGCCGCCGAGGCGCTGGGCATGCGCTACGTGCCCGGCGTGGAGATTTCGGTCACCTGGGCCGGCCAGACCGTGCACATCGTGGGGCTCCAGATCGATCCGTTCCATCCGGGCCTGATCGACGGCCTGGCCCGGACCCGCGACGGCCGCGCCCGCCGCGCCCAGGATATCGGCGAGGCGCTGGCCAAGGTCGGCATCCAGGATGCCTACGCCGGCGCGCTGCGCTATGTCGGCAATCCGGACCTGATCTCGCGTACCCATTTCGCGCGTTGGCTGGTGGATGAAGGCTATTGCGCGACCATCAGCGACGTATTCAGCGAATATCTGTCGGATGGCCGCCCCGGCTTCGTGCCGCACCGCTGGTCGAGGCTGGCGGAGGCGATCGGCTGGATCCGCGACGCCGGCGGCATTGCCGTGATGGCCCACCCGGGCCGCTACAACTACACGGCTACCCAGCACGACGCGCTGTTCGACGAATTCACCCAACTGGGGGGCCGCGCCGTGGAGGTCGTGACCGGCAGTCACACGCCCGACCAGTTCCGCCGCTATGCCGATGTGGCGCGCCACTACGGCCTGATGGCCTCGCGCGGATCAGATTTTCATGGCCCCGGCGAGGGCCGGGTCGATATCGGCACGCTGCCGCCGCTGCCGTCGGACGTCACCCCGGTCTGGCACGACTGGTAGCCGCCCGCTCGCTCAGCCCCCGCCCCCGACGATCCCTGAATGTCCCAGTACTTCGAGATTCATCCGCTCAACCCGCAGCCGCGCCTGATCAAGCAGGCCGCGCAGATCCTGCGCCAGGGCGGGCTGATCGCGCTGCCGACCGACTCCAGCTACGCGCTGGCCTGCCCGCTCGACGACAAGACGGCCGTGGAGCGCCTGCGCCGGCTGCGCGGCATCGACGACAAGCACCATCTGACCCTGATGTGCAGCGACCTGTCCGAGCTGGGCAACTTCGCGCGCGTGGATAACCGCCAGTACCGCTGGATCAAGGGCGCCACGCCGGGGCCGTACGTGTTCATTCTCGAGGCGACCAAGGAAGTGCCGCGCCGGCTCTCGCACCCGGCCCGCAAGACCATCGGCGTGCGCGTGCCGGACCATGTCGTGCCGCTGGCGCTGCTGGCCGAACTGGGCCAGCCGATGATTTCCGCCACCCTCCAGATGCCCGGCGACGACGAACCCATGAACGATCCGGCTGAAATCCGCGCCCGGCTGGAGAAGCAGCTGGACCTGGTGGTGGACGGCGGCCCGGCGCCCGCGCAGCCGACCACGGTAATCGACCTGAGCGGCGGCGAGCCGGAACTGGTGCGGCTGGGCCGGGGCGATGTGGAGCGCTTCGGACTGTCCGCCACGCTTTGAAAATCGGCCACGCTTTGACACAAACCGGACAGCCTGCGGGCGCCATTGCACGGATAGAATAGGGCACATGGATACCTCGCTCATCCAGACCGTTGCGGTCTACGCCCTGCCAGTCCTGTTCGCCATCACGCTGCACGAGGCCGCTCACGGCTATGTGGCGCGCTTTTTCGGTGACGACACGGCTTACCGGCTCGGCCGCGTCAGCCTGAACCCGATCCGGCATATCGACCCGATCGGCACGGTGGCGGTGCCGCTGCTGCTCTATTTCCTCACTGCCGGGCAGTTCGTGTTCGGCTTCGCCAAGCCGGTTCCCGTGGTATTCGGCCACCTGCGCAACCCGCGCTGGCATGGCATGTGGGTGGCGCTGGCCGGCCCGGGCAGCAATCTGGCGCAGGCGTTCATCTGGGCGCTGGTGGTGATCGGGCTGGCCTGGGCGCAGGTCCAGGAGCCGTTCTGGGGCCAGATGGCGCGCGCCGGGGTGATCGTGAACGTGGTCGTGGCCGCCTTCAACCTGTTTCCGATCCCGCCGCTGGATGGCGGGCGCGTGCTGACCGCCTTCCTGCCGCAGCGCATGGCGGCCGCCATCAGCCGCATCGAGCCGTACGGCATCTTCGTGGTGCTGGCACTGGTGGCGGCGGGCGTGATCACGCGGGTCTGGATGCAGCCGGTGATGAGCCTGCTGCTGTCGGTGGTCGAGCTGATGCTCCGGCCCATCATCCTGTTACTGCAATAGCCGCCATGACGCTCGCGCATGCGCCACTGGGCGCACCTTCGTCATGGGTGACCCGCTGGGCCCACCTGATCCGGCCGGGCGGCCGTGTGCTCGACCTGGCCTGCGGCAACGGGCGCCACGCAGCCTGGCTGGCGGGGCAGGGGTTTGCCGTGCTGGCCGTGGACCGTGACGCCGAGGCCGTGGCGGGGCTGCCCGCCGGCGTGTCCGGCCGGGTGGCCGATCTCGAGCAGGGCGGCTGGCCGCTGGCGGACGTGACCGACATGACGGACGGGGCGCCGCTGGACGCCATTGTGGTCACCAACTACCTGCACCGGCCCCTCTGGCCGCACCTGCTGGCGGCGCTGGCGCCGGCCGGGGTGCTGATCTATGAAACATTTGCAATTGGTAACGAAACCGTTGGCAAGCCGTCCCGGCCAGACTTCCTGCTGAAACCGGGCGAACTGCTCGATGTGGCGCGCGGCGCCCTGCGGGTGGTGGGGTACGAGGACGGCGTGGTGGAAGTGCCGAAAACGGCGTTCGTCCAGCGGATATGTGCTGTGCGCGAGCCTGCGGGCGGCGCGCCGGGCACCGCGCCACCACGCTACGGGCTGCCGGCGCGGCCCTAGGCTGGCCGGTCGGGCGGTGTGCCCGGCCCCATGTCAGCGCGCAGGGCGCTTCACACGTTGAAAATCCTGATGTTTTCCCTCACCCCGGGGGAGTCCGGAGCGGCTGACGGTTCCGGTACAATCCCGGATATTCGATTTCCCGAGTTTCCTTAAGCTATGACACAGATTACCGGCAGCATCGTGGCCATCGTCACCCCGATGCATGAGGATGGCAGCCTGGACTACCCCGCGCTGCGCGCCCTCATCGACTGGCATGCGGCGGAAGGCACCGATGGCATCGTGATCGTGGGCACCACGGGCGAGTCCCCGACCGTCAACGTGGAAGAGCATTGCGAGCTGATCCGCGTGGCCGTGGAGCAGTCCAACAAGCGTATCCCGATCATCGCCGGTACGGGCGGCAATTCCACCAGCGAAGCCATCGAACTGACCGCCTTCGCCAAGAAGGTGGGCGCCGATGCCTCGCTGCAGGTAGTGCCGTACTACAACAAGCCGACGCAGGAAGGCATGTACCGCCATTTCCGCACGATCGCGGAAGCGGTGGACCTGCCGGTGCTGCTGTACAACGTGCCGGGCCGCACCGTGGCCGACATGACCAACGACACCATCCTGCGCCTGGCGCAGGTGCCTGGCATCGTTGGCGTGAAGGAGGCCACGGGCAACATCGACCGGGCCGCGCAACTGATCAAGGATGCGCCGGAACACTTCGCGATCTACAGCGGCGACGATCCCACCGCGGTGGCGCTGATCCTGCTGGGCGGCCACGGCAATATTTCCGTGACGGCCAACGTGGCGCCGCGCAAGATGCACGAGATGTGCGTGGCGGCACGCAACGGCGATGTGGTGACCGCACGCCGCCTGCACATGGAAATGATCGAGCTGAACCGCGCGATGTTCGTCGAGGCCAACCCGATCCCCGTCAAGTGGGCGCTGCAACAGATGGGCAAGATGGCCGGCGGTATCCGCCTGCCGCTGACCCCGCTGGCCGAAGCGCAGCACGAGACCGTGCGCCGCGCGCTGGCCAACGCCGGCCTGCTCGCCTGACCATAACCTTACCGGCTGAACCTTGGCGTATCGCCGCCTTCTTGAAACCAGGATTACGTGTCAATGAAACAGAAGCTTAACCGTCGCGGCGCGACGCAAGTCCGCCGTGCCGCCATGGTCGCGCCCGTGCTGGCCCTGACCCTGATCGCCGGCTGCAGCAGCATCAACGAGGCCATGCAGCCGGACAAGATCGACTACAAGTCCCAGGGCAAGAAGACGGCATCGCTGGATATTCCGCCGGACCTGACCAAGCTCGACGGCGAGCGCCGCTACACGGTGCCCGATGCCTCCGGCACGTCCACGCTCTCGAACTACACCCAGGCCAACGCCGGCCGTGCCCGCGAGGCCAGCCCGACCGACAATGTGCTGCCGGGCGCCCAGGGCGTGCGCATGGAGCGCGATGGCAACCAGCGCTGGCTCGTGATCAGCAACGGCATGCGTGCCGACCAGCTCTGGCAGACCCTGCGCGGCTTCTGGCAGGAGAGCGGCTTCCTGCTGGTGCAGGACTCGCCCGAGACCGGCATCATGGAAACGGACTGGGCCGAGAACCGCGCCAAGATTCCGCAGGACATCATCCGCAACACCATCGGCAAGGTGTTCGACGGCCTGTACTCGACCTCCGAGCGCGACAAGTTCCGCACGCGTGTGGAACGTTCGCAGAACGGCCAGCTCGAGGTGTTCATCAGCCATCGCGGCGCGCAGGAGCAGCTGACCGGCGTGGACAAGACCAGCACGGTCTGGACCCCGCGCCCGGCCGATCCTGAGCTGGAAGCCGAATTCCTGTCTCGCCTGGCGCAGCGCCTGGGCGTGCAGAAGGAACAGGCCGACCGCATGGCCAAGAACCCGACGCCGGCCGGCATCGGCACGAATGACGCTGCCGCGACCACGGCGGGAGCCGCCGCGCCCGCGGTGGGTACCGCCGCCGCCACGGGTATCGGCGCCGCCGCAGCCACCGGCGCACCGTCGGCCGACAGCAGCAAGTCGTTCCTGTCGCAGGTCAACGGCGCTCCGGCACTGCAACTGCCGGAGCCGTTCGACCGCGCCTGGCGCTCGGTCGGCCTGTCGCTGGATCGCGTGAACTTCACGGTGGAAGACCGTGACCGTGCCCAGGGCCTGTACTACGTGCGCTATGTGGATCCGCGTACCAGCGTGGACGATCGCGGCTTCTTCTCCAAGCTGTTTACGAAGCCGAACGACGGCAAGACGGCCAAGAAGTACCGCGTGGCGCTCAAGGGCAACGGCACCGGCACCACGGTGACGATTCTGAACGACGCTGGCCAGCCTGAGAACACCGAGATCGGCAAGAAGATCCTGTCGCTGCTGGACGAGCAACTGCACTGATGGGTCTTTGTCGCAGTCAGACGGTCCCGACGGCTCCGGCCGTCGGGAGCCACCCCGAGCGAGCGCATCGATGATGCGCTTTGCTTTTTTGGGCAGTGGCAGCGAGGGTAACTCGCTGCTGATCGAGGCTGTCGACGGCACCACGGTGACCCGTGTGCTGCTCGACTGCGGGTTCGGCATCCGCGAGACGGCGCGCCGGCTCGAGCGGCTCGGCGTTACGCCGGACCAGCTCGACGCCGTGCTGGTCACGCACGAGCATGGCGACCACGTGGGCTCGGCCTACGCTTTCGCCGCGCGCCACAAGCTTCCCGTTCATACCAGTCACGGTACCTGGCTCGCCACCGCGCACATGCGCGGCGCCGATGCGGCGGATGTACGCGTGTGCTGCGCCGACCACGCGTTCTCGGTAGGTGGCCTGCGGATTCTGCCGTACACGGTGCCGCACGATGCCCGCGAGCCGCTCCAGTTCGTGCTGACCGATGGCAACGCGCGGCTTGGTGTGCTGACGGATGCCGGCATGGAAACGCCGTACGTCACGGCGCGGCTGGCCGGGGTGGATGCGCTTGTCCTGGAGTGCAACCACGACCGCGAGATGCTGCAGAATTCGGCGTATCCGTACTCTCTGAAACGTCGTATCGGCGGGGATTTCGGGCATCTGGCCAATGAAGTGGCGGCAGCGATCCTGTCGCAGGTGGCGCATGCGGGTCTGTCACGCGTTGTGGCTGCCCATTTGAGTAAGCAGAACAACACGCGGGCGCTCGCCTCGGGGGCGCTTGCGGCTGTGTTGGGGGTGATGCCGGAGGAGATCCTGATAGCGGATCAGGAGGAGGGGCTGGGATGGCAACCGGTCCGTGGCATGTGATTCAAGATTATCTGATGCCGGAACGGTGCTGAAGCCGAGAGGATGCGCCCGACTACCGGGCGCGCCGCGAGTAAATCGCGGGCGATAAAAAAGCCGACCCGAAGGTCGGCTTTTTTATCGGAGTAATCCGATTACTGCTTGGCAGCCGGGGCCGAAGCGTCAGCGGCCGGAGCCGAAGCGTCAGCAGCCGGGGCAGCGGCCGGAGCCGATGCGTCAGCAGCCGGAGCAGCAGCGGCCGGAGCCGAAGCGTCAGCAGCCGGAGCCGTGGCAGCCGGAGCAGCCGTGTCAGCGGCCGGGGCGGCAGCTTCTTCCTTCTTGCCGCAAGCGGCCAGGGCAACAGCTGCCAGCAGGGATGCGATCAGGAGAGACTTCTTCATTTTTCGTCCTTTAACTTTTAATTACTGAAAACAGGCGATGAATAATTACCGGTAATTATCGCTCTTGAACTGCAAATTTGAGGCTCTCCCGGGTGCCGACAATGCAGTGGTACACAGTACTAGCCAGCGGGCGATTATATCCGCGTTTCCCCTGCTTGTGTACAGTCGAAATTTGCTGGTTCTCTTTGTTACGCATTATTACACCCGTACAGGCGCAATCTGCAACCAGCCTTCGAGCGTCCAATCGTGGAATGTGTCCATCAAGTCAGGCAGCGCGGCACATGCACTGACCTCCTCAGCCGTCAGATAACGGTGGTCCGCCAGCCGACGCAGCCATTTCGCCAGGTTTGCCGGCGGTTCGTAGGCCTCGCCGTTGAGGAAGAAATGCGTGCGGTCATAGAGCGCGATGGAACCTGGAGCAAGGACCACGCCATGCGCCTGGGCCAGCTTCGTGTACTTGCGCAGCGGAATCTCCTCGACCTCGGCGAACATTACGGATTGCTTCGGCTCGGACAGGTGCGAGCCGAGGAATTCGGACACCATCGCGCCGTTCCATTTCATCGCCTGGAGCCGCTCGGCTACCGCGCGCGCCAGTCCGGCCGGCATCTGGGCCGGATGCGCCGTGGCGGTCTCGCCGGCGTCCGCATAGCGGCCGTCGAGGCCCTCTTTGCCTTCCACGGTCTCCGACAGCCATGCGAGGAAGTGGCCGGCCAGCTCCCGGTAGGCAGGGGCGCGGAAGCCGATGGATGCGGTCATGCACTCGCCCTCGGCCACGCCGTCGTGCGCGTACTGTGGCGGCAGATACAGCATGTCGCCGGGTTCCAGCACCCATTCCTCCTCGGCCGTGAAGTCCGACAGGATCTTCAGCGGCATGTCGGGAATCAGGTCGAGCCTGGTTTGTGACGAAATGCGCCAGCGGCGTCGGCCCGATACTTGCAACAGGAAGACATCATAGGAATCGAAGTGCGGACCCACCCCACCGCCGTCGGTGGCGTAGCTGATCATCACGTCGTCGAGCCGCGCGTCGGGCACGAAACGGAACTGGCTCATCAGGTCGGCCGCGGCCTGGTCGTGCAGGTTGACGCCCTGCACCAGGAGCGTCCACTTGCCGGTCTTGCGCGACGGGAGGTTGTCCTCGGCAAACGGGCCGTGCTCGAGCTTCCAGCGGTTGCGAAAGTACGACACCAGGCGAGACTCTACGTCCTCGCGGTCGGCCAGATCAAAAAGCGCTTCACGCGACACAGGCGGCACGATTCCGGGCACGGCCTGTCGAATCAGCAAAGGTTTGCGGTGCCAGATCTCGCGCATGAACACGGCGGGTGTCATGCCCCCAAGCAGCGTGAGCGGCGCGTCGGGATCGATGGGGCCCGCAGGCAAGGCCTGCGCGTATAATGCGGAATCGCTCATGGAGTCAAGAATTGAAAATCGCTAAGAACACGGTGGTGTCCGTGGTGTACAAGCTGTCGGACGCGCAGGGTAATCTGATCGAAGAGTCGGATGAGCCCATGGTCTATTTGCACGGCGGGTATGATGGCACGTTCCCGAAGATCGAGGAAGCGTTGGACGGCCACGACGCCGGCTTTGAGACCCAGCTGCAGCTGGAACCCGATGAGGCGTTCGGCGACTACGACGCCGACCTCGTGAAGGTGGAGCCGCGCAATCGCTTTCCGGAGCCGCTGGAAGTCGGCATGCAGTTCGAGGGTGTGCCCGAGGACGGCGACGACGAAGACTCCATCATCTACACGATCACTGACGTGGCCGAAGACAAGGTGGTGCTTGACGGCAACCATCCGCTCGCCGGCATGGCGCTGCGTTTCTGGCTGAAGGTGTCGGAAGTGCGCGAGGCGACCAGCGAGGAAGTCGAGCACGGCCACGCCCACGGTGCCTCGGGCATCGAAGTGGTGGATGAGGACGAGGACGGCGACGACAGCCCTCGCACGCTCCACTGATCTTCCCAAACAATTGAGCGATGCGTGAGCCCGTCCGCAAGGCGGGCCGCAGTGCTGCGATGGGGTCGTCGCAGGAAAACGAAAAAGCCGGCACTTGCCGGCTTTTTCTTTGGTCCCGGTGCTCGTAGTTCCCTTGTTTTCCGTTTCCGCCGAGCTGCCGCTCAGTTGCCCTTCACCCCGTCCCGCAGCTTGACCTGGAATACCGCCCGCGACCCCGGCGACACGGTCAACTCGGTCCAGCGCGACGGCGATCCCACCGGCAGGGCCACCCGCGTGACATTTGACATGGCCTTGCCCGCCGCGTCCCGCAGTGGCTTGTCCACGCTGAAACCGCTGTCGCTCGCATGGACGAGCAACACCTGGCCCTTGTACTTGCCGGCCAGCTCGCGCAGCTGACGCTTGAACTCCAGATAGCCATCACGCGTGCCGCGCCGCAGGAAGCCGTCGAACAGTGTCGGCTTGCCGCGCTTCTCCCAGCCATTGCCGAACATTGGGTCGGCATGGCCCACCACGACCACGCCGTCGAGGTCGCGCTGCTCGGCCAGCGAGAACGCGCGGGAGAGCCATTGTCGATTGGCTTCGCGCCGGTCTTCGAATTCGCCGTTGCGGCCACCCTCGGTGCGGTAATGGTTGTTGTCGCCGGGCAGGTTCATGCCGACGATCAGCACGTTGCCCAGCACCATGCGGGCATTTTCCCGATAGCTGCGGAACATGGCCTGATCCGACTGCCGTGTGACCGGCAGCGTACGGCGCCCGAGCGTGGCGTCCACCGGGAAGTACAGTTCCCGCAACCGGTTCAGCCGCTCCACCGCGTCGAACTCGCCGTTCACCGGTTTCTGGCACTCAGCCCAGTCGTTCTCGCCCGGCACATAGAGCAGCGGAAGTGGCGCCTCGTCCAGCACGCGCTGGCGCACGTTCAGCACGGCATCGCCACACGATTCGGTATCCCCCTTGATGCCGCCAGCATGGACGATCAGCGCCATCTGCTGGTTCGCCATGAGATCGAACAGTGCGGCCGTGTCGGCTTCGGCCGCCGGCCATTGCGGCACATCGGCGATCAGGGCGATCCGCACGGGCTGCACCGCCGCCGACGGGGGTGGCGCGACGCGTCCGGTCCGTGCCGCGTGCGCGAGCCCGGGCGCGGCAAATGCCGTCCAGCAAACCGCGGCCACCGCCATGTGCCGCCACGCCCGCCGATGTGCCGTCATACGGAGTGTTTGCTCTCCGCCAGCGCCTTGAGCCGGTACAGCGCGTCGAGTGCGTCGCGCGGCGTCAGGCTGTCCGGGTCGATGTCGGCCAGCGCGTCGAGCGCCTCCAGGGCGGCTGCATTGACCGCCGAGTGCGCGGCGCCTCCTTCCCCATCCGCTGCATCCTCGTCTGGCGGCGCAGCGGGCGCGGCGAACAGGTCTAGCTGCGGCGTGGGCGTGGCATCGGCGGATTGCTGTTCCAGCCAGGCCAGATGCTTGCGCGCGGCACGGATCACGGGCTGCGGCACCCCGGCCAGCTGAGCCACCTGCAAGCCATAGCTCTGGCTCGCCGGTCCGTCCTGCACGGCGTGCAGGAATACGATGCCGTCGCCGTGTTCCACGGCGGACAGATGCACGTTGGCCGCCTGCGCGAACTCCTGCGGCAGCTGCGTCAGCTCGAAATAGTGTGTGGCAAACAGCGTATGGCTGCGGTTGTGCGAGAGCAGGTGACGGGCGATGGCCCAGGCCAGCGCCAGCCCGTCGAACGTCGAGGTGCCCCGGCCGATCTCATCCATCAGCACCAGGCTGGACGGCGTGGCGTGGTGCAGGATCCCGGCCGCCTCGGTCATTTCCACCATGAACGTGGAGCGGCCACCGGCCAGATCATCCGCCGCGCCGATCCGCGTGAAGATGCGGTCGACCGGGCCGATCACGGCGCGCCGCGCCGGCACCCAGGCACCCACGCACGCCAGCAGCACGATCAGTGCGGTCTGGCGCATGAACGTCGACTTACCGCCCATGTTCGGGCCGGTGATCAGCAGGAGTTTGCGCGCCTCGGTCAACTGGCAATCGTTGGGGATGAATTCGGTCGAATCGGCGGCCAACTGGCCCTCGACCACCGGGTGGCGGCCCTGCACGATGTCGATCACGTTCTCGCTCACGCGCTCGGGCTGGACCCAGTCGAGCGTGCGGGCCCGTTCGGCAAGCGCCGCCAGGACATCGAGCCGACCCAGCGCGCCGGCCACGCGCTGCAAGGCGGCGATATGGGGCAGCAGGGCCTGTAGCAGCGCCTCGTAGAGAATCTTTTCACGTGCCAGTGCGCGGTCCTGTGCGGACAGCGCCTTGTCCTCGAAGGACTTCAGCTCCGGCGTGATATAGCGCTCGGCGTTCTTGAGCGTCTGGCGCCGGCGGTAGTCGTCGGGCACTTTGTCCGCCTGGCCATTCGTTACCTCTATATAGAAGCCATGCACGCGGTTGTATTCCACGCGCAGGTTGGCGATGCCCGTACGCGAGCGCTCGCGTGCCTCAAGGTCGATCAGGAACTGGCCACAGTTCTCGGAAATGTCTCGTAGTTCGTCCAGATCGGCATCGTAGCCGCGTGCGATCACGCCACCATCGCGCAGCACCGTGGACGGCTCCTCGGCGACGGCGCGCACCAGCAGGTCAAGGCAGTCCTCGGGAATTTCCAGGTCGTCGAGGGTCTGCGCCAGCAGCGGGGCGTCGTCGGCCAGCGTCACGGTGGCGCGCACGTCGGGCAGCGCGCGCAGGGTGTCGCGCAGCGACGACAGGTCGCGGGGCCGTGCGGTCAGTAGGGCGAGGCGCGACGTGATGCGCTCGACGTCAGCCAGCCGGCGCAGGTTGGCACGCAGTGCATCCGGGTCCTGGGCGATCAGCGCGCCGATGGCCTGCTGGCGCGCACGCGGCAGCGCGGGGTCGCGCAACGGGTGATGAAGCCAGTGGCGCAGCGCCCGGCTGCCCATCGCCGTGGCGCAGGTGTCCAGCAGCGAGAACAGCGTCGGCGACTCGCCGCCGCGCAGCGTTTCCGTCAGCTCCAGGTTGCGTCGCGTGGCCGAATCGAGGCCGACAAATTCCGACTCCCGCTCGACGGTCACGCCCTGCACGTGACGCAGCGACTGGCCCTGGGTGGCCGCCGCGTAGTTCAGCAGCGCGCCGGCCGCGCCCAACGCCGCGCCGAGTCCCGCGCAGCCGAACGGCTCCAGGCTCGCCACGCCGATCTGCTCGCGCAGCCGGCGCGTGCCGGCGTCCTGGTCGAAATGCCATTCCGGCAGCCGCGTCCGCGCGCAGGTCAGCGCCGGCAGGTCGATGCCATCGGCAAACAGCAGTTCGGCGGGGCGGATCCGTTCGAGTTCGCGGCCCAGTTGCGCCGCCTCGCACTCCATCAGCCGCAACTCGCCGCTGGCGAGGTTCAGCCAGGCGAGGCCGGTCTTGCTGATGCCGCGCCGCGTGGTCTGCTGGTGCACTGCCATCAGGAACGTGTCGACCTTGTCCGGCAGCAGCGCGGCGTCGGTCAGCGTGCCGGGGGTGACGATGCGGACCACCTTGCGCTCCACCGGGCCCTTGCTCGCGGCCGGATCGCCGATCTGCTCGCAGATCGCCACCGACTCGCCCAGCTTGACGAGCTTGATCAGGTACTGGTCGACCGAATGGAACGGGATGCCGGCCATGCGGATCGGCACGCCGCCGGACTGTCCGCGCGACGTCAGCGTGATGTCCAGCAGCCGCGCGGCCTTCTCGGCGTCGTCATGGAACAGCTCGTAGAAGTCGCCCATCCGATAGAACAGCAGCGTGTCCGGATGATCCGCCTTGATGCGGAGGTACTGCTGCATCATCGGCGTGTGCTTCTCGGGTGCGCCGCGCTTCGCGGCGGACTTGGTGTCCGGCGCGGCGGTGGTGTCTCCAGGCGCCGCCTCGGCGGACGTCTCTGGCGTGGCAGGCACGTCAGGGATGGGGCCGAGGGCGTCCCCGGCATCACGATCGGCGGAAAGGGCTTCTACGGACATGCATTCCTCTCGGGCGGCCACGGGCGGCCGCCGGTATATCGATTGCCGTCAGGCGGATTGCCTCCGCCACGGCACAAAGCGGCATTTTACTGCCTGCCCGTGCCCGCACCTTGAGGCAAATTCTGAAAATGCGTGAGAAATGTTCTCAGCGCTGGCCTTCTTGTCGGAAATCACGCCGCGCTCAGCGCGGCAGCATCCGGTGCGTGTGCGCATAGGCGCGCAGGATCTCGTTGATGCGCGTCTGCCAGCCGTCGCCGGTGGCTTTGAACGCCTCCACCACGTCTCGGTCCGCGCGCATGTTCAGCGTGACCTTGCGGGCCTCCGGCGGCAGGGCGGGGCGCCCGCGGCGCGGGGCCGGGCGCAGTTGCTCCAGCTGCGCGTCGGTCAGCGGCGGGTTGTCGGGGTCGCTGAGCGCGCCTTGCGTGATCGCGGCGTCCTCGGCATCGTCAGGAATGTGGATCGTTTGCTTTGTCGACATAGTTCAAGACCTCACGGCGGTTTGCCCTGCGCAGGCTGATCACCCGCATCACATTGCCGCGCATCGTGTAGACCATCACGTAGACCCGTGGACCAATCGGCCCCACCACAATCGTGCGGGCCTCGTTGTAGTCGTGGCGGGTGTCGTTGATGAACTGCGCGGCGTCCAGGTCGAGCATCGCTGCCACCTCCAGCGACACGCCGTGCTTGAAACGGTTGGCGAGATCCTTGGCGGCATCGAACTCGATCGAGACGGAATTAGTGTATGGACAACAATGAAAGGGGTCAACATATTTTTTGCCCATGCATAAAATTTGAGAGTTGTCTGGTGCAGCTCATCGTAGGAGCAGGGCTACCCAGGGTCTTTGGGACGATTCTGAAAAAATGCCGGCGCGCCTGACGAGAATTGTCAGGCGGCGGATGTGTCACGCAGCAAACTGTCACCCAGACCGGTTTGATGAACGGAAACGCGCCAAATCCTGTCACTTTTTGGGGCTTTCGCGCCTGGCACGCAGTTTGGATAGGGGTAGGCGACCAACCCTGCCGGAATCGCCTCATGCCCAACCCTTCAACGGACACCACCCGCCTGCTGCAGCGGCTGCGGCGGGGTTTTACGCTGATCGAAATGATGATCGTCGTGGCCGTCATCGGCATCCTTGCCGCGCTGGCGATACCGGCCTACCAGCACTACATCGTCAAGACGCAGATTTCGCGCGGGTTCTGGGAGGCCTCGAACTACAAGACGGCGGTGGAGGAGCGCCTTCACAACGGCGTGTTCGTGTTCCCGGACCCGGCGGGCACGCTTGGTTATGTGCGCTCGACGCTGACGGCTGCAGACGACACCTTCGCGTTCAATGCCGATGGGTCGGGCGCGATCGTCGTGCTGCTCAATGGTGATGTCCATCCTGTGGTGCGTGGCGCGCGCATCACGGTGGGCCGGCTCACGAGCGGCGGATGGACCTGTGCCGTGCGCGGCGATGGCCTCACGTCGATGGTGCTGCCGCCTGGTTGCACGCTCGACGGTTAACGAAAAACAGGCGCCTGGAGGCGCCTGTTGCAGGGAGAAGCGAGCCGCGTGGGTCGGTTAGATCGCGGCGGACGGCTTGGCGTTGTCCAGCGAGTATGGCGACAACAGCCGCACCATCTGCGCGAATGCCTTCGGGTTGCCGGCGAGCACTTCGCCCTGTTCCATCTGGCGCGACTCACCTGCGTAGTTGCCCACCAGGCCACCAGCCTCGGTGATCAGCAGCATGCCGGCGGCCATGTCCCACGGCTTCAGGCCGCGTTCGAAGAAGCCGTCCAGGCGGCCGCAGGCCACGTAGGCCAGGTCCAGCGCGGCGGCGCCCGGGCGACGCAGGCCGGCGCAGCTGCGCGTCATCAGCGCGAACATTTCGAGGTACTCGTCCATGCCTTCCAGGTCGCGGAAGGGGAAGCCGGTGCCGATCAGGCAGTCGGCCAGCTTGTCGCGGCGCGTCACGCGGATGCGGCGGTTGTTCAGGAACGCGCCGGCGCCCTTGCTGGCCGTGAACAGTTCATCGCGCGTGGGGTCGTAGACCACGGCCTGCACGGGCACGCCCTTGTGCAGCTGGCCGATCGAGACCGCATACTGCGGGAAACCGTGGATGAAGTTGGTAGTGCCGTCGAGCGGGTCGATGACCCACGTGTATTCGGCTTCCGGATCGCCATCGACCCAGGACTGGCCGGACTCTTCCGCTAGAATGGCGTGCTCGGGATAGGCGGTGCGGATGATCTCGATGATCGCGGCTTCGGCGCTGCGATCCACCTCGGTCACGAAATCGTTGTGTTGCTTGCGTGAAACGCGTACCAGATCGACGTCCATGGACGCGCGGTTGATGATGGAACCCGCCTTGCGGGCCGCCTTGACGGCGATATTGAGCATCGGATGCATGAATCTCTCCAGGCGGCGGGGCAGGGGCGCGCACCGGCACGCCAGGCCTTGCGGCGGCGCGTGCGGGGGCCCAGGAACCGGCCGAACAACACAACGAATTGTAGAAGAACGAGGCACGCCGCCCGGACAACCGGCGCCGCACCCACAAATTTGAAGGCTGCATTGTATAGGAAGCCGGCCCACCGCACGAGCCCGGCTACCTGAACTCCACTGAATGAACAAAGACTCCGCTCCGGAAACCGATAAGACCCTGCCAGCCGGGCCGATGCCTGAAAGTGATGCATTGACCATTTTTAACCGTGTCCGCGTGGTGCTCGTCGAAACCAGCCACCCCGGCAATGTCGGATCGGTCGCGCGGGCGATGAAGACCATGGGCTTTGGCGCCGGGGCCTGCAGCCTTGTGCTGGTGAGCCCGCGTGAGCCGGATGTGCTGCATCACCCGGATGCCGTGGCGATGGCCAGTGGCGCCGACGATGTGCTCGCGGGCGCACAAATTGTTCCGGATATTGAAACCGCGCTGGCTGGCGCGGCCTATACCGTGGCGATGACCGCCCGCCAGCGCGAATTCGGCCCGCCGCGCCTGCTGCCGCGCGACGCTGCGGCGCGCGGGTATGACGTGCTGGCTGCGGCACCCGATGCCGTGATCGCCTTCGTGTTCGGCAACGAGCGTTATGGCCTGCCCAACGACGCGGTGGAGCGCTGTGCCGCCGTGACGCACATTCCGGCGAATCCGGCCTACGCCTCGCTGAATCTTGCGCAGGCGGTCCAGCTCATCACCTATGAGATGCGCCTGGCGCTGCTGGCGGCGCCCGAGGCCCGCCCGGACGCCTCGCGCGATATCGGCTATGCTGGGGAGCCCGCCACGGCCGAGCAGATCGAATCGATGTTCGGCCACCTCCGGGCGGGCCTGGCGGCCATCGGCTTTCTCGATCCGACCAATCCGCGCAAGCTGATGCCGCGTCTGCGGCGCCTGTTCGCGCGGGCGGGGCTGGAGCGCGAGGAGGTCAATATCCTGCGTGGCATTGCCAAACGGATGATGATCGCGGCGGGGGACAAATCGGACAAGATCGAAACGTCCCAAACGTCCCCAACGTCCCAAACGCCCGGCGAGACTGACAAGGAACGGTAAGACTGTGACGACGATCGCGGCAGTGTTTTTCCCTGCATCCCCGGTGGCCTCGCCGGCACGATGTTGAACCCAGGCCCCGCGCAAAGTCCCTGACGACGTCGGGGGCGGCGCCCGTGGCCGGGCGGCAGGCTCACAAATCTCTTACACTCCCTGCTCGCGCGCCTGGACGTCCCCCGAGTCCTGTCCCTTGATACCAAAAAAAGCGCTCCGGCCGAACACGGCGCCGGCGGCCGCTCACGACACGATAAAGATGTTCACTCGCCTGAAGGAAGATATCGACACGATCATGCTGCGCGATCCCGCCGCGCGCAGCCGTCTGGAAGTGCTGACCTGCTATCCCGGGCTGCACGCCGTGATATTCCACCGCGTGGCCAACTGGTGCTGGCGCGGCGGCCTGCACTGGCTGGGCCGGTGGATCTCGCACTGGTCGCGCTTTTTTACCGGCATCGAGATCCATCCGGCGGTCAAGCTGGGCCGGCGGGTGTTTATCGATCACGGCATGGGCGTGGTGATTGGCGAGACTGCCGAGATTGGCGACGACTGCACGATCTACCAGGGCGTGACGCTGGGCGGCACCTCACTGTACAAGGGCCAGAAGCGGCATCCGACGCTGGGCGCGGGCGTGGTGGTCAGCGCCGGGGCCAAGGTGCTGGGTGGGTTCGTCGTGGGCGATGGCGCGCGCGTGGGCTCGAACGCCGTGGTGCTGAAGCCGGTGCCGCCGGGCGCCACGGCCGTGGGTATTCCCGCACGCATCATCATGCCCGACGCGCCGGCGCAGCAGCAGGGCGCCAGGCAGGAGTTCTCGGCCTACGGCATCACGCCGAACGCGGATGACCCGGTGTCGCTGGCACTCAAGAGCCTGATCGATAATGCTGCCAAGCAGCATGACCGCATCGAGGCGGTGCTGGCCGCGCTCGACCGCCTTGGCGAGCATCTCGAAAACACGCCCAACGACCGCTTCGACGCGAGCGAACTGCGCAAGATGATGAAGTAGGCGAGGGTGCCTCGGTCGAACTAGTTCGAATTAGTCGACTTGGGGCAGTACCGTGAAGCCATCCGCGCCCAGCTGCAGCACGGCCGCGCGCGGATGGCGGCCGTCGAGATCCCAGTCGGTCAGCACCCAGCGCACGGTCTCGCCGTGGGCATGGCGAGCGGGCCGGTGGGTATGGCCGTGGATGAGCGTGGTGGCGCCGTGGGCGTCCAGCAGCGCGGCGACGGCGGCGGGCGTGGCATCGCCGTAGGTGGGCGGGGTGGCGGCCGGATTGGCCAGTTGCCGTGCGCGGCCTGCTTCGCTGTCCGCGCGCAGCCGTTGCGCCACGGCCATGCGCGCCGAGAGCGGCAGCGCCAGGAACAGCCGCTGCACCCAGCGCTTGCGCGTCCAGTGGCGAAAGCGCATGTAGCGCGCGTCATCGGTGCAGAGCATGTCGCCGTGGCTCAGCACCACGCGCTGCCCGGCACATTCGATCAGCGTGGGATCTGGCAGCAGCGTGGCGCCGGCCGCAGCCGCGAAGCGCGTGCCGATCAGGAAATCGCGGTTGCCGTGCATCAGGTACACGGGCACGCCGGCGTCGGCCAGGCGCCGCAATGACGCGGCCACATCGGCGGCGAACGGCGAGGCCGTTTCTTCGTCGCCGACCCAGAATTCAAAGAAATCGCCAAGGATGAACAGCGCGCGCGCATCTTGCGCGGCGCGGTCCAGCACGCGCCGGAACGCGGCCAGCGTGCGGGGCATGCCCGGCGTGAGATGGAGGTCGGAAATGAACCACGCCGGCGCCGGCACCTGCAAGGGCAGGGGCGCGGCCGCCGGCGGGCGGGGCGTGGCGATCATGCGCGTCGAGGGTTCGGGATCATGCCGCCAGCTGAGGGCTTCAATTGCAACAGGACTGGTGCAAAGACGCTTATTCGACCACGACGGCCTTTTCGATCACCACGTCATCCACCGGTACATCCTGGTGGAAGCCCGAGCTGCCCGTGCGCACGGCCTTGATCTGGTCGACCACTTCGGTGCCTTCCACGACCTTGCCGAACACGGCGTAGCCGAAGCCTTGCGGCGTGGGCGAGCTGAAGTTCAGGAAGTCATTGTCCACCACGTTGATGAAGAACTGGGCCGTGGCCGAGTGCGGGGCGTTGGTGCGGGCCATTGCCACGGTGTACTTGTCGTTCTTCAGGCCATTGCCGGCTTCGTTCTCGATCGGCGCGTCGGTGTCCTTCTGCTTCATGCCGGGTTCGAAACCGCCGCCCTGGATCATGAAGTTCTTGATCACGCGGTGGAAAACCGTGTTGTCGTAGTGGCCCTTGCGCACGTACGACAGGAAGTTTTCGACCGATTTCGGCGCCTTTTCGGCGTCGAGTTCGATGGTGATGACACCCTGGTTGGTGTGCAGTTGTACCTTGGACATGGCGTTACCTCTGTTCTGTGGCGGTTGGTGTTCGGGGTGTTACTTGACGACAGTGACCGATTCGATCACAACCGGCGCGGCCGGCACGTTGCGCATGGCGCCGTAGGCCGTGGTGGGCACCGACTTGATCTTGTCGATCGTGTCCATGCCTTCCACCACCTTGCCGAAGACGGCGTAGCCGTTGCCATCGGGCTGCGGGTAGTCGAGGTTCGGATTATCCACCACATTGACAAAGAACTGCGCGGTGGCCGAGTTCGGGTTGGACGTGCGGGCCATGGCCACGGTGCCGGCCTTGTTCTTCAGGCCGTTCTGCGATTCGAGCGGAATCGGCGCGCGCGTCGGCTTCTCTTTCATGTCGCGGTCGAAGCCGCCGCCCTGGACCATGAAGCCGCTGATCACGCGGTGGAAGATCGTGCCGGCGTAGAAGCCGCTTTTCACGTATTCCATGAAATTGGCGACGGTCTTGGGCGCGGCGTCCGGGTACACCTCGAGGGTGAACTTGCCGGCGCTCGTGACGAACTGCACGCGCTCGGTCTTGGGCGTGGCGGCGGCCGGGCTGGCGCCCTGGGCCATCGCGGCCAGTGGAGACAGGGCGGCGGCGGCCATCAGGCCAGCCAGGACGATGCGGCGGGAAACGGTCATGTTCTGGACTCCGTGAGGCAGGATAAGGGGCTGGCGGCGCTTCACGATCGTTCGGAAACGGTCGGGGGCACCCGCAAGCCTGCTAGGGATGGATGATCAGTGTGCCGCCGGGGCACTGGCCGGCGCGGGTTTGGCGGACGGCGTGCCGGCGCCGCCGGACGGGGCGGGCGCGGCGGCGGCCGGGCGTACCTGCTGCAGCGCAGCGGCAGCGCGGGTGTCCTTGGGATTGCGCTTCACGGCCTGGCTGTAGGCCTGTTCGGCCAGCCGGCGGTACACATCGCCCAGATTGCTGTAGGCGATGGCGTAGTCGGGGCGCGCATCCAGCGCGGCCAGCAGTTCGGCCTCGGCGCGCTTCAGGTCGCCGCGCTTGGCGTAGAGCAGGGCGAGGTTGTTGTGCGGCTCGGGCAGTTCGGGGAAGTCCTGGGCCATTTCCGAGAAAGCCTTGATGGCGTCGTCCTCGCGCCCGGCCTGGGCCAGGGACCACGCACGCTGGAAGCGCGCCTGCGCATTGCGCGGGTTCGCGGCCAGCACGCGGTCGAAGTCCTGCACGGCGTCGTCGTAGCGCTTGTCCTTGACGGCTTTTTCCGCCGGGACCATGCCGGGGTCCGCCGAGCGCGGGCCGCTGCCGGGGGCCGGCGGCGGCGTCAGCGACATCGGGCCGCTCTGCGCAAGCGCCGGGGCGGCGAGCAGGGCGCCGGCCATGGCCAGTACGCCCGCCACGGCGCGGAAGGGGCCGGCACGGCGGCCGGCGGCAGGGGCGGGGCAGGAAGGCATGGTCGGGGTGGGCAGAAGCAGGCTCATGTAAGGGCGGTCCGTTATACTCCGCGGCATTCTAGCAAAGCGGCAGGGCGTGCAGCACAGGCCGCAGGGCCTTCCGGTAAGATATGGGGCCCGCACGCCGTGGCCCGCATCCCGGGGCGCGTCTGCCAAACGGCGTCCCGCGGTGCCGGTGCGTCCTCCTTCACTCTTCGATCGCTTCATGCAGCAACTGAACATCTACAACACGCTCGCGCGTGAAAAGCAGCCTTTCGTGCCAATCGAACCGGGCAAGGTCCGCATGTATGTGTGCGGCATGACCGTGTACGACTATTGTCACGTCGGCCACGCGCGCGTGATGGTGGTGTTCGACATGGTGCACCGCTGGCTGCGCGCCGCTGGCTATGACGTGACGTACGTGCAGAACATCACGGACATCGACGACAAGATCATCCGCCGCGCGGCCGAGAATGGCGAGACCATCGGCCAGCTCACCACGCGCTTCATCCAGTACATGCACGAGGATGCCGCTGCGCTGGGCATCATCCGCCCCGATCACGAACCCCGCGCCACCGACTACGTGCCGCAGATGCTGAACCTGATCGAGAAGCTCGAGGCCAACGGCCTGGCCTACCAGGCGACCGATGGCGACGTGAACTACTCGGTGCGCAAGTTCCAGGGCTACGGCAAGCTGTCCGGCAAGTCGCTGGAAGACCTGCGCGCCGGCGAGCGGGTGACCGCCAACGACGCCAAGCAGGACCCGCTCGACTTCGTGCTGTGGAAGTCCGCCAAGCCGACCGAGCCGCCCGAGACCAAGTGGGACTCGAAGTGGGGCAGCGGCCGGCCGGGCTGGCATATCGAGTGCTCGGCCATGAGCTGCACGCTGCTGGGCGAGCATTTCGACATCCACGGCGGCGGCGCCGACCTCCAGTTCCCGCACCACGAGAACGAGATCGCCCAGTCCGAGGGCGCGAGCGGCAAGCCGTTTGTCAATATGTGGATGCACAACGGCTTCGTGCGCGTGAACGATGAGAAGATGTCGAAGTCGCTCGGCAACTTCTTCACGATCCGCGAGGTGCTCAAGGCTTACGACCCGGAAGTCGTGCGCTTCTTCATCCTCCGCGCCCACTACCGCAGCCCGCTGAACTACAGCGATGCCCACCTGGACGACGCCCGCCACGCGCTGACGCGCCTGTACACGGCGCTCAAGGAAACGCAGCCCGGCGGCTGCGCGGTGGACTGGGAAGAGCCGCACGCCAAGCGCTTCGCCGAGGCGATGAACGACGACTTCAACACGCCGATTGCGATGGCGGTGCTGTTTGACCTCGCCAGCGAGGTCAATCGCACCGGCTCGGCCCAGATGGCGCGCCAGCTCAAGTCGCTGGCGGGTACGCTGGGCCTGCTCGAACGCGATCCGCATACCTTCCTGCAGGGCGGCAAGGTGGCCGATGGCCCCACCGCCGAGCACATCGAGGCCCGCATCGCCGCACGCAAGGCTGCCAAGGCCGCGCGCAATTTCGCCGAGGCGGATGGCATTCGTGCCGAACTGCTCGCGGCCGGCGTGGTGCTCGAAGACAAGCCGGGCGGTGCCACCGAGTGGAGGCGTGCTTGAACGCTGCCGCGCGCAAGCCGAAGGTGGCCGGGAAGCCGGCTGCCAAGGTGGCCGGCAAGGTGGCGCCCAAGCCGGCGGGGAAGGCCGCCAAGCCGGCACTTCCCGAAGCCAAGGCGGTACCGCTGCCGGTGGAGACGGTCGTCGATGCGGTGCGCCCCGCCTATTGGGACGAGGCCTGCGCCGACCTGATGCGCCGCGACCGCATCCTCAAGAAGATGATTCCGACGTACGGCCCCGCGCACCTGATCTCGCGCGGTGATCCGTTCGTTACATTGGCGCGATCGGTGGTCGGCCAGCAAATCTCGGTGAAGGCCGCGCAGTCGGTCTGGGAGCGGCTGGTCACGATGTGTCCGAAGCTCACGCCGGCCCAGTTCCTGAAGTCCGGCGCCGAGCAGCTGGCCACCTGTGGCCTTTCTCGCCGCAAAGCCGAATACATCATCGATCTGGCTGAACATTTCAAGGCCGGGCGCGTCCATGTGAAAGAGTGGGCGGCGATGGACGACGAGGCGGTGATCGCCGAACTGATCCAGATCCGCGGCATTGGCCGCTGGACGGCCGAGATGTTCCTGATGTTCAATCTGATGCGGCCTAACGTGCTGCCGCTCGACGACGTCGGGCTGATCAACGCGATCTCCGCCAATTACTTTAGTGGAGAACCCGTCACCCGCAGCGAGGCGCGCGAAGTGGCGGCCAACTGGGAGCCGTGGCGCACGGTGGCCACGTGGTACATGTGGCGCAGCCTTGACCCCGTACCGGTGACTTACTAGGAACCAGGCAGTCCATCAACAGGCAGTGACGGCGTTGATTCTGCGCATAAGTGCTTGAAAATCAACATATCGGGCGGTCGAAACCGGGATTTTTTCCGGTAGAATGCGCCCCTTCACAGACAGGTCCGTGTTTCTATGAAAACCACCTTCCTGGATTTTGAACAGCCGATTGCCGAGCTCGAGGCAAAAATCGAAGAACTGCGCTTTGTGCAGGACGACTCGGCTGTCGATATTTCCGAAGAGATTTCGCGGCTGGCCGGCAAGAGCCAGCAGCTGACCAAAGATATTTACGCCAACCTGACCCCGTGGCAGGTTGCGCAGATCGCCCGCCATCCGCAGCGTCCGTACACGCTGGACTACGTGCGGGAGATCTTCACCGACTTCCATGAATTGCACGGCGACCGCGCTTTCGCGGACGACCTGTCCATCGTCGGCGGCCTGGCCCGCTTCAATGGCCAGGCGTGCATGGTGATTGGCCACCAGAAGGGCCGCGACACGAAGGAGCGCGCGCTGCGCAACTTCGGCATGTCCAAGCCCGAGGGCTACCGCAAGGCCAAGCGTCTGATGGAGCTGGCGGACAAGTTCGGCCTGCCGATCTTCACCTTCGTCGATACGCCGGGTGCGTTCCCGGGCATCGACGCCGAGGAGCGCGGTCAGTCGGAAGCCATCGGCCATAACCTGTTCGTGATGGCCGGGCTGAAGGTGCCGCTGATCGCCACGATCATCGGCGAGGGCGGCTCGGGCGGCGCGCTGGCGATTGCCGTGGGCGACGTGGTGCAGATGCTGCAATTCGCCACCTACGCGGTGATCTCGCCGGAAGGCTGCGCCTCGATCCTCTGGAAGACCGCCGAGAAGGCACCAGAAGCCGCCGAGGCACTGGGCCTGACCGCGCACCGCCTGAAGGCGCTGGGCCTGATCGACAAGATCGTGAACGAGCCGCTGGGCGGCGCGCACCGCGATCCGAAGAACATGGCGACGATGCTCAAGCGCTCGCTGGCGGAATCGCTGCGCCAGTTCCAGGGCATGAGTATCAAGGAACTGCAGGCACGCCGGCACGAACGGCTGATGGCCTATGGCAAGTTCAAGGAAACCGGCGTCCAGGAATGACGGGCGCGCCGGTGTGGTGCCGTTGACCGCACCCCTGACCGACAAGGTCGCACAGGCTCTCCAGGCCGGTGCGGCCTTTGTTGTTTCTGGCGGGGCGGCGCCGGTCACGGTGGCCGTGGCGCTCTCGGGCGGGCGCGATTCGGTCGCCTTGCTCCATGCCACGTGCGCCGCGGTGGCCCAAGGTACGGCGCTGGCCCCGGCCGTGCGCGTGGTGGCGCTGCACGTCCATCACGGCCTGCAGGCGCCGGCCGACGAGTGGGAGCGCTTCTGCGCGGCGCTGTGCGGCGAGGCGCAGGTGCCGCTGGCCACCGAGCGCGTGACCGTGCAGGCGCTGGCGGGCGAGGGTATCGAGGCCGCCGCGCGCCGTGCCCGCTACGCCGCGCTCGGGCGCATGTGCCGGGCGCAGGGCGCCGCGTTGCTGCTGTTCGCCCATCATCGCGACGATCAGGTGGAAACCGTGTTGATGCGGCTGTTCCGGGGCGCCGGCGTGGCCGGCATGGCCGGCATGCCCGCGCGGCGCCCGCTGGACGCGCAGGGCGACGTGCAACTGCTGCGGCCCTGGCTCGAGGTCTCCCGCGACGAGATCGATGCCTATTGCGCCGCGCACGGGCTGTCATGGATCGAAGACCCTTCAAATGCCGATACCCGCTTCGCCCGCAATGCCCTGCGCGCGCAACTGCCGGCGCTGCGCGAGGCCTTCCCCGCGCTGTACGAGAACGTGATCCAGGCCGCCTCGCATTTCGGCCAGGCGGCGGCCATGCTCGACGGGCTCGCGGCGGGCGAGCTGGCCCGTCTCGTCTCACCGGGACGCGATGCGGACACCCTTGCCGAACTCGATCTGGCTGGCCTGCGTGCCTTGCCATCCGGCCATGCCGACGCCGTGCTGCGCCATTGGCTGCGCGACCTCGGTGCACAACCGCCTTCCACGGCGCGGCTGGCCGCGATGCGGGCGCAGCTGATCGAGCGTGACGGCGGCGAGCCCGCCATTGCGCATGACGGCCTGGTGCTGCGGCGCTTCCGAGACAAGGCGCTGGCCTGCCGGGCGGTGCCGGACACCGCGCCGGCAGCGTTCGATTTCGTCTGGCGCGGCGAGGATCGCATCGTCGTGCCGGCATGGCGGGGTGCGCTGCGATTCACGCGCGACGACACCTTTGGCGTGCCGGAAGCGGTGCTCCAGGGGCCGCTGCGGCTTGCGGCCCGGCAGGGCGGCGAACGGATTGTGCTGCGGCCCGGCGGCCCGGCGCGCGCGCTCAAGCAGGCGTACCAGGAGGCGGCTGTGCCGGCGTGGCGGCGTGCCTGGCTGCCGCTGTTGTGGAGCGGCGCGCAGGTTGTGCTGGCGGCCGGGCTCGGCATGCATCGCCGCTGGCCCGCCGATGCGCCCCATGCGCCACGCTGGCGCGTGGAGTGGGTGGAACTCGACTAGGGCACCCCTCGGGAGCTGGGGCTGCGCCCCGCCACAGCCTTGCCTGATAGTCGGCGATCGTGTATTTTCAAGGGCTTTGCACAATCGCTGGCGTCGACAAGAAGATGGCTCTCATCGTTCACAAATACGGCGGCACTTCGATGGGTTCCACGGAACGCATCAAGAATGTCGCCAAGCGCGTGGCCAAGTGGCACCGCGCCGGTCACCGCGTTGTCGTGGTGCCTTCGGCCATGTCGGGCGAGACCAATCGCCTGCTCGGCCTTGCCAAGGAAATTTCCGCGCAGCCGGACCCGCGTGAACTGGACATGCTGGCCTCCACCGGCGAGCAGGCCAGCGTGGCCCTGCTGGCCATCGCGCTGCACGGCGAAGGCATCAACGCGGTCAGCTACACGGGCTGGCAGGTGCCGGTGAAGACCGATTCGGCCTACACCAAGGCGCGGATCGAGTCGATCGACGACGAGCGCATCCTGGGTGACCTGGACGCCGGTCGCGTGGTCGTGATTACGGGCTTCCAGGGCATCGACGACAGCGGCAACGTCACCACGCTGGGCCGTGGTGGCTCCGATACCTCGGCCGTGGCCATCGCCGCCGCCATCGAGGCGGACGAGTGCCTGATCTATACCGACGTGGACGGCGTGTACACGACCGATCCGCGCGTGGTCGAGGACGCCCGCCGCCTGGACCAGATCACCTTCGAGGAAATGCTGGAAATGGCCAGCCTGGGTTCGAAGGTGCTGCAGATCCGCTCGGTGGAGTTCGCCGGCAAGTACCGCGTGAAGACGCGCGTGCTCTCGTCGCTGACCGACCCCCTGATGCCGCTCGAGCAGGAAATGCACTCGGGCACGCTGATTACTTTTGAGGAAGAGTCTGACATGGAAGCAGCCGTCATCTCCGGCATCGCCTTTGCCCGTGACGAAGCCAAGATCACCGTTCTGGGCGTGCCGGACAAGCCGGGCATCGCCTACCAGATCCTGGGCCCGATCGCCGACGCCAATATCGACGTCGACATGATCATCCAGAACCAGTCCGTGGACGGCAAGACCGACTTCACGTTCACGGTGCCGCGTGGCGAATACCAGCGCGCGCTGACCATCCTGACCGACAGCGTGAAGGGCCATATTGGCGCCGCCAGCGTGTCCGGCGACCCGAAGGTGTCGAAGGTGTCGGTGGTGGGCGTGGGCATGCGCTCGCACGTGGGCATCGCCAGCAAGATGTTCCGCACGCTCTCGGAAGAGGGCATCAACATCCAGATGATCTCCACGTCGGAAATCAAGATCTCGGTGCTGATCGACGAGAAGTACATGGAGCTGGCCGTGCGCGCGCTCCACAAGGTGTTCGAACTGGATCAGGCGTGATCTGGTGAGTGTTGTGTCTGGTGGGGTAGGTGTCGCGTTTTTTACGCGATTGGTCATGGAAATGTCATTGACCAGTTGATTCGACCCCGCTAGAATACGCGCTTCGTTGTGTGGCCTCCCTCGCACAACGCAAGTTTGGGAGACGTGGCCGAGAGGTCGAAGGCACTCCCCTGCTAAGGGAGCATCCGGGCCAAAACCTGGATCGAGGGTTCGAATCCCTCCGTCTCCGCCAGAAGACAGCCCGGCCCCTGCGGGGGCCGGGTTCTGGTTTCAATAAGGGCTCTTACGCTCTGACCACCGTACCACGCGACGTACCAGACGGCGTCCCATGCATGGAAAGGTGGCTCACATGAAGTCTCGTCGAATCCCCTCGTATTGACACTGACCCCGGATGGCAATTCCCAGCGTCCGCTATACGGTTCGCAAGGAAATGTTGCCGTTCTGGAGCAGGCCCAAGGTCATTTGCGTGAGTCTACGCACGGCCGAACCGGCGCGTCGTCGGCAATCGGCGGCCGCTATGTCAACTATCACGTTTCTCAAGACGCGAAGCCTCCTCAAAACCCGGGGCGGTTCATGTTGCGCGGTGGTGGAATCTGCGGGCGGAAAACTTGAGGCTGAGAAGGACGGAGACCAGGATCACCGAGCCGACGATCGCCAGCGACCACTGCACAGGCATGTGGAACCACGGAGCCGCGAGCATTTTCCCGCCAATGAATACCAGCACCAGCGCCAATCCATATTTGAGAAGATGGAAGCGCTCCGACATATCAGCGAGCAGGAAGTAAAGTGCCCGCAGCCCCATGATGGCGAAGATGTTGGACGTGAAGACAATGAAGGGGTCGGTAGTCACCGCGAAGATGGCCGGGATACTGTCGACGGCGAACACGAGATCGCTTGCTTCGATCATCATCAGTACCAGGAACATCGGCGTCGCCCAACGCACGCCATCAATCCGCACAAAGAACTTCTCGCTGTGGAAATCGGGTGTCACACGCATGTGGCCCCTCAGCCAGCGCAACAACGCATTCTTCTCCAGATCGGGCTGCTTTTCGGCAAAAATGAGCATCTTGATGCCAGTCACGATCAGGAAGGCCCCAAAAATATATAGGACCCAGGCGAACTCGCTTACCAGCCACACGCCTGCCAAGATCATGCCGGCTCGCATCACGATGGCCCCCAGCACGCCGTACAGCAGTACCCGCCGCTGCAATTCCGGTGGTACGGCAAAGTAGCTGAAGATCATCACAAAAATAAACATATTGTCGATCGACAGCGATTGTTCGATCAGGTAACCGGTGATGAACTCCATCGCCTTGCTGTTGGCGATTTCGCGGCTGGCATTGATATCGAGATACCACCAGAGGAGGCCTGCGAAAGTGCAGGCCATCGTGACCCATGCCGCGACCCAAGCGGCGGCTTCCTTGACCGAGACACGGTGCGCCTTGTTCCCGCCGAAAACGAACAGGTCCAGCGCCAGCATCGACAGCACGAAGGCGATAAAGCCAGCCCACATTGCAGCGTTTGCGAAAGAGTCCATTGTCATGACAGTAGCTGAAAGCGATGCGAGTCCGGCTCTCCGATACGCCGGAGAACGGCGGATTGACGATGGTGACGAAGCGGCTGGCCAGACCCGCTCATACGGGCGTTCCGTTCATCGACATAAGAGTCACGCTTGACTTGCGAGAAGCAATGCCAGGCCGGCACCCACTCCTGCCGGAATGCCAATGCGCTCGATCATGCGCGCGGGGGCGCCGCCGATCACCTCGACCGGTACCGGGCAACTCTCCAGCAGCTGGTTGGTAAGCGAGTGCTCCACCGCGCGTACGAACGCGCTTTTGCGTGCGGTGCCGATGAGAACGCGATCGCAATGCAGTTGCCTCGCCATCTCTGCGATGCAACGTGCCTTGTCGCCAATCCGGAAGTGCGCAAGATTCGGGACGCCGGCGGCATCGAGCATACGCCGCGCCTCGGCAAGCTCCTCATCGGCCCGCTCGCGGTGGAAGTCGGCACGCAGCTGGGGAGCGGTGTAGCGATTCACGTAGTGTGAGAAAGGCGGCTGCACGTTCAGCAAATGGATTCGCTGTGCATCCCCCTGGCGGAATTCGGCGATGGCATGCCGCACCGCAAGCAGCGCGCTGGCTGAACCGTCGCAAGGCAAAAGGAGCGTAGCCATGTCGATATCTCCCGAAAGGGATGGGTGATGCACTCGCCCGTGCCGTTGAAAAAAAAGGTACGGTGGCAGGTTCGCGAGTGCGGACCCAATCCAACGACCGCCGAATCCTGGGCACCACTGCAGGTGACATTTGCAATCTAGGATGCGAAACTGCCGGCGAAAAGCAGATTGTTTGGATACCATCATTCGAAAAAATGGGAGGGTTTGCCTGCTCGGCCAGGCTGCGACAAGGGGCGATCCTCATGAACTACAAGCATCTCCACTATTTCTATCAGGTGGCCAAACTTGGGGGCGTGATCCGAGCCAGCGAATGTCTGCACCTGTCGCCGCAGACGATCAGCAGCCAGATCCAGTCCCTCGAAGAGGCGCTCGGCATGCCGCTGTTGGTCAGGAGCGGACGTGGTCTGGCGCTTACCGATACAGGACGCATGGTGTTTGGCTACGCTGAGGCCCTCTTCTCCATTGGCGCGGAACTTGAGGAGGCCGTGCGTGAGTATCCCCACAAAGGCAAGCTGCTCGAATTCCGCGTGGGCGTTGCCGACGCCGTTCCGAAGACGATTGCCTGTCGGCTGATCGAGCCGGCCTCGCAGTTGCCGGAACCCGTTCGCATTATCTGTCGCGAGTGGAAGCTCGACATGCTGCTTGCCGAGTTGGCGCTTCACCGCCTCGACCTCATCATCGCGGATGCACCGATTCCCTCCGCCGTCAGCGTGCGCGCTTTCAACCACCGGCTGGGTGGTTGCGGGATCAGCTTTTTCGCCGCGCCAGCGCTGCGCGAGTTTTGCAACAGGCCCTTCCCGGCGTGCCTCGACGGGGCGCCCATGCTCATGCCCGCCGAGGAGTCCGCGGTTGGCCAGCGCCTGCGACACTGGTTGCAAGCGCGGGCGCTGCGCCCGCAGGTCGTCGGCGAATTTGACGACAGCGCCCTCGCCAAGGAGTTTGGGCGGCGCGGGATGGGCATCTTTATCGGGCTCACTGTCTTGGAGCGGGACATCGAGAAACAATTCGGCGTGCGTGCGCTCGGGGCGGCCCCCGACGTGGCGGAAGAGTTCTTCGCAATCTCGGTAGAACGCCGCATTACGCATCCTTGCGTGACGGCGATTACCGAGGCCGCGCGCAACGAGCTATTTGCACCGGCATCGCGCGAGCGACCGCGCCGAGCCGGAGCCTGAGGCATTTCGCTATCTGGTTCCTGGCGAACAAGCCGCGCGAAACGCACACAAAAGCACGTGGAAGGGTGCGATCGTTCCCCTTGAAATCCTCTGGCCGGCTCCTCCCTTGGGATTGCTCAGTTGCACCCGTACCGTGGTGCGCTGCGTGTTTCGATTTGTTTGTCGCCTGCCGTTAATGCCAAACAGCTCTCGCGCGATAGCCATTGCCGCCGTTGCGGTTCACCGAGAGGATGCGAAAATATGGGCCCACCCGAGGGGGGCGTAGTCATACGTTTCCGTGGCGATGGGAAGTTACCGCGACTGTCGTTGGCGACTCGGCCAACGGCACGAAGCGTCGGGTCGCGCCGTCCAGTGCGTCGATGCTGCCTGCTTCGATGTCGTACACCCAGCCGTGCAGATTCAGTCGTCCCTGTTCGAGCGCTAGTGCCACCGAAGGATGCGTGCGGAGATTCGCAAGTTGCGCGATCACGTTTTCGCGCACGAGCCCGTCGAGCTTGGCGCGAGGCGAGTCGAAATGGTGCGCCGCGTTGATCGCTTTGGCGGCATCTGAATGGCGCAGCCAGCTCGCAACCGCCGGCAGATGGTCAAGGCACGTGCAACGCGAAATGGCGCCCATCGCGCCGCAGTCGGAGTGGCCACAGATCACGATATCCTTCACGCCCAGCACCGCGACCGCATACTCGACGGTGGCCGAGACGCCGCCGGGTTCTGGACCGTACGAAGGCACGATGTTGCCGGCATTGCGAATCACGAACAATTCGCCTGGTTCACGTTGCGTAAGGAGTTCAGGCACCACGCGGCTGTCCGAGCAGGTGACGAACAGCGCCTTGGGATGTTGCGTCGTCGCGAGCTGCTTGAAGAGCTCAACGCGTTGCGGATAGACTTCTCGCTGAAAGCGCAGGAAGCCGTCGATGATGTCACGCATGGCGTTCTCCACGTCCAAATAACAGATGCTGACACAACCCGTTCTATTCGTCGCGCCGAAGGGGGCGCCATTATTAACCGGGATTGGGGGTACTGCCGAAGGGAGGGGGGCGTACCGAGGGTCGAGCCAACCGGAAATATGATTTGAAATAAATATTATCCGTATAAAATCCATAATGTCAAGACGGGGTTATTGTATCCGATCTCTGGTTAAGTCAAAATATACAGAGCGGGCGCACACATTAAATCTCTCGAATGAGCAGCTCGGAACTGTAGAGAGTCAAGGGAAGCTGAGCGCATCCATGATGTACGGTTCCGCACGTTTCAACGCGTGGGGCAGCGCACGCGGCTTCGCCTCAGGTGAAGCGACGGAGATGGCGAAGGAAGAGACCATCAACTATTTTTGTGAGCAATACCGTCTTATGTTTGAGGAAAATATCGATGGCTACATCAAGAATTTCTCCTCGGATTTAAAATAGGCGATGTATTGCTGGATCGCCGCAAGTCAGTGCCCGAGGCGGGCGATAATCAATTGTCGGTCCCGTTATGCAGCCACGGCTGTTGCTGCAGCCTGGTCAGAAGGGGCCCACTCGACGAAGATTCAGTCTCTCTGAACTGACTCGGCTGGCACCTTAGTAAATGAGCTCCGCATTTGCGGAGCTTTTTTGTTGCGGTGGCGTACCTGGAAGCGAGTGGGCTGTTTCGCTGCGGAGAAATAGATCTGCCGAGAGCTAGGGGAAGGAGTACAGTCAATGGCAGTCGCAAAATCCATGACTTTCTCTTTCAAGGCGATTCAAGTATGCACGGCGCCACTCCTCCTTTCAGCTTCCTCTGCACACTAGCGGCCGACGTCGAGCACCTTGCCTACCATGTGGCGGTCAGTTTCCGGGATGGAAACCACCCCACGGGCGTGCAATTCACGAGCTTTGTTGGCACCGGGAGACGTTCCTTTGCGGTGCGAAGCCCCGACAGCGATCTCCAGCCCGCAACCGACCAGACCAGCGAACGGTTATGCCGCATTGCCATTGGCCAGGTCTTGCGCGACCAGCTCTATCACAAGACCGCCGACGGCGACCATGTGCTCGATCTCGACGCGTTGCCATGGGAGGGCGAACTGAAGCCCGTCGGCGCAGGCAATATGGCAAGGCGACCAGCGCGGCGGCACTCGCCGGTCTAAGCCCGGCAAAGCCATCGTGCGTGGTCGGCTCGGAACGATGGCGTCGACAAGCGGAAAGCGTAAATCGGAATGAAAGGCGGCCAGCGCTGATGGCTGGTCACCAGGTCGAAATGGCGTGAGTCGTGGCGAGTGGCATGCCAATGCCGACGGCAGAATCGGTCAGTGCCTCGATTTCGATATAGGGACGTTCCGACTGAACCTTTCCAAATATCGCCGCAAAGGGAACGTCGGCGGCATCCCGGCCGGTGCCAATGCGCAGCAGGCCAGTCGGAATCGACACACCCGAGGGATCAAGCAGGTACCAGCCTCCCGACAGGTACACCTCTACCACCGCGTGGAAATCCGGCGGCCCCATTGCCGGATCCGCGCCGTAGTCCAGGCTGCTGGAAATACGGGCCGGAATACTCAGCGCGCGGCAGATGGCGATCATCAGGTGCGCGAAATCCCGGCACACTCCTGTTCGCTCCACGATCGTATCGATCGCAGACGTTCGCTCGTTGGTTGAGTGCGAGAGAAAGCGGATGTGGTTGCGCACCCATTCCCTGATCGCATACACGCGCGGGTAGCCAGGGCGCATGCCACCAAACTCGCGCATCGCGAATTCCATCAGGCGGTCAGATTCGCAATAGCGGCTCGGCGTCAGAAAGGGAAGTACCTCAAAGGGCAGTTCGGCGACTGGGACCTGCCTGATCGATTCGCCATCGTCGAGCCGATGGTCGATCTCCACCACAGTCTCATACCGGATGGCCAGGTGGCCCTTGTTCGCCCGAATCCGCAGCAGGCGGTTGTGCAGGACCGGATCCGTGTAGCGCGTGGCGGGTGTCTCCGGCGTGATCGCAAGGTGCTCGGAGACGATCGATTGCCGCCCTGTTCTCGCCGCTTCGATACGCAACAGAAAGTCCGCTGTGGGATCCAGGATCTCATAGGACAGGTTCACCAGGTACCGGATGCGATTCATCGTAGACCTTGCGCCGATGCGGAGGGGGGCTTCCGCCCCGGATCGGGACGGCAATTGGAGTGTACCGCTACGGGGCGGCCTCTGTATTGTAAGGACGCTCGCATTTCTTGGGCCAGGACCCCTAATCTTATTAGATGACGTGCCTAAGCAAGGTTCCGCTCTCCGGCCGCCGATAGCCCAACACCAACGCGGAACACCCTTCGGAGGCGAGTCATGCGCACGCTCCTGTATTTCATCCTCAATGATGTTGCCACTGCAAGGCTGGCGCAGACCCGGTTGCACGAACTCGTGGCTGGCCATCGGGAGGCGAATGGCCCGTGGTTTCTATGTCGAGACAAGCAGCCTGTCGAAAACCTCCCTGGAACCGAAGCTGGCCAAATTACCTACCGCGATGAAACGGCAATAGTAGGGTTTGTGGCCGGCGTCATTGCCGGTGTCGCCGTGACCCTTGCCTACGGCACATCATTTGGTCCGGCCGAAAGCAGTATCGCAGTGCTCGGGGTTGCCATGCTCGGCGGCATGCTGGGCTGGGTGCTCGGGGCGAGGCTCGGCGGGAAGTTCCTGCGCGTCGGATTGACAGAACGAAAACTCTCACTGGCGCCGGGGCAACTCGTGATGGTGGCAAGTTGCGACGCGCGCTCTTGCGCGCCGATGCGCAGCGTCGTCAAGGACCTCGGCGGCGTTTGCCTGGCCGGGACGGCGCGCCGCGGCTGGCACCTTTGATCTTGCGGCAACGACGTGTCCGGCGCGCGCGCGGGGTCGCAGACACATCGACCACGCGATCGTAGTAGGCCAAGTTGCGGCTAGGTTGCGGCTTCCGTGACCTCCGGGGCAGGGCCGGAGACGTCGCCTTCCGGCCGAATCGGTTCGCGCACAAGCAGCACGGGCACGGAACACTCGCGTGCCAGGCTTTCTGCCACGCTGCCAACAAGCAGGCGCCGAATCCCACGACGTCCGTGGGTGCCGACGACGATGATCTGCGCGCCGCACGTGGCAGCGATCTTGCGCACCTCGTTGGCGATATCCCCCAGCACGGACATCTCGTCGACGAGCGTCGTGGTGTACGGCACACCGGCCGCCTTGGCGATGGCCGCCGCCCGGGACAAGAGCGTGTTCCCGGCCGCCGCGAGCTGTGGCCGCCGGGTGCTGAGCTCCCCTTGGCCGAGTTCGTGCTGCAGGAAGCCGTAGTCGATCACATGCGTGATCTCCAGTTCGGCCTTGCAGGACGCCGCCAGGTGAATGGCCTCCGCCAGCGCCGCGCGGGCGCAATGGCTGTCGTCAATGGCGACCAGGATTCTGTGATACATGGTGAAGCTCCTCTCGGGCCGTAGCGCCCTGGTGGAATAAGACTTCGGCGTCGAAGCGTCCAGGCGCCAACGGCCCCGGTCCGTCTGAGGCCCGGGGGGTCAGGCTGCGCTTGCCGGGGCCTTTACGAGCACGACCGGGCAGGGCGCACGGGCGATGACCCGCCCCGCCACAGACCCGATGATGGCGTCCAGGAAAGCGCCACGGCCATGCGTGCCCATGACGATGGCGACGGCGTTGACTTCCTTGGCCACGGCCACGATGCGCTCGGGGGCGAAACCTATCAGTGCATGGGTCTCCACTGGAACGGCGCCCGCGCGAAGAATATCCTGCGCGGACTGCATCGCACGCTTGCTTTCGTCGGTATGCCAGGCCGCGATGTCCTCGCGGCTGACAAATTGCTTGACCTCGCCCGACAGGTCGGGTGTGCAATGCACCAGATGGACGGTCACGTCATCCCTGAAGAGGTGCTTCTCGACGATACTCCGCGCGGCGGCATCGGCGTAGGCCGAACCATCTGTAGCGAGAACGATATTGCTCATGTTGGTCTCCATGGACGTCATGCCTCGTTTGGCGATAGCCAGGCTTGTCGGGGGCCGCTGTCAGTTTCCGTCTCGCCCTGGAGCAGGCTCTTGGAAAATGCCGAAAGATCCTGGAAGGCCTCGCCGCTGGCGATATCGCGCTGCAACAGCACCAGCGTTGGGCGGGGCGGCTTGTCGCAGGTCAGCGCGATCTCCGCGGCCGCATCGAAACCACCCCGTGCCGCCATCACGCACACGGCGGCAAGCCTTGCGGAGAATGGCATCTGATCGTGGAGAAAGCTCCGCATCGGGGCGGCCAGATGGCCAATCCACACGGGCGCCAGCACCACCGCCGACCGACAGTTGGCCAGTGGCGGACCGTTGTACCGGTAAGCCGGACGCCGGCGGAACAGGTTGTCCACCACGCAACGCAGATCGCCGATCAGCCCTGCACGGCTTTGCACGTCCTGGATCTCGGCCAACGGCCAACCGGTCTGGGCGGCGAGCGCTTCGGCAACCTGCCGCGTAGTCCCGGTGCGAGAGTAGTAGACGATGACGTTATCAGGCATGACATTCCCCTTTCTCCGGCTTGCTGAACCGATGACGGGGAGCTTCGTCACAGGGCAGCACCTCGCCAGTGCATGATCAGTCTAGAAGCTGCTTCGGCGGCACCCTTGACTTGTGTCAACAGCGCACATCCGGTTTTCAGCGAGGTTCGCCAATCCGGATCGCCGGGTGGCTTGTGGCGTACGCGGCGGCGTAGGCGAGCTCTCCCGAGGCCTGGGCGTGCAGCGTGTAGAGCGTGTCACCACGTCTAACCGCGTCACCGAGGCGTACGTTCATGTCGATCCCGGCCACCTGCCGTTCCGGCGCGCCGGCAAGGCGGGCGGTGCGGGCAAGAAGCCGACAGTCGATCTCCGTCACGATGCCGTCGTTTGGCGAAGTCATGTCCTGCCGGAATACTGCTTCCCCAGGCGCGCGCAAGCCCCCCTGTGCCTCACAGATGGCTTCGAATTTTCGCCAGGCGGCGCCGCTGTCCAACGCGCGGACGGCCAGCGCCGGGCCGGCACCTTCGGGGCAGCTCTCGCAGAACTCAAGCAGCAGCCCCGCAAGCATCACACTGCGTGCGCGCAGGTCCTGCGGTGCGCCGGGCTTGCATTGCAGGACTTCGAGGACGTCGCGGGCTTCCAGCGCCGGCCCGATGCCACGGCCCACGGGCTGGGTGCCGTCGGTGCGGACAACCAGGACGCGGATGCCGCATGCCGCAGCGACGTGCGTCATCAGCTTGCGCAACCGGTTCAGATCCGCTTCCTGCCGGATCTTGGCCGAGGGCCCTACCGGAACATCGATCAGCACGTGCGTCGCGCCTGCGGCAATCTTCTTTGACAGGATGGATGCCACCATTTGTGCGTCGCTATCCAGTTCCAGCGCGCGGGCTACCTGGATCAGTACGTCGTCGGCGGGGCTGAGCGACAGAGCGCCGCCCCAAACGAGGGAGGCGCCGGTTGCCGCCACGACTTCGCGTACGCGGCCGGCGCTCAGCGCCACAGGGGTGAGTACCTCCATCATGTCCGCCGTGCCGGCGGGAGAGGTAATCGCGCGGGAGGACGTCTTCGGAATCATCAGGCCGGACGCGGCGGCAATGGCGACCACGATCGGGGTTGTCCGGTTGCCGGGCAGGCCGCCTACGCAGTGCTTGTCGGCGATGATCGCCCTGTCCCAACGCAGCGTCTCGCCGGTTTCCACCATGGCCCGGGTCAGATCGACCGTCTCGCGCAGATTCATCTTGCCGTGGACGCAGGCAGTGAGGAACGCGGCGATATGCACGTCGGCGTAGCCGCCAGCCGCAACGTCATGCATGATCGCGCAGAGTTGGGCACGATCCAGGTGGTGGCCATAGGCCTTTGCCCGCACCCCGCGCAACGAATCCAGCGTCGGCCCATGAGACACGCGAACGATGTCGCCTTCTCGCGCTTGCAGGATGTTGCAGGCGCCCGTCGATAACGACACCTGCAGGGGACTGAGCAATGCCGAACCCACCAGGTTCAGCGTGGCGACCAGACTACGCGTGCCTATGGTGACCGTGACGCGTGTCTGTGCCGTGAAGCCTTCGGCATGACACACGGCGCAATCGCGGTGGAGATACACGACATGCTCTCGCCACGTATCGATGCCAAGCGGCTTGAATAGCACGTCATGGCTTGATTCCACCGGCGCGGCGGATTCACTGACCGCTTCGCTCATGGTCAGGACGCCCACGTCGCGACGCCGGCATCCGCGAGCAGGATAGCGGGGACGGGGGCAAGCGATATCTCATGGGGTTTCATGACTCCAATATAGAAATGCACGGTGGCGCAGGCTTGATCTGGCGCAATGGCAAAGCCGTCGTCTTTGCCAGTATGAAGTCGCTCGTGTCACTGCGAGCTATCCATCAAGGAGATCTTCATGAGCAATATCCGTTTGTACGACCCGTTTGCAATGGAACCCATCGGCGACATGTTCCATGGCATGTTTCGCGCACTGCGGGGCGGCCCCGACACTGGCCTCGCATTCAAGGTCGATGTCACCGAGTCGGACAAGGACTACACCGTGGTGGCCGAGATCCCGGGCGCCAAGAAGGAAGACATTCAGGTATCCGTCGAGCGTGGCACGGTCATGATCTCCGCCAAGATCGAGAAGGCCAGCGAGGAGAAGGACGGCGAGCGGGTGATCCGGCGTGAACGCTACAGTGGATCGATGCAGCGGGCTTTCACGCTCGACACGAACATCGACGAGAGCAAGGTCGATGCGAGCTACCAGGACGGCGTGCTGCGCCTCGTGCTGCCGAAGCGGGAGGCCACGCCACAGAAGTCCATCACCATCCGCTGAGTGTCGACCCGATGTTCAGCACGGCCGCGCCGGTGAGCCGCCCGCTACGCAGGTCGGAGAGGGCGTCTTCCGCGCGTGCGAGCGGGTAGGACGTGGTGTGGGTGCGCAGCGGCGTGTTGGCGGCGACGCGCATCAGCTCGTGGCCGTCCTCGCGGGTCAGGTTGGCGACCGAGACGATCCGTCGTTCCTCCCACAACAGCCGATAGGGGAAGGTGGGAATGTCGGACATGTGAATGCCGCCGCACACCACCGTGCCACCCTTGCGCACGGCACGGAGTGCGGTGGGCACCAGGGCGCCGACAGGCGCGAAGATCTGCGCGGCATCGAGCGCTACGGGCGCTGCGTCCGTGCTCGATCCGACCCAGCTCGCGCCGACTTCCAGTGCCAGGCGCTTCGCTGCCTCGTCGTCGGGCCGGGTGAAGGCGTAGATCTGCTGGCCCCGGGCGGCGGCAATCTGCGTGACGATATGTGCTGCGGCGCCGAAGCCATAGATGCCAATCCGTCTGGCTGCTTCCCCGGCCATGCGCAGCGTCCGGAAGCCGATCAGACCGGCGCAGAGCAACGGCGCCGCATGCTCGTCGTCGTATCCGGCCGGGATCGGAAAGCAGTACCGGCTGTCGGCGATCACGTACTCGGCGTAGCCACCGTCGCGCGTATAGCCGTGGAACAGGGGCTTGTCACAGAGGTTTTCAAGGCCGGCGAGGCAGTAGGGACACTGGCCACAGGTATGCGCCAGCCACGGTACGCCGACCCGGTCGCCAGGGGCGAGGCCGGTGACGCCGGCGCCACACACATCGACCCTGCCGACGATTTCGTGCCCCGGTATCAGCGCCGGCTTTGGGTGCGGCAACTCGCCATCGACGACATGAAGGTCAGTACGGCAAATGCCGCATCTGGACACCGCAATCCGCACCTCGGCCGGTCCAGGCATCGGAACCGGCACAAGCGCCGCGCGCAGGTGCGCGCTGCCGCCATCGAAGATCATCGCGCGCATCGTGTCATGCATGGCCCACCTCCCGCACGTCGTCAGCCGGGCGCATCGTGCTTCCGCCCATTCACAAGACTAGATGGCCCTGAGACATAAGGGGGAGAGACGGGAGACCCGGGGGCTTGACTTGGCGCAACCCGGCGTAGCGGCCAATGGCTACATTCCAGTGGCGACGAGCTTCCACTCGGCTGATTAAGGGAATGCCATGGACTACAAGACCGTCCTCGTGGATCTGGGGGATGACATTGCGCGTGAAGTGCGCCTGGAGGCGGCGGCCTTGCTGGCGTCGGCGTCTTCGGGGCATGTCGTTGGGCTCACCGCGCTGGGGATGCAGATCGAGCCGTACCGCAGCGCGGGGCAGCAGGCCGGGCTTTACGAGGCGCTGTATGAAAACGGCCGGGAACGCGCCGTGCGCGCGGACGCCACGGCGATGAATGCGGTCATGAGCCGCGTGGCGCCGCAGGTGCAGACTTCCCAGGTCATCCTGGAGCAGGAGGCCGGATCGGCCCTCGCCTTGCAGGGTCACTTCGCCGATATCGTGCTGCCGGCACCGCCGTCCGCGTTTGAGACGGCGCCGGTGCCGATGGCGAAGGCCGCCGAGTACGCGTTACTCCACGCGGGACGGCCGATACTGCTGGTACCGCCCGGCGGCGCGCGGTTCCGCCTGGGTGGGCACGTCCTGATCGCCTGGGACGGCCGCCGGGAGGCCACGCGCGCGGTGGCGGATGCATTGCCGCTGCTGGCCGAGGCCACACGCGTGACCATCGTCGTGATTGTCAAGGCGGGCAGGCCCGACGAGGCGAACGTTGCCGGCATGGCGCATTGGCTGTCCACGCACGGCATCTCGGCCACGGTACGGGTGGAAGAAGGCGAGCATCCCGCAGACAGCCTGTTGCGGATTGCGAATGCCGATGCCACCAGCCTGTTGGTGGCGGGCGGCTACGGGCACTCGCGATTGGGTGAACTGGTCATGGGCGGCACGACGCACGCCCTGATGCGCCACAGCACCATCCCGCTCCTTCTCTCGCACTAGTCGCATTAGCTCGTCATCTTCGGAGCCTGTCATGACCTATCACAGCATCTTCGTCCACCTGGACACCAGCAACCGGGCGCTGATCCGGCTCGATGTGGCGGTGCGGCTGGCGGTGGCGCACCAATGCCGTCTGGTGGGGCTCTTTGTGGGCTTTGCACCAGATCCTCGCTGGTTCTACCTGATGGACAACGCGGCGCAGTACCTGGAGGCGGACCGGGCCCGGCGCAACGAAGCGCGTGAGCAGGTCCGCGCCAAATTCGAGGCTGCGGTAAAGCACTTGTCGATCGACGTCGAATGGCGCGCCACGGAGGGAGAGCCCGTGACCATGGCGCTCAGGGAAGTCCGCGAGGCCGGACTGGTCGTGGCTGGCCAGTACGATGCCAACGATCCCGATAGCTACGTCGCCCCGCAGTTTCTCGAATCCCTGGTGCTGGAGTCGGGGCGGCCGATCCTTGTCATCCCCTGCGCGGGCACTTTCGGGGCGCTTGGTCCCCGCACCATGGTCGCGTGGGACGGCGGGCGCGAAGCGGCGCGCGCTTTGCACGATGCGATTCCCCTGCTGGCGGGTGGCCAGGTATGCGTGCTCCACGCGAACTCGGCAACCATGGCGCTGCGTACCGATGCTTCGCCGGTGGCGGCAGCGGTGCGCCTGCTCGAAGGGCAAGGCGCGGAGGTGGTCGTCGAGCACGCTCCCGGCGGAACGGATCTGGCGATCGGCGAGTTGATCCTGTCACGCGCCGCCAACTTCGACGCCAGCCTCGTGGTCATGGGTGCATACGGACATGGGCGCTTCCGGGAGCTGGTGCTCGGCGGCGTGACGCGGACGTTGCTCGCCTCGATGACCGTTCCGGTACTGATGACCCACTAGCCCTTACGACATGGACTTCAAGACAATTCTGGTGGAAGTTGGCCGCGACGCGGGCTGCCGTGACCGCCTGCGCGCGGCTGCGCGCCTGGCGTCCGCCTTTGGTGCACACCTTGCCGGCGTCACGGCGACGGGCGTGCCGCTAGGGCATCTGCGCGGTTCGGATGACGATGGCCCACGTCATGCGGCCCTGGCACGCGACAAATTGCGGGCCGAAGCTGCCGCATATGGCGACCTGATGAAGGACATGGTGGCCGAGATGGGGCTGGCGATATCGTTTGCGCATGAGGCCGTCGAGGATGAAGCGCCCCGGGCCTTCGTCACACGCGGAAAGCTGGCCGATCTCAGCCTGCTGGCGCAGCGCCCGCCGTGGGACGGCGTGCCGCCGGTGGTGCCCGATGTACCCGAGCAGGTGATACTGAGCGCCGGGCGGCCGGTCATGGTGCTGCCCCAGGCGATGCGGGCGCTGCATGGTGGCCACATGGCCATCGCCTGGGACGGGGGGCGCGAGGCGGCGCGAGCCGTCGCCGACGCGCTACCGCTACTGCGGCGAGCCCGGCAGGTCACCATCCTCACGTCCGAGGATGGCCACAGGCATGGGATGCCGGGCACGCCACACGCCGGCCTGGAGGCTTATCTGCGGCGGCACGGCATCGACGCCGCGAGCCGTAGCTTGCCTACCGACCGCGCGCCGCGAAAGGCGATCCTCTCGTGCCTGGAGACACTGGCGCCAGATATGCTCGTGGCCGGCTGCTATGGGCACGCCAGGCTACGGGAGCTGGTCATCGGCGGCACGACCCGCACCTTGCTGCAGCGGTGCGAGGTGCCATTGTTCATGTCGCACTGACGGAGACCGACGATGCAACTCCAGTTCCTCGGTGCGACGGATACAGTGACCGGCTCCAAGTATCTGCTGGACACCGGCCGGAGCCGGATTCTGGTCGATTGCGGTCTGTTCCAGGGTTATAAGGCGCTACGCTTGCGCAATTGGGACCCCTTTCCGGTCGATCCGGCTTCGCTCGATGCGGTGGTGCTCACGCATGCCCATATCGATCACAGCGGCTATCTGCCGCTGCTGGTGCGCAACGGCTTCCGCGGTCGGGTCTTCTGCACCATGGGCACCGCGCAGCTTTGCGGCATCCTGTTGCCCGACAGCGCGCATCTCGCCGAAGAAGACGCCAACTTCGCCAACCGCAAGGGCTTCTCGCGCCACCATCCCGCGTTACCGCTCTATACGGCCGCCGACGCCGCGCGCGCGCTGCGTCGGCTCGAGCCCACCCGATTCGCCTCCCGGGTGACGGTGGCGCCCGGCGTGGAGGCGGAGTTCCACCGGGCGGGGCACATCATCGGCGCGGCGATCGTGACGCTGTATGTGGAGGGCCAGCGGATTGTGTTCTCGGGCGACCTCGGCCGCCAGCATGACGTGGTCATGCGCCCGCCGGAAACCATTGCCCGGGCGGATTACCTGCTGGTGGAGTCCACCTATGGCGACCGGCTCCACCCTGCGACAGACCCCGTGGACGCCCTGGGCGAGATCATCGATGCCACGATCGGCCGGGGAGGGAGCCTCATCGTGCCGGTGTTCGCGGTAGGCCGGGCCCAGTCCATCCTCTATTGCCTCTACCGCCTGCGGCAGCAGGGGCGCCTGCCTGACGTGCCGATCTACCTCAACAGCCCCATGGCGATCGATGCCACGCAGATCTTTTCGCTGCATCCGGAGGAACTGCATATTCCGCGCGAGGCGTGTGCGGCGGCGTGTGCGATGGCGACTCCCGTGCAGACCATGGAGGAGTCGATCGCGTTGAATCACGTTGGCAATCCGAAGATCATCCTCGCGGGCAGCGGAATGGCGACTGGCGGGCGGGTTGTCCACCATCTGGAGACCTACGGGCAGGATGCACGCAGCACGATCCTGCTGTCGGGATTTCAGGCCGCCGGCACGCGTGGCGCGGCACTGGCCGCCGGCCGGCGCACGCTACGCATGCACGGGCAGGACATTACCGTGTGCGCTTCGGTGGCGCAGATCCAGCACTTGTCGGCGCATGCCGATGCAGATGAACTGATGGTCTGGCTGCGGGGCTTCAGTACGCCGCCCCGGCGTGCCTTCGTCGTGCATGGCGAGCCGGAGGCCAGCGATGCACTGCGCCAGCGGATCGAACGCGAACTGCAGTGGCATGTCACGATGCCCGAGTATCGGGCGTCGTACCCGCTGGCGTGAATCTGCGGCGCCCGTTCAGGCGTCCCGTTCGCTGCGTACCAGCAGCACGGGCTTGTTCGTCTTGGCAATGACGCCTTCGGACACGCTTCCCATGATGATCCGCCTGACGCCCCGGCGGCCGTGCGTGCCCATCACGATCAGGTCTGCGGGCCACGTGTCCGCTTGCGCCACGATCGTCGACGAGATCTGCCCGGGTGACACCGGCCGTTCGATCACTGCGGTGGTGCAGCGCACGCCCGCATCCCGGAGCCGTGCCGCCACGCGGCTCAGCGTCTGCTGCCCGACGCTGAAGAGGTCGCGCAGGATATCGTCCGGGTTGATATGGCTGCCCTCGAAGAAGAGTTCGCTATCGTCCACGACGAAGATCGCCTTGACTTCGGCGTTCATGGTCTTGGCGACAAGAATAGCCTGCGAGATCGCAAGGTCGGAGGATGGGCCGCCGTCGACGGCGAGCAAGATGCGTTCGTACATGGAGAATCCCCTGGTAGCCGTTGGAGCGCTGCATGGGGCGTCGCCGCGTGGCATGACGCCTTGCATCCAGCATAGGCGGGGCGATTGCCGGGGCTTTGCGCCAAGTCAAGGCTGCCGGTGCGATCTCATCCTGGTGCCTCGCCCAGCACGTGAAACAGCTCGTTCTCCTGCGAATAGTGCAGGCGCAGGATGGCCTCCAGGCCGTAGAGCAGTCGCTGCACCTCGCGGATCTCGCTGCTGTCGGGGCCGGAGGGGAGCATCTCCCGCACGATCAGGTCGAGCTGGCGGGCGGTGCGAAAGATCTCTCGATGCACGGCACTCAACGCCGCCAGCGGATCCTCGCCGCCCAGCCGCCGCGCGATGCCGGGATAGAGGTTCCAGTCGTCATCGCGCTCGTGGGGGAGGATGTTCTCGGCCAGAAGCTGCACCACGGCCGCCAGCTCGGATTTCATTTTGCCGGGATCAAGCTGCGGAAGGGTTGCCGCCAGGGTCCGGATCTGGTCGAGGTACTGGCCGAGCTCCACATGCTCGTGCTGGAGCCTGGCCACCTCCGTAGCAGGCAGGGAATTCGTCGACTTTGCGGGCGACAGGCGCAGCGCGCGCAGTGCATTGAGGATGACGGCGACATCGATCACCTCCTGCAAAACCGCGCCGGAGAACGGGGGAAGATATCCGGCCAGCGCCACCAGCATGCCGAGGAACGATAACGACATGCCGACCATGACGCTCTGCCAGGCGATGCGGCGAGTGCCTCGGGCGATGGTGACGGCGTCGACCAGGCGGTCGAAGCGGTCGACGAGCAGGACAACATCCGCAGCCTGCACGGTGGAGGCGGCGCCTCGCGCACCCATGGCCACCCCGACGTCGGCGGCAGCCAGGGCCGGGGCGTCATTGGTGCCGTCTCCAATCATGATCACGGTTCCCGACGCCCGCGCGCGCTTGATCTTGTCCAGCTTGTCCGCCGGAGACTGCTCGGCAAAGACCTCCGTGATGCCCAGGATCTCGCCGACGGACTGCGCCATGTCGATCTGGTCGCCGGTGAGCATGGCCTGACGCTGAATGCCCAGCTCCCGGAGCATGCGCAGCGCGCGGGGTGCCTCCAGGCGGATACCATCCAGAAACTGCAGGAGGCCGGCAAGGCGGCCATCGATGCTGAGGAACACGGTAGAGGCGCCTTCCGGGCGCATGCGCTTCAGGGACGCGCCTGCCCAGGACGGAAGGTCGCCTGTGCCGAGCACATACTGCATGGCGCCCAGCTTGATATCCAGGCCGCCGACCATGGCTTGTACCCCGGATCCTGGCACTTCTCGCACGTTCGCGGGGGGCGCCAGCTGCAATCCCCGCTCGCGCGCCGCCACGGCAATTGCGTCGGAGATAACGTGCGTGGAGGCACAGGCGACGGACCCGGCAAGGCGGAGGATCTCGTCCGACTGGAACGAGGGGGCGCAATCGACGGCAGCGAGGTGGGCGCGCCCGCTGGTCAGGGTGCCGGTCTTGTCGAAGAACAGGGTGTTCGCGACGGCCAGACGCTCGAGCGCGCCGCCGCCCTTGACAAGCACCCCCCTTTTGGCACAACGGGACATCCCCGAAACGATCGCAGTGGGTACCGCCAGGATCAGGGGGCACGGCGTTGCAACCACGAGTACAGCGAGACTCCGCAGCGGATCGCCGGTCCAGATCCAGCCCGCGGCCGCCAGCAGCACCGCGACGGCCATGAAGGCCACGGCGTAGCGGTCCGCGAGCCGCGCCCCAGGGCTGCGCTCCTTCTGGGCGGCTTCCACCATCCGGACGATGCCTGCGAAGGTGCTGTGTTCAGCGGTGGCACCGGCGATCATTTCGACGGCCGCGCCCGAGTTCAGCACGCCGCTGCTGACTGCCTCGCCCGCCGCCCGTTTCCGGATTGCGGCCTCGCCGGTCAGGGTGGACTCGTCAAGGTCGGCCGGCTGGCTGAGCGTGCCGTCGACCGGGACGATTTCACCATGCCTGACCATCAACTGGTCGCCAACGCGTACGTCAGCGAGGTCGATGTCCTGCCACTGCTGCCCGTCGAACCGGTGCGCGCGCTTCGGCGCGTGGGCGAGCAGTGCGGTGATCTCCCGTTGCGCGCGCGCTTGCGCGTACGACTCCAGCATGCGCCCGCTGGCCAGCATGAGCGTAATGACGGACGCAATCAGCGATTCGCCGAACCAGAGTGCGAAGCCAATGGAGAGGAGGGCGAGCAGATCGACCCCGGCCTGCCGTCGCAACAGCGATCTTGTGCAGTCGACGAGCAAGGCGAGGACATTCGGGGCAATGCCGCCGATCCAGATCCAGCGAGCGAGGTTCGCATCGCCGAACTGGCTGGCCGCCCAGCCGCCAAGGAGAGTCAGTGCTGAGATGACCAGTAACAGCAGATTCATGAAGTTGGCTTTTCGCCATGTGCGAGTGGGATGGCGCCTGGCGCCGGCACTCGCCATGGCGCTGCAATCAGTGTAGGTGCTGAGGTGACGAATGCGGCTGCTGAGAATCATTCGCGATCCGCTCCCTCCGTCCCGGCGGTCATCTAGATCTGCGCCAACGCCTCCGGGTCGAAGATCTCGATCTGTTTGCCGTCGACCCGCATCAGCCCTTCGCGCTGGAATCGGGAGAAGGTCCGGCTGACGGTCTCGAGCTTGATGCCGAGGTAGCTGCCAATTTCCTCACGCGTCATGCGCAGCGTGAACGACCGCGCCGCGTACCCCCGCTCAAGCAGGCGCCGCGAGAAATCGACCAGGAATGACGCAACGCGTCGTTCAGCGGTCATGCCGGAAAGCAGGACCATTTGCCTGGAACTACGCACGATTTCACGGCTGAGGGTCTGGTTGAGGTGGTGCTGCACGCTGCGCACGTCGTGACAGAGCGATTCCAGCGAGGCAAAGGGGATGATGCAGACCGCACTGTCTTCCAGCGCGATGGCATCGCAATCGTATTGCCCGCTGCCGATGGCGCCCAGTCCAAGCGTTTCGCCTGGCAGGATGAAATCGCTGACATGTTCCAGGCCATCTTCGTGGCCGGCAACGGTCTTGAACGATCCCGAGCGCAGGGTGTACAAGCTGTGGAACTTGTCGCCGACGCGGAAGAGATAATCGCCGCGATGGATCATGCGCCATTGACTGACAACCCTTTCGAGGCGGGGCAGTTCATCTTCGCCCAGGCACGACGCAAAACAGAGCGCCCGGAGACTGCAAAGCGAACAGTTCGCATTCATCTGCCTTGGCGCTTCGCCGAGGCGCGCATAAGCCGCCAATAGGTCGTCCGCGCCTGGCGAATGCGATGCTTCCAACACCTGAGTGGATCCGTACATGATTGCTTCCTCCTGTTGAGGCTGCAGTGGGCGCGGACTTGAGTCCTGCGCCGGCGGTCGCATCAGACGTGAGCCGTTGGATTGAGTATTGACGAGCGCGAGGTCGAGCGAAATCAGCAACGGCTGAGACCAGCGTCAGGAATGAGTCGGTTTCTGTCAGGGTAACCTGACATGGCGGGGATGAAGTGCCGGGATATCTAGCAGGCGAAGAGCGTGGGAATCGGCGATTTGCTCAGCAGCGTGTCGGCGACGCTGCCCAGGACGTTATCGCGCATGACGCGGCGCCCGTATTCCCCACAGACGAGGAGGTCGGCCTTGCGGCGCGCAGTCAATTCCAGCAGGGCGTCGCCCACACTGCCGGATTGATGGACGGTCATTTCCGTCAGCGTCGCTTTCACGCCATGGCGGGAAAGCCAGCTCATCGCGTAGCTTGGCGGCGCGGCACCTGGGTGGCGCCCCAGGCCGTCAGGCGGGCAGGGTACGAGGTTCACGCGGCGGGCGAGCCGGAGGAAGGGTAGGGCGCTCCGCAGCGCCCGTGCCGATTCGCGGGTGCCGCTCCACGCCACCATGGCCGATGCATACGGCCACGGGGCTGCGGCAATCTTGCCGCCGGCGGGGAGCACCAGCACCGGCGGGCCCGTGCCCACGATCGTCAATTCAATGAACCGCCGTGTGGCAGAGGCGCCGACCTCCCCTGGCGCCGGCTGGCCCACGATGATGAGATCTGCCAGCCGGCCTTCACAATGCATGGCATCGATAGGCGTGCCTTCCCCGACGCGCCAGTCCACCGCCACGGGCAGGTGCTCCGTGGCGGTGTCAAAGGCCAGTCTGGCCGCATCACAGTTGGCCGAGAGGTCGGCTGCGATGCCGCTCCGCACGTGTTTGCCATTGTGGTGGTGATCGGTCCCGGCCGGGGCGTCGGCATTCTGCGAAAGCAGGCCGATCAACGTGGCATGGAATGCCGTAGCGATCGCCACCGCATGCGAGAGCCTGGCCGCGGATTGTGGGGATGCGTCCACATGGATGATGATGGCCGAGATGTCCATCCAGGCTCCTTGGCAAAGGGTCGAGCACGGGGATGGCTTCACTCTAAGTGAGTGCGGAAGGTCGACGTTGCGATACATCAACGTCGAATGGCTTTCCCATCCTTTGACGCCAGGGGGCTAGATTTCTGAGTCGTCGGGGAAGAGGTTGGCCTGGATGGCGTAACGCACCAGTGCCGCGTCGCTGCGCAGCTGCAACTTCTCGAGCAGGCGCATCTTGTAGGTACTGACGGTTTTCGCACTCACGGAGAGGGCCTCGGCGATCTCGGTCAGGGACTCCCCGTTCACGATGCGGCGGAAGACTTCGAGCTCCCGGTCCGACAGGCCGGTATGGGGGGCGTCGGGGCGCTCCTGCAGGCCGAGGGCGAGTTTCTCCGCCATTTCCGGGCTGACGTAGGTGCCGCCACCGGCAACCTTCCGGAGCGCGTCAATGAGGTCGGTCGCCGCACTGTCCTTGGTCAGGTAGCCGGCGGCGCCGGCGCGAAAGGCGCGGACGACGTACTGTTCCTCCGCATGCATGGTCAGCACGAGGATGCGCGTGGCGGGATGATCGGTACGCACCAGTCGCACCAGTTCCAGGCCGCTGCGGCCAGGCATGGAAAGATCGAGCAGGATGACATCCGGCGTAGTTTCCCTGACCACATGTGACACCTCCGATGCCTTGGAGGCCTCGCCAACGACCCCCACATCGGATTCCCGTTCGAGAATATGCCGCAAGCCGTTACGCACGACGGCATGATCGTCTGCAATCACCACACGTATCATGGCATTACCTCGTCTCGGCAAACCTGGTGGGAAACCGCAGGGAAAGTTCGAAGCCCCGGCCCGGGGTATTGGCAAGAGACAAGGTGCCGCCAAGCAGGCGTGCGCGCTCCCGAATACCGAGTAATCCAAACGAGCGACGGGCAGGGTCCTTGATCTCGCCGTCCCAGCCGTCGCCATCGTCTCGCACAGACAGGACATGGTCGTCGTCGGCCTGATGCAGGTCGATCCACACGCGGCTCGCGTTGGCATGATGGACGACGTTGTTCAGGGCTTCCTGAACGATCCTGAACACCGCGGTCGCTGCCTGATCGGACACCTCGACATGATCCGGCACATGGGTGTCGACGGAAATGGCGTAACGATGGCTGAAATCCTTTCCCAGCCAGTCGAGTGCCGCAGTCAGGCCCAGTTCATCCAGGAGGGCTGGCCGAAGGTCTGCCGAAATCTGTCGGACGGCGGCAATGGCGGCATCGAGCCCGGCGTGCATGGCGGCGGCCTGACTGCAACTGCCGGTGGAGGCGCCCTCCCTGCGCAGATCGTTCTCCAGCATGACGAGGTCCATTTTCAGGGCGCTCAAACGCTGGCCGATGTCGTCATGCAGTTCCCTGGCCACCCGCCGTTTCTCCTCCTCCCGGGTGGAGAGGATGCTGTCAGAGAGGGCCTGCAGTTCTTCCCGCGAGTGACGCAACCTTGCTTCGGCGCGCACGCGCTCCGTGACGTCTCGCAGCATGACGGTGAACAGCTTGCGTCCCTGGCTGTCGCTGGTTTGCGAGATGGAAGCCTCGATCGGAAATTCACTGCCGTCCCGACGCAGGCCGAAGAGGGTGCGCTGCTGGCCCATTTGTCGATCCGACACGCCGGTGACGCCGAAGCGCTTGACGTGCGTCGCATGCGAGGCCCGGAACCGGCTCGGAATCAGCAGGTCCAGCGGCTTTCCGACCGCCTCGGATGCGGAGATGCCAAACAGCGCTTCAGCCATGGGGTTGAAGAGCACAATGCTTTGTCCCTCGTTTACCGAAATAATGGCCTCCATGGAGGTGCGCACTATTGCGGAAAAACATGCCTCGTTCCCTGTGATCTGATCCGGCAGGATCCAGCGGCCATCCGCATTCGGTGTGGGGAGCGTCATTTTCGGCTCATTTGGAGGTGGCGCGGGCTGGCACCTGCGCCGGAGGCCCGATGGCCCGGCTCATCACAATATAGCTTCTTCCAGTGAGAAATATGACGTTGAGAGCGTGCGCGAATACTGAGAATCATTAGCGCCACCACGCCGTGACCCCTCGGCATCGTGTCGCTTATCCGCTCGGCGGGGCGGCTTGATATGTATCAAGCCCCGCCGGGACGTGGCACCTAGTCTGGACTCAAAGCCATCTTGTGCTTGAAGGAGACCAGAATGAAACGGATGACCTTAGTGGCTACGGCAGCAGTCGTTGCCCTCCTGGCGGCACCCGCCATGGCGCAGAAGAACTACACGGATGGCGGCGACTTGTATGGCGGCTCCCATACGACCAAGGCAAAGCCGTCGTCGCCTGAAAAGGGGAAGGAAGGTGCCAGCAAGGCCGGGAATTTCGACCCGTACACCGATGGCGTGAGGACGAAGTCCAACGCTGCGCCGGCGAAGAAGCTGCCGGACGAGCGGCCCCAACCGGACGATGTGGCGCGGTCGGGCAAGTTCGATCCCTACACCGAGGGACAGAGCAAGTAGACGGCAGGACATTGCCATTGGTAGAGGAGACAGCTCATGTACCAGAAGATTCTGGTTGCCGTCGATGGGAGCCAATGCGCGGCGAGGGGCCTCGACGAGGCGATCAAGCTGGCGGCGGCCTTCGATGCCGAACTTGAGATCGTGCATATCGTCGACCCCGGCTATGAGGAGGAGGGCGTGCGGGCCAGGCTTGTCGCAGAGGGCAAGAAGCTGCTGGCGGATGCCCTGGCGAGCGCGGAAGCGAGGAATGTTCGAGGCCGCGTCGTGATGGTCGATGACATCGACGCGCCGGGAAACATCGCCGGCCAGCTTCGGCGCATCGTGGAGCGCAGCGATGCGCAACTCGTCGTGACCGGCACGCACGGGCGCAGCGGCCTGAAGAGCCTGTTGATGGGCAGCGTTGCAGAGGAGATCGTGCGCCATAGTGCCGTTCCGGTAGTGCTCGTGCCGCAACGCCGCTAGCCGCATGCGCGATGCGCCGCGCCAGTCACCGCGCGTGTAAGACCTGGGTAAGGGGTAGCGATTAACCTAGCGGCATGGATTGCGATGACATCCATCGCGTCCAGCACTGCGCCGCCCAAGGCCGGCGATGACGAAGCAAAAGAAATGGCAGGAGACATCGATGAATGAAGATCTGGTCGCAAGACTCAGGGCAAATCCCGCATACCATGAGCTTGTCCACAAACGCAGCAGGCTTGGCTGGTCCCTGACCGCCGTGATGCTGATTGTCTACTACGGGTACGTCCTGCTGATCGCCTTCGACAAGGAACTGCTTGCGACGAGAATGGGAAGCGGCGTGATGACATGGGGCATGCCGATCGGCTTGTTCGTGATTGCATTCACGGTGGCCATCACCGGCTTCTACGTGCGCCATGCCAACGCCTCGTACGACAAGCTGACCGAGCAGATCAAGCGGGAGGTGGCATGAAAGCCCACCACGCCATCGTCGCCAGCGCGGCGCTGCTGCTGGCATCGGCCGCCCTTGCAGCGGGCGGAGACCTCGGGCAGATGCAGCGGCAGCCGACCAACTGGACGGCAATTGGCATGTTTTCCGTGTTCGTCATTGGCACGCTGTTCATTACCAAATGGGCGGCAACCAAGACAAAATCGGCAGCCGCTTTCTACACCGGTGGCGGCGGCATCACCGGATTCCAGAACGGCCTGGCAATTGCTGGCGACTACATGTCGGCGGCCTCGTTTCTCGGCATTTCGGCGGCAGTCTTCACCAATGGCTATGACGGCCTGATCTACTCCATCGGCTTCCTCGTGGGCTGGCCGATCGTCACCTTCCTGATGGCGGAGCGGCTGCGCAACCTGGGCCGCTTCACCTTTGCCGATGTTGCTGCCTACCGCTTCAAGCAGGGGCCGATCCGCGCGTTCGCGGCATCGGGCACGCTGGTCGTGGTTGCCTTCTACCTGATTGCGCAGATGGTGGGTGCCGGGCAACTCATCAAGCTGCTGTTCGGGCTGGAATACTGGATCGCGGTGGTCATCGTCGGTACGCTGATGATGGTGTATGTCCTCTTCGGCGGCATGACCGCGACGACGTGGGTGCAGATCATCAAGGCCTGCCTGCTGCTCGCCGGCGCGTCTTTCATGGCCTTCATGGTGCTGGCCCAGCACCAGTTCAGCCCGGAGGTCCTGTTCGCCAAGGCCGTGGAGGTCCACGCGAAGAAGGACTCCATCATGGGTCCGGGGAACTTCATCAAGGATCCCATCTCGGCCATCTCGTTCGGGATTGCGCTGATGTTCGGCACGGCCGGGCTGCCGCACATCCTGATGCGCTTCTTCACGGTGCCCAATGCCAAGGAGGCGCGCAAGTCGGTCTTCTGGGCCACGACCTGGATCGGCTACTTCTATATCCTGACCTTCATCATTGGCTTCGGAGCCATCGTGCTGGTGGGGACGAATCCGACCTTCCAGGATGGCAGCGGCAAGCTGCTTGGCGGCGTCAATATGGCGGCCGTCCATCTGGCCAGCGCGGTCGGCGGAAACGTGTTTCTCGGCTTTATCTCGGCCGTGGCTTTCGCCACCATCCTGGCCGTCGTGGCCGGCCTGACGCTTGCCGGTGCATCGGCCGTGTCGCACGACCTGTATGCCACCGTGTTCAAGCATGGCAATGCAAGCAGTCGCGATGAGCTGCAGGTATCGCGTATCACCACCGTCATCCTCGGTGTGGTCGCCGTTGTGCTCGGCATCGTCTTCGAGAAGCAGAATATTGCCTTCATGGTATCGCTGGCCTTTGCGGTGGCAGCTTCGGCCAACTTCCCGGTGCTGTTCATGTCAGTGCTGTGGAAGGGTTGCACCACACGCGGCGCGACGATAGGCGGCTTCATGGGGCTGTTGTCGGCTGTCGTGCTCACGATCCTGTCGCAGGCCGTTTGGGTCGATGTGTTCCACTTCAAGAGCGCACCGTTCCCCTATACGTCCCCGGCGTTGTTCTCGATGACGATCGGCTTCCTTGGCATCTGGATCGTATCGGTGACCGACAAGTCGGCAAGAGCGCGCCTGGACAAGGCCGGCTTCGAAGCTCAGGAACTGCGTTCCGAGACCGGAATCGGTGCGGTCGAGGCAGCCGGCCACTGAGTTCCCAGCGTGGTGGACGGCAACTCGCCGAACAGCTGGCAGTAGTCCTGTGCAAACCGGGACAGATGGAAGAAGCCCCAATGCATGGCGACTGACGAGACCGTCGCGCTGGTGCCGCGCCCGGCCTGCAAGGCCCGGCGCGCGCCATTGAGCCGCCGGATCCGCAGATAGGCCAGGGGCGACATCCCGTAGTGCCGCTGAAAGGCCCGTTGCAGCGTGGCGCGGCTGACATGGAGCGCCTGGCACAGCGTCATCACCGTCCAGGGTTCGTTCGGGCTGCTGTCGATCAGCGCCCGGGCGTGCTGGGTGATGCGGTGCATGTTGATGACGTGGACCGGCGTTGCGCCGGACGGCGCCCTGACGAGGATTTCCAGTGCGCGCTCGAGCACGACGTCATCCAGGTACTGTCGATTGACGGTGGCGGTCGGATCGGCTGCCGCGCGGTCGCGCAGCGCCATCAAGGTATCCGCCATCCGGTTGAGTCCCGCCGCGTCCAGTCCATCCAGGAAAACGGGCCGATTACCGTTGGCCGGCATGTCATAGCCGAGCACCTCGGCGGCCTGCATCAGGCGGCGCTGGTCGAAACCGAAATACAGGATCTCGCTGGGCGGAAGCTGGACTTCGTAATCCCTTCCCCCCGGCATGTAGCCGACGCTCTGGCCAGACAGCGTATCCAGCCCGCACCGCCCCCGGCCAGACACCTTGCGGATCAGGCTGATCGTGCAATAGTCGGTCGGGGAGTGCTGCTGCTTCAGCACCGTGCGGTTCTGCAACTCGGTGACAACGAGTGTGTGATCCGTCCGCAGCATCCGGAATCGCCCGGCAAAGGCGCCGCCATCGAGCTGGTCGTACTGCATCGGCATCCATTGGCGCTGGATGCGCGCGGCGTCGTCCGCGTCGGACGTGGCAACGTCCAGCCAGCCGGCGGCATGCCGGTCGGGGAGTCGGTTCGGTTCGGCCATGGGCAGATGAGCGATTTCGGATAGGAGGCGGCGGGGCGCTGCGCTATTGTCCCGAGCGACCACGTCGAACCCCCGCAACACTACTCGATCGATTGCTCCCGCGCACGGCAGTTGCGTTGCCGCAACGCCGTCGCCCCCCAACCCGATGACGATACTTCTCAAGGAGGATGGCGCGATTGCGCTGGCCGACAGCCTCCCCGACGCCGTCTTCCTGGTCGACCAGACCGGCGAGATCCGCTACGCCAACACGGTGTGCGAGGAAATCCTCGGCTACCGGCAGTCCGATCTGGTCGGCCAGTTCGTGCTCGAACTGGTGGTGCCGGCAGACCGGGAGAAGACGCTGCGCGAGGCCGGCCGGGTCCTGGCCGGCAACAAGCGCGTGGGCTTCGAGAATCGCTATCGGCACCGGAATGGTGCGGACGTCCACCTGTCGTGGTCGGCCCAATGGCACGCGGCGCACCAGCTGCGCATTGGCGTGGCACGGGACGTGACCGCGCTGCGGCAGGCGCGGGCGATCCCGCCCCATCCGCCGGACCACGCGAGTCGCCTCGACGCGCTCGCCCCACACGAACGCCGGGTGCTGAACCTGCTCCTGACCGAAGCCGGCGAGAAGCAGATCGCCGAACGCCTTGGGCTGGCTGTTTCCACCACGCACTCCTACATCACCGGCATCTACCGCAAATTTGGCGTGCGCGGCCGCGCCGGGCTGATGAGCCTGTGGCTGCGGCACCTGCTGCACGACTGACACCCTGGCAAAAGAACGCCGGCCCGAGGGCCGGCGCAGAGTGATGCCCGGTGGTTCAGCAAAGGTCAGGACGCGCGGCGGCACGTGCCCTGGAAGACGCTGCTGTCCGTCAGGTTGAGCCACGCCAGCGAGTCGGCGCCCGTCTTCAGGAGGATCTGGCCGAAAGTAGGCGGCGCGGCAGCCGGATCGTCCGGGTCGGCGTCCGGGTCCCCATTGATGGCCAGCGCCACGCCATTCAGCGTCATGCCACCCTGGAACGCATTCAGCATCAGCGGCAGGGTCAGTGCCTTGCTGGCGGTGGTGAGCTTGCCATCGGCAATGGTCAGCGTGTCCCGCACCAGCGTGCCGTCCATCACCGCCGCCGCGCCGTCCATCACGCGGTTTGCGCGCGAGCACGCCCAGGTGCCGTCAAGCTCCCCGGCGACCAGCGCCGTGGCCGGTTGGATGGTCCAGGTGCCGGTGGCGACCGACCCTGCCTCGGCGTAGTTCATGTCGAAGCGCAAGCCGCCGGTCGGGTTGACGAACAGCCGCCCACGGAAGTAGCCGCCGCCGTTCATCACCAGGTCGTAGGCACCCGGAAAGCGTGTCTGGTCGGCCAGCGTCAGCTTGCCCAGTTGCGGGGTCACGCAGGTGACGAGATCCGCGTCGGTGCACAGTTCGACGTTGCCCTCGGTGTCGAAGCGCATGCCGGCCGCCGTGCTGACGGGGCCCACCAGCGGCTTGCCAGTGGCCTGATCGTAAATCCCGAAGTTCATCAGCACGTTGTAGCCGCCGGCCAGGCTGCTCAGCGCCGGCGCGGTGAGGGGGGCAACGTTCGCGGCGATGTCGCCGGCCAGCAGGCCGGTGCTGGTGCCCAGCAGGTTCGGCACGCCGGAGATCTCGCCGAACAGGCCATCCACGCCCTGGCGGAACGTCAGTCCGATGCCGGCCAGCCTGGCAGTCAGGGTGGCCGGTGGCGGGTCCGCGCTATCGGCCTCGAGACCGCTCACGGTGTAATTGCCGTCCGTGCTGGTGTAGTTGCCGATGACCGTGCCACGCAGGCCAAAGGCCGAGTCGACAAAACTGAGCGTGACCCTGCCGCGGGACGGCGCGTCCACGGTAAGGGCGATGGTGTCCCCGAAAGACAGCGTGCCCGAGTACTTGATCGGCAACGGCGGCGGTGGCTCGGCGGGGGCCGCCGGCGTTTCCGTCTGCACGGGTGCCTGCCCGTCACCGCCCCCGCAGCCGGCCAGGGCGGCCCCCACGACCAGCGCGCCCATCAGATATTTCCACTTCAGCATGGCTATAACCCCTTCTTCCCATTGTCCGTTTGTCTTGTCGCCGCCAGACGCGGCTGACGGCGGTTGCAAACGGTAGCAAGGATCCGGGGTGCATCACCATCCTGCTAATCAGAGGGGCGCCGGTCGAAGATCGCCAGCGGGTACGGATTACTCCGCCTCGATCCCGGCCTGCTTCACGACCTTGCCCCACTTCGTCAGGTCGGACTGGATCAGGGCCGCATAGGCCTGCGGCGTGCCGCCCTGCACCTCGATGCCGGCTGCTTCCAGCTTGGCGCGCACCTCGGGCAGCTTCAGCGCCGCGTTGATCTCGGTGTTGAGCTTGGCGACGATCTCCTTCGGCGTGCCGGCCGGGGCCAGGAAGCCGCCGTTGGTGTTGGCGTCGTAGCCCTTGAGCCCCTGTTCCTCGGCCGTCGGCACGGTGGGCAGCGCCTTGGAGCGGTTCCGGGTGGAGACCGCCACGGCGCGCACGTTGCCCGCCTTCACCTGCTCCTGGATGGCGCTGATGGTGTCGATGTAGAGCGCCGTGCGGCCGGCCACCAGGTCGGGGTGGGCGGCGGACGAGCCCTTGTAGGGCACCAGCAGCACCGGCGCGCCGCTGACCATGCGGAACATCTCGGCGGCCATCTCCTGCGCGCTGCCACGGCCGGACGTGGCCACCTTGGCTTCGCCGGGGTTGGCCTTCATCCACGTCACCAGTTCAGGCATGGTCTTGACCGGCAGCTTCGGGTAGATCGCGAACACCAGCGGAATCTCGTGGGTGTAGACGATGGGCTCGAAGCTCTTCTGCGGGTCCCAGCCGAGGTTCTTGAACAGGAACTTGTTGATGTTGTGGCTGCCACCGACGATGCCGATGGTGTAGCCGTCCGGCTTGGCGTTGGCCAGCACCGCCGTGCCGAGGTTGTTGGACGCCCCCGGGCGGTTCTCGACGATGAATGGCTGGCCGAACTTGACCGAGAGCTTCTCGCCCACGACGCGGGCGATCAGGTCGATGCCGCCGCCGGCCGGGGCCGGAACGATGATGGTGACCGGGCGGCTCGGGTAGTTGTTCTGTGCCGAGGCCAGCCCCGGCGCCACGATCAGCGTGGTGGACAGTGCAGCGGACAGGGCAAGGGTCTTGATGAGAGGGGTGAAATGCATGGTTGTCTCCGTTCGATTTCTGGTCAACTTTTGTTAACTCTGTGATGTCAGCCGCGCCCGACGAAAGGCATCGCGCTGGCCATGACGGTCATGGTCAGGACATTGGCCTCAAGCGGCAGCGAGGCCATGTGGCGCACGGCATTGGCAACATGGGTGGCATCCATCATCGGCTCCGGCGCGGTGGTGCCGTTGGCCTGCAGCACGCCGCGCGTCATGCGTTCGGACAGCTCGGTCAGCGCGTTGCCGATGTCGATCTGGCTGGCCACGATGTGGTAGGCGCGGCCGTCCAGCGCCAGCGCCTTGGTCAGCCCGGTGACGGCGTGCTTGCTGGCCGTGTACGGCGCCGTGAACGGGCGGGGCGTGTGCGCGGAGATCGAGCCATTGTTGATGATGCGCCCGCCCTGCGGGGACTGGCGGCGCATCAGGCCGAAGGCCGCCCGCGCGCAGAGGAAGACGCCCGTGACGTTGGTGTTGATCACGTTGAACCACTTGTCCAGCGGCAGCTCGTCCATCGGCACGGCGGGGGCGTTGACGCCGGCGTTGTTGAACAGCAGGTCCAGCCGGCCGAACTCGCGCTCGATGGTGTCGAACAGCGCCTGCACGCTGGCCGGGTCGGTCACGTCGGTGGGCGCCGCCATGGCGGGCTGGCCGCGTTCGGCGGCCTCGGCGGCCAGCGCCTGCAACGGCTCGGCGCGCCGGCCGGCCAGCACGACGGTCCAGCCGTCATTGAGCAGGGCGATGGCCGTCAGGCGGCCCACGCCGCTGCCGGCGCCGGTGACGAGGGCGATCTTGCGGGGTGCGTTCAAGGGGGTCTCCTATATATATATGTTGTGGCGGATGGTCTTCAGCGGGCGACGGTCAGCGCCAGCTCGCCGATCCCCGCCACGCTGGCCTGAATGACATCGCCGGGCTGCAAGGGCCCGACGCCCACCGGCGTACCGGTGAAGATCAGGTCGCCCGGCATCAGCGTCACGGATCGGGACAGCATCGCCACCAGCTCCGGCACCGGCCAGAGCAGGCCGGAGAGGTCCGCGCGCTGCCGCTCGACACCGTTCACGGCGAGCTGGATCGCGCCTTCGTGCGGATGGCCGCAGGTGGCGGCGGGCACGAGGGCGCTGCACGGCGCCGAGTGGTCGAAGGCCTTGGCGGGCTCCCAGGGGCCGCCGACGCGCTTGGCTTGCTGCTGCAAGTCGCGCCGGGTCAGGTCCAGTCCGACGGCATAGCCCCAGATGTGCTGCGCCTCGGCCTGTGCCGGATCGATGTCACGCCCGCCCTGGCCGATCGCCACCACCAGTTCCACCTCGTGGCAGAACTCGGTCGTCTCCGGCGGATAAGGCAGCTCGCCCCGGGCCGGCCCCACGGCGGTCGCCGGCTTCATGAACCATGCAGGCATGGCCCGGGGCGCCGGCTCGGCCGGGTCCCATCGATAGTTGCGGCCGATGCAGAAGACCCGGGCGATGGGAAACCGCGCCGTGTCACCCGAGACAGGCAGCGAGACCGGTGGGGCCGGTGGGAAGACGAAATCCATCGCGGTCTCAGGTGGTCAGGCTCATGGCCGGACGCTCGCCCGCCAGCCCCTGCGCCACGCTGTCCAGCACCATCTGCACCATGGCGCCGCGCGTCTCCCAGGTGGCGCTGGCGCGGTGGGCCTGCAGCGTGGTGCGGTCCGACTGGCGCAGCGCCAGCGGCACGCGCGGTTCGTCGACGAACACATCGAGGCCCGCGCCCGCGATACGCCCGGCGGCGATGGCATCGGCCAGATCCGTTTCATTGACCAGCCGGCCGCGCGCCACGTTGACGAGGTAGCCCTGCGGGCCGAGCGCTTCCAGCACGGCGGCATTGATGATGCCCTCGGCCTTGTCGGCGGCGGCGCACAGCACCAGCGCGTCGCTCTCGCGGGCCAGATCCAGCAGGTTCGCCACGAAGGTGTGCGGCACGTCGTCCATGGCGCGCAGGTCGGTGTAGCGGATGGGGCAGCCGAACGCCGCCGCCCGCGTGGCCACGGCGCGCCCGACCCGGCCCATGCCGACGATGCCCACGCGCATGCCGCTGAACCGGCGCGCCAGCGGAATGGCGCTGGGCTGCGGATGCAGTTCCCACTGGCCGTCCCGCACGAAGCGGTCGCCCGCGCAGATATTGCGGCAGGCGGCAATCAGCAGGCCGATGGCCAGATCCGCCACGTCTTCGGTCAGCGCACCCAGCGTGGCGGTCACCGCCAGGCCGCGCTCGCGGCAGTAGGCCAGGTCCACCGCATCGGTGCCCACGCCATTGACGGCGACCACCTTCAGGGCCGGCAGCTGTTCCAGCATCGCCCGCGAGATCCCGGTGTGGCCGCCGGTGATCACCGCCTGGATGGACGCGCCGTGCTCGCGCAGCCAGCCCGCCTGGTCGGCAATCTCGAAGTACTTGTGCACCACGTAGCGGCTGGCCAGTTCGTCATTGGCCGCCGGGATCAGGATCGGGTTCAGCTGGAGGATTTGCGGCTTCATGTGCGTGAGGCTGGGGGGTTGTTGATGGATGCATGGTATGTAATAGTTGATTAACGAGGCAAGATTGATATATAAAATCAACATAAATTCGTACGGGAAGCGTCACCATGGGAACCTGGATATCGATGGACGAGGCGTGCAGCCGACTTGGCGTGCGGCCGCAAACGCTCTATGCCTACGTCAGCCGGGGCAAGCTTGAGGTCATGTCCGACCCTGCCGACACGCGGCGCAGCCTCTATCGGGCCGAGGATGTGGCCGGCCTCGCCCGGCGCAAGCAGGCCGGGCGCAAGCACGAGACGCTGGCCACCAACACGCTGTTCGGCGCGGAGCCGAGCATCCCCACCGCGCTCTCGACCTTCGTGCGCGAGCGGCTGTACTACCGGGGGCAGGACGCCGTGACGCTGGCCGGATCCGCCACGCTGGAAGAGGTGGCGCACCTGCTGTGGGACGCCGAGCAGGTCGTCGACTTCTCATCGATGGCCGGCGTCGCCGAGCCCGGGCGCGTGGCGGCCTTCCATACGCTGGCCACGCTGGCGGCCACGGGCCATTCCACGCATGGGCGCATGACGCGGGTGTTGCATCTGGAAGCGCAGGAGTTGGTGGGCCAGCTGGCCAACGCCTTTGGCGCGCAGGCGGGGCAGCAGCCCTTGCACCTCCGCTTTGCGCAGGGCTGGCAGCAGTCGCCGCAGGTGGCGGATCTGCTGCGGACCGCGATGGTGCTGCTGGTGGACCATGAGCTGACCAGTTCGGCGTTCGCGACGCGTATCGCGGCGTCCACGGGCGCCTCGCTGCCGGCCTGCCTGCTGGCGGGGCTGACCACGCTGTCCGGGCCGTTGCACGGCGATGCGTCCGGCCGGGTCAAGGCGCTGTTCAACGAGGTGGAGCGGCTGGGCGAGGATCAGGTGATTGCCCACTACCTGTCCACCGGATTGCCGCTGGCCGGGTTCGGCCATCACCTCTATCCCGATGGGGACCCACGCGCGGTGGCGCTGCTGGCCCTGTTCGATCCGCCCGACGTCATCACGCGCTTTATCGAGAAAGCCACCCGGCTGACCGGCCTGCAGCCCAATATCGACGTGGCGCTGGCGGCGCTGGTCATCCACTACCGCCTGCCGGACGACGCCGCGTTCGCCATGTTCGCCACGGCGCGCAGCATCGGCCTGCTGGCGCACAGCCTGGAGCAACTGGGGGTGGGGCAGGTGATCCGCCCGCGCGGGCGCTACATCGGGATCATGCCGTAGCGGGCAGGGCGCGCGGGGCGCTAAGCCTATCGCTTCGGGTACACCGCCTGCCAGTCCTGCTTCATGCTGATGACGGTCCAGCCGCGCACCTTGGCGGCGTCGAGCGCCTTGTCCAGCTTGCCGATCTTGGACGCGCGGTCGTAGGCGAATTCCCGCTCGGCATCGTCGTGATGCACGAGCACGGCCAGACGCGGGCCGTCGCCGGTGGTGGTGTATTCCAGCATCTGGAAGTCGCCATCCGAGTTGCCCACGGCCAGGATCGGCCGCCGGCCAATATGGCGATAGATGCCAACCGGCTTGCCGGGGCCATCGTTGATGAACTCCAGCTTCGGGTCACGCACCAGCGCCGGCTTGCCGTTGGACATGCCATAGCGCACCGCCTGCGTCGAGCCGACCACCTGCTCGGGCGGAATCCCGTACGCCTGCTCCACCCAGGGCCGCATGAACTCGATGGTCCCGCCGGACACGATATACGTCTTGAAGCCGTTCGCGCGCAGGTAGGACAGCAGCTCCAGCTGCGGCTGGTAGACCAGATCGGTGTAGGGCCGATTGAACTTCGGGTGGCGCGCGCTGGCGATCCAGTTGCGGATGGTCTTGTCGTAGTCGTCCACGTTCATGCCGCTGTTGGCGACGGCAATCAACTGCAGCAGCTGCTTCTCGTTGGCGATCACCTTGGCCAGGTCGTTGGCCATCAGGGCCTTGAAGGCCGGGTTGTTGCGCCATTCCGGATGCTGGGGCGCGGCGGCCCTGACCTGATCGAGCAGGAAGAAGAACTGGAAGTAGAGCGGCTGCTCGCTCCACAGCGTGCCGTCATTGTCGAAGGCGGCCACGCGCTGCTCGGGCGGCACGTAGGTGGGCGAGCCCTGGCGCGTCACGTCGGAGACGAACTTGACGATGGCTTGCTTCGCGGGGCCGTCGCGCCAGGAGGGCAGGGCGTCGGCCTGCGGGGCGCTGGCGGAGGCGGACGTCGATTTGGCCGAGGGGTCCGCGGGCGCGGTCGAGCATCCGCCCAGTCCTACGCCCGAGGCCGCCAGTGCGAGCAGCATGGCGGCAGTGGCGGCAGCACGTGGCAGATCGGCTTGCATCCAGCGCGAAGGGAAGCGCATCGAGGTCTCCTGTGATGGATTGGATACATTCCAATATAGGCGGCGTACGGGCGGGTGTGTAGTTTTTGCCGGTTGGCGGCTCGCCCGCAACCCGCCCGGTGGTGCTGGGCCGTGTCCCGGGGCCGGGTATGGAATTCGCTTCTCTTGGTTCCGCTATGCCATGACCGGAGACGAAAATGACCAAACCAGCCGATGGGAAACTCACCGAACACGGCGATGCGCACAGCGTGCACCGCCGCAGCGACGGCGGCGTCTGGCCCGATGGCACGCCGCGCGACCCCGCCTCGGGGCCGCCGCACTATGGCGAAGACAACCGGGACCAGAAAAAGCCGCGCGACCACGGCAGCGACTGGGCCACGTCCGACCTCGTGAAGGATGTGCCGGGCAAAGGGCCGGTACCGGTGGGGCAGGACCAGCCGAAGAAGTAGATCGACGGAACAGGCGCGGCGATGCGCTGGCGACCCATCTCCCTCCGTCAGGCCTACGGCCTGATGCGCGACAGCGTGACCGCGTGGATGGACGACTACGCGCCCAGCATGGGCGCCGCGCTGGCCTACTACACGGTGTTCTCGATCGCGCCGCTGCTGCTGATCGTGATCTCGGTGGCCGGCATGGTGTTTGGTGCCGAGGCGGCGCGCGGCGCGGTGATGAGCGAGTTCACCGGGCTGATCGGCGCGGAAGGCGCGGCGGCCATCGAGAACATGCTCCTCGCGCTCAGCGACCCCGGTCTGAGCACGCTGACCGCGCTGGTCGGCACGGTGACGCTGTTGATTGGCGCCACCACGGTGTTCGCCGAACTACAGAGCGCACTGGACCGTATCTGGCAGGTGCCGGAGCGCAAGAAGGCGTCCGGCATTCTGGCGTTGCTGCGCGCGCGGCTGCTGTCTTTCGGGATGGTGCTGGGCATTGGCTTCCTGCTGATTGTCTCGCTGCTGGCCAGCGCCGGGCTTGCGGCGCTGGGGCGGGTGTGGGGGCCGCTGTTCGACGGCGAACTGCTCGGCCATGCGCTCGACCTGCTCGTCAGCGTGGCGCTGGTGACCGTCGTCTTCGCCATGATCTACAAGATCATGCCCCACGCCGCCGTGCGCTGGCCGGACGTCTGGCTCGGCGCCACCGTCACCGCCGTGCTGTTCAGCATCGGCAAGTTCCTGATCGGGCTCTACATCGGCAAGAGCGGGGTGGCGTCCGGCTATGGCGCGGCCGGCTCGCTGGTGGTGCTGCTGATGTGGGTCTACTACTCCGCGCAGATCTTCCTGCTGGGGGCGGAATTCACCTGGCTCTACGCCAACCGCTACGGCTCGCTCAAGCACGCGGCGCCGCGCGAGGCGCCGGCGCCATCCGCCACACCGACCCGGGTGCACTGATTCTTCTCCTTGTCAGCCGCTGCGCCGTGCATGACTGCGGCGTGACTGACACCGCAGAGGTCGCGATCATGCAGCCGAAGCGGATCTATACTCGCTGGCCTGAATTGCCAGGGGGCGAAGATGGATGCATCTGCCGAGGTAAGTGGCCTGGACGCATGGTTCCGCCGTCGGGTCAGGCAGCGGCCTGACGCCATCGCGCTGGTCTACGGCTGGGCGGCACGTGTCCTATGCCGCGCTCGATGCCCGGGTCCGCGCGGGCGGGAGTTGCCTGCCGCTGGATCCCGATGCGCCCGACGCACGGATTCGCCTGATGCTGGACGACCTCGACGTGCGGATCGCCGTGTCGACGGCCGGCGATCGCGCCCGCCTGGGCGCGGTGGCCGATTGCCCGGCCGATTGCCCGGCCGATTACCTGACGCCGGGGGCCGAGGCCGCCGGCAGCATCGCCATGCCGGCAGCGGGTCTCGCGCATCGGACCCATGTCCTCTACACCTCGGGCACCACCGGCCAGCCGAAGGGCGTGGAGATCCTGGCGCGTGGCATTGTGCGGCTGGCCTGGCAACCGCGCTATGTATCGCTGAATGCCGACGACCGGATCGCGGCCATCGCGAATCCCACCTTCGACGCCGCCCTGTTCGAGACCTGGGGGGCGCTGCTGAACGGGGGCACCGTGGTGTTCCTGCCCGGGCAGACCTGTATCGACCCCGCCACTTTCCGGCATAGCCTGCGCGCGCAAGGCGTGACGACGATGTTCATCACCAGCGCGCTGTTCAACCATACCGTGCACGCGTGCCCCGATGCGTTCGCCACGCTGCGTACGCTGCTGGTCGGCGGCGAAGCGCTCAACGCCCAGGCGATTGGCGCGGTATTGCGCAGCGCGCCGCCGGCCCGGCTGCTGAACGCCTACGGCCCGACCGAATGCACGACCTTCGCCACCTGTCACGCCATCACGCTGCATGACGCAGAGACCGGCGCGATCCCGATCGGCCAGGCCATCGACGACACCGTGGTCCATGTGCTCGATGGCGACCGGCAGCCGGTGTCGCCAGGCCAGATCGGCGAGATCCATCTCGGCGGCGCGGGGCTGGCGCGTGGGTACTGGCAGCGTCCTGCGCTGACGCGCGAGCGCTTTGTCGAGGTCGATCACCTGGCCGAAGGCAGGCCGCTGAGGCTGTACCGGACCGGCGATCTCGGCGCGTGGCGGCCGGACGGCACGCTGGCCAAGGTGGACCGGCGCGCGCTCCGTGACCGGCTCCATGACCCGCTCCATGATTCGCTCCATGATTCGCACCCCCAAGCGATGGCGGTGCGGGGAACCACGGAGGCGATGCTGCGCGATGCCTGGCGGTGCGCGCTCGATCTGGACAGCGTGGCCGACGATGACGACTTCTTCGCGCTCGGCGGCGATTCGCTTCAGGCCGCCAGCCTGATCCTGCTGCTCGGCGAGCGGCTGGGCCGCCCGCTGCCGGTGCAGGCCCTCTACGACGCCCCGACGCCGGCGAAGCTGGCCACCTGGCTCCAGCGCCACGGGCAGGGCGGGGGTGACGAGGCCCAGGCGGGCAGCGGCGCAGCCGAGCGTGCGCGCCTGCTGGCCGATGCCCGGCTGCCCGACGATATCGGCCTCGTGTCCGGTCCCGTATCGGGCCCAGTATTCGGCCCGCCGGCGCCGTGGTGCGGCGCGGGCGGGGGCCGGGTCTTCCTCACCGGCGCGACCGGCTTCCTCGGCGCGTTCCTGCTGCGCGACCTGCTGCGCTGGCCCGGGGTCAGCGAGGCGATTTTCGCGTTCTTCGGCATGCTGCGCGCCTGCGGCTATCCGCTGCAGTCACTGCCGTATGCCGACTGGCTGCAACGGCTGGCAGACTCGGCCGATCTGGCAGGCAATCCGCTGCGGCCGCTGCTGCCGTTGCTGACGGAACCGGTCTACGGCCGGCTCACCCGCTGGGAAGTCTACGAGGGCATGCCGCGCTACGACGCCACGCATACGGCTCGCGCCCTGGCGGTGGCCGGCGGGCTGGCCTTTCCCCGGCTCGATCGCGCGCTGATGGCGCGCTATCTCGACGTCTGGATGGGGCAGCGACCGGTTCCTGATACCCGGTAGCCGGGTGCTGTCCGGTCCACATGCACCATCCGCGTGACTTCGTATTTGGGCATTTCGCATCCGCGTTCTATCGTTAAGTGCCGGCCCCGGCGCAGGACCTGTTCGATGCGGCAGCCCAAGGAGTCGTCATGAGCAAGAAGTCCAGTATCACGACCTACATCGTCATTGCGATGATCCTGGGCGGCGTGGTCGGCTACGCGTGCCACACGGCCTTTCCCGACCCCAAGCTGGCCAAGGATGTGGCCGGCTACATCTCCGTCATCACCGATGTCTTCCTGCGGCTGATCAAGATGATCATCGCGCCGCTGGTCTTCTCCACGCTGGTCATGGGCATCGCCCACATGGGGGACGCCAGCACCGTGGGCCGTGTGGGCGTGAAGGCGCTGGCGTGGTTCATCACGGCCTCGCTGGTGTCGCTGACGCTGGGCCTGATCATGGCCACGGTGCTCCAGCCCGGCATCAACATCGGCCTGCCGCTGCCCGACGTGGGCGCCGCCACCAATCTCAAGACCAACGCCTTCACGCTCAAGGACTTCATCGCGCATCTGGTGCCGAAATCCGTGGCCGAGGCCATGGCCAACAACGAGATCCTGCAGATCGTGGTGTTCTCGATCTTCTTCGGCACGGCGCTGGCCGCGCTGGGCGAGCGCGGCGCGCGCATGGCCGGGGTGATCGAAGACCTCGCACAGGTGATGCTGAAGATCACCGGCGCCGTGATGTGGATGGCGCCGCTGGCCGTGTTCGCGGCGATTGCCTCCACGGTGACCACGCAGGGGCTGGGCATCCTGCTGACCTTCGCCAAGTTCATGGGCAGCTTCTACCTGTCGCTGTTCGTGCTGTGGGCGCTGCTGGCGCTGGCCGGCTGGGCGTTCCTGGGCCGCCGCATCGTCTCCCTGATCCGGCTGATCCGCGAGCCGTTCCTGATTTCCTTCTCCACGGCGAGTTCGGAGGCGGCGTATCCGAAGATGCTCGACGCGCTGGACCGCTTCGGCGTGAATCGCAAGATTTCCAGCTTCGTGCTGCCGCTGGGCTACTCGTTCAACCTGGACGGGTCGATGATGTACTGCACCTTCGCCGTGCTGTTCATCGCCCAGGCGTACGACATCCACCTGCCGCTGGCCACCCAGATCACCATGCTGCTGTTGCTGATGCTGACGTCGAAGGGGATGGCGGGGGTGCCGCGTGCGTCACTTGTGGTGATTGCCGCCACGCTGAACCAGTTCAACATCCCCGAGGCGGGGCTGCTGCTGATCATGGGCGTGGACCAGTTCCTCGACATGGGCCGCTCGGCCACCAATGCCGTGGGCAACTCGATTGCCTCGGCCGTGGTGGCGAAGTGGGAAGGGCAGTTGTCGAGCGAATCCACGCTCGGGGATCGGGGTGAAGGTAGCGAGGGCGGCGTGGACGAAGGCGGCGGGCCACCACTGCACAAGCCGGGGACCGCACAGGCCTGATGCCATGTCCATCCCCCGTCCTTCTCTTCTGTCCCGGGGTGCGCCCAGGTGGCTGGCCGGCGCGGCGGCGGCGGCCGTGTGCTGGCTCGCCTGTCTTGGCGCCGCCGTCGCGCAGGACACCGGCGAGTTATCCGGCACGCTGCGCAAGGCCAAGGACACCGGCAGCCTGATCATCGGCTACCGGGAATCATCGCTGCCGTTCTCCTACCTGAACCAGGCGCGGCGGCCGATCGGCTATTCCATCGACGTCTGCACGGCCATCGTCCAGGCCGCAGCGGCGGAGGTGGGGCGTGACCTCGCCATCCAGTGGGTGCCGGTGACCTCGGAAAACCGCTTCGATGCCGTCACCTCGGGCAAGGTCGATCTCGAATGCGGTTCCACCACGCGCAACGCCGAGCGGCTGAAAATGGTGGCGTTCTCGCCGGTGATCTTTATCGCCGGGACCAAGCTGATGGTGCCGCGCGGCTCCGCCATCAAGACCTTCCGCGACCTCAAGGGCAAGACCGTGGTGGCCACCGCCGGCACGACCAATGCCGATGCGCTGGAGAAGCTCTCCACCCGCTTCGCCCTGAACCTCAAGGTGATCCGGGCGCGCGACCATGCCGATGCCTTCGAGGTGCTGCGCCACGGCGGCGCCGATGCCTACGCCGGCGACGACGTGCTGCTCTACGGCTTCCTGGCAAAGTCCGGCGCGGGCAAGCAGTTCGATGTGACGCGCGATTTCCTGTCCTACGACCCCTACGGGATCATGCTGCGCAAGGACGATCCGCAGTTCGCGGCGGTGGTGGACCGCGCCGTGCGCGACCTCATCACCACGGGCGAACTGGAGCGGCTCTACAGGCAGTGGTTCCTGAGCCGGCTGCCCACCGGGGAGCGGCTGAACATCCCGATGAGCGCACAATTGGAAGACATCCTCAGCAGCACGCCGCAGCAGCCGGACTGAGCCGATCCAATACAGGCGTGCCATACCGGGGTAGCGCCCGCTAACACCTAAGTACAGTTTTGCATTGCTGCACCGCGATGGCGCAAACTGTACTCTTCCGCGCGCAGGTGTTCTGTACGTCCCTTCACTCATCAATCGCGCCTAGTCTGCATTAATCGCTGCGGATGCGCCGACATCACGGATAACCGGGCCGCGCTCCGAGCACTTGATTGCGAGTCGCCCCCGATGAGTATCCCTACCCCAGAGAAGGGGCATGTTGCCCCCTACACGCACCCGGCCGCCGGCTGGGGCGCCCTGAAGCAAGTCGCTGTCAACCTGATCAAGGAGAAGGTTGCCGGCGGCAAGTACAAGACCCTGTTCAAGCAGAACCAGCCGGACGGCTTCGACTGTCCCGGCTGCGCATGGCCTGACCGCCAGCACGCCTCGACCTTCGAATTCTGCGAAAACGGCGTCAAGGCCGTGGCCGCCGAGGCCACCAGCAAGCGTGTGACCCCCGCGTTCTTTGCCGAGCACACCGTGACGGCGCTGATGGCCCAGTCCGATTTCGAACTCGAGCAGCACGGCCGCCTGACCCACCCCATGGTCTATGACGCCGCCACCGACAAGTACCAGCCGGTGGCCTGGCAGGACGCGTTCCAGCTGATCGCCCGGCATCTGAACCAGCTGGACGACCCCAACGCCGCCACGTTCTATACCTCGGGCCGCGCCAGCAACGAGGCCGCCTTCCTGTTCCAGCTGTTCGTGCGCATGGTCGGCACCAACAACTTTCCGGATTGCTCGAACATGTGCCACGAGGCCACCAGCCGTGGCCTGCCGGTGACGGTGGGCGTGGGCAAGGCCACGGTGCTGCTGGACGACTTCCAGCTGACCGACGCCGTCCTCGTTTTTGGACAGAATCCGGCGACGAACCACCCGCGCATGCTCAACGAGCTACGCGACTGCGCCAAGCGTGGCGCGGCCATCGTGTCGATCAACCCGCTCAAGGAGCGCGGACTTCAGCGTTTTACGAGCCCGCAGCACGTCTCCGAGATGGTGACCGGGCAGAGCACCAAGATTGCGACGATGTTCGTCCGCCCCAAGCTGGCCGGCGACTTCGCGCTGATCAAGGGCCTCGGCAAGCGCGTGATCGAACTCGATGACGAAGCCATCGCCACGGGCAGCAAGCGCGTGGTGGACGTGGACTTCCTGGCCGAGCACACGGCCGGCTTCGAGGCTTTCGCGGCCGACCTGCGCGCCGAATCGTGGGCCGACATCGTGGCCGAATCGGGCGTCCCGCGCGAGGACATCGACGCGCTGGCGGACGTCTACGTCAAGAGCGAGCGCACCATCGCCTGCTGGGGCATGGGCATTACACAGCACAAAAACTCGGTCAGCACCATCCAGCTGCTATCCAACGTGATGATGCTGCGCGGCAATATCGGCCGCCCCGGCGCTGGGCTGATGCCGGTGCGCGGGCATTCGAACGTGCAGGGCGACCGCACGATGGGTATCGAGGAACAGCCGGACGAGGCATTCCTGGACCGCCTGGGCGCCGCGTTCGACTTCGAGCCGCCGCGCGCGCACGGCCAGGACGTGGTGGCCGCCATCAACGCGATGCTGGCCGGCAAGGTCAAGGTGTTTATCGGCCTGGGCGGCAATTTCTCGATCGCCACGCCGGACACGCCGCGCACCTGGGAAGCGCTGCGCCAGTGCGACCTGACCGTGAATATCGCGACCAAGCTGAACCGCAGCCACCTCGTGATCGGCAAGGACGCGCTGCTGCTGCCGACCCTCGGCCGCACCGAGATCGACCTCCAGAACGGCGTGGCGCAGGGCGTGACCGTCGAGGATTCGGTCTGCATGGTCCATATCTCCTACGGCATGAACAAGCCGGCCTCGCCGGAGCTGCGGTCCGAGACCGCCATCGTGGCCGGCATGGCCGCCGCCACGCTGGGTTCGGACAAGGTGGACTGGCACTGGTACGCGCAGGACTACGCGCGCATCCGCGATGCCATCGAAAAGGTTATCCCGGGCTTCGAGCGGTATAACGAGCGCGTGGCGCAGCCGGGTGGCTTCCACCTGACGCCGGCCTCGCGCAACCGCGTGTGGCGCACCGCGTCCGGCAAGGCCCAGTTCCTGGTCCATGCGATCGACAAGGACACCCCGATCCAGCGCGCCCGCGCCCGCTACGGCGACGACCTGCTGGTGATGATGACCACGCGTTCGCACGACCAGTACAACACCACGATCTATGGGCTGGATGACCGCTATCGCGGCGTGTTCGGCCTGCGCCGGGTGGTGTTCATCAACCCGGCGGACCGCGCGCGGCTGGGGTTTGCCGAGGGCGAGCGCGTGGACATCACCAGCGTCTGGGAAGACGGTGTGACGCGCCATGCCAGGGACTTCCTGCTGGTGGACTACGACATCCCGGCCGGCTGCCTGGGCGCCTACTACCCGGAAACCAATCCGCTGGTGCCGCTGGAAAGCATCGGCGACCGCTCGGGCACGCCCACCTCGAAGTCGATCCCGGTGCTGCTGGCCCGGGCCGCCTCGGTGCAAACGTCGGCGCAAGCAGCGGCATGAGCGAGGCGGAACTGGGCTACGCCCAGCGGCAGGTCGCCCGTCACAAGGGCGACGCCCGCACGGTCGACCTGGACTACGTAGCCGAGGAAGTGCCGGTGGCGCTGGTCTACAACGGCATCTCCCATGCCGTGATGATGGCCACGCCGCTGGACCTGGAAGTGTTCGCGGTCGGGTTCTCGCTGACCGAAGGCATCGTGGACAGTATCAAGGAGATCTACGATGTCGAGGTGCAGCCGGCTTGCGGGACCGATGGCCTGGATGGCATGAGCGGCATCGAGGTCCGCATCGAAATCAGCCAGCGGGCGTTCATGGCGCTGAAGGACCGCCGCCGCTCGCTGGCCGGCCGCACCGGCTGTGGCGTGTGCGGCGTGGAGAGCCTGCAACTGCTGGACCTCCAGCCCGTGCCGATGCCGGTGCCGCGCCATCGCATCGTGCCGTCGCGCGAGGTCATCCAGCGCGCCGCCGCCGGCCTGCCGGCCCACCAGATGCTGATGCGCACCACCGGCGGCGTGCATGCCGCTGCCTGGTGCGGGCCCGATGGCGAGGTGCTCCACGCCTTCGAGGACGTGGGGCGGCACAACGCCATGGACAAGCTGATCGGCCACCTGGCCCGGCGCCGCGTGGTGATGGACGAGGGCTTCGTGTTCCTCTCCAGCCGCGCCAGCTACGAGCTGGTGCGCAAGGCCGCGCGCATGCATATCCAGATGCTGGCGACGATCTCGGCGCCCACCTCGCTCGCCATCCGCATCGCCGAGCAGGCCGGGCTGCGGCTGCTGAGCTTCTGCCGTCAGGAAGGCTTCGTCGAATACACGTCGCCGCCCGGACAATCCCAATCCGTATTACGATCTGAGCCGCTGGCAGCGGCGGCCGCGGTGACCACGGTGACTGAATAGGGCAACCCCGCCCCCCCGCCAGCGTTCCGATGAACCCTGACGTGGCGAAAGGTTGGCGGTGTGACCCTGTATGAAAAGCTCGCGGCCGAGATCGAGGCGCTGGTGCAGCAAGGCGTGCTGCTGCCCGGCGAGAAAATTCCGTCGGTCCGGCAGGCCGCCCAGCATCATCGCCTGAGCATTACCACGGTCATCCGGGCCTATCTGCTGCTGGAGTCGCGCGGCATGCTGGAGAGCCGGCCGCAGTCCGGCTACTTCGTGCGCGCCCGGCCCGGCGAGCCGGCCATCGACCTCCAGCCGACCCGCCCGGCGGCCCGCCCGTCGCCGGTGGACGTGAGCGCGCTGGTGCTGTCCACGCTGCGCTCGATCCGTGCCGACGACGCCGTCCCGCTCGGCTCCCCCTATCCCGACGCCAAGCTGTTCCCGTGGCAGCGGATCATCCAGTACGCCAACGCCATCGGCAAGCGCTACGAGTCGTGGAGCCTGCTGGACGACCTGCCGCCCGGCTCGCCCCAACTGATCCGTCAGATCACGCGGCGCTACCTGGAAAACGGCCAGGCGGTGGACCCGAACGAGGTCATCGTGACGATTGGCGCCACCGAGGCCATCAACCTGTGCCTGCAGGCGGTGGCCAAGCCGGGCGACACCATCGCCGTGGAATCGCCGACTTACTATGCGATGCTGCACGCCATCGAGCGGCTAGGCATGCGCGCCGTGGAGGTGGCGACGGACCCCGTGGAAGGCATCGACGTGCAGGCGCTGGCCCGCCTGTTCGACGAGCGGTCCGTGGCTGCCTGCATGGTCATGCCGAATTTCCAGAATCCGCTCGGCTTCCAGATGTCGGACGAACGCAAGCAGGCACTCGTCAAACTGCTCACCGAGCGCGACATTCCGGTCATCGAGAACGATGTCTATGGCGAGCTGTACTACGGCGATGTGCATCCCACCTCGCTGAAGGCCTACGACAAGGCTGGCATCGTGCTGCACTGCTCGTCGTTCTCCAAGACGCTGACCAACGCCTACCGCATCGGCTGGGCGCTGCCGGGGCGCTACCGGGATCAGGTGGAGCGGCTCAAGTTCCTGAACACGCTGACCACGCCGGCGATTCCCCAGCTGGCCATCGCCGAATTCCTGAAGAACGACGGCTACGACTACCACCTGCGGCGCGTGCGCAAGACCTATGCACAGCAGGCCAATATCATGGCGGCGGCGGTGCGGCGCTTCTTTCCGGCCGGCACGCGTGTGTCGCGGCCGGCCGGCGGCTACGTGCTCTGGGTGGAGTTGCCCGAGGGCGTGGACGCCATGGCGCTGTATCACGCGGCGCTGGAGCGGCGGATTACCGTGGCGCCGGGGCACATCTTCTCGCCGGTGCCCACGTACACGCATTACATCCGCCTTAACTACAGCAGCGCATGGTCGGCCGAGGTGGAAGCGGCCGTGGTGACGCTGGGCAAACTGGTGACGTCGCTCGCAGAAGCGGCGCCCGGCAAGGAGACAAGCGCATGAATCAAACTGAAGACAATGCCGATGAGGACACGCTCGATCCGGTACTGGCCGGCATCCTCGGTGCCCTGTGGCAGGCCGCGCGGGCGCCCGGCGGCGGGGCGCTCTCGCTGGCCCGCCTCAGCAAGCGCGCGGCAGTGCAGATGAGCGTGCTGCGGCGCGTGCTGACGCAACTGGCCGAGGCCGATCTGGCCGAGGCCGAGATCGACGAGTCAGGGCGGGGCACCGCCCGGCTGACCGCCGAGGGCCGCGCGCTGTGCGACCAACTGTTCGAGACCCCCGGCGCGCTGCCCGATCTGGATGATACCGATGACGATGAAGACCCGGGCGGGTCAGAGCACCTTCCCCGGATTCATTAGTCCCTGCGGGTCCAGCGCCTGCTTGATGGCGCGCATCATCCCCAGTTCCACCTCGCTCTTGTAGCGCCGGTTCTCCTCGCGCTTGAGCTGGCCCAGGCCATGCTCGGCCGAGATCGACCCGTTGTGCGACTGCACGCTGTTGTGGACGATCAGGTTGATGGCGTCCTGATGGATCAGGAACTGCTCGTGATCCACCCCCACCGGCGGGGACACGTTGTAGTGCAGATTGCCGTCGCCCAGATGGCCGAAGGTGACCATGCGGGCGCCCGGGAAGGCGTCCTGGACCAGCGCGTCGGTGGTCTCGATGAAGTCCGCCACGCGCGAGACCGGCACGGCAATATCGTGCTTGATGTTCTTGCCTTCCTCGACCTGCGCCATCGGGATGTGCTCGCGCAGGTTCCAGAAATCGCGCGACTGCTGCACGGACTCGGCCACCACGGCGTCGGTGACCACGCCGGCCTCGAAGGCCGCTTCCATCATCGTCTCGAAGATGGCCCGGGCGTGCGCCTCGCCCTCGCTGTCGGACAGTTCCAGCAGCACCAGCTGCGGATGGGCGTCGGTGGCCGCCGTGAAGGGGTAGCGCAACTGCGGATAGTGCTTGCGCACGAGGTCCATGCACATCGCGGACATCAGCTCGAAGCCGGTGAGCATGGCGCTGGCGTGGGACTGGGCGATGGCCAGCAGCGCCAGCGCGGCGCGCGGGCTCTGCACCGCCGCCAGTGCCGTGACGCGCGCCCGGGGCAGCGGGTACAGCTTCATGACCGCCGCCGTGATGATGCCGAGCGTGCCTTCGGCGCCGATGAACAGGTCGCGCAGGTCGTAGCCGGTGTTGTCCTTGCGCAGGCCGCGCAGGCCGTCCCAGACCTCGCCCCTTGCCGTCACCACCTCCAGCCCCAGGCACAGCTCGCGCGTGTTGCCATAGCGCAGGACCGCCGTGCCGCCGGCATTGGTGGACAGGTTGCCACCAATCGTGCAGCTGCCCTCGGCCGCCAGGCTCAGCGGGAACAGGCGGCCATGCTCGCGCGCCACATCCTGCAACTGCTGGAGGATCACGCCGGCTTCCACGGTAATCGTGTTGTTGAGCGGGTCCACATGGCGCACCCGGTTCATCCGCTGCAGCGACAGCACCACCACGCCGGCCGCGGCGGCCGGGCCAGCCTCGGGCGTGGCGCCGCCGCACAGGCCGGTGTTGCCGCCCTGCGGCACCACGGCCAGCTTGTGGGCGTGGCAGGCGTGGACCAGCGCGGCCACTTCCTCGGTGCTGCCGGGGCGCAGCACGGCCACGGCGTCACCGGTGTAGCGCTGGCGCCAGTCGGTCAGGTAGGGGGCCTTGTCGGCGGCCTCGGTCAGCACGTGTTGCGGGCCGACTGCGGCGCGGCAGAGGTCGAGGAACGAATCCAGGTGCGGAGCGGTCATGGTCGGGTGTCGGGGGAGGGGGGCTGGATGGCTTGCTGCCGTGCCCGCGCGCGGCGCTTGTACGGGCGCAGGTAGAGGATGGTGCTGAAGAAGAACACCAGCGTGAGGGCCACCTCGGCCCAGGCCAGCAGCGACGACGGCGCGCGGTCGCTGGTGGCGCGCACGATGCCTTCGGTGAAATAGAGCAGGATCAACATCGACGACCACTGCATCGTGTACCGGTTGCGCGCCAGCACGCCGCGCAGCACCGGTAGCAGAAAGACGAACTTGAGGATCAGCCACGAGCCGCCGGGCCGCAGCGGGGCGAGGAACCACTCCCAGGCGATGCAGAGCGCCACCAGCGCCAGCAGGCTGGCCACGCTGACGCGCCAGAGCGCCGGGCTGTGGAGGTCGCCGTCACTGCCAACGGGCCGGGCGGTCATCGGAGCGGTCATCGTGACCCTCCGGCCAGCTTCAGCGCGGTCTCGGCCAGGCGCCGGCCCATGGCCGTGGCCAGCGCGGCTTCCTGGTCGGTGACCGGGCCGCGGTTGTCCACGTGGGCGTAATGACTCGGGCCGTAGGGCGTGCCGCCGGCCGTGGTGGTCATCAGGCCGGGTTCCGAATAGGGCAGCCCCATGACCAGCATGCCGTGGTGGAACAGCGGCAGCATCATCGACAGCAACGTGGTTTCCTGCCCGCCGTGCAGGCTGCCGGTGGCCGTGAACACGCAGGCGGGCTTGCCGGACAGCGCCCCGGACAGCCACTGCGCCACGGTGCCATCGAGGAAATACTTCATCGGCGCGGCCATATTGCCGAACCGCGTGGGGCTGCCCAGTGCCAGCCCGGCGCATTCCTCCAGGTCGCGCAGCTCGGCGTACGGGGCGCCTTCGGGCGGGATGTCGGGCGCGGTGGCCTCGCAGACGGTGGACACCGGCGGCACGGTGCGCAGCCGCGCCTGGGCGCCGGGCACGCTGTCGATGCCGGTGGCGATCAGTTCGGCGAGTTTGCGGGTGCTGCCGTGACGGCTGTAGTACAGGACCAGGATGGGGAGGGCGGCCAAGGTATCGCGGAGTCGGGTGTTCAGTCGTGGATCGGGAGGGGGCGGCCCGGACCGGCACCGCGAAACAATGCGCGTATTATAGTTGGGCCCCGCTATAAGACTCAGGAGCTAGCCCCCGCATGACCGCCGCACGTATCGCCCGCCTGCGCAGGGAGTGGAATTTGCAGAAGGTGCGCGCGCTTGCGCGCTACGCCTTGCGCCGCGCCGGCGAGGACCGCCTGCCCCAGGTATCCGCCAGCCTGACCTTCACCACCGTGCTGGCCGTGGTGCCGGTGCTGACCGTGGCGTTCGCGCTGCTGGCCGCATTTCCGGTGTTCCGGGACTTCCGGGGCCAGATCGAGTCCTTCCTGTTCCAGAACCTGATTCCGGGCGGCAATATCAGCGATTCGGTCTCGCGCTACCTCGGCCAGTTCGCCAAGAGCGCGCGCGGGCTGACCGCGCTGGGTCTGGCGGGCCTGATGGTGACCTCGGTGCTGACCATGCTGACCGTGGAAGACGCGCTGAACGCCATCTGGCGCGTCAAGCGGCGCCGGCCGCTGGCGCAGCGGGTGCTCGTGTTCTGGGCCGTGCTGACGCTGGGCCCGGTGCTGATCGGCGCCAGTCTCTCGGTCAGTTCCTACCTGATTTCGGTGTCGATGGGCTACGTGGGATCCATGCCGATGGGTATGGGGCTGATGGTCAGCACCGTGCCGGTGATGCTCTCGGCGCTGGCCTTCGCCTTCCTCTATATGGCCGTGCCGTACGCCTATGTGGACTGGCGCGATGCCATCGTGGCCGGTGTGGTGGCCGCCGTGGCCTTCGAGGTGGCCAAGCGCGTGTTCGGCTACTTCATCACCCATATTCCGACCTACACGGCGGTCTACGGCACCTTCGCGGTGCTGCCGCTGTTCCTGCTGTGGATGTACGTGAGCTGGCTGGTCACGCTGCTCGGGGCGACCATCGCCGCCAACCTGCCCGTGATCCGGGAAGGCCACTGGCGCCGCCGCACCTTCGCCGGCAGCGAGTTCTTCGACGCGCTGGGTATCCTGCTGCTGCTCTACCGTGCCCGGGACGAGGTGCCGCGCAGCGTGGGCGAACTCGACATGGGCCGCAAGCTGCGGATGGAGGCCGACTATCTGGCCAGCCTGCTGGCCAAGCTCAAGACCCTGCACCTGGTGGGCAAGCTCCAGCAGGATCGCGGGCAGGCGCACTGGGCGCTGCTCTGCGACCCGTCCCAGGTGACGCTGCGCACGCTGTACGACCGCCTTGTGCTGAACCTGGCACGCCTGCCGCGCACGGCGCTGGCGCAGCAACTGCAGGGCGTGGACCTGCTCCGGTCGATGCTCGACAACCCCCAGCTGGACCAGCCGCTCGAGGCCGTGTTCCGCCAGCAGTTGCTGACGCCGGCCGCCAACGAGGCGCCGGGAGCCAGCGGCGATACCGGGGACGAAGGCGGCCCGCAGCGCCGCACGCTCGAGGTGGTGCCGCCCGGCTGGCACGGGCAGGTCTGACCCCGGCGCGCGGGCCAGTTCCCGGCTAGAACGGAATCCGCCCGCGCAGGATGTCCGCGTACATCACCCAATCGCCCATCAGGCTGTAGAACGGGTGCCGGAACGTAGCGGGCCGGTTCTTCTCGAACCCGAAGTGGCCCACCCAGGCAAACGCATAGCCGGACACCACTGCACCCAGCAGCCACCACGCGTTGCCGGTAACCACCAGCGCCGCCAGACAGGCCAGCGCCACCGTCGAGCCCGCGAAATGGAGCCGGCGGCAGGTCCGGTCCCGGTGCTCGTTCAGGTAATACGGATAGAACGCGGCAAAGCTCTCGAATTCGCGGCTGTGGGTTTGCGCCATGGTCGTCTCCGGGTTCGGTGTTGTTATGGTTCCAGTCTAGGTGCTCGCCACGACCTTGCGCGCGAAGGCGGCCAGCGTATCGAGCACCTCGTCCGGCTTCTCGCCCATCATCGCGTGGCCGCTCGGCACCGTGACCAGGGTGGCGTTGCGCATCCGGCCAGCCAGCGCCTGCGCGGCTTTCGGCGACGTCATCATGTCCTTCGACCCCATCACGAACACCGCCGGGCAGGTCACGGCGGCGGCCGCTTCCTCGCCGTGCGCGTAGGCGTTGCAGGCCGAGAAATCGTTGTGGAACACGTGCGCGCCCGGGTTGCGCGCCGCCACGCGCTCCATCAGCCGCTGGCTGCCGCCATGCATCCAGGCGCCGGGCCCGGGGGATGACGGCTTGCTGGCGAGGCTGGAGATCGACCACTGGTTGACCATCGCGATGGCCTCGTCCTCGCGGTGGAGTGCGGCGTCGAGCAGGGCATCAGACACCTTCATCGGATAGGCCGTGGCCAGCAGCCCGATGGCGCGCACGGCCTCGGGGTGACGCACAGCGCACTCCAGGGCGATCAACGATCCCATGCTGTGGCCGAAGACCAGCGCCGGCACCTTGACGCCGGCGGCGGCTACCAGCGCCATGACCCAGTCGGCCATGTCTTCCACGCGGGTCAGCGGGGCGCCCTGGCTGCGGTTGTGGCCGGGCAGGTCCACCGCCAGCACGCCAAAGCCATGGCTGGCGAACCAGCGTGTCTGGAGCGCCCAGACGCTGTGGTCGTTCTGCGCGCCGTGCACGAACACGGCGCAGGGCAGGGCGGCATCGAACGGCTTGCCGCCGGTATAGGCATAGGCCGGGTGGCCCGAGACGGTCAGTTCCATCAGGCTTTTCCTCCCATGGCTTTCTCGGCAGCCTTCAGGCCGCGCTTCAGGTCGTCGATCAGGTCATCCGGGTCTTCGATCCCGATCGACAGCCGGATCGTGCCCTCGCCGATGCCGGCCGCGCGCAGCGCGTCGGCATCCATGCGGAAGTGTGTCGTGGAGGCGGGATGGATCACCAGCGAGCGCGCATCGCCAACATTGGCGAGGTGCGAGAACAGCGTCAGGTTTTCGATGAAGCGCTGGCCGGCCGCGCGGTTCGCCTTGAGGTTGAAGCTGAACACTGCCCCGCAGCCGCGCGGCAGCAGTCGCTTGGCCAGCGCGTGGTCGGGGTGGGACTCCAGCTCCGGATAGGCCACCGACTCGACCATCGCGTGCCCGGCCAGGAACTGCACCACGCGGCGGGTGTTGTCCACGTGCCGGCTCATGCGCAGCGGCAGTGTCTCGATGCCCTGGAGCAGTTGCCACGCCGCCATCGGGTTCATGCAGGCGCCGAAGTCGCGCAGGCCCTCGCGCCGGGCGCGCAGCAGGAACGGCGCCACGGTGCTTTCCTCGGTAAACACCATGTTGTGGAAGCCCGGATAGGGCTCCGACAGCTCCGGAAAACGCCCCGAAGCCTCGAAATCGAACGTGCCGCCTTCGGACAGCACGCCGCCGATCGTCGTGCCATGCCCACCCAGGAACTTGGTGGCCGAGTGGTACAGCAGGCCGGCGCCATGGTCGAACGGGCGCAGCAGGTAGGGCGTGGTGAAGGTGGAGTCGACCAGCAGCGGGATCTTGTGGTCCTGGCCGATCTGCGCCACGGTTTCGATGTCGAGCACGTCGAGGCCCGGGTTGCCCAGTGTCTCGCCGAACAGCAGCCGCGTCTCGGGGCGGATGGCGGCGCGCCAGGCGTCGATGTCGCGCGGATTGACGAAAGTGGTCTCGATGCCGAAGCGCCGCAGCGTGTAGTGCAACAGATTGTGCGAGCCGCCATAGAGCGCCGTGGACGCCACGATATGGGAGCCGGCGCCCATCAGCGTGGCCACGGCCAGGTGCAGCGCGGCCTGGCCGGATGCCGTGGCGATGGCCCCGGCGCCGTTCTCCAGGGCCGCCACGCGCTCCTCGAACACCGCCACGGTGGGGTTGCTGATGCGGGAATACACGTGCCCGGCGCGCTCCATATTGAATAGCGACGCGGCGTGCTCGCTGTCCCGGAACACGAAGGAGGTGGTCAGGTGGATCGGTGTGGCGCGGGCCCCGGTGGCGGGGTCCGGGGCGGCGCCGGCGTGCAGGGCCAGCGTGTCGAATCGGGTACCGGACATGGTGAGTTCGCTTGTAGTGGCTGTTGTGGGCGGCAGGTTGTCTCCGTCCGGCATCGTAGCACCGTGCGCCGCCCTGGCAATGGGGAGGATTCTGAAAACGCAATGAGACTGGCTGAGACTTGCCGCCTTTACGAGAGACGGCGGTTTGGGTAGGATCGCCGCATCGGCCAACTCTGGCCACAGACCAGAACCAGCCTAGACACCCGGGCAGCGGAGACACCACCATGAAAGTCAGCGACATCCTGCAGATCAAGGGCAACACGCTCTACACCGTCACGCCGGATGCGTCCCTGCTGGTGGCCATCAACACCATGGCCGAGCACGACATCGGCTCGCTGGTGGTCATGGAATACGGCGATCTGGTCGGCATGCTGACCTTCCGGGAGCTGATCGAGACGCTGGCGGCCAACCACGGCACGCTCGGCACGCACAGCATCCGCAAGGTCATGGACGATGCGCCGCTGACCTGCACGCCGGAAACGGACGTCAACGAGGTGCGCCGCATGATGCTGGAGCGCCACACCCGCTACCTGCCGGTGCTCGACAACCGCACGCTGATGGGCGTGATCTCGTTCTACGATGTGGCCAAGGCGGTGGTGGAAGAGCAGGGGTTCGAGAACCGCATGCTCAAGGCCTATATCCGCGACTGGCCCGAGGAAAAGACTGACTGAAACCCGACGGAAGCCCGACTGAACGCGGCGGGGCCCGGGCGGGCGGGGCCGGGGGCGATTTAACAGAAGTTTTATTGCCTGCACTCCAGACTGTTGGCATGATGGCGGCGAACTGATGCCCCGGCGGGTTCCGGGGTCCACGAAGTCCGCCGAGCGACCTCCGCCCGCTTCCGTCTGCATGAGCCAACACAGCCCGCAAAGCCAGCACAGTCAGTTTCGCCTGTTGCGCGAACGCCGTTTCGCGCCGTTCTTCTGGACCCAGTTCCTCGGGGCCATGAACGACAACGTCTTCAAGGTCGCCTTCACCTCGCTGGTGACCTATCACACGGCCCTGTTCGACGGCGTCGATGCGCGCAGCGCGGCGTTCCTGATCTCGGCCATCTTCATCGCACCCTTCGTCCTGTTTTCCGCCACCAGCGGCCAGATTGCCGACAAGATCGAGAAATCGCGGCTGATCCGGCTCGTGAAGTCGCTCGAGATCGCCATCATGGTGCTGGGGCTGGCCGGGTTTGCCTGGCACAGTGCGCCGCTGTTGTACTTTGGTACATTCCTGATGGGCCTGCACTCCACGCTATTCGGCCCGGTGAAGTTCGCGTACCTGCCGCAGCACCTGGACCAGCAGGAACTGGTGGGCGGAAACGGGCTGGTGGAAATGGGCACCTTCGTCGCCATCCTGATCGGCACGCTGATCGGCGGGGAATTGGCCGGGGTGATGCGCGACGGCGCCGTGGTGGGGCCGCTCTACGTGGGCATCGCCTGCGTGGTGATCGCCGTGGCGGGGCGGGTGGTGTCGCAGGGCGTGCCGGTTTCGCCGCCGCCCCAGCCGGACCTGCGCATCAACTGGAATCCGCTGACCGAGACGTGGCGCAACCTGATGCTCGCGCGCGAGCGGCGGGTGGTGTTCCTGAGCCTGCTCGGCATTTCCTGGCTCTGGTTCCTTGGCGCCACGTTCCTGACGGCCTTCTTCAGCTTTGCCCGGGACGTGCTCGGCGGGGACCAGAACGTGGTCACGCTGCTGCTGGCGATGTTCTCGATCGGCATCGGCGTGGGGTCCCTGCTGTGCGAGCGGCTGTCGGGGCGCACCGTGGAGATCGGCCTCGTGCCGTTTGGCTCCATCGGCATGACCGTGTTCGCCGTGGACCTGTACCTGGCCACCCACGGCCAGTCGGCCGGCGCCACGCTGAGCGGCATCGGCGGCTTCCTGGACGATCCGCGCCACTGGCGCGTGCTGGCGGACCTGTTCCTGCTGGCCATGTTCGGCGGCTTCTACAGCGTGCCGCTGTATGCGCTGATCCAGACCCGCTGCGTGCCCACGCACCGGGCGCGGATCATTGCGGCGAACAACATCCTGAACAGCTTCTTCATGATCGCGGCGTCGCTGCTCGGCGTGGGCATGGCGCTGGCTGGCTACAGCATCCCGCAGCTGTTCCTGGTGGTGGGGCTGCTCAATGCCGTGGTGGCCCTCTATATCTATACGCTGGTGCCTGAGTTCCTGCTGCGCTTCATCGCCTGGATTCTGGTCCATACGATCTACCGGCTGCGCCGCATCAACGCCGACCGGATTCCCGAGCAGGGCCCGGCCGTGCTGGTCTGCAACCACGTGAGCTTTGCCGACGCCGTGGTGCTGATGGCAGCCAGCCCGCGCCCGGTGCGCTTTGTGATGGATCACCGGATCTTCAAGGTGCCTCTGCTGTCGTGGTTCTTCCGGCAGGCCAAGGCGATTCCGATCGCGCCAGCGCACGAGGACCCGAAGATGCTCCAGCGCGCCTACGACGCCGTGGCCGCCGCGCTCGAGGACGGCGACCTTGTCTGCATCTTCCCCGAAGGCAAGATCACGGCCACCGGTGAGATCAACCCGTTCAAGGGCGGTGTGCAGCAGATCATCCGCCGCACGCCGGTGCCCGTGGTGCCGATGGCGCTGCGCGGGCTGTGGGGCAGCTTCTTCTCTCGCAAGGGCGGAGTGGCCATGTCGCGCCCGTTCCGGCGCGGCATCCTGAGCCGGCTCGAACTCGTGGTGGGGGAACCCGTGGCGCCCGAGGCCGCATCGGCGGAAGGGCTCCAGCAGATGGTGCTGGCCTTGCGGGGCGACTGGAAATAAGCGAACTACGACAATGATCACGCTCTATACCTTCGGCCCAGCCTTTGGCCTGCCGGATGCCAGCCCGTTCGTCATGAAGGCCGAACTGCTGCTGAAGCTGGCAGGGCTGCCGTACCGTACGTTGCCAGGCGACCTGCGCCGCGCGCCCAAGGGCAAGCTGCCCTACCTCGACGACATGGGGCGCATCGTCGCGGATTCGACGATGATCCGCTGGCATATCGAGAAGACCTATCACGTGGACTTCGACGCGGGGCTGTCCGAGGCCGAGCGCGGCGTGGCCTGGGCGGTGGAAAAGCTCATGGAGGACAACCTCTACTGGGCCGTGGCGCGGGTGCGCTGGCTGGACGATGCCAATTTCGAGCGCGGCCCGGCCCAGTTCTTCCAGCGCGTGCCGGCGCCGGTGCGCGGGATCGTGACCACGCTGGTCAAGCGGCGCGTACGCCAGATGCTCTGGGCGCAGGGCCTGGGCCGGCATTCGGACGAAGAGGCTGCGGCGATGGCGATCCACGGCGTGACGGCCATCGCCAACATCCTGGGTGACAAGCCCTATCTGATGGGCGATGCGCCATGCGGCGCCGACGCCACCTTGTTCGCGTTCAGCGCCAGCCTGCTCAGCCCCGTGTTCGAGACGCCGATCCGTACCGCGGCGGCGGCGCACGCCAATCTGGCCGCCTATCTGGCGCGGATGCGCGCGCGTTTCTATCCCGATTTCGTGGGCAGCGGGGTGTTCGCGCCGGTGTCCGAAACCCAGGCGGTGCCGACGGTGGCCGCCAATGGCCTTACAATGTAGGCCGTCCCCAATTCCAGCGCGGTTTCCATCATGTCCGGCAATACCCTCGGCCTGCTCTTCACAGTCACCACGTTCGGCGAATCGCACGGGCCCGCGATTGGCGCGGTGGTCGACGGCTGCCCGCCGGGCCTTGCCCTGACGGAAGCCGATATCCAGGGCGACCTGGACCGCCGTAAGCCCGGCACCTCACGCCACGTGACGCAGCGTCAGGAGGCCGACCAGGTGGAAATCCTCTCTGGCGTGTTCGAGGGCAAGACCACGGGCACCCCGATCTGCCTCCTGATCCGTAATACCGACCAGCGCAGCAAGGACTACGGCAATATCGTCGAGACCTTCCGGCCCGGCCACGCCGACTACACCTACTGGCACAAGTACGGCATCCGCGACTATCGCGGCGGTGGCCGTTCGTCGGCGCGGCTGACCGCCCCCGTGGTAGCGGCGGCGGCCGTGGCCAAGAAATGGCTGCGCGAGCAGTACGGCACCGAGATCCGCGGGTACATGTCGCAGCTCGGCGAGGTGGAAGTGCCGTTCCAGGACTGGAAGCACGTGCCCGAGAACCCGTTCTTCGCGCCCAATGTGGACATCGTGCCGGAACTCGAAACCTATATGGATGCCCTGCGCCGCGACGGTGACTCCGTCGGCGCGCGTATCGAGGTGGTGGCCAGCGGCGTGCCAGTAGGCCTGGGCGAGCCGCTGTTCGACAAGCTCGACGCAGATATCGCCCACGCGATGATGGGCATCAACGCGGTCAAGGGCGTCGAGATCGGCGCCGGCTTCGCCAGCGTGGCCCAGCGCGGCAGCGACCATGGCGACGAACTGACCGCCGACGGCTTCCGGTCGAACAATTCTGGCGGCATGCTCGGCGGCATCTCCACCGGGCAGGACATCACCGTGTCCCTGGCCATCAAGCCGACGTCGAGCATCCGCACGCCGCGCGAGTCGATCGACAAGGCCGGCCAGCAGGCCACGGTGGAGACGTTTGGCCGCCATGACCCGTGCGTGGGCATCCGTGCCACGCCGATTGCCGAGGCGATGCTGGCGCTGGTGCTGATGGATCACGCGCTGCGCCACCGCGCCCAGTGCGGCGATGTGCGCGTGGAGACGCCGCGCATTGCGGCGCAGCTGCCGACCCAGACCCCCGACCAGTCCTGACTTGGGCCGCGCCCCGGCTGACGCCGCCCCGGAGCGCGCCTTCGTGCCGGGGTCGATCGACCCGGCCACCTATCTTCGCTTCGGGCTGTTCTATCTCGGCTACTACGCCTATGTAGGCGTCATCTCGCCGTACGTCAGCCTGTTCTTCTCGGACCGTGGCTTCTCGCCGGTGCAGATCGGCGTGCTGATGGCGTGCTTCCAGTTGAGCCGCATCGTCGGCCCCTACCTCTGGGGCTGGCTGTCCGATGTCCTCCATACGCGCGTGCGGCTGCTGCGGCTGGCCGCTGTCTCGGCGTTGCTGGCCTTCCTGATGGTGCCCGGCGTGCACAGCTACGGCGGCATGATGGCGATGATGATCGGGCTCAACCTGATCACCAGCGCGATGTCGCCGCTGGGCGATGCGCTGACCATTTCCACGCTGCGCCGCCACGGCGCCTTCGACCACCGCTACGGCCGCGTGCGGATGTTCGGCTCGGTCGGGTTTATCGGCGCCGTGCTGGCCGGCGGCGCGCTGTTCGAGCATTTCGGCATGGTCGCCTTCCCGTGGCTGGCCAGCGCCACGCTGGCGCTGTTCGCCATCGTGGTGATGGGCATGCGCGATGCGCCCGACGAGGGCCCCCGCGTGCGTCCGCCGCCCGCGCTGCCGCTGCTGCGGCGGCCGGATGTGGCGTGGTTCCTCGGCTCGGCCTTCCTGATGATGTTCGCGCACGCCGCGCTCTACGTCTTCTATTCGCTCTATCTGGCGCAACTGGGCTACAGCAAGCTCGCCATCGGGGCGATGTGGACGATCGGCGTGGTGGCGGAGATCGTGTTCTTCTTCTACCAGGGCCGGTTGTTCGCGCGGCTGGCGCTGCGTACGATCCTGGCCGGCACCTTCGTGCTGGCGGCGATTCGCTTCGGCATGACCGGCTACTTCGGTCAGTATGTGTGGCTGATGGCCGTCGTGCAGGTGCTCCACGCCGCGACCTTCGCCGCGCACCACAGCGCCAGCCTCAAGCGGCTCCAGCACTGGTTCGCCGGCCCGCTGCAGGGGCGGGGGCAGGCGCTCTACACCGGCATATCGTATGGCGTGGGCGGCACATTGGGCGGTTTGGCGATGGGCTGGACCTGGAAGACGCTGACGCCATCACACACCTTCGGGCTGGCCGCAGCGGCGGCGTTGGCCGGGGCCTGCTGCGCCGCGCTGAGTTTTCGCGGCGAGCGGGCGCCAGCCTGAGCCGGCCCGCGCCCGGCTGGATCAGGCCAGCAACTGCGTGACCCGCTCGGCAATCGCCAGCGACGAGGTCAGCCCCGGTGATTCGATCCCGAACAGGTTCACCAGTCCCGGCACACCATGCGTGGCCGGGCCGTCGATGCGGAAATCGGCCGCCACCTCGGTCGGGCCGCTGATTTTCGGGCGGATGCCGGCGTAGCCCGGTTGCAGCGCGCCATCGGCCAGCCCGGGCCAGTAGCGGCGCACCTCGTCATAGAAACTGTCGGCATCGTTCGGCGGCACGCTGTATTCGATCTCGTCGATCCAGCGCACATTGGGGCCAAAGCGCGCCTGCCCGCCGAGATCCAGCGTCAGGTGTACGCCCAGCCCGGCCGCCTCCGGCACGGGATAGATCAGCCGCGAGAACGGCGCGCGCCCGGACAGCGTGAAATAGCAGCCCTTGGCGAAGTACTGTTGCGGGATGTGCCCGGCCGGGATGCCGTCGATGCGCCGCGCCAGGTCCGGCGCGGTCAGGCCAGCCGAATTGACCACGGTGCGTGCCAGCAGGGTGGTCGCACCGTCCGCCGCATCCACTTCCAGCCGGATGCCATCGGCGGTCACCGCGCCCGTGCGGACCGGCGACTGCACGGCCAGCATCGCGCCGGCGTTCTCGGCATCGCCCAGCAGCGCGGTCATCAGGCCATGGCTGTCGATGATGCCGGTGGAGGGCGAGAGCAGCGCGGCATGGCATTCGAGCTGCGGCTCCAGTGCGCGCGCCGCGTCGCGGCTCAGCAGCGCCATGTCGTGCACGCCGTTGGCCTCGGCCTTGGCGCGGATGCCTTCGAGCGTGGCCACCTGCGCGGCGCTCGTCGCCACGATCAGCTTGCCGCAACGCTGGTGCGGCACATGGTGGGAGGCGCAGAAGTCGTACAACATCGCCTTGCCGCGCACGCACAGTTCCGCCTTGAGCGAGCCCTTCGGATAGTAGATGCCGGCATGGATCACCTCGCTGTTACGCGCGCTGGTGATGGTGCCGAACGCGTTCTCGGCCTCGAGGATGATGACTTCGCGGCCCTGCAGCGCCAGCGCGCGCGCCACGGCCAGCCCGACCACGCCAGCGCCGATCACGACGCAATCCACTTGTTCCATGTGAGGGTCTCCTTGGTGTCTTGTCTCGGAATGTCTTGAAATTCAGGCCAGGCCCATGCGGGCGGCGGCTGCGGTCAGGTGCGCACGGGCCGCGGCGCGCGCGGCGGCCGGGTCGCCGGCGGCGATGGCTTCGACCAGCGCGGCATGCTCGGCATCGGCGGCACGCGGCGTGCCCTGCGTGGCGGCAAGGCGCGCGCTGTTCTCCCACGCATGTTGGCGCGCCACCAGCAACTGCTGGCTGACGAAATCGGTCAGGCCGGTGAAGCAGGGGTTGTGCGTGGCGTGGGCGATGGCGTGATGGAAGGCGATGTCGGCCGCCGCCGCACTCGGGAAGTCGGTGGCATGGGCGGCCATCGCGGCCAGTGCGGCCCGGATGGCGGCGAGGTCGGCGGCGGTGCGGCGCATGGCGGCCATCTCGGCGCAGGCGGTCTCCACCACGCGGCGCAGCTCGAACAACTGCGCCAGTGTCGGGCCCCCATCAGGCTGGCTCGCCACGCGCCAGACCTGGCCGCCCGGCGTCTCGGATACATAGGCGCCGGAGCCCTTGCGGGTGACGACTACGCCATCCGCCTTCAGCAGCGCGATAGCCTCGCGGACGATGGGCCGGCTTACCTCGAAGTTTTCGGCCAGCGCCGATTCGGCGGGCAGGCGCGCGCCGGCGGCGAAACGGCCGGCGGCGATGTCATCGCGCAGCGTCTGGGCGAGGCGGCTGGCAAGCGAGGCGGGGCGGGACAAGGGGTCCATTGGGATGGGGGCGGGCGCAGAAGGTGTCAGGCTGTCTGACAGCTTTTATCGATTTGGCTGATTCTGGCGGCTCCGCCGTCCAGCGTCAAGCCGGGTTTGCGCGAGTTTTACAATTTCTGCCCCGGAGGAGGGGTCAAGCTTGGCGGCTGGCGGTCGATAGTGACTGATTACATCGTGGAGACTCAGGCCATGATCCAACTTTCTCCGCAAGACCTGCCCGTCGGCCAGCCATTGCCCTGGTCGCTACATGACGGTGAAGGCAACCTCGTGCTCGGCAGCGGCAGTGTCATCCCGGACGCGCGCGACCTTGCGCTGGTCTTTCGCCACGGCACGGTCTGCCGTCCCGACGACATGCCAGAAGCCGGCAACGAAGCCGATGGCACCGGCCTGGCGCGGCTCGCCGCCGGCCCGCTCGGCTTGCAGGTGGGCACGCTGCTGCATGTGAAAACGCCCGGCGATGCCTCGCGCGCCGCCGCCAGCCGCCTGATCGGCTTTATCGATCAGGGCCTGTTCGTGACCTGGCCCACGCTTGGCGGCCGGGATCTGGCCGTGCAGGCCGGCGAGACCGTGCTGCTGCGCGGCTTCTCGGGGCAGGCGATCCACAGTTTCACCTCGACGATCACGGCCGTGTGCCGCAGCCCGTTCCGCTACCTGGTGCTGTCCGCGCCAGCGCAGACCGATCAAATGCCTGTGCGCAGCGCTGCCCGCGTGCCGACGCGGCTGGCTGCGTATCTGGTGGAAAACGGCGTGGGGGAGGCGGGTGCGCCGTCGATGGACAGCGCACCGGAAATGGCCGCCGACAGCGCCTCGAATAGCACGCCCGACGTAGACACTCACGTGGCCAGCGGTCTGGCGCGGCTTGGCCTGCTGTCCGACCTGAGCACGGGCGGGGCGCTGGTGCAGACCTCGCATCCGGCGCCGCCGGTGGGCCGGAAGGTGCGGCTGAGCTTCCAGTTGCGCACGGCGTCGCTCGACGCCGAGGTCATTGTCGATGGCTGGGTACGCAGCGCGCCGTCCGCATCGGAAGACGACGAGTTTCCGGCCTTTGGCGTCGCCTTCGACGCGCTGGGCGAACGCGAGCTGACCTTGCTCCAGTGCTTTATCTACGAGCAGTTGCTGACCAGCACGCGCCTGCAGGTTTGACCTCCGGTTGCCGATCGATCGGCAATCGTGTCGCCATGAAAAAAGCCGGCCACTGGCCGGCTTTCCTCCGCTCAGGCCCGCATCGCTGCGCGGCCTGGCTTACATCCCTACGTAGTTCGGACCGCCCGGGCCTTCCGGCGTGACCCACACGATGTTCTGCGTCGGGTCCTTGATGTCGCAGGTCTTGCAGTGCACGCAGTTCTGCGCGTTGATCTGCAGGCGCTCCTTGCCTTCATCGTTCTGCACGAACTCGTACACGCCAGCCGGGCAGTAGCGGCTTTCGGGGCCGGCGTACTTTTCCCAGTTGATGTCCACCGGCACGCTCGGGTCCTTGAGCGTCAGGTGGGCCGGCTGGTTTTCCTCGTGGTTCGTGTTGCTGATGAACACCGAGGACAGGCGGTCGAACGTGAGCTTGCCGTCCGGCTTCGGATACTCGATCTTCGGGCAGTCCGCGGCCGGCTTCAGGTAGACGTGGTCCGGCTTCTCGCGGTGGATGGTCCACGGCGGGTTGCGGATGCCGAGCTTCGGCAGCAGCCATTGCTCGATGCCGGTCATCAGCGTGGCCGTGGTGCGGCCCTTCTTGAACCACTGCTTGAAGTTCTTGGCCTGCAGCAGTTCCTTGTGGAGCCAGCTGGCTTCGAATGCGGCCGGGTAGGCGGTCAGCTCGTCGTGCTGGCGGCCGGCCTGGAGGGCGTCGTAGGCGGCTTCGGCGGCCATCATGCCGGTCTTGATCGCGGCGTGGCTGCCCTTGATGCGCGAGGCGTTCAGGTAGCCCGCGTCGCAGCCCACCAGCGCGCCGCCCGGGAATACCGTCTTCGGCAGCGACAGCAGGCCGCCGGCCGTGATGGCGCGCGCGCCGTAGCCGATGCGCTTGCCGCCTTCGAAATACGTGCGGATCTCCGGGTGCGTCTTGAAGCGCTGGAATTCCTCGAACGGCGACAGCCACGGGTTGGTGTAGTCCAGACCGACCACGAAGCCCACGGCCACCTTGTTGTCCTCCATGTGATAGAGGAAGGAGCCGCCGTAGGTGGCGGGGTCGAGCGGCCAGCCAGCCGTGTGGACCACCAGGCCCGGCTGGTGCTTGGCCGGGTCGATTTCCCAGAGTTCCTTCAGGCCGATACCGTAGCTCTGCGGGTCCTTGCCGGCATCAAGCTGGTACTTGGCAATCAGCTGCTTGCCGAGGTGGCCGCGCGCGCCTTCGGCGAAGATCGTGTACTTGGCGTGCAGCTCCATGCCGAGCTGGAAGTTCTCGGTCGGCTCGCCTTCCTTGTTGATGCCGAGGTTGCCGGTGGCCACGCCCTTGACCGAGCCGTCATCGTTGTAGAGGACTTCGGCGGCCGGGAAGCCCGGGAAGATCTCCACGCCCAGCGCCTCGGCCTGCTGGCCGAGCCAGCGCACGAAGTTCGACAGGCTGACGATGTAGTTGCCTTCGTTGTGGAAGCACTCGGGCAGCAGCGGGGCGCCCTTGGAGCCGGTGTCGTTGAGGAACAGGAACTTGTCCTCGGTGACCGGCTGGTTCAGCGGTGCGCCCAGCTCTTTCCAGTTCGGGAACAGTTCGTTGAGCGCGCGCGGGTCCATGATGGCGCCCGAGAGAATGTGCGCGCCCGGCTCGGAGCCTTTCTCCAGCACGCACACGTTGACGTCGCCGCCTTTCTCCGCCGCCAGCTGCTTCAGGCGGATGGCCGTGGCCAGGCCGCCAGGGCCGCCGCCGACGATGACGACGTCGTACTCCATGGCTTCGCGTGGGCCGAATTGCTCCAGGAGTTGTTGCTGATCCATTGTCTCTAACCCTCTGTTTCTTCTGGGCGGCAATACTGCCGCAGGCTTGCAGCCCGTGATCCGGCAAGGCGGTGGGGGAGCTGCGATTGTGGAGATCTGTGAGGGCCCCGGCCAGGATCTAGGCGTTTTTCCTCTTTCCCTTTAGGGGCCAAGTTCTTAGAATCTCCGGCATTGTCCGGGACTCGACACCCTCAGGCAAGATATTTTTTGGAACGACCGTTCTTTTTTTTGGTATGCTGCCTTTCGCCCAGCAGATGGGGCCTGGCGGCACGCATCGGGCCTCGGCCGGATGCCTCCACACCGAGGTAATTATGGGTTTGTCGATCAATCTGGAAGGCAAGGTCGCGCTGGTGACCGGTGCCTCGAGCGGGCTGGGCACGCGCTTCGCTCACGTTCTGGCCGCCGCTGGCGCCAAGGTGGTTCTGGCCTCGCGCCGCACCGAGCGCCTCAAGGAATTGCGTGCCTCGATCGAGGCCGATGGCGGTAGCGCCCACGTGGTGCGGCTCGACGTGACCGACCCGGACAGCATCCGCTCCGCCGTGGCGCATGCCGAGACCGAGGCCGGCGCCATCGATATCCTCGTCAACAATTCGGGCGTCTCCACCACGCAGAAGCTGACCGACGTGACGGCCGAGGACTTCGATTTCGTCTTCGATACCAACACACGCGGCGCGTTCTTCGTGGCCCAGGAAGTGGCCAAGCGCATGATTGCGCGGGCCAAGGGCGCCGAGAAGCAGGGCAATCCGCTGCCGCAGGCGCGCATCATCAATATCGCGTCGGTGGCTGGGCTGAAGGTGCTGTCGCAGATCGGCGTGTACTGCATGAGCAAGGCCGCCGTGGTCCATATGACCAAGGCGATGGCGCTGGAGTGGGCGCGCCATGGCATCAATACCAATGCGATCTGCCCCGGCTATATCGACACCGACATCAACCATCATCACTGGGAAAGCGAGGCGGGCCAGAAGCTGATCCAGATGCTGCCGCGCAAGCGGCTCGGCCAGCCGGAAGACCTCGACGGCCTGCTGCTGCTGCTGGCGTCCGATGCCTCGCGTTTCATCAATGGCGCGGTGGTCACGGCGGACGACGGCATGGTCTGAGCATCGGTTGAGCGTGGTCTGGGCGTGGTCCGAGGCCGCACTCCAGCGACAAGAATTGCCGAATACCGCACAATCCTGATGCCTGCCCCGCAACGCGCCACAAGCGCGGCGAGGCGGGCGCGTGGGCGAGCAGGGCTTATCCGGTCCCCTGCGCGTCCAAAGTTGTGCCGCGAGAGGCCAGAGTTGGCATAATCGCCGCTGGCTTCGCATGAAGTCCTTACATAAATAATCAGAAATATGCCGCAGCGGCCGCAATGGCCCGACGGCCCGGACCGGAGGCCGGGGGAGATGGTGCAAGACAATGAGGCACGGCGCGACGCCGTGCCGCAACACGTCGTGGATTCGGTGGTCATTCCCGAAGCCGCCGACGAAGCCCGCGACAGTGAATTCCGCATTTCGCCGCGTATCGAGGACTGGATTGGCGTGATCGTCATGGTGCTGCTGGTGGCCATTACGTTCGCCAACGTGGTGGTCCGCTACTTCACCGACGAATCGTTCGCCTGGACCGAGGAGTTCTCGGTCTTCCTGATGATCGTGCTGGCGCTGGTCGCCGGCAGCGCCGCCGTGGCGCGCGACCGCAATATCCGCATCGAGTTCTTCTTCGAACGGGGCAGCGCCGCGCGGCAGAAGCGGCTGGCCATCGTCTCCGCGCTGGGCGTGGCGGTGATGTTCCTGGCGCTGGCGGTGCTCGGCGTGCGGATTACCTGGGATGAATACGCGTTCGGCGAGACCTCGCCCGGCATTGGCGTGCCGAGCTGGTGGTACTCGATCTGGCTGCCCGTGCTGTCCGCGGCGATCGTGCTGCGCGCGCTGGCGCTGGCCTGGCGCAATGTCCGCGCGCTGCGGGCGCTTAGCGAGCAGGGCGGGGAGGGCGTGCAATGACGCTCGTCGCCATTATCCTGTTCGTGGTCTTTATCGGCCTGATGCTGCTGGGCGTGCCGATTGGCGTGTCGCTGGGGCTGGGCGGGCTGGTTGCCATCGGCTTGTCCAACCTCGACACCCAGATGTTCGGCCTGCTGGCCGTGCCGCAGAACTTCTACGCTGGCCTGGCCAAATACCCGCTGCTGGCGATTCCGATGTTCGTGCTGGTGGGGTCGATTTTCGACCGCTCCGGCGTGGCGGCGCGGCTGGTGACCTTCGCGATTGCCGTGGTGGGGCGTGGCCCGGGCATGCTGCCGCTGGTGGCGATTCTCGTGGCGATGTTCCTCGGCGGCATCTCGGGCTCGGGCCCGGCCAACGCGGCGGCCGTGGGTGGCGTGATGATCGCGGCGATGTCGCGCGCGGGCTATCCGCCGGCGTACAGCGCGTCCGTGGTCGGCGCGGCGGCGGCTACCGACATCCTGATCCCGCCATCGGTCGCCTTCATTATCTATAGCGTGCTGGTGCCGGGCGCATCGGTGCCGGCGCTGTTCGCGGCGGGCATGATTCCGGGCCTGCTGGCCGGCGTGGCGCTGATCGTGCCGGCCGTGTGGCTGGCGCGCAAGCACAACATGGGGCATATCGAGGCCGGGCTGCCGCGCCCGCCGTTCTGGAAGAGCCTGCGCGAAGCGGCCTGGGGGCTGGTGGCGCCGTTCCTGATCCTCGGCGGCATGCGTGCCGGCTGGTTCACCCCGACCGAGGCCGCCGTGGTGGCCGTGGTCTACGGGCTGTTCGTCGGCATGGTGATCTACCGCAGCATCGGCCTGCGCGACCTGTTCGTGATCTTCCAGGAAGCGGCCGAGACCTCGGCGGTGATCCTGCTCGTGGTGGCGCTCGCGGGCATCTTCGCCTACGCGCTGTCCACGCTCGGCGTGATCGACCCGCTGGCCCATGCCATCGCCAATTCCGGCCTGGGCGAGTACGGCGTGCTGGCGCTGATCGTGCTGCTGCTGATGACGGTGGGCATGTTCCTGGACGGCATCTCGATCTTCCTGATCTTCGTGCCGCTGCTGCTGCCCATCTCGAATGCCTTCCACTGGAACCCGGTGTGGTTCGGGGTGGTGCTGACGCTCAAGGTGGCGCTGGGCCAGTTCACCCCGCCGCTGGCCGTGAACCTGATGGTGTCGTGCCGGATTGCCCGCGTGCGCATGGAAGAAACCGTGCCCTGGGTGATCTGGATGCTGCTGGCCATGTTCGTCGCCATGCTGATGGTGCTGGCCTTCCCGCCGCTGGCCACGTGGCTGCCCGACTACCTGGGCTATTGATCGAAATCAAACTAGAAACCGACGAGGAGATTCCCGCATGAAACGCCGTGCCCTGATGTTGTCCGTAGCCGCCACGATTGCCGCCGCCGCCCTGGCGCCGGCCGGTGCGATGGCCCAGAGCTACAAGTCCGAGTACAAGATGTCGCTGGTGCTGGGCCCCGCGTTCCCCTGGGGCAAGGGCGGCGAGATCTGGGCCGACCTGGTGCGCCAGCGCACCAGCGGCCGCATCAATATCAAGCTGTATCCGGGCACCTCGCTGGTGGCCGGCGACCAGACGCGCGAGTTCTCGGCCATCCGCCAGGGTGTGATCGACATGGCCGTGGGCTCCACGATCAACTGGTCGCCGCAGGTGAAGGAGCTGAACCTGTTCTCGCTGCCGTTCCTGATGCCCGACTACAAGGCGCTGGACGCGCTGACGCAGGGCGAAGTCGGCAAGTCGATGTTCGCCACGCTGGAGAAGGCCGGCGTGGTGCCGCTGGCCTGGGGCGAGAACGGCTTCCGCGAGGTGTCCAACTCCAAGCGCGAGATCCGCAAGCCGGAAGACCTCAAGGGCCTGAAGCTGCGCGTGGTGGGCTCGCCGCTGTACATCGAGACCTTCAACGCGCTGGGCGCCAACCCCACGCAGATGAGCTGGGCCGATGCGCAGCCGGCGATGGCCTCGGGCGCGGTGGACGGCCAGGAGAACCCGCAGAGCGTGTTCGCCGCCGCCAAGCTGTACACGGTGGGCCAGAAGTACGTGACCACCTGGGGCTACGTGGCCGATCCGCTGATCTTCGTGGTCAACAAGCAGATCTGGGAGTCGTGGACGCCGGCTGACCGCGAGATCGTGAAGCAGGCCGCCATCGACGCTGGCAAGCAGGAAATCGCACTGGCCCGCAAGGGCCTGGTGGAACCCGGCGCGCCGGCGTGGAAGGAGATGGAGCAGCACGGCGTGAAGGTGACGCAGCTGAGCCCGGCCGAGCACGACGCGTTCCGCAAGGCCACGGTCAAGGTCTACGACAAGTGGAAGAAGCAGATCGGCTCGGACCTCGTCGCCAAGGCGGAGACGGCGATCTCCAAGCGATAAACGAGTGCGTCCGGGATTTGCGATGAAACACGTCTTCACCTGCGTCATGCCCATCCGCTGGGGCGACATGGACGCCATGGGCCATGTCAACAACACGGTCTACTTCCAGTACCTGGAGCAGGCGCGGATCGAGTGGTTCCGGTCGATCGGCCGGAACGGCAAGGATGAGAACGGCCAGGGGCCGGTCATCATCAACGCTCACATGACATTTTTGAAACAATTGCGATTCCCGGGCGACATCGAGCTGCGCGTCTACGCGGGCCAGGTTGGCCGCACGAGCTTCGAGACGCGTATCGAGATCCGCCGCACGGACCTGCCCGACGTGATCTGGGCCGAGGGCGGCGCCAAGGTGGTGTGGAGCGATTACGCGGCGGAGAAGTCCGTTCCGGTGCCCGAGGCCATCCGGGCGCTGATCGCCTGATCCGGCGGGGTGCAACGCCCCCTAGTGATTCACCAGCCGCTGCACCAGGTCCACCGCCGTGTGGGCGCCGTACTTCTTCATCAGCCGCGCGCGGTAGATGTCCACCGTGCGCGGGCTGATCGACAGCAGCTTGCCGATTTCCTTGCTGGTCTTGCCGTCCACCAGCTGCGCGGCGATGTCCCGCTCGCGCGCCGTCAGGTCGGCCGTGACCGGCCGCTTCTGCGACAAATCCTCGAAGGTCCAGATTCCTGCCCCAAGCGGCTCGCGCCGGTCCAGCGCGCGGCCGGTGACGTGGCACCAGAACAGTTCCCCGTCGGCCCGCTTCATGATCCGTTCGTCCGAATACATGCCCTTGGTGTTCATGATCGGCACGATGCGGGCGCCGGTGCGCTCGAACTCGTCGGCGGTGGGGTAGAGCACCTGGAAGGACTCGCCCACCAGCGCGTCGCGCGTGGTGTGGAAGATCCGGCAGACCTCGTCGTTACAGTCCTCGATCACGCGCGCGCGTGACAGCACCAGCCCCACCGGGGCGAGCTGGAAGGCGGTCTGGTAGTCGATGGGGGGCATTGTCCCTTATGTACTTTTACGTAATGGCGCTGGCGGCACCCGTTGACGTATGCTTGCGGTCGGCAGCGGATGCCAGCCAGTCACCCGGCTGACAGCCGATTGTACCGTTACAATTTCCCGGCGTGGCGCCCGGCGCCCGTGGGACCAAAATGCCGAGGGACCGCCCCCATCCGGGGAGAATCCCCGCCGGACTACCGAGGAAGGAGCAAACATGAACAAGGTCTACGCCAGCGCCGCGGAGGCGCTCGCGGGCGTCGTGCGCGACGGCCAGACGATCGCCGTGGGCGGTTTCGGCCTGTGCGGCATCCCCGAGGCGCTGATCGCCGCCCTGCGCGACAGCGGCGCCAAGCAACTTACCTGCATCTCGAACAACGCCGGCGTGGACGGCTTCGGCCTGGGCCTGCTGCTGGCCACGCGCCAGATCAGCAAGATGATCTCGTCGTACGTGGGCGAGAACAAGGAGTTCGAGCGCCAGTACCTGGCCGGTGAACTGGAGCTGGAATTCACGCCGCAGGGCACCCTGGCGGAGAAGCTGCGCGCCGGCGGCGCCGGCATTCCCGCCTTCTTCACCAAGACCGGCGTGGGCACCATCGTGGCCGACGGCAAGGAAATCCGCGAATTCGACGGCCAGCAGTACGTCATGGAGCGTTCGCTGACCGCCGACGTGGCACTGGTCAAGGCCTACAAGGCCGACAAGGCCGGCAACCTGGTCTTCCGCCGCACCGCGCGCAACTTCAACCCGATGTGCGCGATGGCCGGCAAGATCACCGTGGCCGAGGTCGAGGAAATCGTCGAAGTGGGCGAGATCGACCCGGACGACGTGCACCTCGCCGGCATCTTCGTGCAGCGTCTGGTGCTGAACGCCACCCCCGAAAAACGCATCGAACAGCGCACCGTGCGTGCCAAGTAAGGAGAGACATCATGGCATGGACACGTGACGAAATGGCCGCGCGCGCGGCCCGCGAACTCCAGGACGGCTTCTACGTGAACCTCGGCATCGGCCTGCCGACGCTGGTGGCCAACCACGTGCCGGAAGGCATGGAGGTCTGGCTCCAGTCCGAGAACGGCCTGCTCGGTATCGGCCCCTTCCCGACCGAGGAAGAGGTGGACGCCGACATGATCAATGCCGGCAAGCAGACCGTGACCACGCTGGCGGGTTCGTCGATCTTCTCTTCGGCGGACTCGTTCGCGATGATCCGCGGCGGTCACATCAACCTGGCCATCCTGGGCGCGATGCAGGTCAGCCAGCGCGGCGACCTGGCCAACTGGATGATCCCGGGCAAGATGGTCAAGGGCATGGGCGGCGCGATGGACCTCGTGGCCGGCGTCGGCCGCGTGGTGGTGCTGATGGAACACACCGCCAAGAAGAAGGATGGCACCGAGGACATCAAGATCATGGCCGACTGCAACCTGCCGCTGACCGGCGTGGGCGTGGTCAACCGCATCATCACCGACCTCGGCGTGATCGACGTGACCTCCGATGGCCTGAAACTCGTGGAAACGGCGCCCGGCGTCAGCCGCGAGGAAATCCAGGCAAAGACGGGCGCGACACTGCTGTAAGCGGATCGCCGCTTACGCGGTTGAAAGCCTGAAAGCCAAAACCCCCGCCAGCGCAAGCCGGCGGGGGTTTTTGTCTTGGGGCGGGGCTTTGGCCTTACTGGGCCACCCAGCCGCCGTCCATGTTCCAGATCGCGCCGCGCACCTGGCGGGCGGCTTCACTGGAGAGGAACACGGCCAGCGCGCCCAGTTCCTCGGGCGTCACGAACTCGCCGGACGGCTGCTTTTCGATCACCAGTTCGCGCTTGGCCTGCTCGACCGGAATGCCGTCGCGCTGCGCGCGCGCTTCCACCTGCTTCTGCACCAGCGGCGTCAGCACCCAGCCCGGGCAGATCGCGTTGGCCGTCACGCCGGTCTGCGCGGTTTCCAGCGCGGTGACCTTGGTGAAGCCGACAATGCCGTGCTTGGCGGCCACGTAGGCGGACTTTTCCGCCGACGCCACCAGCCCGTGCGTGGAAGCCACGTTGATGATCCGACCCCAGTTCTTGGTCTTCATCGACGGCAGCGCGAGCCGCGTCGTGTGGAAGGCGGAGGTCAGGTTGATGGCGATGATCGCGTCCCACTTGTCCGTCGGAAATTCTTCAATTTTCGCGACAAACTGGATGCCGGCGTTGTTGACGAGGATGTCCACGCCGCCGAAGTCGCGCTCGGCGTAGCGCATCATGTCCTCGATCTCGGCGGCGCGGCTCATGTCCGCGGCGTGGTAACCCACCTGGATGCCGCCGCCAGCGCGCGCGATCTCGGCCTTTGCGCCGTCCACGTCACCAAAACCGTTGGCGATGATGTTGGCGCCCTGCGCGGCCAGTGCCTGCGCGATGCCGAGTCCGATCCCACTGGTCGAGCCAGTCACCAGTGCCGTCTTGCCTTTGAGCATGTAAGCCTCCGTCGGGAGTAGGGGGGTGATGTGCTGTGGCATTGTACTCGCAGGGCGTACAATCCTGCTTTGCCCAAACGCCCGGAATCTTCCGGAGCGTGGTCGTAATTCGCTGAGAATTGCGGCCAGCATGCGCCCCCGAAACGCAGTCCCCACCCTCGCAGGGAGTTCAGATGTCTTCCAGCCCGCGCCTCGGCTTCGTTCAGTGCATCAGTCCCGCCGGCCTGCATCGCATGGCCTATCACGAGTGGGGCGACCCGGCCAATCCGCGCGTGCTGATGTGCGTGCATGGCCTGACTCGCACCGGGCGCGACTTCGATACCGTGGCGCGTGCCCTGTCCGGCGACTATCGCGTGATCTGCCCTGACGTGGCGGGGCGCGGGCGCTCGGAGTGGCTGGCCGATCCGCGCCGCTACATCGTGCCGCAATATGTCTCGGACATGGTCACGCTGATCGCCCGGCTCAACGTGGAGCAGGTGGACTGGTTCGGCACGTCGATGGGCGGGCTGATCGGCATGGGGCTGGCGAGCCTGCCAAAATCGCCGATCCGCAAGCTGCTGCTCAATGACGTCGGCCCCCGGCTGGCCCCGCAGGCGGTGGAGCGCATCGGCGCCTACCTTGGGCTGCCGGTGCGCTTCAAGACCTTCGAGGAAGGGCTGGCCTACCTCCAGACCATCAGTGCTTCGTTCGGCCGGCACACGCCCGAGCAGTGGCGCGAGCTGAACGGCGCGATCCTGAAGCCGGTGCAGGCCGCCGAGGGCATGGAATGGGGGTTGCATTACGATCCTGCGCTGGCCGTGCCGTTCAAGGAGACCACGCCCGAGATGGTGCAGGCCGGCGAGGCCGCGCTCTGGGCGATGTTCGCGGCCATCCAGGGCCCGACGCTGGTGGTGCGCGGCGCGCAGTCCGATCTGCTGCTGCGCGAGACCATGGCCGAGATGCAGGCGCGTGGCAAACAGGTTTCCACGGTGGAAGTCCCCGATGTGGGGCATGCACCGACATTTATCGATCCGGCCCAGGTGGCCATCGCCCGGGACTTCTTCCTGGGCACGTGAGGCCGCGCCGGATCCCATCCCGAAATCAATGGAATTGCGATGAGTACCAATGCCCTGAAGCGCGCCCATGTTGGCGCGCGCCTCTCCGAGTACGCGGTCTACAACGGCGTGGTCTATCTGGCCGGCCAGGTACCGGAAGTGGACCCCAAGGCAGACCTGCGCGGCCAGACGCGCGAGGTGCTGGGCCATATCGACCGCCTGCTGGCTGAGGCCGGCAGCGACAAGACGCGCATCCTGTCGTGCCAGATCTTCCTGACCGACGTGACCCGTATCGGCGAGATGAACGAGGTCTGGGATGCCTGGGTGCCGCAGGGCAACACGCCGCCGCGCGCCACCGTCGAGGCGAAGCTGGCCAATCCCGACTACCTGATCGAAGTGGTGGTGACGGCCGCGCTGCACTGATGGTGGATGGTTTGACATGGTGACGTCCACCGATCTCACGAGTCAGGTCGCAGGCGTGCCCGATGCCGGGCTGGTCGAGCGCGCGCTGGCGTTCGTGCGCGAGACCGCCGACGGGGCGCAGCCCGCGATGCTGCCCACCGGCGAGACCGTCCTGTCTCACGCCGAGGGGATGCTGCGCATCCTCGACGGCCTGCGCGTGGACGACGCCGCGCGCGCCGCGGCCTGCCTGTTCGCGATGGCGGCCTTCGTGCCGGACACCGAGCCGCAGATCGAGCCGCGCTTTGGCGAGGAAGTCGCGCGGCTGGTGAAGGGCGTGCGGCAGCTGCTGCGCATCGGTGCCATCGCGGTGTCGCAGACCGATGTCTCGGAATCGTCGAAATCCGAGGTCGCTGCCCGCCAGGAACAGGTGGAGGCGCTGCGCAAGATGCTGCTGGCCTTCGCCCAGGACATCCGCGTGGTGCTGGTGCGCCTGGCGTCACGGCTCCAGACGCTGCGCTGGCTCGCGCAGACCAAGAACATGCCGCTGCCGGGCGTGGCGCGCGAGACGCTGGATATCTACGCGCCACTGGCCAACCGGCTCGGGATCTGGCAGATGAAGTGGGAGCTGGAGGATCTCGCCTTCCGCTTCGAACAGCCGGATACCTACAAGCGCATCGCAAAACTGCTAGACGAGAAGCGGATCGAGCGCGAGAGCTATATCTCGCAGGCGATCGAGCGGCTGCAGTCGGAACTGGCCTCGGCCGGCATCCCCGCCGAGGTCACCGGCCGGCCCAAGCACATCTACAGCATCTGGAAGAAGATGCGCGGCAAGGAACTCGATTTCGCCGATTTGTACGATGTGCGCGCGTTCCGCGTGATCGTGGACGACATCAAGGATTGCTACACGGTCCTCGGCATCGTCCACCATATCTGGCAGCCGATTCCGCGCGAGTTCGACGACTACATCTCGCGGCCGAAGTCCAACGGCTACAAGTCCCTGCACACGGTGGTCATCGGCGACGATGGCCGCGCGTTCGAGGTGCAGATCCGCACGCAGGAGATGCACCACTTCGCCGAATACGGCGTGGCGGCGCACTGGCGCTACAAGGAAGCCGGCAGCAAGGGCTACAGCGGGCAGTTCTCGGCCAGCGAGCGCTACGACGAGAAGATCGCCTGGCTGCGCCAGTTGCTGGCGTGGAAGGACGATGCCGACCACTCGGTCGCGCACGAGGATTCGCCGTGGGAGCAGCTCAAGCATGCGGCCATCGACGACCATATCTATGTGCTGACCCCGCAGGCGCGCGTGGTAGCGATGCCGCAGGGCGCCACGCCGGTGGACTTCGCCTATTACCTGCATAGCGACCTCGGCCACCGCTGCCGGGGCGCGCGCGTGGACGGGGCGATGGTGCCGCTGAACACGCCGCTGCGGAACGGGCAGACCGTGGAGATCGTCGCGGTCAAGCAGGGCGGGCCGTCGCGCGACTGGCTCAATACGGAGCTGGGCTACCTCGCCAGCAGCCGCGCGCGGGCCAAGGTGCGCGCGTGGTTCAACGCGCTGGACTCGCAGGAGACCATCGCGCAGGGCCGGGCACTGATCGAAAAAACCTTGCAGCGCGAGGGCAAGACCGCGGTCAACCTCGACGACCTGGCCAGCCGGCTCCACTTCAAGACCCCGGACGAGCTGTTCGCGGCGGTGGCGAAGGAGGAGTTCAGCCTGCGCCATGTGGAGCATGCGCTGCGGCACCCGGAGGGCGAGGCGCAGCCACAGTTCAACGAGGAAGAAGCCGTCACCAAGAAGAGCCGCGCGACCAGCGTGGCGCGCGGCGCCAAGAGCGGCGTGCTGGTGGTGGGCGTGGACTCGTTGATGACGCAGATGTCCCGCTGCTGCAAGCCGGCGCCGCCGGACGAGATTGTTGGATTCGTCACGCGGGGGCGCGGCGTGTCGATCCATCGCCGCAATTGCCATACGTTCCAGCAACTGTCGTCGCGTGCGCCCGAACGCGTGATCCAGACGGCGTGGGGCAAGCGCAGCGACGCCGTGTACCCGGTGGACATCCACGTGGAAGCCGTGGACCGCCAGGGCCTGCTGCGCGACATCTCCGAAGTCCTCTCGCGCGAAAAGATCAACGTCACCGGCGTGAAGACGCTTTCGAGCAAGGGCGTAGCGCGGATGCAGTTCACGGCCGAGGTCTCGGAGGCCACGCAGTTGCAACGCGCGCTTTCCATCATCGAAGATGTACAAGGGGTGTTGCAGGCGAAAAGAAAGTGATGCTATACTTGCGGCTTCGCTAGGCTCGTAGCTCAGCTGGTTAGAGCACCACCTTGACATGGTGGGGGTCGTTGGTTCGAGTCCAATCGAGCCTACCAACGAATTGCAGTAAAGCAGTAAAAATACGTATTACCCCGTCGGCATCGAAGGCTGGCGTGACGGCAGATCCGATCGACTTCTACAGGCACGGAAACGCATCATGAACAAGACAACTCGAACTACTACCGCTGGTCAGCGACAGTAGTCGAGGTGCGCCTTCGCCCCGGGGTGATCCGGGTAGATTGAGAAAAACGCGGCCTTGGCCGCGTTTTTTTTCGTCTGTCGTTCGCCAGCGGCCTGATAAGCTGCCGCATCGTCCGCGATGCGCGGCAAGGAACAAATGGTGGCTGGCCTCGCCGCTACCGCAGACATTGACTTTGATCCGCCCGCCAAGGCGCAGAATGCTGGCGAGCGGACCCCTCAAAAGGTGCAAGATGATCGCAATCACGCTGCCGGACGGTTCCCGTCGCGAATTTCCCGGCCCTGTCACGGTGGCCGAAGTGGCCCAGAGCATCGGCTCGGGCCTGGCCAAGGCGGCACTTGCTGGCAAGGTGGATGGCCAGCTCGTCGATACGAGCTACCGGATCGACCGTGACGCCGCGCTCGCCATCGTGACGGACAAGGATGCCGATGGCGTCGACGTGATCCGCCACTCGACGGCTCACTTGCTGGCCTACGCCGTCAAGGAGCTGTATCCCGAGGCGCAGGTGACGATCGGTCCGGTCATCGACAACGGTTTCTACTACGACTTCGCCTACAAGCGCCCCTTCACGCCCGAAGACCTCGTTGCCATCGAGAAGAAGATGACGGAGCTCGCCCGCAAGGACGAGAAAGTCACGCGCGAAGTGTGGAACCGCGACGAGGCGGTGGCGCTGTTCGAGTCGATGGGCGAGAAGTACAAGGCCGAGATCATCGCGTCGATTCCGGCGGACCAGGAAATCGGTCTCTATCGCGAAGGCAATTTCGTCGATCTGTGCCGCGGCCCGCACGTGCCGTCCACGGGCAAGCTCAAGGTGTTCAAGCTGATGAAGGTGGCTGGCGCCTACTGGCGCGGCGACTCGAACAACGAGATGCTCCAGCGCGTCTACGGCACGGCCTGGGCGAAGAAGGAAGACCAGGACGCCTACCTGACGATGCTGGAAGAGGCCGAGAAGCGCGATCACCGCAAGCTCGGCAAGCTGCTCGACCTGTTCCACCTGCAGGAGGAGGCGCCGGGCATGGTGTTCTGGCATCCGAAGGGCTGGCAGGTCTGGCAGGCGGTGGAGCAGTACATGCGCGGCCGCCTGGGCGCAGGCGGCTATGAAGAAGTCCGCACGCCGCAGGTGATGGACCGTTCGCTCTGGGAAAAGTCCGGCCACTGGCAGAACTACAAGGAGAACATGTTCGTCACGGAATCGGAGAAGCGCGACTACGCGATCAAGCCGATGAACTGCCCTGGACATGTGCAGATCTTCAACCACGGGCTGCGTTCGTACCGGGACCTGCCGCTGCGCCTGGCCGAGTTTGGCGCCTGCCATCGCAACGAGCCGTCCGGCGCGCTGCATGGGCTGATGCGCGTGCGCGGTTTTGTGCAGGATGATGCACACATCTTCTGCACGGAAGCCCAGATCGTGGAAGAAGCGAAGGCGTTCAACGAACTCGCGTTCTCGATCTATGACGATTTCGGCTTCAAGGACGTGGCGGTCAAGCTGTCGCTGCGCCCGGCCCAGCGCGCTGGCTCGGACGAGATCTGGGACCATGCCGAGGAAGGCCTGCGCCTGGCCCTGCGCGCCTGTGGCGTGGAGTGGGAAGAGCTGCCGGGCGAGGGCGCCTTCTACGGCCCGAAGGTCGAATACCACATCAAGGATGCTATCGGCCGCTCGTGGCAGTGCGGCACGCTGCAGCTGGATCTGGTGTTGCCGGAGCGGCTGGGTGCCGAATACGTCGCCGAGGACAACTCGCGCAAGCGTCCGGTCATGCTCCACCGTGCCATCCTCGGTTCGTTCGAGCGCTTCCTGGGCATCCTGCTCGAAAATCACGCGGGTGCTTTGCCCGCCTGGCTGGCGCCGGAGCAGGTGGTGGTCCTGAATATTGCCGATTCGCAATCGGAATATGCCGAAAGCGTCGTGCAACTCTTGCAAAAACAAGGGTTTAGGGCCAAGGCCGATTTGCGTAACGAGAAAATTACGTATAAAATCCGCGAGCATTCTCTCCAGAAGATTCCCTACCTGCTGGTAGTGGGCGAAAAGGAGAAGGATGCCAATCAAGTGGCCGTGCGTGCCCGTGGCAACGTGGATCTGGGTGTGATGCCCGTCTCCGCGTTTGTGGAACGTCTCCAACAGGACGTTGCCAGCAAAGCCTGAGGGTGATGAGCACGGCTTGTTTTTTTGTCTTCTTGAGGTAACGGAACATCGCTACAGACAAAGGTCACCGTATCAACCGTGAGATCAGCGCGCCGGAACTGCGCCTGGTAGGGGTTGATAACGAGCAGCTCGGCATCGTCAAGTTCATGGACGCATTGCGCCTGGCCGAGGACAAGGACTTGGATCTCGTGGAAATCGCGCCCAACGCGGCTCCACCCGTGGCCCGCATCATGGACTACGGCAAGTTCAAGTATGAGGAAGCCAAGCGCGCCCATGACGCCAAGCTCAAGCAGAAGATCATCCAGGTCAAGGAAGTGAAGTTCCGTCCTGGCACGGATGATGGCGACTACAACGTCAAGCTGCGCAACCTGAAGCGTTTCCTGGAGGATGGTGACAAGACCAAGATCACGCTGCGTTTCCGCGGCCGTGAGATGGCCCACCAGGAAATCGGTGCGCGCATGCTGGAGCGTCTGAAGGCGGACCTGGAGGAGCTGGGTCAGGTCGAGCAGATGCCGAAGATGGAAGGCCGCCAGATGGTGATGGTGCTGGCCCCCAAGAAGAAGAAGTAATTCTCGCGCGGGGCGACGGCCGGGATGTCACGTACATCCCGGCGTCGTGCTGCGCGGAAAACCGTACGTGGTCCCCGTGGCTGCGTACAACAACAAGTGGATGCGGGTCTTGCAAGCGTCGGCGTGAGCCGTCCACCTGCATGCATGTCATAGAGCTGGAGTTTTTCATGCCTAAGATGAAGACCAAGAAAAGCGCCTCCAAGCGCTTTACGGCGCGCCCGAACGGTTCGTTCAAGCGCGGCCAGGCCTTCAAGCGTCACATCCTGACCAAGAAGACCACCAAGAACAAGCGTCAACTGCGCGGCACCCAGGACGTCCATGAGACGAACCTGAAGTCGGTTCGCGCGATGATGCCCTACGCATAACCCAACGACAACGAAAGGAGTAATACATGCCTCGAGTCAAACGTGGGGTCACTGCACGGGCCCGTCACAAGAAAGTCATCGACGCTGCCAAGGGTTACCGCGGCCGTCGCAATAACGTCTATCGCATCGCCAAGCAGGCGGTCATGCGTGCTGGCCAGTACGCATACCGCGATCGTCGCAACAAGAAGCGCGTGTTCCGTGCGCTCTGGATTGCACGTATCAACGCGGCAACGCGTGAGCATGGCCTGACCTACAGCGTGTTCATGAACGGCCTGAAGAAGGCTTCGATTGAACTGGACCGCAAGGTGCTGTCGGACATGGCTATCCACGACAAGCCTGCCTTTGCCGCCATCGTCAACCAGGTGAAAGCCTCCGTTGCCTGATGCCGGCTGCGGAAGCGCCCCAGGGCGCTTCCGGGCAAGCGCCGACCGCCAGGTCTGCTGAAACGGGGCTCCTCACCGAGCCCCGTTTTCATTTCGAATGCCGTGTCATGCACAGTGAAACGGCACCCGAAATGAGATACCGCACACAGTGCTAACCCTTTCCACGATTGCCGTCATGTCCCTGGATCTGGATCAAATCGTCGCCGATGCACAGGCCGCCTTCGCCGCCGCCAACGACAACGCCACGCTGGAAAACGAAAAGGCCCGCTTCCTGGGCAAGACCGGGGCGCTGACCGAGCTGCTCAAGGGCCTGGGCAAGCTCGACCCCGAGGCGCGCAAGACCGAAGGCGCGCGCATCAACCAGGTCAAGCAGCAGGTGGAAGGTGCCCTGCAGGCGCGCCGCCAGGCGCTGGCCGATGCGCTGATGAACGCGCGCCTGGCCGCCGAGGCCATCGACGTGACGCTGCCCGGCCGCGCCGTGTCGCGCGGCAGCCTGCATCCGGTCATGCGCACGTGGGAGCGCGTGGAGCAGATCTTCGGCTCCATCGGCTTCGACGTGGCGGATGGTCCCGAGATCGAGACCGACTGGATGAACTTCACCGCACTGAACAACCCGGACAATCATCCGGCCCGTTCGATGCAGGACACGTTCTATGTGGACGGCCGCGACAGCGACGACAAGCTGCTGCTCCTGCGCACGCACACCAGCCCGATGCAGGTGCGCTACGCGCGCATGCACGTGCAGAAGCACGCCGGCAGGCCGATGCCGCCGATCAAGGTGATCTGCCCGGGCCGCACCTACCGTGTGGATAGCGACGCCACGCACTCGCCGATGTTCAACCAGGTGGAAGGGCTGTGGATTGGCGAGCATGTGAGCTTCGCCGACCTGAAGGGTGTCTACACCGATTTCCTGCGCAAGTTCTTCGAGCGCGATGACATCCAGGTGCGCTTCCGCCCGTCGTACTTCCCGTTCACCGAGCCGTCGGCGGAAATCGACATGGCCTTCGGCAGCGGCCGCTGGCTGGAGATCTCGGGCTCGGGCCAGGTGCATCCGAACGTGCTGCGCAACATGGGCCTCGACCCCGAGCGCTATATCGGCTTCGCGTTCGGCTCCGGCCTCGAGCGCCTGACGATGCTGCGCTATGGCATCAATGACCTGCGGCTGTTCTTCGAGGGCGACGTGCGCTTCCTGCGCCAGTTCGCCTGACCAGCCCCAGGCCGCATCGCTCATCGTCACAGAACATCACAGAATACCTACCGGATCAGAAGCGCCATGCAATTCTCGGAATCCTGGCTTCGTACTTTCGCCAATCCTGAAAAGATCTCTACCGACGCGCTGTCGCACAGCCTGACCATGGCCGGGCTCGAGGTGGAAGAGGTTGGCCCCGTTGCGCCGCCGTTCAGCAAGATCGTCGTGGCCCGTGTGCTGGCCACCGAGCGCCACCCCAACGCTGACCGCCTCAACGTCTGCCAGGTGGATGCCGGCACCGGCGAGACGCTCCAGATCGTCTGCGGCGCGCCTAACGTCAAGCCTGGCATCCTGGTGCCGTGCGCCATGGTCGGCGCCGTGCTGCCGCCGGCGGAAGCAGGCGGTGCGCCGTTCGAGATCAAGATCGGCAAGCTGCGCGGCGTGGAAAGCTACGGCATGCTGTGCTCGGCGCGCGAACTGAAGCTGTCCGAGGACCACGGCGGCCTGATGGTCCTGCCGGACGACGCCCCGGTCGGCCAGGATATTCGTCAGTATCTGGATCTGGATGATCAGATTTTCACGATCAAGCTGACGCCGAACAAGGCGGACTGCCTGTCGATCCACGGTGTGGCGCGTGAAGTTTCCGCGTTGACCGGCGCGACGCTGACGCTGCCGGACATGAAGCCGGTGGCCGTCACGCTCGCCGACAAACTGCCCGTGAAGATCTCGGCGCCGGACCTCTGCGGCCGTTTCTCGGGCCGCGTGATCCGTGGCGTGAACGCACGTGCCGCCACACCGGCGTGGATGGTGCAGCGCCTGGGGCGCTCGGGCCAGCGCAGCATCTCGGCGCTGGTGGACATCTCCAACTATGTGATGCTGGAGCTGGGCCGTCCGAGCCACGTGTTCGACCTCGACAAGATCCACGGCGGGCTGGACGTGCGCTGGGGCCGCAAGGGAGAGCAACTCAAGCTGCTGAACGGCAACACGGTCGACGTGGACGAGCAGGTGGGCGTGATCGCCGACGACAAGGAGATCGAAAGCCTGGCCGGCATCATGGGCGGTGACAGCACTGCTGTGTCGCTGGACACGACCAATATCTACCTGGAAGCCGCATTCTGGTGGCCGAACGCCATCCAGGGCCGCGCGCGCCGTTACAACTTCTCGACCGATGCCGCGCACCGCTTCGAGCGCGGCGTGGACTACGCCACGACGGTGGAGCACATCGAGCGCATTACCGCGCTGATCCTCGACATCTGCGGCGGCCAGGCCGGCCCGGTGGACGATCAGGTGGTGAACCTGCCCGAGCGCAAGCCGGTGAGCCTGCGCGTGGCGCGTGCCGAGCGCGTGCTGGGCATCGAGCTGTCGTCGGCAGAGATCGCCGACGTGTTCCAGCGCCTGAACCTGCTGTTCACGCGCTCGGAAGGTGCCGAGGGCGAGGTGTTTGCCGTCACGCCGCCGAGCTACCGCTTCGACATCGAGATCGAGGAAGACCTGATCGAGGAAGTGGCGCGTATCTATGGCTTCGAGCGGATTCCGGCGCTGCCGCCGATCGCCGAGAGCGAGATGCGTCCGACCAACGAGGCACGCCGCTCTACCCACGTGGTGCGTCACGCGCTGGCCGCCCGCGATTACCAGGAGGTGATCAACTTCGCCTTCGTGGAAGAGAAATGGGAGCGCGACTTCGCCAGCAACGACAACCCGATCCGCCTGCTGAACCCGATCGCGAGCCAGCTGGCCGTGATGCGTTCGACGCTGCTCGGCGGGCTGGTGGACAAGGTCCGTTACAACCTCAACCGCAAGGCCGCGCGCGTGCGCCTGTTCGAAGTGGGCCGGGTGTTCCATCGTGACGGAAACGTGACGGATGGCGGCCTGACCGTGGCCGGCTATCACCAGCCGATGGTGGCCGCCGGCATCGCCTACGGCCCGGCGTTCGACGAGCAGTGGGGCATCGCCACGCGTCCGGTGGACTTCTTCGACGTGAAGGGCGACGTGGAGTCGCTGTTCCACCCGCGTACGGCGCGCTTCGAGCCGGTGGCGCATCCTGCGCTGCATCCGGGCCGCGCGGCGCGCGTGATCGTGGACGGCAAGCCGGTTGGCGTAGTGGGCGAGCTGCACGCGCGCTGGCTCCAGGAATACGAACTGACCCAGGCGCCGGTAGCGTTCGAGCTGGACCTGGATGCGCTGCGCGACGTCGGTCTGCCGGCGTACACAGAGATCTCGAAGTTCCCGGCCGCCGTGCGCGACCTGGCCGTGGTGGTCAAGCAGTTGGTGCGCGTGCAGGACCTGCTCGATGCGATGCGCGCGGCGCTGGATCAAGGCGGTTTTGGCCACTACGTGCAGAGCCTGGCGCTGTTCGACGAATTCCGTCCGAAGGCGGCTTCCGCCGCGATCGGGGCCGACGAGAAAAGCCTTGCGTTCCGTGTGACGTTGCAAGATACTGGGGCGACCCTCCAGGACGAGACGGTCGACAGCGCAGTGCGCTGTATGATCGATGCACTGGCAGCGGGCTTCTCGGCCCGGCTGCGCGGATAGGTCGCTGAAACCTGGGGCGCCCGGGCACAGCTCCCGGGCGGATCGCCAGACAGACCTCAGAAGAGCGATCAAGAATGAACGATCGAGACGCGAATTCCATGAATGCTGCAGACCTGGGCGAGGTCAGCGATCGGCACGCCGACTCACTGGACGACGCATCGCCGGAAGCCCGCGCGACCGAAGTGCCCACCCTCACGAAGGCCGAACTCGCAGAGATGCTGTTCGACCAGGTTGGCCTGAACAAGCGTGAATCCAAGGACATGGTCGAAGCCTTCTTCGACGTGATTCGTGAAGCCTTGGAACACGGTGACAGCGTCAAGCTGTCCGGCTTCGGCAACTTCCAGTTGCGCGACAAGCCGCAGCGTCCGGGCCGCAACCCCAAGACGGGCGAAATCATCCCAATCACCGCGCGTCGCGTGGTGACGTTCCACGCCAGCCAGAAACTCAAGGGTCTGGTCGAGGAGCGCGCCGGTCTGGCGGTGCCGGGCTGACGTTCCGGCGCCCGGGTTTTCCCGCTGGCGCCTCCCGGCTCGTCGCGGTCGTCCGACACGCCACGCCCTTGCCTCGAACGGTGGATTGCCCGCGGCACTTGCAGTCTGTATCCTGCAATGCTCGCGCGCATGTCGCGCCAACCGAGTCGCGCCTTTCGGCCTGACGCCTGACTTCCCATCGCATGTCGGAAAAATCCAGCGAGCGCGTTGCGCTGCCGCCGATTCCCGCAAAACGCTACTTCACGATTGGCGAAGTGAGCGAGCTTTGCGCCGTCAAGCCGCACGTGCTGCGGTACTGGGAGCAGGAGTTCACCCAGCTCAAGCCGGTGAAGCGGCGCGGCAATCGGCGTTACTACCAGCATCACGAAGTGCTGCTGATCCGGCGTATTCGCGAGTTGCTGTACGAGCAGGGATTCACCATCAACGGGGCGCGCAACCGCCTCGATGATGGTCGCCATCATGGCCTCGGCGCGGCGCTGGAGGAGAGCGAGGCCGAGCCGATGGCGCCGGTTGCCACGGCGCCGGTGCTGTCGGTCGATCTCAATAGCTTGCGCGGTGAGCTGGTGGCAGTGCAAAACCTGCTGGCGCAATTGAAGGAGATCGCGCGGCATGGATAATTTTGCAATGCGCCGTGCCAATGACTAGCCACCAATGAATTGTTGCTGATATAATCTTTTGCTTCGGGGCGTAGCGCAGCCTGGTAGCGTACCTGCATGGGGTGCAGGTGGTCGGAGGTTCAAATCCTCTCGCCCCGACCAGACAAGAAACCCGCTTGGTGTCAAAGCCAAGCGGGTTTTTCTTTGGCGGGTTTTTTCGGCAATACGCGCGGGTCTGGTCGCCCGGCGCTTGATGCGCCGCAAAACTTCTTTACATTTCCTGCGTTCCCTCCCGCAGCGTCGTCGCCTAGCCTTGGACGATGATTTGAAACGCAGGGTGAGTCATGAGTTGGCGTGATATTTTCCTGATTGGTACCGGCTGGGTCGGTGCCTGCGTGGCGGTGGGCTGGCTGCTGACCACGGTGGTGAAGCTCCTCGAATGAACGGCGCGTTCCGCGCGCAATCCTCGACGAAACAACGCCGCCCGATTTTCTCGGCGCGGCGTTTTTCATTGTGGCCTGCCGCCCCAGCGTTTGAATGCACCGTGCAGGTCGCTTTGGTATAACCTGAAATCAGGGAACCCCCGCTCCTCCTGCGCGTCTCGCCATAGGAGAGCATCGCTGCGGGAGGGCGCGATGGGGCAACGTGAAATCAGGGCCTGCTGGTTTGGCGCGGGCGTGCTGGTTGGCGCGATGGCCGCGAGCCTGTGCGCAATGCGCGCCATGGCGCGCGCCCGGGCCGATGTGTCGGCAGATTTGTCGCCGGAAGTATCTCCGGAAGTATCTCCGGCCGCCTTGCCCGTCGAGGATGCCGCCCGGGCACCGTCTGCAGCGCCGGAGAGCGGCGCTGACATGTTCGAATACCGCGGCTTCGTGGTGCACCTGTTCTGGCAGGCGCTCGCCCCCGCCCGGTACAAGGCATGGTGCGATATCTGGGAGGCCGGCGCGGTGGTGCAGGAGGCGGGCGGCCCGCCGGCCACGTATCCGACTGCCGCCGAGGCACGCATGGCGGGCGGCGCGTGGGCGCGGCACTGGATCCAGAACAACGGCTGATGCAGCAGATCGGGTAAGACGCAGCCCGCCGCGTGGCCCGATCGATCCCAACCTATTCTCAACCTAACGCCGCCCGTGGCGCCCGCTATCCCGCCAAGGTAGGGGCCAAATGGCGGCCCTGCAAGGTGTGACGCGACAGACACACGTGTTACGATTTGCAGCGTCTTTTGGAGTCCGTGATGTTTGTATGTCAGAACCAACCCTGTGGTGCGCGATGGATGCCCGCCGAGGTGGTGATCAAGAACGAGGGGCAGGGCCCCATCTTCCGCTGCCCGCTCTGCGGCGCGCGCAACCGCCTGATGGCCTCGCACCGTGCGGACGGGAGCATCGACTACAAGCAACTCCGGCGCGAAGCCTCCGGCGCGGACGCCGCGCCGCCGAAGGCCCGACGGAGCTGATCGACGCAAGGGGGTCGACGCGCATGGCGAAAAGCAAGACGCCTCAAGCCGGCGACTGTGGGACCGTTAAGACGGAGATGGACATTAGCGACTTATCCCACGACGCCGCCTCCAATGCCGAACTCATTGGATGGTCAGGTGCATCCCCACAAGTGATTGCCCGCGTGCTCAATGCCGCGCTGGCCGCGCAGGACCTGTCCGGCTTCGCCGCATTGCTGTCCGACATCGCGCGCGACCGCGGCCTGAAGGGTGCGCGCGGCACGCACCAGTCGATCTACGACATGCCGTACGCAAGCCTGCTGCCACGTCAGAAGCACCTGCTGGCCGATGCGTTCGACCTCTTCCTCCGCCTGGGCCTGGAGTTCCGTGCGCGCGGCGACGGCAGCGACGACCTTGACGGCGCCGATGACGACGACCTGCCCGCACTGCGCGACATGGACGACGATGACGATGTCATCGACGCCGACGAGCGCTGATCTTCAGTTGTAACCGCTGAATCGCCGTCCACTGCCGCTCAGGCGCGCTCCAGCAAGCCGATTTCCTTCACCGCAACGGACAGCATCGACAACGCCGAGGCCCCCGTGGCGCCCGACGCGCGCTGGTCGGCCAGCATCTGCGCGAAGCGGTCCAGCGCCACCTGGCGGCTCTTGCGCCAGTCCTCGATCAGCGTCGGTGCGTCGTCCACCTCGCGCGACTGGCCCAGCACGCTGGTGGTCAGGGCGCGCTTGAGCCGGCCCAGGTCTTCCAGCGTGGTCGTGCGGGCGAGCAGGTCCCAGTGGGTGTCCGCCGGCAGCGAAAACGCGCGCTCGCGCAGCCAGCCGAAATTGAGTTCCGAATCGAGGGCGAAGTAGACCGCCGCCACGGTATCCAGGCTGCGCTGGCAGCTGGCCGCCACCTCGGCCACGTCGAGCGCGGCCGCGGCGGCATCGCTGGCCGCCACACGCAGGGCGAGGTCGTCATCCACACCGGCTTCGATCAGCGTCATTGCCCGCTCGGCCATGGCCTCGGCGCCCTCGGGCGGCAGCAGCTTGGGCAGCTGCGGCGTGAGCCAGCGCGCGGCTTCGACGAAGCGCGTCGCGCCCGGCTCCACCGTGCCGCCGCCACGCAGGTAGCGCACGAACCAGAGTGTGGCGCGCTCGAGCAGCCGCGCCAGCGCGCCGAACATCTGCGCCTGGATGGCGTCGTCCACACGGTTGTCGAAGGCGTCGATGCGCGCCCAGAGCCCGGACAGCCCGAACACGTCGCGCGCCAGCAGGCAGGCGCGCACGATGTCGGCCGGACGCCCGTCGGTCTCTTCCATCAGGTGATGGATGAAGGTCGGCCCCACGCGGTTCACGAGGATGTTGGTCAGGTGCGTGGCCAGGATCTCGCGCCGCAGCGGATGGCGCTGCATCGGCTCGGCATGGCGCACGCGCAGCGGCTCGGGGAAGTAGTCGGCCAGCAGCGTGGCGACGAGGGCGTCCTCGGGCAGGTCCGAGACCAGCAATTCGTCGTACAACCACATCTTGCTATAGGCCAGCAGCACCGCGCGTTCGGGCGAGGTCAGCCCCGCGCCGAGTGCCTTGCGTTCGGCGATCTCGTCCTCGGGGGGCAGGAATTCGAGCGGACGGTTGAGCCGGCCCGCGCGCTCCAGCCAGCGGATCAGCCGCGCTTCGGCGTCGAGCAGCTCCGTCGCCTGACGGCCCGCCACGGAGAGCGCCTGGGTCTGGTAGTAGTTGTCCTGCAGCACCAGCAGGCCCACCTCGTCGGTCATCTCGGCCAGCAGCGTGTTGCGCTGCTTGATGGTCATCTCGCCATCGGCCATCACGATGCCTAGCAGAATCTTGATATTGACCTCGTGATCGGAGCAATCGACGCCGGCCGAATTGTCGATGGCATCGGTATTGATCCGGCCCCCGTTGCGCGCGAACTCGATGCGCCCAAGCTGGGTGAAGCCGAGGTTGCCGCCTTCTCCCACCACCTTGCAGCGCAGTTCGGCGCCATTCACGCGCACCGCGTCGTTGGTGCGGTCGCCGGCCTGCTGGTGGGTCTCGGACGTCGCCTTGACGTAGGTGCCGATGCCGCCGTTGTAGAGCAGGTCGACGGGCGCCATCAGCAGCGCGTGGATCAGGTCCGCCGGCGACAGCGTGCTGGCCGTGATGCCCAGCGCCGCCTGCACCTGCGGCGTGAGGGCGATGGTCTTGGCGGTGCGCGGATAGATGCCGCCGCCCGCCGAGATCAGCGCGGTGTCATAGTCGGCCCAGCTTGAGCGGGGCAGGGCGAACAGGCGCGCGCGCTCGGCCAGGCTCCTGGCACAGTCGGGGTCCGGATCGAGGAAGATGTGCCGATGATCGAACGCGGCCAGCAGCTTGATGTGCGGAGAAAGCAGCATGCCGTTGCCGAACACGTCACCGGACATGTCGCCAATGCCGACCACCGTGAACGGCGTGGTCTGGATATCGACGCCCATCTCGCGGAAATGGCGCTTCACGCTCTCCCACGCCCCGCGCGCGGTGATCGCCATCTTCTTGTGGTCGTAGCCGACCGAGCCGCCCGAGGCGAAGGCGTCGTCCAGCCAGAACCGGTACTCGCCCGAGATGGCGTTGGCGTAGTCCGAGAACGTGGCGGTGCCTTTGTCCGCGGCCACCACGAGGTAGGGGTCCGATTCGTCGTGGCGCACCACCTCGGGCGGCGGCACGATCTCGCCGGAGACGAGGTTGTCAGTCAGGTCGAGCAGCCCGCGCAGGAAGGTCTGGTAGCAGGCCACGCCCTCGGCCAGATAGGCGTCGCGGTCGGTGGCGGGCGGCGGGCGCTTGACCACGAAGCCGCCTTTCGAGCCCACCGGCACGATCACCACGTTCTTCACCATCTGCGCCTTCATCAGGCCCAGCACCTCGGTGCGGAAGTCCTCGCGCCGGTCCGACCAGCGCAGCCCGCCCCGGGCCACGCGGCCGCCGCGCAGGTGCACGCCCTCCACGCGCGGCGAGTAGACCCAGATCTCGAACATCGGCCGTGGCTCGGGCAGGCCCTGCACCAGCGCCGGATTGAACTTGAACGAGACGTAGGGGCGCGGCTGGCCATCCGCGTCGCGATGGAAGTAGTTTGTACGTACCGTGGCCGCGATCACGTTCAGGAACAGGCGCAGGATGCGGTCCTCGTCGAGATTGGGCACCTTGTCGAGCGCGGCGTCGATCTCGGCCAGCAGGCGCTGGGTGCGCGTCTCGTCACCCGGCGTGGCCACGGCCGGGTCGAAGCGGGCCACGAACAGCGCCACCAGCAGCGCGGCGATATTCGGATTGCTGGTCAGCGCGCGCTCGATATAGGCATTGCTGAAGGTGGAGCCCACCTGTCGCAGGTACTTGGCGTAGGCGCGCAGGATGGTCACGTCGCGCGCGGCCAGCCCGGCGCGCAGCACGAGGCGGTTGAAATCGTCGTTTTCGATCTCGCCGTTCCAGGCCCGCGCGAAGGCGTCCTCGAACAGGGGCTTCACGCGCTCGATCTCCACGTCCAGGGGCCGCCCATCGGCGTCGGCGGCAATCTCGAGGCCGAAATCGTGGATCCACACCGGCGCACCGGCATCGGGCTCGATCAGGTAGGGGCGCTCCTCGTCCACGCGCACGCCCAGATGTTCGAGCATCGGCAGGCTCAGGGACAGCGCGATGGGCTCGCCGGCGCGGAACACCTTGAAGCGGAACGCGCCCGGCGCAGCCTCGATGGGCCGGTACAGGTTCATGGCGAGGCCGCTCGGGTGCTGGCGCGCGTACTCCATCAGCTCGATGTCGCGTACGGCGGTGCGGGCGGCGTAGTCCTCGCGGTAGCCGGCGGGGAAGGCGTCGCAGTAGCGGCGCAGCAGCACGATGCCTTGTTCCTCGCCCCGGCTGACGTGGAGCGCGGTGGCCAGGTCGTCCTGCCAGCGGCGCGTGGCCTGCACGATGCGCGCTTCCAGCTCGCGCGTATCCACCTCGGGCATGGCGCCCGGCTCGCCGCGCACGGTCAGCTGGATGCGCGCCAGCGGGGATTCCGACAACAGCGGCGTGAACTCGCAGCCGGTGCCATGGAACGCCTCCATCAGCAGCTTCTGGATGCGCTGGCGCAGGTCGGTGTTGTACTTGTCGCGCGGCACGAAGACCAGGCACGAGATAAAGCGGTCGAAGCGGTCGCGCCGCACAAAGAGCCGGATGCGCTGGTGCTCCTGCAGCCGCAGGATGCCGATGGCGATCTCGAACAGCTCGTCCTCGTCGGCCTGGAACAGGTCATCGCGCGGATACTGCTCGAGGATGGTGACCAGCGACTTGTACAGGTGGCCCTTGGTCAGGAAGCCGGCGCGCGCCAGGATATTGGCGCACTTGCGCCGCGCCAGCGGGATCTCGCTGGTGCTGACCATATAGGCCGAGGACGTGTACAGCCCCACGAAGCGCCGTTCGCCGAACAGCTTGCCGTTGGCGTCGAGCAGCTTCACGCCCACATAGTCGAGGTAGCCGGGCCGATGCACGGTCGCGCGCGAGTTGGCCTTGGTCAGGAAGATCGGCGAGGCCCCTTCGATGACGCTCGCGGCGGCGGCGGGCAGCGGGGTCAGGTCGTCCTCGCCCGGCTCGCGCAGCGCCTCGCGCAGGATGCCCGCGCCCGAGCCCGGTACGCCGCGCAGGAAGTACTGCCCGTCGCGCGGCACCAGCTCGTAGTCGCGCTGGCCGAGGAAGGTGAAATGGTCGTCCAGCATCCATTCGAGGAAGGCGCGCGCCTCGACCGATTCCGCGCTCGCGGCGTCCGGCGCGTGGCCCATGCTGGCGATGGTGTCCTCAGCCACCTGCTGCATGCGCGGCCAGTCTTCCACGGCGGCGCGCACGTCGCCGAGGATGCGGGCGATGCCGGTGCGCAGCGTCTCCAGCCGGGCACCTTCGCCGGTACGGTCCACCTCGAAATGCATGAACGATTCGAGCCGGCAGGTGGTGTTGCCGGCCGGGTCGGCGTCGTTCCGCCCGCCCAGGCCCACCCGCAGGATCGTCCCCTTGGCGTCGCGGCAGATGTTGAAGACCGGGTGGATGGTGGAGTGGAGCGTCAGGCCGAGCCGGTTGATCTCCATCGTGATCGAATCGACCAGGAACGGCATGTCGTCGTTGACGATCTCGATGATCGTATGGTCAGAGTGCCAGCCGTGTTCCTCGAGCTTCGGGTTGTAGACCCGTACGCGCGCGGTGCCGGGCACGAACTTCTGGGCGGTCTGCCAGTGGGCCATGATCGCGCCGTAGAGGTCCGCTACGTTGCGCGCGAGCAGGTCCTCGGCATCGGCCAGGTCGTAGTAGTGGCGCAGCAGGGGTTCCAGCAGCCCGAAGGTGGCGGCGGGGAGCCGCTCGCGCGCGAGCGCGACGAGGTCATCCAGCAACTGCGCGACTTTTTCTTCGTTTTCCGGAGGCATGGCATCTCCTCGGCGTGTGCCGGTGCATGCTCATACTGTAGGAAAGTTTTGACCTGCCCGGGTGACAAAACCACGCCAGCGGGCAGGTGAGACGGGCGAGGCGCCCGGGGGATCAGATGCGGGTCAAGCGATTCACGCGATTCACGCGGCCACGGCGCGCAGCGCGGCGCGGCTGACCTCGGGCGGCACGACCACGGAGCTTTCGGAGCGCTCCCATGCCGCATTGCGGCGATGCCGCTCGGCATGGTCCTCCAGCGTGCCGGTCATGCGATGCAGCAGGCCGGTCAGCGCCACGCGCTCCTCGGCATTGAACTGGCCCACCGAGACCGAGTGCAGGGCCTTCACGCCCTGGCCGGCACGGTCCAGCCGCGCGGCGGCGCTGGCCGCGATGCGCGGGGCGCCATTGGCCTCGAACGCCAGCCAGCCTTCTTCGCGCAGCTCGGTGAGCAGGCGTTCGGTCTGGGCCACGTCCATGAACACGGCGGTCGACAACGGCAATCCGCGTCGGAAGGTGCCGGTGTGGATGGCGCGCAGCAACAGCCATTTCGGATAGGTCAGCCCCGAGACAGACAAGGTCTGTTCGAGGGCGGCTTGCCACGCGGTAACGGCGTCGACAAGCGCGAGCACGATCGGCTCATTGATTTCGAGTGCTTTCGGCTGCATTGGCTCAGGTCTCCCAATCTGGGTTTGCCGCCTGCTTGCATCGTCTGTGCATGGGCCGGTGCATTGGCCGGCCCGGGCGGCACCGGTGCCTGCCTCTGTTCATGGGCGGGTCATCCGGTAGGCGAGACACTACCAGTAATGTCTATACATTGGTGTGACAGATCGGGTAAGTCCTAATCAGCCTTTTGCACGAGGTGCCGTGCGCAACCCGTGGCGGGGGAAAAGTGGGGCCAAAAACAAAACAGCCCGCGACATGCGCGGGCTGTTTTCGTCAAACGACGACCTTGGTCGATTATTGCTTCTTGGCGCCGTCGGTATAGACGTCGGGCTTGCCGGACTTCGCGCCATCGGTGTACGGGTCAGCCTTGCCGACCTTGGCACCGTCCGTGTACGGATCGGCCTTCTTCGGGGCGAGATCGGTCTGGGTGGATTTCTTCGCGCCGTCGGTGTACGGGTCGAACTTGCCGGCCTTGGCCGTGTTGGCGTGCGGGCTGGCCTTCTTGGTATGGCTGCCGCTGTGGATGTCGCCGCCGTCCGTGTAGTTCTTCTGTGCGTGCGCCAGCTGCATGGTGCCCAGGCCAGCCAGCGCAGCAATGATCAGGGTCGGTACGGTCTTCTTCAGCATCTTCAATCCTCGCAGGTAATGCGCCATATCCGGGAATTCATCCGATTTCGTCAGATTCCGTGCAGATACGGCAGATGAGAAAAATGGCTTTGTTATTACTGTACCGGGGTGCGCGTGCAGCAGCCAGCAATTTTGTAGAAACTGCGCTCGGGAGATGCTGCCGCCACGCCACGGTGGCGGCAGCACAGGCAGGTATTACTCCAGCGTGATGTTCTGGTCTACCGCGATCTTCTTGCGGAGGTCCAGTTCGCGCTTGATCTGGGCGGCGTACTGCTGCGAGGTGTTGCCGTCCGGGTAGGCGCCGCTGTCATGCAGGCGCTTCTTCACGGCGGGGTCCTGAAGTGCCTTGATCGCCGCATCGTGGATCTTGGCGACGATGGCGGGCGGCGTGCCGGCCGGTGCCACCAGCCCGTACCAGGCCATGTTGTTCATGTCCTTCATGCCTTCTTCGGCGAAGGTCGGCACGTCGGGCAGGCCCTCCACGCGCTTGGGCGCGGCTACGGCCAGCGCGCGCAGGCGGCTGGACTGGATGAACGGCATGGACGACGGCAGGTTGTCGAACTGGGCGTTGACCTGGCCAGCCAGCGTGTCATTCAGCGCGGGGCCCGATCCACGGTACGGAATGTGGACCATGTCGGCCTTGGTGAGGTACTTGAACAGCTCGCCATCCAGGTGCGAAATGCTGCCCTTGCCGGCCGAGGCGTAGCTGTACTTGCCCGGGTTGGCCTTCAGCAGCGCGACGAATTCCTTGAGATTCTTGGCCGGCACCTTGGGGTTCACGGTCAGCACGTTCGGCACGTTCACCAGGTTGGTGATCGGCGCGAAGTCCTTGATCGGATCGTACGGATTCTTGGCGTTGGTGGCGGGGTTGGTCGCCATCGTGCTCACAGTGGCGATGCCGAGCGTGTAGCCGTCCGGCGCGGACTTGGCCAGCGCATCGGCGCCGATCGCGCCGCCGCCACCGCCACGGTTCTCCACCACCACGGGCTGGCCCAGTTCACGGCCCAGCGCGTCGGACACGGCGCGTCCGACGATGTCGGTGGTGCCGCCCGCCGCGAACGGTACGATCAGGCGAATCGGCTTGTTGGGATACGCCTGCGCGTGGGCGATGCCCGCTTGCGCCAGACCCAGCATGGCCAGGGCGACGGCCGCGCCCGCTTTCAGAACTGCTTTCAAGAGATGCCTCCGATATTGTCTTGGTTCCGCAATACGGAACTTCGTTCCGTGATGTGCGTCGACAGGCATTCAACCCTGAAAGGGTTCTGTAGGGAAATCGGTGAGAACCCGGTGGGCGGGCGGGAAAGTGCGGCGCAATGCCGCTGAGGCAAAGCAAACCGGGTGCTGCAAAGCAAAAAGCCCGGAACCTTGTGGATTCCGGGCTTTTCTGAATTCGCTGGTGGGGCGTGAGTGACTCGAACACTCGACCTACGGATTAAGAGTCCGCTGCTCTACCAACTGAGCTAACGCCCCAACGAAGAAAAAGATTGTAGCAAGGTACCGAATACGACGCAAGTCCCTCGGCGCATTTTTTTGCACCGCAATGCCAGCGGATTACAATGCGCGCACTTCGGCTTTCGGGCATCTCCATGCACGCGCGCGTTCTGCGGTATTTCGACGAGGTGGTCCGGCGCGGCTCCATCCGCCGCGCGGCCGAGCATCTGCACGTGGCGCCGACGGCCATCAATCGCCAGATCCTCGATCTGGAGGCCGAGCTGGGTGCGCCGCTGTTCGAGCGCATCCACAAACGGCTGCACCTCACCCCGCTGGGCGAGATAGTGCTCGCCCATGTGCGCCAGACGCTACGCGAGCACGATGCGCTCCAGGCGCGCATCGCCGAGATCAAGGGCGCGCGGCGCGGCATGGTCACCGTGGCCACCACCTCCGGGCTGGCCGGCGCGCTGATGCCCTCGCTCGTCCACGACTTCCGCCAGCAGCACCCGGGCATTGCCGTACGCGTGGCGGACCTGCCGGTGGACGGCATTGTCGCCGCGGTGGAGCAGGGCGGTGCCGACCTCGGGCTCGGCTACGACCTGCCCGAGGTGGCCGCCTTCCGCGTGGCCGCAAGCCGGGACTGGTCGATTGGCGCGGTGGTTGCGCCGGGGCATCCGCTGGCCGCGCAGTCATCTGCGCTGCTCGCCGAGGTGGCCGGCTACCCGCTGATCCTCCCCGCGCCGACGCTGTCGATCCGCGCCCTCGTGGACGATGCCTTCGCCCGCCAATCCATCGACGTCACACCGGCCGTGGAATCGACCTCCGTGGTACTGATCCAGCGCCTGGCGGCGGCCGGCGCCGGCGTGGCGCTGCTCAATCCGCTCGATGTGATGGAAGACCGCGCGCGCGGCACGCTGGTCTTCGTGCCGCTGCGCGACGGCGGCCTGCAGCGCCAGACCCTGCGGCTGGTGGCGCGGGCGCGCGGGCCGATGAGTGCGGCGGGCGAGATGATGGCGCAGGCCATCGGCACGGCGCTGGACGGGCTGTTCCGCTGACTGGCCGGGTGGTTGCGGCGGGGTGTCCACAAATTGTGGACAGCTACGTCGAAATTTGACGCTTTGGCGCGATGGGTGGCGCCAGTAGACTCCGGGGTGTCCGCAACTTCGATACACCTTCGCCATGACCCTGATCCTCCAGCACGCCGATGTCCTAGTGACCATGGACGCGCAGCGCCGCGAAATCGCGGACGGCGCGCTGGTCGCCAGCGGTGCCGCCATCGAATGGGTCGGTCCCACCGCCGAGCTGCCGGAAGCCTGGCGGCGCATGGCCGACGAAGGCCGCGCCGAGGTCATCGACATGCGTGGCCACGTGGTCATGCCGGGGCTGGTGAATACGCACCATCACATGTACCAGAGCCTGACGCGCGCCGTGCCGGCCGCGCAGGATGCCGAGCTGTTCTCGTGGCTGACCAACCTCTACATGCTGTGGTCGCACCTGACGCCTGAGATGATCCGGGTGTCCACGCAGACGGCGATGGCCGAGCTGATGCTGTCCGGCTGCACCACGACGAGCGATCACCTCTACCTGTATCCGAACGGCGCGCGGCTGGATGATTCGATTGAGGCGGCGCAGCAGATGGGCATGCGCTTCCACGCGGCGCGCGGCTCGATGAGCGTCGGGCGCAGCCAGGGCGGCCTGCCGCCGGACGTGGTAGTGGAGTCGGAGGCCGCCATCCTGCGCGACAGCCAGCGGCTGGTGGAGCAGTACCACGACGATTCCCGCCACGCCATGCTGCGCATGGTGCTGGCGCCGTGCTCGCCGTTCTCGGTCTCGCGCGACCTGATGCGCGAGTCTGCGGTCATGGCGCGGCACTACGGCGTCTCCCTGCATACCCACCTGGCCGAGAACGACAACGACATCGCCTATTCGCGTGAGAAATTCGGCCTCACGCCGGCGCAGTACGCCGAGGAGCTGGGCTGGGTCGGGCACGATGTCTGGCACGCGCACTGCGTGAAGCTGGACGAGGAGGGCGTGGCGCTGTTCGCGCGCACCGGCACGGGCGTGGCCCATTGCCCGTGCTCGAATATGCGGCTGGCGTCTGGCATCGCGCCGATCCGGCGGATGCGGGATGCCGGTGTGCCGGTGGGGCTGGGCGTGGACGGCAGTGCATCGAACGATGGCGCCCATATGCTGGGCGAGGCGCGCCAGGCCATGCTGCTCCAGCGCGTGGGCTTTGGCCCGGCGGCGATGAGTGCGCGTGAGGCGCTGGAGATTGCCACGCTCGGCGGCGCGCGGGTGCTGAACCGTGACAACATCGGTGCGCTGGCGCCGGGCATGTCGGCGGACATTGTCGCCTTCGACATGTCGGGCGTGGGCTACGCGGGCGCCGGGCATGATCCGGTGGCGGCGCTGGTCTTCTGCACGCCGGGCAACGTGGCCACGAGCATCATCAATGGCCGCGTGGTGGTTCGCGATGGCGAACTGCTGACAGCCGACCTCCCCGTGGTGCTTGGCGATCACCGCCGGCTGGCGCGCACGCTGTTCGAGCGGGCGGCCGGCGCGGATTGATGCAAGCGCGCCTGGAGGGGCCGAGAATAAGAAAAGCCCGGAATCATTGCTGATTCCGGGCTTTTGAATTCGCTGGTGGGGCGTGAGTGACTCGAACACTCGACCTACGGATTAAGAGTCCGCTGCTCTACCAACTGAGCTAACGCCCCAACGAAGACCGAGATTTTATCACCGTTTTCGGCGTTGTCAAATATTCCATGCATCGCCCCGCGCCAGTGGCGCTCACGGCATTGTCATGTCGCCGTGCGACCCTGTCGCGCTCGGCGCCATGCCGACGGAACTTGCACGCCGTCGCGCTGGTCAGTGAGACGAATCGCATTCACATGGCACAGTGCAGGGGATCGCAGACGATAGGCGTCGAGCCATGTTAGGATGCTTCTCCACTTGCATATGGAGGGCTGTGATGATGGAAATCAAATTCCAAGAGCAAGATCGCTACGACATCAATAATGAGGGCCTGCTGTTCCACGCGATTGTCGATGGTGAGCAAGTGACCTGCGTGGTGACACGCGAGGCGCTGTGGGAAGGCTTCAGTGCCGACCAGGTGCTGTCGCTGGAAGAGGCGTTCCGCGCGGGCCGTGACACCATCGAGCGCGCCGCCGTGGTACTGATCGAGCAGGGCGTGCCCCAGCCGGTCGTGGTGAAGCGCGCCCACGTGGCGCCAGTCTGATGGCGCCGGCAACGGCGTCCGTGTAAGGCGACGGCAGCAACCCTCCGCCGCCGGTTTCGGCACGGTTTCCCTACCGGCCGGCGCACATTCTGGCTTAGATCCCTTAGTTTTTCGCGGTTTTTCTACCGGTTCAGGGCCTCGGTCTTGGCGGTTTCATGCATGCCGGTCTCCGGTGCGCCAGCCGCTTCGGCATCCGCTGGTACCGGTGTGGGCGCTTCTGCGCCACCGGGCTGCTGTGCGCATTCCTCGAAGATGCGCACGCGGCATTGCGCGCAGATTTCCGGCGACAGTTGCCGGACGATCGTGTGCAGTGCCTGCCGCTTGGTCTGGAAGATATGGTCGCGGCCGAGCTGGTCGGTGAAACCGGTCTGCTCCCAGGTCTCCAGCACCTGCGTGCGCGGGCGGTGGAAGTAGAGGTCGCCGCCGGCTGCGCGCCGCTCGGCGAGTTCCGTCTCCCACATCTCGGCGCCGGCCAGGTCGATGAAGTTCATGCTCTTGGTCATCGCCAGCAGGCGCGTCTGGCCGGGGTTGACCGTGCGCAGCCAGTGCAGCCGGTCTGTCACGTATTGCACCGCGCCGAAGTAGATCGCGCCTTCCATGCGCAGCAGCTTCAGCTGCGGGCATTCGGGCTGCGGGCGGCGGAGTTCGTCGAGGGGGGTGAAGCGGCGGCCGGGGTCGTCGGCGTCGGGCACGAGGCTGCGCACTGCGGGACGCGAGGTGCGATACAGGTAAGCCACCAGCGACAGGATGGTGCCGAGCAGCACGGCCATCTCCAGCCGGATCACCAGCGTGGCGGCGAAGGTGCCCACCGCGATGGCGAATTCCGTGCGCGAGAGGCTGGCGATGCGGCGCAGCCGCGCTAGATCGAGCAGGCCCCAGGCCACGAGCAGCAGCATCGCCGCGATGGCCGCCAACGGAATCTGCGCCAGTAGCGGGGCGCTGACCATGACCAGCACCACCAGCAGCACCGCCGAGAACACGCTGGCCAGCGGCGTCTGCGCGCCGGCCTCGAAGTTCGGCATCGACCGGTTCAGCGAGCCGCATGAGATATAGCCCGAGAACAGCCCGCCCGCGATATTGGACAGCCCCTGGCCGATGAACTCGCGGTTGGCATCCACATGCTGGCCCGAGCGCGCCGCCACGGCCTTGGCGATCGAGATCGACTGCCCGAGCGCGACGATGGTCAGCGCGGCGGCAATGCCGAGCAGGTCCGGCACGGTGCGCCAGTTGATGTCCGGCACCTGGAAGGGCGGCAGGGCCGACGGAATCGGCCCGATCACATTCACATGCTGCGCGCCTTCCCAGTGGTTGAGCGCCAGCGCCACGCCGAAGCCGCCCACCAGGCCGATCAGCATGAACGGCAGCCGGCGCGAGATGCGCCGCACCATCAGCGTGACCGCCAGCGTGACCGCGCCGACGATGACAGCGCTCCAGTTGATCGTGGCGGCATTCTCGAACAGGAAGCGGACCACGCCGAACGCGCTGGTGCCAGTGGGTACCGCCAGCCCGAACAGGTCCTTGAGCGCATAGAGCCCGATCAGCGTGGCCGCGCCGCAGGTGAAGCCGAGCAGCACCGACGGCGAGATGAAGTTGGCCAGCGACCCCAGCCGCAGCGCGCCTACCGCCAGCTGCAACACCCCCACGAGGATCGTCACGGCCAGCGCCAGCGCGATATAGGCGGGACTGCCCACGAACGCCACCGGACTCAGCATGGCGAACAGCGCCAGCGAGTTGGCATTGGTCGGCCCGGACATCACATGCCAGCTCGACCCGAACAGCGCCGCCACGATGCACGGCACCACGGCGGTATAGATGCCGTATTGCGGCGGCAGGCCGGCCAGCGTGGCAAACGCCACGCCCTGCGGCAGCACCAGCACGCTGCCAAGCAGCCCGGCGATGAGATCGGCGCGCAGCGTGGCCGGCGTCACGCGGCGGCGCCACGGGAACAGCCGGAGCAGGCGGTTCCCGGCATCCGCCGCCGGTTTAGGGGAATGGGGGGATTGTGGGGAAAGCGGGGGCGCGGTCATCCGGCGATGATGCCGCAGCCGCGCCGTTCAGTCGAGTTTCAGCGTGGCCACGACGGGTGTGTGGTCCGACGGCTGCTCCCAGCGGCGCGGCTCCTTGTCGATGCCACAAGTCGTGCAGGCCGCCGCCAGCGTGGGAGACAGCAGGATATGGTCGATGCGCAGGCCCGCGTTGCGGCGGAAGCCCATCATCCGGTAGTCCCACCAGGAGAACATCTTCTCCGGTTGTTCGAACAGGCGGAACGAATCGACGAGGCCCATCGCGATCAGCGCCTTGAAGGCGTCGCGTTCCTGGGGCGAGACCAGGTTCTGGCCCTCCCACTTGGCAGGATCGTGCACGTCGCGGTCTTCCGGGGCGATGTTGAAATCGCCGAGCAGCGCCAGCTTGGGGTAGCGCGTCATTTCCTCGCGCAGCCAGCGGGTGATGGCCTGGAGCCAGTCGAGCTTGTAGACGAACTTGTCCGAATCGAGCGCCTGGCCGTTCGGGAAGTAGGCGCTGATCAGGCGCACATCGCCGTAGGTGGCGGCCACCACGCGCTGCTGGGCGTCCTCGTAGCCGGGGATGTTGCGCACCACGTCTGCGGCCACCGGCATGGTGCCGTCGCGGGCGACGATCGCCACGCCGTTGTAGGTCTTCTGGCCCGTGTAGACGCTATGGAAGCCGGCCGCCTCGAGTTCGGCCAGCGGGTACTTGTCGTCGGGCAGCTTGAGTTCCTGGAGGCAGAGCGCGTCGATGGGCGTGCCGGCGGCGTCCTGCGCGGCGAGCCATTGCAGCACCTGTGGCAGGCGCACCTTGAGGGAATTGACGTTCCAGCTGGCGATTCTCATCGTTGTTCGGTGTGGAGTGTTCTTATTAGAGGGAGAGGACTCAGCCACCCAGCAGGTCGCCCTGGTCGAGGATGGCGTAGGCGATTTCCGGATGGGCGTCCATGCTGCGGCGGATTGCGGCGGGAATATTCTGGCGGGTCTTGCGGCACAGGCCCGGGCGGTCGGCCAGTTCGATGCGGAAGCCGCGCGTCGTGCGGACTTCGTTCGCGCTCGGCGTGATGGTCACCTCGATGCCCAGCAATTCGGCCATCCGGGCTTCCATGCGCCGCAGTTCCTCTAGCGAGGCCACCTGCTCCAGCCGTGCCACGAGCTTCTTTTCTTCCTGTAGCGTCAACCGCAGGATGCGATGGTCGGCCTGGGGGTCGTCCAGCAAGACCTCCCGGTTGCAGACGCAAGCGCCCGGCGGACATTCCTGACGAATCGGGAAAGGAAAGTCCATGGCCGGGCGCCTGGTCAGCGAAGCGGGATGGAGGTGTGACGATTACGCCGCCATGCCTCCGTGGCGCAGCAGCGCGTCGATCTGCGGCGCGCGGCCACGGAAGGCCACGAACGATTCCATCGCCGGACGGCTGCCGCCCACCGACAGGATCTCGCGCCGATACCGCTCACCAGTTGCCGAATCGAGCACGCTGCCGGACAGCTGCCCGGCTTCCTCGAACGCGGCGTAGACGTCGGCGGACAGCACCTCGGCCCACTTGTAGCTGTAGTAGCCGGCCGCGTAGCCGCCCGCGAAGATGTGGCTGAACGTGTTCGGCCAGCGCGACAGCGGCGACTGCGGCACCACGTGCTTGCTGTCGTTGATCTTGCGCGACAGCTCCAGTACCGAGGTCTGGCCCTGCGGGTCATAGTCGGTGTGCAAGTGCATGTCGAACGACGAGTAGACGATCTGGCGCAGCGTCATCATGCCGTTCTGGAAGTTCTTGGCCGCCAGCATCTTGTCGAACAGTGCGCGCGGCAGCGGGGCGCCGGTCTCGACGTGGGCGGTCATTTTCGACAGCACCTCGTATTCCCAGCAGAAGTTCTCCATGAACTGCGACGGCAGTTCTACCGCATCCCACTCCACGCCGTTGATGCCGGATACGCCGAGGTCGCCCACCTGCGTCAGCATGTGGTGCAGGCCATGGCCGAACTCGTGGAACAGCGTGATGACTTCGTCGTGCGTGAACAGCGCCGGCTTGCCGCCCACGGGCGCCGTGAAATTGCAGGTCAGGTAGGCCACCGGGGTTTGCACGGTGCCGTTGTCGCGCTCCTTGCGGCCACGCGCGTCGTCCATCCAGGCGCCGCCACGCTTGCCTTCGCGTGCGTAGAGGTCGATGTAGAACTGGGCGAGCAGCGCGCCCTGCGGCGACACCACGCGGAAGAAGCGCACGTCCTTGTGCCAGGTCTGGGCCTCGTCGGGGCGGATGCTGACCGAGAACAGCTTCTCGACCACGCCGAACAGCCCTTCGAGCACCTTCGGCTCCTGGAAATACTGCTTCACTTCGTCGTCCGAGAACGAATAGCGCTGCTGGCGCAGCTTCTCGGAGGCGTAGGCCACGTCCCACGGCTTCAGTTCGGCCAGCCCCAGCTCGGCTGCGGAGAACTGGCGCAGCTCGTCCCAGTCGCGCTCGGCGTAGGGGCGGGCCTTGACGGCCAGTTCGTCGAGGAACTTGAGCACGTCCGCAGGGGACTCGGCCATCTTCGGCACGAGCGAGACCTCGCCGTAGTTGTTGTAGCCAAGCATCTGCGCTTCCTCGCGGCGCAGCGTCAGCTGCTCGCGCATGTTGGCGGTGTTGTCCCAGTCGGCCTGGCCGCTGCCGTACTGTGCACCCAGTTCGGAGGCGCGCGTCACGCTCGCTTCGTACATGGTCTGGCGCAGCGCGCGGTCATCGGCGTATTGCAGCACCGGGTAGTAGGACGGGAAGTGCAGCGTGAACTTCCAGCCGGCCTTTTCATCCTTCTGCGCGGCGATCGCGGCGGCTTCCTTCGCATCGGCGGGAATGCCGGCCAGGCGCGACTCGTCTTCTATATAGAGGGCGTAGGCGTTGGTGGCGTCGAGCACGTGGTCCGAGAAGGCCTTGGAAAGCTGGGCCTGCTGCTCCTGGATCTCGGCGAAGCGGGGCTTGCGGTCTTCGGGCAGCTCAGCGCCGCCGAGGCGGAAGCCGCGCAGCTCGTTTTCGAGCAGTTGCTTGCGCGCAGGCGTCAGGCCCGCGAACTCGGGGCCGGTGGCCACGGCCTTGTACTTCTCGAACAGCGCGAGGTTCTGGCCCAGCGACGACCAGAATTCGGTCATGCGGGGCAGGTTGTCGGTGTGGACCTTGCGCAGCTCGGGCGTGTCCGCCACGGCGCTCAGGTGGCCCACCACGCCCCAGGCGCGGCCGAGCGGCTCGGTGGCGGCCTCGAGGGCTTCCACTGCGCTGGTCCAGGTGGCCGGGGTGGCCGGGTCTTCGGCGCGGGCCACGCCGGCCTGTGCGTCGGCCAGCAGCACGTCCAGCGCCGGGCTGATGTGCTCGGGACGAATCTCGGCAAAGCGGGGCAGGTCGGTAAAGTCGAGCAGGGGATTGGTAGCGCGGTCGTTGTTCACGGTCATGGCGGTTCTCGGTTGGCGAGCCTCGGTCTTTATACGTTCACACGTGCAAAGATGAGGCGTCTGCGCGGAAATTTCCAGTTCGACTTTCCTATCGGGCCGATTGGGGGCCGATTAGGACCCGGCGGCCAGCGGACTACAGGCCGGCTTCGCGCTCGGCGGCTTCGAGGGTGTTGATCAGCAGCATCGTGATCGTCATCGGCCCCACGCCGCCCGGCACCGGGGTGATGTGGCCGGCCACTTCGCGCACGCCGGCGAAGTCCACGTCGCCGCACAGCTTGCCGGCGTCGTCACGGTTCATGCCGACGTCGATGACCACTGCGCCCGGCTTGACCATATCGGCGGTGATGATGTTGCGGCGGCCTACGGCAGCCACGATCACGTCGGCCTCGCGCGTATGGGCGGCCAGGTCACGCGTCTTGCTGTTGCAGATTGTCACGGTTGCGCCGGCCTGCAGCAGCAGCATGGCCATCGGCTTGCCGACAATGTTCGAGGCGCCCACTACCACGGCACGCGCGCCGCGCAGCGGGTACTGGATCGATTCCAGCATCTTCATGCACCCATAGGGCGTGCACGGGCGAAACAGCGGGGCGCCGGTCATCAGCGCGCCGGCGTTGGCCACGTGGAAGCCATCGACGTCCTTTTCCGGGGCGATGGCTTCGAGCACCTTGTGGCTGTCGATGTGCTTCGGCAGCGGCAGCTGCACCAGGATGCCGTGGATCTTGGGGTCGTTGTTCAGGGCGTCGATGCGCGCCAGCAGGTCGGCTTCGGACAGATCGACCGGATAGCGGTCCAGCGACGAATGGAAACCGTTGTCCTCGCAAGCCTTGACCTTGTTGCGCACATAGACCTGGCTGGCGGAATCCTCGCCCACAAGCACCACGGCGAGGCCGGGCTGGTGACCCTTCTCGGTCAGGCGGGCGGCGCGCTGGGCGGCTTCGGTACGGATTTGTTTGGCAAGGGCGTTGCCGTCGATCAGTTGGGCGGGCATGGGATTCTGCGGGAGAGGCTGGGAAGTCGGGGCAGGCGGCGCGCGCGTGGCGGCGGCGTCGCGGACAAAGCCGGATTATAAGGGTTTGGCGCCCATCGGCGGGCAGTTGGCGCGGTGCAAGCTGCTCGGACGGGACAGTTTGTGGCACACCCAGTTCGGCATGATTGTGCTGTTTGCATTACTTTTTCCGCCAACCTCCTGATCGACGATCCATAAAAAAACGGCGCCTTTGCGCCGTTTTTTCCCCGTCCATCCAGCCGATCAGCTGTTGCGCGACAGGGCCAGTCGCAGCAGATCCGCCACGGTGTTCACGTTGAGCTTTTCCATGATGTTGGCGCGGTGCGCCTCCACCGTCTTGATGGAAATGCCCAGGTCGTCGGCGATCTGCTTGTTCAGCCGGCCGGCCACGATGCGCTCCAGCACCTGCTGCTCGCGCGTGGTCAGCTTGCCCAGCAGGTCCTTGGCGGCGCGCTGCTCGCGGGCGGCGGAATGGTCGGTGCGGGCCTTCTGGAGCATGCGCTCCACCAGCGCGCGCAGCTCGGATTCGTCGAACGGCTTCTCGATGAAGTCGATCGCGCCGCGCTTCATCGTGGACACCGCCATCGGCACGTCGCCGTGGCCGGTGATGAACACGATGGGAATGTCGATGTGCTCGGCCAGCATGCGTTCCTGCAGTTCCGGGCCGCTCATGCCGGGCATGCGCACGTCCAGGATCAGGCACGATACCTGGCCGGCATCGTAGGCGGACAGGAACTGCTCGGCGCTGTTGAAGCTGCGCACCTGGTAGCCATTGCCCTCCAGCAGCCAGGTCAGCGAGTCGCGCATGGCTTCATCGTCATCGACGATGAACACGGTCTCGCCACGATGCGGAGTGGGACTGGGCGTTGCGGTCATGAAGTCTCCTGGGGCAAATTCGTTAACGACCAAGTCGTTTGCAACTAAGTGTAACCGCCTCGCGGCATGCGCAACACTACCCGGTCGAGTGGCAGATCTGCGGCGACCCACCCAAGCCCCGCGGCGGAGGGTCTCATCGCGTCTGTCTCACCGGGGTGCCCGGGCTATTGCTCGGGGAGCGCAGGCTGCAGCGGCAACGTGATTTTAAACGTACAGCCGATCCCGTCCACATTGTTTTCCACCCAGAGCCGGCCCTGGTGGGATTCAATGATCGAGCGGCAGATATTCAGGCCCATGCCCATGCCGTCGGACTTGGTGCTGAAGAATGGCTCGAACAGCCGTTCCTTGGTGGCTTCGTCCACGCCCGGGCCCTGGTCGATCACGTCGATGCAGACGCACTGGCCGAATTCCACCGGCTCGATGCGCGCGTGCAGGCGCACCACGCCGGCGGCGCGCATGGCGGGCAGCCCGGCCATGGCTTCCACGGCGTTCTTGAGCAGGTTCACCAGCACCTGTTCGATCAGCACCGGGTCCACATACAGCAGCAGCGGCGGGGCGGGCAGGCGGGTGAGAATGGTCACGCGGCGGCGCGTGGCTTCCAGGTCGGCCAGGCCCACGGCGTCTGCCACGATGTCATGGAGGGACGCCTCGCGCCGCTGCGGCTGGCTGCGCTTCACGAAGCCCCGGATGCGACTGATGATGGTGCCCGCCCGCACGGCCTGCGCCGACGTCTTCTCGAGCACCGGAATCAGGTCTTCCGGCGTGCTGCGCCCCGAATGGAGCCGCGCCACGGCGCCCATGCAGTAATTGTTGATGGCCGCCAGCGGCTGGTTCAGCTCGTGCGCCAGCGACGACGCCATCTCGCCCATGGTGGTCAGCCGGCTGGTGAACTGGAGCCGTTCCTCGTGCTGGCGCGCCATTTCCTCGGCGGCCTTGCGCACCGTGATGTCGGTGGCGATCTGCATCTGCGCCAGGTGGCCGTCCACCCACTGGATATAGCGGCGGCGCACTTCGAACCATTTCTGCATGTCCGGCACGAAGACCTCGCGCGCATCGGACGCATACGGCATCAGCTCCGAGGCCGGCAGGCCGGCGTAGGCATCGACATAGTCGGTGTTGTCGCTCGACATCTGCTCGCGGTCGAAGTCGTCGCCGGCGAGTTTCAGGTGCCCCTCGGCCTCCCAGCCGAACAGCTGCCGGTAGTAGCGGTTGGCGAACAGCAGCTCGGCCTTGTCAGTGGCCAGCACGGACACGGCGGCGTCCAGGCTTTCCAGCACGGTCGTGAAGCGGTCGTGCGCGGCGGCCAGTTCCTCGCGGGCGCGCTTGGGCTCGGTGATGTCCGTCATCGAACTCATCCAGCCCGTATGGCGGCCCCGGCCGTCCACCAGCGGCGAGACGTACATCCGTGCGAAGAAGCTGCTGCCGTCGCGGCGCATCACGCGCATCTCGTAGCCGGTGGCGGGGGACTTGCCCTGCAGCGTCAGGTCGATCTGCTTCTGCATCTCCTGCTGGTCGTTGGGCGGCCAGTAGGGGAACGGCGGCACGCGGCCGACCAGGGCGCCCTCGGTCCAGCCCGTCATGCGGCAGAAGGCGGGGTTCACATACGTGATGCGGCCGTTCAGGTCGAGCGCGCGCAGGCCGATCAGCATCGAGTTTTCCATCGCCCGGCGGAACGAGGTCTCGGCCAGCAGGGCGCGCTGCGCCTCGGAGCGGCGGCTGGTGTGCCGCCACATGCTCCACAGGCTCCAGAGCAGGAAGCAGGACAGGCCCACCACCAGCCACAGCAGCATGTTGTTAGGCAGGTTCGACGGCGGCGGGTAGGCATCCGCGCGCAGCGAAAGCGAATGCCCGGGTGGATCAAGCAGCACTTCGTAGGACAGCGCATTGCCCGGCACGGGCCGCAGCGACGTGCTCGCGCGCGTCTGGTTGTTCTTGTCGATCAGCGAGAAGCGGTAGCGCTCCGTCAACTCGGGCGGCAGCAGGTGGGTCAGGATGCCGTTGATCGAATAGAGCGCGCCGAGGGTGCCGAGGAACTCGTTGTCCCGCACGATCGGCACTTCCATCAGCATGAAGCTGTCGCCGCGCTCGTTCATCAGCGGGCGGGAGTAGACCACGCGCTGGGTCTCGCGGGCGGCGTCGAAGGTGTCGAGGACTTCCGGCTCCAGCGGATGGTCGACGGTCTCCCGCAACCGGCCGGCAAACTCCGACGTGGACGGCAGCGACCAGCGGCCGCGCCGCGTGGCATCGAGCCAGTTCACAAAGACGATTTCCGGGTTCTCTCGCAAGATTTCCTGCGCGGCCGTGCGATAGGCTCCCTGGTCGAGCTGCGCGGCGGCGATGTCGCGCGCCAGCGAGGCCAGCTGGTCCTGGTTGCTCAGCAGCGAGAGCCGCACGCGCTGCTGCGCCCAGGCGGCGTCGCGGTACAGGGCGTCGCGCTGCTGCTGGCGCTCCGTCTCATGCAGCGACCACAGGATGACGCCCATCGCCACGGTGAAGAGCACAATGGCCACGAGCGGGATGAACATGAACCAGCTCGTCGCCACGAGGTTGCGCCAGCGCAGCCACCAGAGCCGGCGCGGCGCGGCGGCGAAGGGGCCGTCGGCTTCGTGGGCGTCGGCGCCATCGTGCGCTACGTCGTCATGGGGATCGCCGTCGCGTCCGGCGTGGGCCGCGTGCTGGGCGGCGTGGTGCGCGGCGGCAGACGCTTCCACCGTGGCCGGGGTCGCGGCCCCGGAGGGATTGGGGGGAAGCATGGCCGTGCGCAGGCCGGAGAGGAGTCGTTGGAAGAACTGCATAAGGGATTGACGGCTGACCGGCCAGTGTATAGGGATTATTGCGGTGCGTCGCTTGGGGAAAGCGCCTATGCGGCACCTGCTCAAGTTTGCGCGGATCGTGCCCCGGGCAGGGCTGGCGAGGAAGCGGCGTCCGATCAATGCGCGGGCGACATCGGCCTGCGGCGCGCGCGCTCTGGTGCACCGCCGCAATATTTCACATTATAAGAAACGAATCCGTAATCTGAAAATTTCGCTTGTCAGCCTCTGCTGTGCTTCCATAGAATCGCTTCGACCAGACAATGCGGGCGGATCTCGTGCGCTCGCCAGGAATTCACCAGGAGACAGTCTCATGTCAGCCGTACCAGAGCAGATTCTCGGCGCGAGCAGCGCCAACGACGCCGATCCCCAGGAAACGCATGAATGGCTGGATGCCCTGCAGGGCGTGCTGGCGGCCGAAGGTGCAGATCGCGCCGCTTTCCTGATTGAGAAGCAGATCGAATACGCACGGGTGAATGGCGTGACCCAGCCGTTCCACGCCGAGACGCAGTACATCAACACCATTCCGGTGGAGCAGCAGGCCCGCATTCCAGGCGACCAGGATATCGAGCACCGCATCCGCTCGTACACGCGCTGGAACGCGATGGCCATGGTGCTGCGCGCCAACAAGCACACCAACGTGGGCGGCCATATTTCGTCGTTCGCGTCGGCCGCCACGCTCTATGACGTGGGCTACAACCACTTCTGGCGCGCCCCGTCCGAGCAGAGCGGCGGCGACCTGGTCTTCGTGCAGGGCCACTCGGCGCCGGGCGTGTACTCGCGCGCCTTCCTGCTGGGCCGCCTGACCACCGAGCAGCTCGACAACTTCCGCCAGGAAGTGGACGGCAAGGGCATTTCGTCGTACCCCCACCCGTGGCTGATGCCGGACTTCTGGCAGTTCCCCACCGTGTCGATGGGCCTGGGCCCGATCATGGCGATCTACCAGGCGCGCTTCATGAAGTACCTGGACAGCCGCGGCCTGGCCAAGGCCGGCGACCGCAAGGTCTGGGCCTTCCTGGGCGACGGCGAGACCGACGAGCCGGAATCGCTCGGCGCGATCGGCATGGCCGGCCGCGAGAAGCTGGACAACCTCGTCTTCGTGATCAACTGCAACCTGCAGCGCCTGGACGGCCCGGTGCGCGGCAACGGCAAGATCATCCAGGAACTGGAATCGGAATTCCGCGGTTCGGGCTGGAACGTGATCAAGGTGGTCTGGGGCAGCCGCTGGGACCAGCTGCTGGCACGCGACACCAAGGGCCTGCTGATGAAACGCATGATGGAGTGCGTGGACGGCGAGTACCAGACCTTCAAGGCCAAGGACGGCGCCTACGTGCGCGAGTTCTTCTTCAACACGCCGGAACTGAAGGCCATGGTGGCCGACTGGTCCGACGACGACATCTGGCGCCTGAACCGTGGCGGCCATGACCCGCACAAGATCTACGCCGCCTACAAGGCCGCCAGCGAGCACAAGGGCCAGCCGACGCTGATCCTGGCCAAGACCATCAAGGGCTATGGCATGGGCGATGCCGGTCAGGCCATGAACGTGGCCCACCAGCAGAAGAAGATGCCGGTGGACGCGATCCGCAAGTTCCGCGACCAGTTCAACATCCCGGTGTCGGACGACAAGATCGAGGACGTGCCGTACCTGACCTTCGAGGATGGCTCGAAGGAACTCGAATACATGCGCGCCCGCCGCATGGAGCTGGGCGGCTACCTGCCCAGCCGCCGCCTGAAGGCGGAAGCGCTGCCGGTGCCCGAGCTGGCCGCGTTCGACGCGCTGCTCAAGGCCACGGGCGAAGGCCGCGAAGTCTCCACGACCATGGCCTTCGTGCGGATCCTGAACACGCTGCTCAAGGACAAGAAGATCGGCAAGCACGTGGTGCCCATCGTGCCCGACGAGTCGCGCACGTTCGGCATGGAAGGCCTGTTCCGCCAGGTCGGCATCTGGAACCAGGAAGGCCAGAAGTACGTGCCGCAGGATCACGACCAGCTGATGTTCTACAAGGAATCGCAGACTGGCCAGGTGCTGCAGGAAGGCATCAACGAAGCCGGCGCCATGTGCGACTGGATTGCCGCCGCCACGTCGTACTCGACGCACGGCGTGCAGATGATCCCGTTCTACATCTACTACTCGATGTTCGGCATCCAGCGTATCGGCGACCTGTGCTGGGCCGCTGCCGACATGCGCTCGCGCGGCTTCCTGCTGGGCGGCACCTCGGGCCGGACCACGCTGAACGGCGAGGGCCTGCAGCACGAGGACGGCCATTCGCACGTGTTCCACGCCGTGATCCCGAACTGCATCTCGTATGACCCGACGTTCCAGTACGAACTGGCCGTGATCATGCAGGACGGCATGCGCCGCATGTACGCCGAACAGGAAGATATCTATTACTACCTGACGGTGATGAACGAGAACTACGAGCATCCGGAAATGCCGGCTGGCGTGGAACGCGACATCGTCCAGGGCATGTACCAGTTCCGCAAGGGCGTGGAAAACAGCAACGCGCCGCGCGTGCAGCTGCTGGGTTCGGGCACGATCTTCCGCGAGGTGATCGCCGCCGCCGAGCTGCTCAAGAAGGACTGGGGCGTCGAGTCGGACCTGTGGAGCTGCCCGAGCTTCACCGAGCTGGCCCGCGAAGGCAATGCCGCCGAGCGCCACAACCTGCTGCACCCCACCGAGACGCCGCGCGAGTCGTTCGTCGCCCAGAAGCTCAAGGGCGTGCGCGGCCCGGTCATCGCCTCCACGGACTACATCCGCGCGTTCGCCGAGCAGATCCGTCCGTTCGTGCCGCGCCGCTATGTGGTGCTGGGCACCGACGGCTTCGGCCGCTCGGATACCCGCGAGAAGCTGCGCCACTTCTTCGAAGTGGATCGCCACTGGGTCACGCTGGCCGCGCTGAAGGCGCTGGCCGACGAAGGCGCGATCGGTCGTGAAAAGGTCGCCGAGGCGATCAAGAAGTACAACCTCGACCCGAGCAAGCCGAACCCGATGTCGGTCTGATTCCCGGACTTACACGCCTGAACCCCCCCGCAGTGCGGCACCCGCCGCGCCGCGGGCGCCCCCGGCTGGCCCGGCGGCGCCTTGCGGCGTGGCAACGTGACAGAAGCGTGAGGCGAGAGTAACCTCGCCGAGCGTTTGTCGTGTGTAGACGCGAGTGCCGGCTGCCCAGGAGAGACACTGAATGAGTCAAGCGATTGAAATCAAGGTGCCGGATATCGGCGACTACGACGCCGTACCCGTCATCGAAGTGCACGTGAAGCCGGGCGATACCATCAACGCGGAAGACGCGCTGGTGACGCTGGAGTCGGACAAGGCGACCATGGACGTGCCCAGCCCGCAGGCCGGCACCGTCAAGGAAGTCCGCATCAAGGTGGGCGACAACGTGGCCGAAGGCTCGGTGCTGGTGATGCTGGAACCGGCAGGTGCCGGCGCCGCCGCACTTGCCCCGGCCCCCGCTGCCGCGCCGGCCCCCGCTCCGGCGGCGGCTCCGGCCCCTGCACCCGCGCCCGCTCCCGCAGCGGCTCCGGCGCCCGCGCCGGCTGCTGGTGGCGGCGGTGGCGGTCTCGTGGAAGTCAAGGTGCCGGACATCGGCGACTACGACGCCGTGCCGGTGATCGACATCCACGTGAAGGTGGGCGACACGATCAACGCGGAAGACGCGCTGGTCACGCTGGAATCGGACAAGGCGACCATGGACGTGCCCAGCCCGCAGGCCGGCACCGTCAAGGAAATCAAGATCAAGGTCGGCGACAACGTGGCCGAAGGCACGCTGATCGTGGTGCTGGAAGCCGCCGGCGCTGCCGGCGCTGCTGCGGCCCCGGCCGCCGCCCCGGCACCGGCTCCGGCCGCTGCCGCGCCTGCTCCGGCGCCCGCTGCTGCTGCGGCCCCGGCTCCCGCCCCGGCAAACTCGGCACCCGCCCCGGCCGCCCAGGGCGTAACCGGCAAGGCCGCCCACGCCAGCCCGTCCGTGCGCAAGTTCGCGCGTGAACTGGGCGTGGACGTGTCGCGCGTACCCGGTACCGGTCCGAAGGGCCGTATCACGCAGGAAGACGTGCAGGGCTTCGTCAAGGGCGTGATGAGCGGCTCGACCGCCGCGCCGGCCGCAGCGGCTGCCGCTGGTGGCTCGGGCGTCGGCCTGGACCTGCTGCCGTGGCCGAAGGTGGACTTCACGCGCTTTGGCGAAGTGGAGAACAAGCCGCTTTCGCGCATCAAGAAGATCTCGGGCGCCAACCTGCATCGCAACTGGGTCATGATCCCGCACGTCACGAACTGCGACGAAGCGGATATCACCGACCTCGAAGCCTTCCGCGTGCAGCTGAACAAGGAAAACGAGAAGTCGGGCGTCAAGGTGACCATGCTGGCCTTCATGATCAAGGCCACTGTGGCGGCACTGAAGAAGTTCCCGAACTTCAATGCCTCGCTGGACGGCGACAACCTGGTGCTGAAGAAGTACTTCAACATCGGCTTCGCGGCGGACACCCCCAACGGCCTGGTCGTGCCGGTCATCAAGAACGCGGACCGCAAGGGCGTGCTCGAGATCAGCCAGGAAATGGGCGAACTCGCCAAGCTGGCCCGCGAAGGCAAGCTGAAGCCGGACCAGATGCAGGGCGGCTGCTTCTCGATCTCGTCGCTGGGCGGCCTGGGCGGCACCTACTTCACGCCGATCATCAACGCGCCGGAAGTGGCCATCATGGGCGTGTGCAAGTCGTACATGAAGCCGGTCTGGGACGGCAAGCAGTTCGCGCCGCGCCTGACGCTGCCGCTGTCGCTGTCGTGGGACCACCGCGTCATCGACGGCGCCGAGGCGGCCCGCTTCAACACGTACTTCGCCCAGCTGCTGGCGGACTTCCGCCGGATTCTGCTGTAAGCACGGCCCACGCGCGCGCCGGCGGCCTCGGTTGCCGGCGCGCGGGCCTGTACGAACTGCAAGGGGCGAGCCATGACGACGTGCGTAGTCGTAAGGAAGGGCGCCGAGGTGGCCATCGCGGCGGACGCGCTGGTCACGTTCGGCGACACGCGGCTGTCGCGTGCCTACGAGCGCAACCAGAAGGTGTTCCCGGTGGGCGAGAGCTTCGTCGCGCTGGCCGGCACCACCGCGCACTTTCCGGTGATGCGGGCGCTGCTGACGGGCATGGGCGACGAATGCCGGCTGCTGACCCGCGACGACGTGTTCCGAACCTTCCTCAAGGTGCATGAAAAGCTCAAGACCGAGTACTTCATCAACACCAAGGAAGACGAGGACGATCCGTACGAGTCGTCGCAGATCGTCTGCCTGATTGCCAATCCGGGCGGCATCTTCGGCGTCTATTCCTACCGCGAGGTGTTCGCGTTCGACCGGTTCTGGGGCATTGGCTCGGGGCGCAACTATGCGCTCGGGGCCATGCACGCGGTCTACGACCGGCCCGGCATCGGCGCCGGGGAGATCGCGCGGATCGGCGTGGACGCGGGCGTGGAGTTCGACAAGAGTTCGGCGGGTCCCATCGACGTGCATACCGTGCGGCTGCAGGCGCAGCCGGCACCCGCGCCGGTACCGGATGGTTCAAACGGTGCGAACGGCGCGGGTGGCGGGGCGGCAACCAACAACGACGGCGCGGCCTGAGCCCCAGGCGGGCAGGGCGCGCATCCCAGGAGGAAAAGCATGAGTGTGATCGAAGTCAAAGTGCCGGATATCGGCGATTTCGACGCGGTGGAAGTGATCGAAGTACTGGTCAAGGCCGGCGATACGGTTGAGGAAGAGCAGTCGCTGATCGTGCTGGAGTCCGACAAGGCCAGCATGGACGTGCCGTCGTCGTCGGCCGGCAAGATTGTGGACGTGAAGGTCAAGGTGGGCGACAAGGTGGCCAAGGGCACGGTGATCTGCACCGTGGAAGCCGGCGCTGCTGCTGCTGCCGCCCCTGCCCCCGCCCCTGCCCCCGCCCCGGCCGCTGCCCCCGCCCCGGCTGCCGCTGCCGCCCCGGCCGCCGCTGCACCGAAGGCCGCTCCGGCCCCGGCGCCGGCCGCCGCCACGCATGCCGGCAGCGCCGACATCCAGTGCGACATGCTCGTGCTCGGCGCCGGCCCCGGCGGCTACTCGGCCGCGTTCCGCTCAGCGGATCTCGGCATGAACACCGTGCTGGTGGAACGCTACGGCTCGCTCGGCGGCGTCTGCCTGAACGTGGGTTGCATCCCGTCGAAGGCGCTGCTGCACAACGCGGCCGTGATCGACGAAGCCAAGGCGTTGGCCGCGCACGGCATCCTGTTCGGCGAAGCCAAGATCGACCTGGATGGCCTGCGCCACTACAAGGAAACCGTGGTCGGCAAGCTGACCGGCGGTCTGGCCGGCATGGCCCGCGCGCGCAAGGTGCAGGTGGTGCGCGGCATCGGCACGTTCCTGGACCCGCATCATCTTGAGGTGCAGGAAACCGAAGGTGACGCCAAGGCCACGACCGGCAAGAAGACGGTGATCCGCTTCGAGAAGGCGATCATCGCCGCCGGCAGCCAGGCCGTGAAGCTGCCGTTCGTGCCCGAGGACCCGCGCATCGTCGATTCGACCGGCGCGCTGGAGCTGCCGGACATCCCCAACAAGATGCTGGTGATTGGCGGCGGCATCATCGGGCTGGAAATGGCCACGGTGTACAGCACGCTCGGCGCGCGCATCGACGTGGTGGAAATGCTCGACGGCCTGATGCAGGGCGCGGACCGCGACCTCGTCAAGGTCTGGGACAAGATGAACAAGCAGCGTTTCGACAACGTGATGCTGAAGACCAAGACGGTGGGCGTGGAAGCCAAGCCGGACGGCATCTACGTGAAGTTCGAGGGCGAGGCCGCGCCGGCCGAGCCCCAGCGCTACGACCTGGTGCTGGTGTCGGTCGGCCGTGTGCCGAACGGCAAGAAGATTGGCGCCGAGAAGGCGGGCGTGACGGTGACCGACCGCGGCTTTATCGAGGTGGACAACCAGCTGCGCACGAACGTGCCGCATATCTTCGCCATCGGCGACATCGTCGGCCAGCCGATGCTGGCGCACAAGGCAGTGCATGAGGCACACGTGGCAGCCGAGGCCGCGCACGGCGAGAAGGCTTACTTCGACGTCAAGCAGATCCCGTCGGTGGCCTACACCGATCCGGAAGTGGCCTGGGCCGGCCTGACCGAGGAGCAGTGCAAGGCGCAGGGCATCAAGTACGGCAAGGGCACCTTCCCTTGGGCCGCCTCGGGCCGCGCCATCGCCAATGGCCGCGACGAGGGCTTCACCAAGCTGATTTTCGACGAGGAGACGCACCGGATCATCGGCGGCGGCATCGTCGGCACCCATGCGGGCGACCTGATCAGCGAAGTGTGCCTGGCCATCGAGATGGGCGCTGATGCCGTGGATATCGGCAAAACGATCCACCCGCACCCGACGCTGGGCGAGTCGATCGGCATGGCAGCCGAGATCTACGAAGGCGTCTGCACGGACGTGCCGCCGCCGCGCAAGCGCTAAGCTTCGGCCGCAACGAGAAAGCCCGCCATCCCGGCGGGTTTTCTTTTGGATTGATATTTCGCAATTAACCGCCAAGCGGAGCCAGCGGGCGCCGGCCGCGAGCGGGCAGGGCGAACAGCGGCGGGGCTGTCCATCCGGCGTGGCGATTCCGGGGCCGATCTCCTAGCATCGTTGGGTGAACACGATGCGGAAGACACACCTGCTTGCCGCCGTGCTGTGCCTGGTGCTCCTGCCCGGCGCAGCCTGGTCGCAATTTGACGAACCGGGCAGCAAGCCGTCGATGGGCCAGCCGGGCAAGGACGTGATCTGGATCCCGACGCCCCAACCGCTGGTGAACCAGATGCTCGACATGGCGAAGCTGACGCCCGAGGATCGGCTCGTCGATCTGGGCTCCGGGGATGGCCGCCTGGTCATTACTGCTGCCAAGCGCGGCGCCACCGCGCGCGGCATCGAGTTCAACAATGAACTGGTCGAACTGTCCCGGCGCACTGCCCGGGCCGAAGGCGTGGCCGGCCGCGCCACCTTCGAGCACGCGGACATCTTCAAGTCGGATTTTTCCGATGCCACGGTCGTCACGCTGTTCCTGCTGCCGAGCGTGAACCTGCGTCTTCGCCCCACGTTGCTCGGCTTGCGGCCTGGCACGCGAATCGTCTCGAATTCGTTCGATATGGCGGACTGGCGGCCGGATGAGTACGTGCCGAGCGTCGAGGCCTGCCGGGGACCGTGCGGCGTCTACCTGTGGCTGGTGCCGGCCAGGGTGGCAGGGATCTGGGCGATGGGGAACAAGCTGCTGGTGCTGTCGCAGACGTTCCAGAAGCTGGAAGGCGTGATGCGCGAAGGCGAGCGGTCGACGCCGGTATGGGACGGCCGCGTGCGCGGCACGGAGATCGTCTTCACGATCGATGACGAGCGCTACGTCGGCCACGTGGATGGCCGCGAGATGCAGGGCGCCATCGAGGGTGGCGAGCCGTGGCGCGCCACGTTCCTCAAGCCGTAGCGCAATATCTCGGGACGAAAAAAACCCGGCCCCTCATCAGAGGGGCCGGGTTCTTGCCGACCCGGCGCCGTGGCCGGAGCCGGTGCGCGGGGCGGGCGAGGGCGCTACCGCTCAGGCGGTGGCAGCCGGCTTCTTGGTAGCCGTGCGGGCCGTGGCCGAGGCTTGCTGAGCAGCCTTGGTTGCGGCGGTGGCGGCGGCCTGGAAGTTGGTTTCGGCCATTTCCACGGCTTGCTTCGTGGCCTTCTGGACCGACTCGTACGCGTTGTTGGCGGCCGAGATGGCCGACTTCACGATGGCGACGGTCGATTCCGAACCGGCCGGGGCGTTCTTGGCGAAGTTCTCGACGAGCGCTTGCACGTTCTTCGTGCCTTCGGCCAGTTGGGCTTCGGCCACCTTGGTGAACTCGCTCTGCGTTTCCGAGGCGATTTCATACAGGTGACGCGAGTACGCCAGGGTCTTTTCGGCAACCGGCTGCACCAGCGAAGCCTGGATGGCCAGCAGTTCCTGGGCATCCTTGGCGGACAGGGCCTTCTTGGCGTTGTCGACGTTTTCGGCAAAGGTCGCCTTGACCACTTGCATGTTCAGTTCGACAAGCTTTTCAACGCCTTCGAATGCTTTGGTGGTCAGACCGAACAGGGTTTCCAGGTTGGCTTTTTGTGCGGCTGCAACTTGTTCCGGGGTCAGGATCATTGCTGGTCTCCAGTGGTGAACTTCAAGGTCAAGCAAAATAGAAATTAATCCGCCCGAATGTCAAAGCCATGAACGCAATGTCCTGGCCAGCCCGAGCGATGTATTGGTGTGCGGTCGAACCGGGCTTGTTAAAAAGCTTTGATGCGCCGCAACAATTCCTATTCTAAGGGCAGAAAAAAGCCTGTCAAGCGGTTTTGTTGCACTGCACAAGAAATAGCAGACATTGAGCAGACATATGCGTCGTAATGACCACGTAAGGGGCGCCGGGCAAGGGTTTATCCCGATGCGACTGCCATGATGCAACGCGGGGAAGGTCTGCTGTTTGATACGTTTTCACGCAATGCGGAACGCGGTGCTACCATCGCAGACTGCCCGGTCGATAAATGGTCACGCACCGTCACTTCCCGGGAATTTCCCGCCCGATCCCCCCGATCCGCCCCGATGCAAGCTTTCTACGCCGACCACTTCGTCCTGCCGCTGCCGCCCGGCCATCGCTTCCCGATGCGCAAGTACAGCATGCTGCGAGACGCGGTGGTGCGTGAAGTGCCGGGCCTGACCCTGCACGAGGCGCCCCGCGCCGACGACGCGGCGCTGGCACTGGCCCATACCGCCGACTACATCGCCGATGTGTCTTCCGGCCGGCTCGATGCCGCCCGACAGCGCGAGATCGGCTTCCCGTGGTCGCACGAGATGGTGGAGCGCTCGCGGCGCTCGGCCGGCGCGACGATGGCCGCCTGCCGTACGGCGATGACGGAAGGGATCGCGGTCAACCTCGCCGGCGGCACCCATCATGCCTATGCCGACAAGGGCGGCGGCTTCTGCGTGTTCAACGATGCCGCCATCGCCGCGCGCCAGATGCAGCGCGAAGGGCGCGTGCGCCGCGTGGCTGTGATCGACCTCGACGTGCATCAGGGCAACGGCACGGCGTCGATCCTGCGCGACGACCCCAGCGTGTTCACGCTGTCGCTCCATGGCGAGAAGAACTATCCGTTCCGGAAGGAGGCGAGTGACCTCGACGTCGGCCTGCCGGACGGCTGCGATGACGATACCTACGCGGCGGCGCTGGCTGGCGCGCTGGATACGCTCTACGCACGCTTCGATCCCGAACTGCTGATTTACCTCGCCGGCGCCGATCCCCATGAGGGCGACCGCCTGGGCCGGCTGCGCCTGACGCTGGCCGGCCTGGCCCGACGCGACACGCTGGTGTTCGAATCCGCCCTCGCACGGCGCCTGCCGATGGCCGTGGCCATGGCCGGCGGCTACGGCAACCAGATCGAGGACACCGTGGCCGTGCACACCCAGACCGTGCGGCTGGCCGCGCGCCACCACCAGCGCTACGGCGCCGGGGCGACCGCCGCTGCGGCGGCAGCTTATTGAGATCGCAACACATCACAACAAAAACGCCGATGCCGATGAAGCCACAACCGGACACCCGCAGCGCCTACGCGCATTTCCAGCCAATCACCACGCGCTGGATGGACAACGATGTCTATGGCCACGTGAACAACGTTGTTTACTACAGTTACTTCGATACCGTCGTGAACACCTACCTGATCCGGGCGGGCGTGCTGGACATCGAGGCGGGCGAGACCATCGGGCTGGTGATCGAGACGCAATGCAACTATTTCTCGTCGCTCTCGTTCCCGGACACCGTCGTGGCCGGTCTGCGCGTGGCCCGACTGGGCAACTCGAGCGTGCGCTACGAGGTGGGCCTGTTCCGCAACGACGACGAGGTGGCTGCCGCGCAGGGCCATTTCGTCCATGTCTATGTGGATCGTGCAACACGCCGCCCCGCAGCGCTGCCGCCCGCATTGCGTCTGGCGCTGACACCGCTGGTGCGGCCAAGTGCAGAGTGATCAATAACACACAATAACCCGGAGACCCCCAAGCATGTCCAAGCCCGGCGCCGCCCCCCGCGACACCCTTGAAGTCACTTCCGCCACCGGCGATACGAGCCTGACCGATTCCGCGGCGATCGTCGACCGCGCCATCACCACGCGCCGCTCGATCCGGGCGTTCCTGGATACCCCGGTCTCGCGCGAGACCATCGAGGACATCCTCGCCGTGGCCAGCCGCGCACCGTCCGGCACCAACACCCAGCCGTGGCGGGTCTACGTGCTCTCGGGCGACGCCAAGGCGCGGCTCTGCGCCGATGTGCTGGCCGCCTACCATGACCCCGAGCGCGACACCAAGTACCGCGAGGAATACCCGTACTATCCGCGCGAGTGGGTCAACCCGTACCTGGCGCGCCGCCGCAAGGTGGGCTGGGACCTGTACGGCCTGCTGGAGATCAGTCGCGAGGACAAGGCGCGCATGCACGAGCAGCACGCCCGCAACTTCCGCTTCTTCGATGCGCCGGTCGGCCTGATCTTCACGATCGACCGGATCATGGAGCAGGGCAGCTGGCTCGACTACGGCATGTTCCTGCAAAGCATCATGGTGGCAGCGCGGGCCCGCGGGCTCGATACCTGCCCCCAGGCGGCGTTCACGCAATTCCACAGCATCCTGGCCAGCCAGCTGCGGCTGACCGAGAACGAGATGGTGGTGTGCGGCATGTCGCTGGGCTACGCGGACCCGGAGGCGACGGCCAACCAATTGGTCACGGAGCGTGAACCGGTGAGCGAGTTCGCGCGTTTCCTCTCATGACTTTGCGCCGGATTGAGGTTTCCCCTGATGAGGATTTCACGAAAGCCGCCGATATTGTTGTTAGGGAAGCGGTTTCTTATATAGGTGCGAAGCATTGTGCGCAGTTGTCGACATACGAATGCGCACGACCATCACGGGCGCTAAAAATGGCGAATACGCCATATTTTCCGCAATATGGAATTGTTTGCGAATCGAACTTTAAAGAGCCTTCGTAAGTCTTTAATCTTGCTAACAATTTCTTTATTTCCTAAACTAGCGCCATTCCACCAAATGCCGCGCTGAACAGATCATGTTCCGGTCCAAATCCTTTATTTCCCGACTCTTCAGCATGCCCCTGACCGCCATCGCCACCTCGGCGCTGGTGTCGGTGTCCATGCTGGCCGCGCCGGTGACGTACGCAGCGACGAAGTCGACTGTGACGAAAGCCTCGGCTAAAAAGCAGGCAACTGCTACCAAATCCACTAAAAAGGTCGCTTCTGCGAAGGAGCGGTCATCGTCTTCGCGGAAGGTGATCGTGCTGCGGCACGGCAAGAAGGCCGTGATGGCCAGCCGTGCACAGCCGGTTCGCGCGGCCTTCGTACCGTCGAAACCGACGCTCGCCGAGGCCATGGGCCTGCGCGATACGGAAGATGCGCTCGCGCTGCGTTCCTCCGTGGCGCTGGTGTTGGACCAGAACACGAACGAAGTCCTGTTTCAGAAAAATCCGACGGCGGTGCTGCCGATCGCTTCGATCACCAAGCTGATGACCGCGCTGGTGGTCATGGATTCCCGCCTGCCGATGGACGAAGTGCTGACGGTGAGCGAGGAAGACCGCGACACCGAGAAGCACAGCAGCTCGCGCCTGCGCTTTGGCACGCAGCTGACCCGCCATGAAATGATGCTGCTGGCGCTGATGTCGTCGGAAAACCGTGCCGCTTCGGTGCTGGGCCGCAGCTATCCGGGCGGCCTGCCGGCGTTTGTGAGCGCGATGAACCGCAAGGCGCGCGAACTCGGCATGAACGACAGCCACTTTGTCGATTCGAGCGGTCTTTCCAGCAGCAATGTGTCGAGTGCGATGGACCTGGCCCGCCTGGTCAATGCCGCTTACCGCAACCCGACCATCCGCGAATTCTCGACCCAGACCGAGCATGAAGTGAACGTGCTGGGCCGTCCGCTCCATTACGTGAGCACCAACCGCCTCGTGCGCGGCGGCAACTGGGAGATCGGCCTGCAGAAGACCGGTTTCATCTCGGAAGCCGGCCAATGCCTGGTGATGCAGGCCCGCGTGAACGACCGCAACGTGGTGATGGTGTTCCTCGACTCCGTGGGCAAGCTGTCGCGCTTTGCCGATGCCACGCGCGTGCGCACGTGGCTTGAGCACCAGCCGTCGGTGCAGGGCCCGCAACGGCCGTTCCCGGCCTCCCCAAACCTTACGCAGGGTCCTAGCGCGCCGCACGCGGCGCACGCGATCCTGGCCTCGCAGCAGGCACGCGGCACCTGATCCAGGTAGCCGCCGCCAATTGAAAACGCGCCGCGGGGCAGCCCGTCGGCGCGTTTCTTTTTGGGGGGAGTGCGCGGGGGCGCTCAGGGGTGCTCAGGCCCAATCAGGCCCAATCAGGCCCAATCAGGCCCAATCAGGCCGACACGGCGTCCGCCACGTAGCCCATGCCGCGCGAAATCTGCAGCGCGGTGTCCTTGAGGTTCTGCAGCCAGCTGTCCTGCAGGCGGTCTGCCGGCGCGGACAGCGACAGCCCGGCCACCAGCCGGCGCGAGTCGTCGTAGATGCCAGCCGCAATGCAGCGCACGCCCAGCTCCAGTTCCTCGTTGTCGCGCGCATAGCCGTTGGTGCGCACCCAGCTCAGTTCGCGCTCCAGCTTGGCGATGTCCGTGATCGACGTCCCCGTATGCCCGGCCAGCCCGGTGCGCGTGGCATAGCTGCGCACGCGCCCGGCCTCGTCGGCGGCCAGGAACAGCTTGCCGACCGAGGTCAGGTGCAGGGGGGCGCGGCCACCGATGGCGCGCACCACCTGCATGCCCGAGCGCTCGCTGTAGGCGCGCTCGATATAGACGATTTCATCGCCCTGACGCACCGAGAGGTTCACGGTCTGCCCGGTGACGCGGTGCAGCGCACGCATCGGTGCGAGTGCCGCATCGCGCACGGACAGCCGTGCCTTCACGAGGTTGCCGAGTTCCAGCAGCCGCATGCCGAGCCGATAGCTGCCAGGGTCCGAGCGATCCACGAAACGGCACGCCACCATGTCATTGAGAATGCGGTGTGCCGTGGACGGATGCAGGCCGGTGGCCAGCGACAACTCCTTGAGACTGACGGGGTCCGCGTGCTGGGCGAGCGCATCCAGCAGCGTCATCATGCGTTCGATGACCTGGATGGAGGTCTTGCCGGGTGACTTGTCTGCTTCTGCCATAGGAGGAAATGTTGCCATGCGGCAAATTAAGCGTTTGCCTGATTCTATCTCGCATTGTGAAAATTTCAATAGGTGAAATGCAATTACCGGGATTCCCATCCAATGACGGGGCCGCTTTCGCATGAGCGGCATTGTGCGCGGGGATGAACAAGTTTGCGGCGCGCGCTGCCCGCAGCGGCGCGGCGGGGGCGCATAATTGCGAGGTTTCGGGTCTGGATAAAAGGAAGCGATGCGAATCGGACTGTTCGCCACCTGTCTGGTGGACCTCATGCGCCCGGAGATCGGGTTTTCGGTGCTGAAGCTGCTGGAATCGGCGGGTTACGAGGTCATGGTGCCCGAGGCGCAGACCTGCTGCGGCCAGCCCGCCTACAACTCGGGCGAGCGCGCCGTCTCGCGCGACCTCGCCGAAAAATTCCTGCGTGAGTTCGAGATGTTCGACTACGTGGTGATCCCCTCGGGCTCCTGCGGCGGCATGGTCCGCGCGCACTACCAGGACCTGCTGCGCGACGACCCCGAACTCCACGGCCGCTACGAGCGCCTGCGCGAGCGTGTCTACGAACTGACCGATTTCCTGGCCAACGTGGCCAAGATCGAGACCGTCGACTCGGCGTTTTCCGGCCACGTCACCTATCACGACTCCTGCTCCGGCCTGCGCGAACTCGGCGTCAAGCAGCAGCCGCGCGCGCTGCTCGGCAAGCTGCCCGGCGTGCAGCTGACCGAGATGAAGGATTGCGAGGCCTGCTGCGGCTTCGGCGGTACGTTCTCGGTAAAGTACGGCAATATCTCGACGGCCATCGTCGACGAGAAATGCGCCAACATCCAGGCCAGCGGCGCCGACGCCGTGGTGCTGGGCGACCTTGGCTGCATGCTCAATATCGAAGGCCGGCTGCGCCGGTCCGGCGATACGCGCACCCGCGTGCTGCACATTGCGCAGGTCCTGGCGGGCGACGCCTGATCGATCGAACCTCGGCAAAATACGATGCAAGTCCACAGCATGGAATTCAAGGCGCGGGCCGGGCAGAAGCTCGCCGACCAGCGCCTGCAGCAGAACCTCAAGAAACTGTCGACCAAGTTCGTGACGGCGCGGGCCGATGCGATCCGCGACATCGACTTCGACGCCACGCGCGCCGCGCTCAAGGAGCGCCGCAACCGCGCGCTGGAAAACCTCGACGTCTGGCTCGCCAAGTTTGAAGAAAATGCGACCAGGCGCGGCGCCACGGTGCTGTTCGCCGAGACCACCGCCGACGCAGCCCGCCTGGTGGCCGAGATCGCGCAGAAGCATGGCGTGAAGAAGGTCATCAAGAGCAAGTCGATGGTGACCGAGGAGATGCGCCTGAACCAGGTGCTGGGCGAGATGGGCGTGCAGAGCATCGAGACCGATCTGGGCGAGTACATCCTCCAGATCAACGATGCCGAGCCGCCGTCGCACATCATCGCGCCCGTGATCCACAAGGACAAGGACGAGATTGCCGACCTGTTCGCGCGGGTCCACCACAAGCCGCGCCTGACCGACATCCCGCAGATGACCCGTGAGGCGCGCGAGGTGCTGCGGCCCGAGTTCCTGTCCGCCGACATGGGCGTGACGGGGGGTAACTTCATCATTGCCGAGACGGGCTCGGTGGCCGTGGTGACCAACGAGGGCAACGAGGGCATGTGCACCGTCATGCCGCGCGTGCACGTGGCCGTTACCGGCATCGAGAAGGTGTTGCCGACACTGGAAGACCTGGCCACGGTGATGCGGCTGCTGCCGCGCTCGGCTACCGGGCAGGCGATTTCCAACTATTTCTCGCTGCTGACCGGCCCGCGCGCCGAGGGCGAGCGCGACGGCCCCGAGCATATGTACTTCGTGCTTGTGGATGGCGGCCGGACCGGCCTGATCGGCGGCGAATTCCAGGAGATGCTGCGCTGCATCCGCTGCGGCGCCTGCATGAACCACTGCCCGGTGTACCAGAAGATCGGCGGCCATGCCTATGGCTGGGTCTACCCGGGACCGATGGGCAGCGTGCTGACGCCAAGTTATGTCGGCCTCGCCAATGCCATCGATCTGCCCCAGGCCGCCACACTTTGCGGCGAGTGCAACAGAGTGTGTCCCGCCTCGATCCCGCTGTCCGACCTGTTGCGCAAGCTGCGCGAGAAGCAGATGGAACGCGGCCTGCGCCCGTGGCAGGAGCGCCTGTCGCTGCAGGTCTGGGGCTATGTGGCGCGCCGCCCGGCGCTCTACGCCTTCGCCACGCGCATGGGCGCGCGCCTGCTGGCGCGGATGGGCGGCCGGAATCGGCTGATTGCCAGCCTGCCGATGGCGGGCAAGGGCTGGACCGACACGCGCGACATGCCCGCGCCGAGCGGCCGGACCTTCCGCGAGTTGTACAAGGAGAGGAGGGCGCGCGCATGAGTACGCACCAGGACAACCAGCGCGCACTGAACGCGATGCGCGAGGCATTGGCGAGCCATGTGGCCGGTACGATGCCGGTGGCGGATCTCGTCGGCGCGTGGCGCGCGGCGGCCACGTCTTTGACGCTGCCGCCGGTTTTCAGCCAGGCGATGGAGGAATTGCTACGCCGCCTGGAGATGTCGGCGGTGTTCGCCCAGGACAGCTGCTCGTTCTCGAGCACGGCCGTCACGGACCAGCTCAAGCGCTGGCTGGACAGGGCCGAGACGGCGTAACGGGCGTCAGCCACGTAAACGACAACGGCCGGGGAGCACCCCCGGCCGTCTTTCTTCCCTTTCGATTCAGCTCAGTTCAGCTCAGCAGCAGCGCGTCGTCATCCAGCTGCTCATGCCGGGTCTGCTCGAACATCCGCAGCAGGTCGGGCACGTCGAGGCCCTTGCGCTGGTCGCCTGACACATCCAGTACCACCTGCCCCTGGTGCAGCATCACCGTGCGCTCCCCGTAGTCCAGCGCCTGCCGCATCGAGTGCGTCACCATCATCGTCGTGAGCTTGCTTTCCGAGACGATCCGCGCGGTCAACTCCAGCACAAAGGCGGCGGTTTTCGGGTCCAGCGCGGCCGTGTGCTCGTCGAGTAGCAGGATGCGCGACGGCTGGAGCGATGCCATCAGCAGGCTCACCGCCTGCCGCTGGCCGCCGGACAGCAGGCCGATCCGGTCCGTCAGACGATTCTCAAGCCCGAGGTTCAGCAGCCGCAGCTTGTCGCGGAACAGCTCGCGCGACGCCTTGTTCAGCGCCGGGCGGAAGCCGCGCCGTGAGCCGCGCGCCATGGCCAGCGCCATGTTTTCCTCGATGGTCAGCGCCTCGCAGGTGCCGGCCATCGGGTCCTGGAACACGCGGGCCACCAGATGGGCGCGGTCCCAGGCGGGCTGCCGGGTCACGTCGATGTCGTCGATGGTGATGCGGCCGCTATCCACCATCTGGTCGCCGCTGACGGCGTTCAGGAAGGTGGACTTGCCCGCGCCGTTGGAGCCGATCACGGCCACGAACTGGCCGCTCGGGATCTCCAGGTTCAGGCCGCGCAGCGCGCGGTTCTCGATCGGCGTGCCGGGGTTGAAGGTCAGCTTCAGGTCTTGTGCGCGCAGCATCTCAGGCACCTCCGTTCTTGCGGCCAAACAGCTTCTTGCGCGTGGCCGGCAGCACCAGCGCCAGCGTCACCAGCGCCGCCGTCACCAGGTTCAGATCCTGCGCCTTGAGGCCGATGAACTCCGTGTTCAGCGCCAGCGCGATAAAGAAGCGGTACAGGATGGCGCCCAGCACCACGGCCAGCGTCACGTACACCAGACGCCGCGCCGGCAGGATGGTCTCGCCGATGATCACGGCGGCCAGGCCGATCACGATGGTGCCGATGCCCATCGAGATATCGGACCCGCCCTGGGTCTGCGCGAACAGCGCGCCGGCCAGCGCCACCAGCCCGTTGGAGAGCGCCATGCCAGCCAGCGTGGCCCGGCCCGTGGGCACGCCCTGCGCCCGCGCCATGCGCGGATTGGCGCCGGTGGCGCGCATCGCCAGGCCCAGTTGCGAGGAGAAGAACCAGTCCAGGCCGACCTTCGCCACGATGACCACCACCAGCAGCACCAGCGGACGCAGCAGGTAGTCTGGCAGCCACTCGGGCTGGAGCACCGTGAACAGGGTCGGCTCGGTAATCAGCGGCACGTTCGGGCGGCCCATGATGCGCAGGTTGACCGAGTACAGCGCGATCATCATCAGGATACTGGCCAGCAGATCCATGATCTTGAGCCGCACGTTGAGCCAGCCGGTGATCCATCCGGCCACCCCGCCGGCCGCGATGGCGGCGAATGTGGCCAGGAAGGGGTCCTGGCCAGCGGCGATCAGCGTGGCCGCCACGGCGCCGCCGAGCGGAAAGCTGCCATCGACGGTGAGATCGGGGAAATTGAGGATGCGGAACGAGATCAGCACCCCGAGGGCCACGAGGCTGAAGATCAGGCCGATCTCCAGGGCGCCCATAAGGGAAAAGAGGGACATGGGGAAATCCTGTTGCGGGGGGCCGGCCGGGCTGTCGCGCGCCGGGTAGGCGACGAGCGCGCTGCGGTCCGGAGGCCCCGGCCGGCCGGATAGGCCGGGCCGGGGCCGGAGAGCGTCAGGCCGCGCAACCCCTCGGGGGCGGCGCGGTCCGTTGCGGGTCTTACTTGATGACGGTCTTGGCTTCCTTGACCAGTTCCGGCGCCAGCGTCACGCCCTGCTTGGCGGCGGCGCTGGTGTTCACGAACAGTTCGAGGTTGTCCGAGGTCTGCGAGGCAATCGCGCCGGGCTTCTCGCCCTTCAGGATGCGCACGACAACCTTGCCGGTCTGGTGGCCCAGGTCGCTGTAGTTGATGCCCAGCGCGGCCACGGCGCCACGCTTCACGCTGTCCGTGTCAGCGGCCACCAGCGGAATCTTCGACTCGTTGGCCACCTTCACCAGCGCCTCGTAGGCCGAGACCACGTTGTTGTCGGTGTTCGTATAGATCACATCGACCTTGCCGATCAGGCTCTTGGCAGCCGGGCCGATATCCACGGTACGCGGCGCGGCGGCTTCCTTCAGCGTCAGGCCCTGCTTGGCCAGCAGTTCCTTCAGTTCCTTGACCACCACCACCGAGTTGGCTTCGCCGGGGTTGTAGACCATGCCGACGGTCTTGACCTTGGGCACCACGCGCTGGATCAGGGCGACCTGCTTGTCCAGCGGCAGCTTGTCCGAGACGCCGGTCACGTTGGTGCCGGTGGCGCCCCAGCCCTTGACCAGTTGGGCAGCCACGGGGTCCGTCACGCCCGAGTACACCACCGGCACGGTCTTGGTGGCGGCCACCACGGCCTGCGCGGACGGCGTGGCGATGGCGACAATCGCGTTCGGCTGGTCGCCGACGAACTTGCGGGCGATCTGGGCGGCGGTGCCGGTGTTGCCCTGCGCGCTCTGGTATTCCCACTTCAGGTTCTTGTCGGCGTCATAGCCGGCAGCCTTCAGTTCGGCGCGCACGCCGTCGCGGATGGCGTCGAGCGCCGGGTGATCGACGATCGACAGCACTTTCACGGTCTGGGCCTGCACGGCGCCGCCGTACAGCACCGACAGCGCGACCACGCCGCCGAGAATGGTTTGGGTGGATGCCTTGAGGCGCGACTGAAGACGCAGCATGTAATGGTTCTCCCCCGAGGGTTCGGTACTTTTGAAGCCTGCGAGGATACCATTTTCGGGCCTCCCGCGGCTCTCTTTTAGTGCACCGGTCGGCCATATCCTGCTGTTAAACGCCTCGGCGGGCGAGGCGTGCCGCAAATTATTGCGCCAGGAAGCCGATTTTCGTGAATGTGTTGCGGTGCAACATCCTCAACCGGCAACGGGGTGGCGCAAGGCGGCGGCGCAGTCCCGCACCAGGGCGGGGCCGCGGTAGATCAGGCCGCTGTAGACCTGGACCAGTTGCGCGCCGGCATCGATCTTCGCGCGCGCGTCGGCGCCGCTGAAGATGCCGCCCACGCCGACGATCGGCAGGGCATCGCCCACCACGGCGCGCAAGGCGCGCACCACGCGGGTGGAGGATTCGAACACCGGGCGCCCGGAGAGGCCGCCCGCTTCCTCGGCATGCGGCAGGCCCTGGACCGCCTCGCGCGAGATCGTGGTGTTGGTGGCAATCACCCCGTCGATGCCGTGCCGCACCAGCGCATCGCCGATATTGCGGATCTGGTCGTCGTCCAGGTCCGGCGCAATCTTCAGCGCCAGCGGCACATAGCGCTTGTGCTGGTCGGCCAGGCGCTGCTGGGCGGTTTTCAGCGTGGAGAGCAGGCTGTCCAGCTCGCTCGCGCCCTGCAGCTGGCGCAGGTTCTTGGTATTCGGCGACGAGATGTTCACCGTCACGTAGCTCGCGTGCGGATAGACGCGCTCGAGGCAGTAGAGGTAGTCGTCAGCCGCGCGCTCGATCGGGGTGTCGGCGTTCTTGCCGATATTCAGGCCCAGCACGCCGCCCTCGGCCTTCCAGCGCGACGCCTGCACGTTGGCCACGAAGGCATCCACGCCGCCATTGTTGAAGCCCATGCGGTTGATCAGCGCATCGGCCTGCGGCAGCCGGAACATGCGCGGACGCGGGTTGCCGGGCTGGGCGCGCGGCGTGACCGTGCCCACCTCGATAAAGCCGAAGCCGAACGCGGCAAGACCGTCGATGTACGCGCCGTCCTTGTCGAGACCGGCCGCCAGCCCCACGGGGTTCGGGAAGCGCACGCCCATGACGGTGCGCGGATCGGCGGCGATGGTGTTGCCAAGGCAACCGGCCAGGCCCATGCGCTGGGCGCGCATGAGGTTGTTCAGCGTGAAATGGTGGGCATCCTCCGCATCCATGGAGAACAGGGCGGGGCGAAACAGGGGATAGAGCGCGTTGAGCACGGGGAGGGGGCGCGGCCGCGGCCGGCGTGAAGTCGGTACCAGGGCGGCATTGTAGCGTGCGGCAGGCGCTACGCCTGGGCGGGCCCCGGTTGGGGTGCCGCGGCCGGCGTGGTGGCCGGTGCGGCGTTGGGTGCGGGCTTCGGTGCGGGGTTGGGTACAACAGCATCGTCATCGAACGGATGCCACTGGTTGCCCGTGAGTACCTGGAGCGGCCGGAAGCGCGCCTTGTAGGCCATCTTGCGGCTGTCGGCGATCCAGTAGCCCAGATAGAGGTGCGGCAGGCCCAGCTCGCGGGTCTGGTTGATCTGCCAGAGGATGTTGTAGGTGCCGTAGCTCGCGCCGACGGCCATCGGGTCATAGAAGGTGTAGACCGACGACAGGCCGTCGTCGAGCACATCGATCATGCTGACCATGCGCAGGCGGCCCGCCTCGGGCGAGCCCGGCGGTTCGCGGAACTCCACCAGCCGCGAGTTCACGCGGCTTTGCAGCAGGAACTGCTCGTACTGGTCCCGGCTGTCCTGGTCCATGCCGCCGCCGGCGTGGCGCATCGACTGATAGAGCAGATACAGCGCGTAATGCTCCTCGACGTAGGTCAGCGGCGCCACCAGCGCCTGCAGGCCCTCGTGCTGGCGCCAGGCGCGGCGCTGGCTGCGGTCCGGGTGGAACTGGTCCACCAGCACGCGGCACGGCGTGCAGGCGCGGCATTCGTCGCAATAGGGGCGATAGGTGAAGATGCCGCTGCGGCGGAAGCCGGCGCGCACCAGCCGGGAGTAGACATCGGCATTGATCAGGTGCGCGGGCGTGGCCACCTGCGAGCGCGCCATGCGGCCATCGAGATAGCTGCAAGCGTAGGGCGCCGTTGCGTAAAACTGCAACGCGGAGAGCGGAAGTTCCTTCAGCTTGCTCATGGCTCGCTCATGACGAAAAGACGGAGGCGGCGGACACCGCGTGGCGGCATCCTGTCTGGCAGTCTATCAGAGCAAACCGGGCGGCGTGTGCAACGCGGTGCAGATCCGCTGGCGTTGCAATGATGGGGCGAAGGTCATATACTGGCCAGACCGCTTGAGAGGCGTCCCACTTATGGCAATCAGAGCCGGACAGTCGTGTCTCTCAGGCGGTTTTTCTTTTGTGCGCCACCGTCATGGTGGGCATGTCGCCACGTTCGCTGGCCCCCTCCCAAAGCAGTAGCCCCTTGGCGCGCCACACGCGCTCGAAATCCCTGTCTTCCTTCGCATAGATGCTCGCGAGCTCGTTGCAACGGGCGCGGCCGATTTGCTTGTCCGCATGCAGGATGGCAACGAGCGGGCCCAGATGAATGGTGTCGAAGGACAGCACTACCGCGTTCACATCATGCGGACAGGTGTGTGACCTGAAGATCGCCTTGGGTGCCAGCAGGGTGCCATAGATCCCTTCCAGAAATCGCCGCGGCACGTTGCGCCGGAACAGCATTTTCTCGACATTGGCGACCTTCACGGCCAGTGGAAGGTCGGGAAAACCAAGTTCCAGATAGCGGCGCGGCGTGGTGCCGAGCCGGATGGCGAGCCCCATCACCGTGTTGGCCTTGTCGGTCAGCAGCGTGGCACAGGTGGTCTTGAGAACGAGATCGTAGTTGGGGTCTTTCATCCGGCAGGTGAACGGCACGACACGCGAAGTAGCGAGTGTCTGCCCACCTGCCTTCAGGCGGATTTGCGCTGCGTCAAACAGCTGGCGCCCAGCGTGCCAGCACAGACTTGTCGAACTGCCACGGCACGATGTCGGGCTGGGCGGTGGCGGCCCGGACGTGGGCGACGAAGTCTGCGCGGGGGATGGGGCGGGCGCCGAGGGAGGCCAGGTGGTCGGTTTCCTGCTGGCAGTCGATCATCGTCACACCGTGTTGGTCGAGGAAGGCGCAGAGCGCGGCCAGGGCGATCTTGGAGGCGTCGGTGCGCTGCGCGAACATCGACTCGCCATAGAACATGCGGCCCAGCGCCACGCCGTAGAGGCCGCCCACGCGCTCGCCCCGATACCAGCTTTCCACGGAGTGGGCGCGGCCGGCGCGGTGCAGCGCGCCGTAGGCGCTGACGATGTCGTCGGTGATCCACGTGCCGAACTGGCCGTCGCGGGCGGTCATGGCGCATGAGCGCATCACGGCGATGAAATCATCGTCGACACGGATTTCCCAGTCGGGGTCGCGTAGCGTGCGGCGTAGTGTCTTGCGCAGCGTGGCGGAGACCTTGAGCGCCTGCGGCGTCAGCACCATGCGCGGGTCGGTGCTCCACCAGAGCACCGGCTGGCCTTCGGAATACCACGGGAAGATACCTTGCCGGTAGGCCAGCAGCAGCCGTTGCGGCGAGAGGTCGCGGCTGGCCGCGAGCAGGCCGGGTGCATCGCTGGCCGGGCCGAGCGCCCGCTCGACAGGCGGAAACGGGTCCTGTGGGTCCAGCCAGGTGATCATGGGGCGGCGGGGCGTCGCCCGGGTTCAGGGGGTGACGGGCGGCGAGGCGGGCGACGTGGCCTGGGACGCCTCGGCCGCCGACAGCGGCGTCACCGTGGCACGGCTGGTCAGCGGCCGCATCGGCTTGTCGATGTCGAGGCTGTGCAGGCGGAAGCTGCCATCGGCGATCCGGCCTGCCGCGCGGTCGGCGAAGAAGCAGCGCAGCGTGTGGATGACGGTGGGAAAGGCCAGGTCGTCCCAGGGCACATCGGCTTCATCGACCAGCTTGACCTCGAGGCTTTCCTCGCCCGGGGCGATGTCCAGGTCCTGCATCGTCGCCAGGTAGAACAGATGCACCTGGTGCACGTGCGGCACGTTGAGGATCGAGAACAGTTCGCCCACTTCCACGCGGGCGCCGGCTTCCTCGAGGGTCTCGCGCGAGGCGGCCTGGGCCGTGGTCTCGCCAATCTCCATGAAGCCGGCCGGCAGCGTCCAGAACCCGTAGCGGGGCTCGATGGCGCGCTTGCAGATCAGGATCTTGTCTTCCCAGACCGGGATCGTGCCCACGACGTTGCGGGGATTGACATAGTGGATGGTGCCGCAGCCGTCGCATACGCTGCGCGGGCGATTGTCGCCTTCGGGTACGCGCAGGACAACCGCATGACCACAGTTCGAGCAGAATTTCATGAGGGGCGTCCGGGAGGAATGGCGCCAAGTGTATCACCGCGCCGCCCGGCCGCTGTGGGCGCGATGTGCGCTCCTGGGGTGCACATCGCGCTGTCTCGGGGAGGCGGGTTACTTGCGCTGGGTTGCCTTCGCGCCGCCTGCCGCGCCCGGGCCGGCAGTCGGCACCCAGTCCTCGGGGCGGTCTGGCGGCACGATGTCCGCCTTGCCCTTGCGGGGGTCTGGCAGGTTGACCGGCGCGGGCCGGTCGTTGCGGTGACCCTTTGCGCCGTGGGCCGGCTTCTGGGCCGTCGGCTTGGCCTGGGTATGGCTGCCGCCGCTGCCTTGGGCGAAGGCCGCGCCGCCCGCCAGCGCGGCACAAACCGTGCAAGCCGCCGCCCTGATCGCCATCGATTTCGTGCTACGCATGGTCATGTTGGTTTCTCCTTCAGTGACGTGTGAGATGAACCCTACGGACCTCGGGCGTCTACCGCCATGGATTGACCTTGGAAAGTGATGCATGTTGCATCCCCGGCGTCTTGAACATGACCCGCATCAAGTCTGTGGCGATTACGTTCCCTGCGCCCTCGCCTGAATGGACGGCGATGCCTACCATCGGCCGCTTCATTCCAACGCGGAGCAGAAAGATGAAAACAAGACACGTGGTGCGGTTCAGTGGAACCGCCCTGGCAATGGCCATGCTGCTGGGCGCGAGCGTCCCGGCGATGGCCGTGACGGCGAAGGAGGGCGGCGCCGCCGTCAGCAAGCCTCGCCCCAATCCCTTCCTTGCCGCGGAAGCGTACGCGCTCACCCATTTCGACCCCGCTCAGACCGACGTGATGCCTTATGCGCTCCCGCGCGGCACCTTCCATGTCGATCTGCGCAAGGCGCCGCGTGTGCAGGCCGGGCCGATCAGCATCATGACGCTGGCCACGCCCTCACCGCGCTATATGTGGGCGGCCTCCACGGGCGGTGTCTCCTATGTGGATGTCAGCAATGGCGGCTGGCGCGAGGTAGCCCGGCTGCCGGACCCGGACGCCAAGCCGCTGCCCGCCGGTCTGCTCGACAAGATCCTCGCCGAGCCGCTGGACGATGTCGCGCGCGTGGAGAAGGCGGTCAAGACCGACCTGGCGCTGGACCGCAAGCGGATCAGCGCCAATATCTACGTGGTGTCGGGCAAGGATGGCGTGCTGTATGCGACCAATCGCTCCGCGGTCCGCGCCTATGGGCTGATCGATCCGAAGCGCCCGGAAGCCGGCATCAAGCTATTGCGGACGATCGATCTCAAGGACCGCCTGACCGCGCTCGAGAATGCCGGCGGCGTGATGCTGAATATGACGTATGACGGGAATTTGGTGGTGGCCGCCGCGCAGTCCATCCGCGTGCTCGACCGCGATTTCAAGCCCGTCGGCGACGCTTTCCAGTTCCCGGAAGGGGAGATCGTCTCCAACGCGATGGCCGTCGATGAGAAGAACGGGATCTATATCGCTTCCGACAAGATGATGCGCAAGCTGGTGTGGACCGGGAAGACGCTGTCCCGCGACGCCGCCCACGGCGCCTGGGAATCGGCCTATGACTCGGGCCAGACGCCGATGCCGAGCGTGAAGTTCGGCAACGGCACGGGCTCCACGCCGACCCTGATGGGCTTTGGCGACGATGCGGACAAGCTGGTGGTCATCACCGACGGCTCGGACCGCATGAAGCTGGTGGCGTTCTGGCGCGATGAGATCCCGGCCGGCTTCACGCAGCGGCCCGGCACGAAGTCGAGCCGCATTGCCGATCAGATCCAGGTCACCTGCGGGCTGCCGGCCAGCACGCCCTACGTCCAGTCCGAGCAATCGGTGGTGGCACTGGGCTACGGCGCCTTCGTGGTGAACAATATCCGGCCGAAGGGCGTGGCCGATCGGCTGGTCGATGTTCTCGCGGGCGGCCCGGCGCTGACGCCGGCCACCGGGGCGGAGCGCTTCGAGTGGGATACGAAGACCAAGGGGTGGCGCTCGGTGTGGACGCGCAATGATGTGGTGTCCACGAGCATGGTCCCGACCGTGAGCGGGCCATCGCGGATCGTGTTCGTGAATGGCTACGCCAAGAAGGATGGCTGGGAAGTGACCGGGATGGACTGGGAAACCGGCAAGACGGTCCATCGCTCGATCTTCGGGCAGGACAATCTGGGCAACGGCGCCTATGCGCTGATCCAGTCGTTGCCGAATGGCGACCTGCTGTTCAACAGCGTTGGTGGCCCGACGCGCGTGAGGTACGGGGCGACCGCCAAATCCAAATAAGTGATCGGATAGAAAACAAAAAACCCGCCTGAATGGGCGGGTTTTCTTGTTGCTGCTTGTTCGTTCCGGCGGTTGGTTGCGGGGGCAGGATTTGAACCTGCGACCTTCGGGTTATGAGCCCGACGAGCTGCCAGACTGCTCCACCCCGCGTCCGTCGAAGCTGAGAGTATATGGCAACCGTTTGCGCAATGCAACACCTTTGTCTCTCGGCTTCTGATGAGTACCGTGCAAGCGGCACCCGTCTTCCTGTTAGAGCGTTTCGCAGGGGGCGCGTTCAGGTCGATTTCGGGGTTTCGCTTGTGCGCTGCCACAGCGTCGCTTCGAACTCGAAACTGTCGCGCTGCTGCAGGTCGTCGCGTTGCCAGATCACGCGGTCCGGCCGAACGGTCAGCATCCACGTGGTGGTGGCGAGCGGGTTGGGCTGGTCGAAGGCGCGTGGCGTCAGCACCGCCGCACACGGGCCGCGCTCGGGGTCGCGTACGGAGGTGTAGCGGATCAGGCCCAGCCCGGCTTCGCGCGCCAGACGGCCAAAGGCCTGGCAGGGCGCGTGGTCGTCCGGGTCGATCCAGCGGGGGTCTTCATGGAATGGGGCGGCGTCCAGCGCCACGCCATCGGTCTTCACGCTGACCTGGAACAGTGTCTGCGCGCGGGCGTCGATGCGGGGCAGCGCGGGGCTGTCGAGCAAGAAGCGCCAGCGCCAGTAGCCCAGTTCGGCACAGGCCGTGCGGATGGCGTCGGCGCCATAGAACACGCCCGGGTCTTGCCCGCCGCGAAAGCGCGAGCCCCAGGGCGAGGGCGGATAGCGGAAGGGCGTGAAGATCAGGTAATGGAGGTGGCGTGCGTCGGCAGGCACGGCAGGCTTGCCGGCGTCGAGCACGGCTTCGAGCACGGCCTGTTCCTCGAGGCTGTCCACCAGGGGCATGGTCGAGACCACATGCTGGGCCTCCACCGCCCGCCACAGTTTGAGCGCATACGGCTTGCGCTCAGATGCGACCGCGGGTGGCGTCCAGGTAGTGAACGACACGTACGAGTCCTTCCGTGGTGCGAATCAGTTCGAGCGGCTTGCCGCCGAGCGCGAGGTTGTCATGGGTGAGCCACAGCCGCGCCTGCTCGTCGTGGCCGAGGATGGCATCGAGCGAGCGGAACAGGCGCACGAACAGCACGCCGAATTCCCACTCCTTGCGGTGCGCATCAAGCACATAGCCGCCGGACGCCATGCGCGAGACCGACGCGGTGCTGATGCCCAGCACGCTGGCCACGATGGCCTGGCTGATGCCAAGAAAGCCTGCCGCGCGCATCACGGCCTTGGTGAGCGTGGCGCCGGGGTTCACGCCGCCGGCGGGCTCGGTCTCCGGAATCTGATGAGATTGCATCGCCTATGCTCCTTTCTTGGGAAACATTATAGGCGGTGTATTTCAGAAGGAAAGGCCGTGACATAGGCCGATAGGTGCCTAATACGTCTCAATATGAAGCCGGCCCTCGGCGCGCAGCGTGGCCTCCAGGTCCGGCCAGGACTGGCCTGCCGCCGCGCGGACCTCGGCGAACGCGGCCAGCACGCCTTCCTCCATCCCCTTCAGGCCGCAGATGTACACATGGCCATGCGGGTCGGCCAGCAGCGCGGCCACCTGCGGGCCCGCTTCGCGTATCGCATCCTGCACATAGCGGCGCGGCATCTCGGCATCGCGGGAGAAAGCGAAGTGAATGTCGAGGAAGTCCTTGGGCAGCTTCAGCAGCGGGCCGAAGTAGGGCAATTCGCGCTGGTTGCGTGCGCCGAAGAACAGCAGGCGGCGCCCATCGAAACTCGCCATGTTGCGACGCATGCGCTCGGTCATCGCCCGCATTGGCGCGGAGCCGGTGCCCGTGCAGATCATCATCACGCTGGCCTCGCGGTGGTTCGGCATCAGGAAAGTGCTACCGAAGGGGCCGACGACCTGCACCGTGTCGCCCTTGGCCAGGTCGCACAGGAAATTCGACGCCACGCCGCGTACCGGCTGCCCGTCGTGGTCCTGGTCCACGCGCTTCACGGTCAGCGCGAGGTTGTTGTAGCCGGGGCGCTCGCCGTCGCGCGGGCTGGCCACCGAGTACATGCGGATGTAGTGCGGCTTGCCCGACGCATCGGTACCGGGCGGCACGATGCCGATGGCCTGCCCCTCCAGCACCGGGAAGAACTGGTTGCCGAAGTCCAGCACGATGTGATGGATGTCGCTCGACGCGTCCTCGGCCGTCAGCCGGTAGTTGCCGGCCACCGTGGCCGACACCGGCGCGCGCACGCCATGCAGGTTGACATAGGGATGCGCGGCCGACCACGGCGCCTTGGGCGAGGTGTGGCGGCTGGTCTCCACGGCCTGCACGTCGCTGGCGGGCGCCGTGCCAGCCCCGGCGGCGGCCTGGGCGAGTGCCTCGGCGGCAGTCGCGGAGGCGGAGGTTGCCGCGTCGATCTCCGCCTCGGGCAGCGGCACCTCGGGCGGCAGCTCATCCCAGAGCAGTTGGGCGTCGATCGGATACGCCTCGCCGCGCAGCATCGTGCGCCAGTTGTCGATGGCGCCCGTCGGGCAGGGCGACAGGCACGCGTTGCAGCCGTTGCAGACCTCGGCCTTGACCACGTAGTTGCGGTCGTCGTGGGTGATGGCGTCGATCGGGCAGGTGTCTTCGCAGGTGTTGCAGCGAATGCAGATTTCCGGATCGATCAGGTGCTGCTTGATGATGTCGGGCGCGCCCATGTCTGCCTCTTATCCAGTGATCTAGTTGAAGCGCACGTATTCGAAGTCCACCGGCTGGCGGTTCACGCCCACCGCCGGCGGGGCGATCCAGTTGGCGTAGCGGCCCGGCTCCACCACGCGGCCCATCAGCGAGGCCACGAAGGCGCGGTCCGCGTCAGTGGCCAGCCAGGTGTCCGCGTTGGCCTGCCAGGCGGCCTCGCTCAGCACTTCGCCAGTGGGCGAGACATGCACATTGGCGAAGGTGCCGATCTTGCGGTTGAACGCCTTGTGCGGCACGGTCAGCCGGAACGGGATGCCGGCCTTCTCGATCACCTTGTTCCAGCGCGCCACGCCGCCGACCGAATCCTTGATGTAGTCGTCGCGCAGCACCTCGTTCAGGGCATTGAGCATCGGCACCTCGCGCTCGGCCAGCTTGCCGTCGCGCACGTCGAGAATGCGGTACACGTCGCCCTTGAGCACGTGGTCGTCGCCGCGCTTGCCTTCCTCGAAGCGGCCCTTCAGCCCGGCGCTGTAGAACGTGGCCGCGTTGGAGGACTGGTCGGCGCCGAACAGGTCGATCGTCACGCTGTAGTGGAAGTTCAGGTAGCGCTGGATGGTTTCCAGGTCGATTACCCCGGCGGCGCGCACGTCGGCCGGGTCCTGGATGTCGCGCTCGCGCATGACCTCGCAGGTACGCTGGATCACGCGCGAAACGCCGCTCTCGCCCACGAACATGTGGTGGGCTTCCTCGGTCAGCATGAAGCGCGTGGTGCGCGCCAGCGGGTCGAAGCCGGACTCGGCCAGCGCGCAGAGCTGGAACTTGCCGTCGCGGTCCGTGAAGTAGGTGAACATGAAGAAGGCGAGCCAGTCTGGCGTGCGCTCGTTGAACGCGCCCAGGATGCGCGGGTTGTCCTCGTCGCCCGAGCGGCGGCCCAGCAGCGCCTCGGCTTCCTCGCGGCCATCGCGGCCGAAGTGGCGGTGTAGCAGGTAGACCATCGCCCAGAGGTGGCGGCCTTCCTCCACATTCACCTGGAACAGGTTGCGCAGGTCATAGAGCGACGGCGCGGTCAGGCCCAGGTGGCGCTGCTGCTCCACGGACGCCGGCTCGGTATCGCCCTGCGTGACGATGATGCGGCGCAGGTTGGCGCGGTGTTCGCCCGGCACTTCCTGCCACGCGGCCTGCCCCTTGTGCTCACCGAAGTGGATCTTGCGCTCGGCGTCGGCCGGTTGCAGGAAGATGCCCCAGCGGTAGTCGGGCATCTTCACATGGTCGAAGTGGGCCCAGCCGGACGGGTCCACCGAGACCGCCGTGCGCAGGTAGACATCGTAGTTATGCGAGCCATCGGGGCCCATGTCGCGCCACCAGTCGAGGAAGGCGGGCTGCCAGTGCTCCAGCGCGCGCTGCAGGGCGCGGTCATCGGAGAGGTTCACGTTGTTCGGAATCTTCTGGCTGTAGTCGATGCTCATGGCCGGGGTCTCCTTGGGTCTGCTTGTCGATCGGTCGAAGGGGGCGGTCAGACCCGGTCCCAGTCGAAACGTGCCTTGTTGCCGGTGCCGAATACCTTGAGCGCGCCTTGCTCGCCCACGGCGTTGGGTCGATTGAAGATCCAGTTCTGCCAGGCAGTGAGCCGGCCGAAAATGCGCGTCTCCATGGTCTCGCGCGGGCCGAAGCGCAGGTTGGCTTCCAGGCCGGTGAGGGCGTCGGGGGAGAGGCTCGCGCGTTCCTCCAGCGCGATGCGGATCTCGTCTTCCCAGTCGATGTCGTCCGGCGCGGCCGTCACCAGCCCCAGCGCCTCGGCCTGCGCGCCGTCCAGCGGCTGGCCGACCTGGGCGCGTACAGCCTCGATGGCGGCGGCGTCTTCATAGAAGCGCGCGGCGAGCCGCGAGAGGCCGTTCGGCATCGGATATCGTCCGAAATTGGCCGCATGGGGGACCAGGCGCGGCGTCGTCTCCGGGTCATCCGGCAGTTGGAGCATGTAGCTGCGGTCGGCGGCCAGCGCCAGTTCGAGCAGGGTGCCGGCGAAGCAGGAGCTCGGCTCGATCAGCGCGAACAGGCTGCGCGACGAGACGTCCAGCCGCGCCAGCGTCCGGCGCAGCATGCCGATGGTCTCGCGCACGAACCAGTGGCTGGCGTGGGCATCCATCAGCGTATCGGCCGCCAGCACCTCGGCGGCATCGCCCTCGGTCTTGAGGATCCACATGCCGATATCGAGGTGATTGGTGCGCAGCGTGAGGATGGCGTCGTCGAGTTCGCGCGCCATCTTGAGCGGCCACCACTGGGCGCCGGCGGCCAGGATGGCGTCGAGGTCGCGGGGCTGGTCGGCGGCGGGTGCCGAGACCGTCAGCGTGGCGCGGCGCGCGGCGGTGTCGATCTCCACGCGCACGGTGTCGTAGCGGTAGCCATCGGCGGCGTCCTGTCTTGTTAGTGGCGTTAGCGGCACACCTTTGGCGTCGGCAGGGCGGTCGCTCAGGGCGGCCAGCGCCTGCGCCCGCTCGCGCACGTGTTCGGTGAAGCGCGCGGGTTTGACCACATCGTCCACCAGCTTCCAGTCCTTGGCGCGCTGGCCGCGCACGCCCTCGGTGGTCAGGCAGAAGATGTCGGCGTGGTCGCGGCGCACGCGGCGCTTGTCGGTCACGCGCGTCAGGCCGCCGGTGCCGGGCAGCACGCCGAGCAGCGGCACTTCGGGCAGGCTGACCGCGGAGGAGCGGTCATCCACCAGCAGGATTTCATCGCAGGCCAGCGCCAGTTCGTACCCGCCGCCGGCCGTGGTGCCGTTGCAGGCGGCGATGAACTTGATGCCGGAGTGGCGGCTGGCGTCCTCGATGCCGTTGCGTGTCTCGTTGGTGAACTTGCAGAAGTTCACCTTCCAGGCGTGGCTGGACTTGCCGAGCATGAAGATATTGGCGCCCGAGCAGAAAATGCGCTCGCGGGCGCTGGTCAGCACCACGGTGCGCACTTCGGGATGCTCGAAGCGGATGCGTTGCAGGGCGTCGTGCAGTTCGATATCGACGCCAAGATCGTAGGAATTCAGCTTCAGCGCGTAGCCGGGCCGCAGACCGCCTTCCTCGTCCACGTTCATGGACAGCGTGGCGACGGGACCGTCAAAGGTCAGCAGCCAGTGGCGATATTGGGACGGATGGCGCGCAAAGGTAACCGGGGCCGGGACCGACATGGGGCGTGTCTCCTTGATGCACTATAGTGCTTTCATCTTTGCGATGAAATATAGTGCATCATCGGGGGCGATGCAAGGGCCGATGCAGACCCGATGCAGACCCGATGCCCTATCGGGAATCAGCCGATAGCGGGCATCTGTGCGCGCAGGGCCTGAAGTGAGCTGTTGGCGTCCTGGCCGCTGGTATCGATCGACACATCGGCGCGCGCGTAGAGCGGCGTACGCGCCTGGAGGATGCGGCGCAGGTCGGTCATGGCCTCGCGGTTGCCCTCCATCGGCCGCATATCGCCCTGCGCCACCACGCGCGCCATGTGTTCCTCGGGCGAGGTGCGCACCCAGACCGTGTAGCAGCGCGCCAGCAGCAGGTTGAACGTGGCTGGCTCGGAGACCAGGCTGCCCGGCGTGGCCAGCACCATGGAGTCGTGCTCGCGCAGCACGCGTTCCAGCGCGCGCATCTCGTAGCGGCGGTAGGCGGCCTGGCCGTAGAGCGAGTGGATTTCGGAGAGGCTCGCGCCGGCTTCCTGCTCGATCGCCGCGTTCAGTTCGACGAAGGGGATGCCCTCGGCAGCCGCCAGCGCCCGGCCCAGCGTGGATTTGCCGGCGCCGCGCAGGCCGATCAGCGCGATGCGGCGATGCCGCGCATCGCGCGATTCCGCCGGGGACAAGGCGTGGCGGGCTGCTTCGCGCACGCGGGCGAGGTCGCCGGCAGGCAGCTGCGCCAGCCATTGCACCAACTGCGAGAACTCGGCGGCGCGCTGGCTGCCGGGCTGCTCCGTGCCGCCCGCCGGATCGGCGTGGCCATCTACCTCGGCCAGTACCACGGGCAGCGGCACGTCCAGCGCGCCGGCCACGTGGCGCAGCAGCAGCACGGAGGCGTTGCCGGTGCCGGTTTCCAGGTTGGCGAGGTAGCGTTCGGACACCCCCGCGCCACGCGCAAGATCCTTGCGGGACATGCCGCGCGCCGCGCGCAGCGAGCGGATGCGCTCCCCGAGGTGCGTCAGATAGGGATCGCGCTCGGCGGCGCGGTTGTCGGCGTTCGCTTCGGCATTCGCTTCGGCATTCAGTGACGGTTCGGGGTCGCGACGCATGGGAGAAAGTTCGGGATCAGGCCAGCCAGGGCGGCATTATACGTGCGACAAAGTGCCGGTCGGCGGGTGCTGCCTACTGTTATATAGTGCATACCCTCGCTTGCATAATAGTCGATGTGAAATAAAATGCATCGACATCGGCGGCAAAGACTGCCGGTCACGAGATATCCAGAACAAGACCATCGCTGTAGCCGATCCCGCCGCACCCGTCGAACCATCGCCGGGGCGGCCAGAGGAGTGGAGACATGACGCCCCCGACCCCCAGCGCCGAGACCGTTGTCGCCGCGCTGCCCGCCCGTTACAACGCGGCCGATGACCTGTTGTCGCGCCACCTCGCCGCCGGCCGTGGCGCCAAGGTGGCCTATATCGACGATACCGGCCCGACCACCTTTGCCGAACTCGACGCGCGCTGCCGCCGCTTTGCCGGCGCGCTGCGCCAGGCGGGCTTCCGGCGCGAGGAGCGCGTGCTGCTGTGCGCGCTCGATACCATCGATTTCCCGACCGTGTTCCTCGGCTGCCTGCTGGCCGGCGTGGTGCCGGTGGCGGTGAACACGCTGCTGACCGTGGATGACTACGCCTATATGCTCGACCACAGCAGCGCGCGGGCCGTGGTGGTGTCCGCGCCGCTGCTCGGGACCATGCAGGCCGCCATCGACAAAGCCGGCGCGCATTACGATGTGATCGTTGCCGCACCCTACGGGGAGGGCACCGGCCTGCCGACCGTGGCCGCGATGCTGGACAGCGCGCCGCCGCTGACGGAAGCCCTCGCCACCGGCCCGGACGACATGGCGTTCTGGCTCTATTCGTCCGGCTCCACGGGCCGCCCGAAGGGCACGGTGCACACGCACGGCAACCTGTTCCACACCGCCGACCTCTACGCGCGGCAGGTGCTGGGCCTGCGCGAGGACGACGTGGTCTTCTCGGCCGCCAAGCTGTTCTTCGCCTACGGGCTGGGCAATGCGCTGACGTTTCCGCTGTCGGTGGGCGCCACGACCGTGCTGATGGCCGAGCGGCCCACGCCGCAGGCGGTGTTCCAGCGGCTGACTACGCACCGTCCCACTGTCTTCTGCGGCGTGCCGACGCTGTTCGCGGGCCTGCTCGCCGCGCCGGACCTGCCGCCGCGCGCCGCCGTGGCGCTGCGCGTCTGCACCTCCGCCGGGGAGGCCCTGCCGCGCGACATCGGCGACCGCTTCCTGGCCCACTTCGGCTGCGACATCCTCGACGGCATCGGCTCCACCGAGATGCTCCATATCTTCCTGTCGAACCAGCCCGGCAAGGTCCGCTACGGCACCACGGGGCTGCCGGTGCCCGGCTACGAACTGAAGCTGCTCGACGAGCGCGGCGAGCCGTGCGCCACGGGCGAAATCGGCGACCTCTATATAAAAGGGCCCTCGGCGGCGCTGATGTACTGGTGCAATCGCGAGAAAAGCCGCGACACCTTCGTCGGCGCCTGGACCCGCAGCGGCGACAAGTACCTGCGCGATGACGCGGGCTACTACACCTACGCCGGCCGCAGCGACGACATGCTCAAGGTGGGCGGCATCTACGTCTCGCCGTTCGAGGTGGAGGCGGCGCTGGCCCAGCATCCGGCCGTGCTGGAGGCCGCCGTGATCGGCGTGGCCGATGCCGCCGAACTGGTCAAGCCGAAGGCGTTCGTGGTGATGCGCCCCGGCCACCAGTGGCACGACGGCATGGCGGCCGAGTTGCAGGCTTTCGTCAAGTCGCGGCTGGCGCCTTACAAATATCCGCGCCAGATCGAGTGCGTGGACGAACTGCCCAAGACCGCCACGGGCAAGATCCAGCGATTCCGGCTGCGCCAGCGTGAAGACGCCGCGCGGCACGCCTGAGGGAGCCGCCATGGAGACCACCGTGGACACTGCGCTGGTAAAGGTGCCGTTCGATGGCCGCACTATCGACATCGAATACCAGTGGATCGGCGCGCGACGGCGGCACCGCCCACTCGTGGTCTTCCTGCACGAGGGGCTCGGGTCGGTCAGCATGTGGCGCGACTTTCCGCGCAAGCTGTGCGAGGCGGGCGATTTCCGCGGGCTGGTCTTCTCGCGCTACGGCTACGGCCGCTCCACGCCGCGCCCGCCGGACGAGCAGTGGGGCGTGGACTTCATGCACCGCCAGGCGCGCGAGGCGCTGCCGGCCCTGTTCGATGCCCTGGAGATCGGCCCCGGCCGCCGCCATGGCAAGCCCTGGCTGCTGGGCCACAGCGACGGCGGCTCCATCGCCCTGATCCACGCGGCCAGCTTCCCGGACGATGTGGATGGCCTGACCGTGCTCGCCCCCCACATCATGGTGGAAGACATTTCGGTGCGCAGCATCGCCGCCACGCGCGAGACCTACCTCCACACCGACCTGCGCGCCCGGCTGGCGCGCCACCACGCCCACGTGGATTCCGCCTTCTGGGGCTGGAACGATATCTGGCTCAACGCCGATTTCCGCCACTGGGACCTGCGCCCGATGCTCGACCATATCCGCTGCCCGGTGCTGGCCGTGCAGGGCGAGGATGACGAGTACGGGACCATGGCGCAGATCGAGGGTATCCATCGATATGCCCCGCAGACCGTGCTGCTTAAACTCGCGCGCTGTGGACACTCGCCCCACCGCGACCAGACGGGGGCGTTGACGGCGGCCTCGGCGGCGTTTATAACGGCACATACTTCAACCTTAAAATAATTCGACCCCGGGGAGGAGAACCCATGCAACGCACCGCTTTGCGCAGGCCGCTGTTTTCATCGCTGCACACCACGCTCGTCGCTTCGATTTCCGCCACGCTGCTGGCCACCGGGGGCAGCGCGCTGGCGCAGTCAGCCCAACCCGCCCCGGGCGCCAAGATCAAGGTGGGCTTCATGCTGCCGTACACCGGCACCTACGCGGCGCTGGGCTCGGCCATCGAGAACGGGTTCCGCATGTATGTGCAGCAGCAGGGCGGCAAGCTGGGCGGGCGCGACATCGAATACTTCAAGGTGGATGACGAATCGGACCCGGCCAAGGCCCCCGAGAACGCCACCAAGCTGATCAAGCGGGACCAGGTGGACGTGGTGGTGGGCACGGTGCATTCGGGCGTGCAGATGGGCATCGTCAAGGTGGCCAAGGAAAACAACACGCTGCTGATCATCCCGAACGCCGGCGCCGATGAGGCCACCGGGCCGCTGTGCGGGGCCAACATCTTCCGTACCTCGTTCTCGAACTGGCAGCCCGGCTACGCCATGGGGCAGGTGCTGGCCGAGCGCGGCATGAAGAAGGTGGTGACGCTGACGTGGAAGTACGCGGCGGGCGAGCAGTCCGTGAAGGGCTTCAAGGAAGCCTTCGAGGCCAAGGGCGGCAAGGTGGTGAAGGAGCTGAGCCTGCCGTTCCCGAACGTGGAGTTCCAGGCGCTGATCACCGAGGTGGCCTCGCTGAAGCCGGACGCCGTGTTCGTGTTCTTCGCCGGCGGCGGGGCGGTCAAGTTCGTCAAGGACTGGCAGGCGGCCGGGCTCAAGGACAAGATTCCGCTGTACGGCTCCGGCTTCCTGACCGACGGCACGCTGGAGGCGCAGGGCACGGCGGCGCAGGGGCTGGAAACCACGCTGCACTATGCCGATGGCCTGACCAACGCCCGCGACAAGACCTTCCGCACCGACTACGCCAAGACCTACAAGCTCCAGCCGGATGTGTATGCGGTGCAGGGCTATGACGCCGCGCAGCTGCTGGCCGCTGGCGCCAATGCCGTGAAGGGCGATATGTCGCGCAAGCCGGAGGTCATCAAGGCCATGGAAGCCGCCAAGGTCGACAGCCCGCGCGGCGTGTTCACGCTCTCCAAAGCCCACAACCCGGTGCAGGACTTCTACCTGCGCAAGGTGGATGGCCGCGAGAACAAGGTCAGCGGCGTGGCGGTGAAGGCCCTGGCCGATCCCGCGCGCGGCTGCCGCCTGTAAGAGATGGCGTCTCATAGATAGGACAGCCCGCGCAGCATGGACATCGTTTCCTTCCTCATCCAGTGCCTGAACAGCGTGCAGTACGGGCTGCTGCTGTTCCTGGTCGCCAGCGGGCTGACGCTGATCTTCGGCATCATGGGCGTGATCAACCTCGCCCATGGCAGCTTCTACATGCTGGGCGCCTACCTGGCGTTCACGCTGGCCAGTCTCACCGGCAACCTGTTCATCGCGCTGCCGCTCGGCATCGTGCTGGCCGTGGCGTTTGGCTACGTGCTCGAATGGGCGTTCTTCAGCTACCTCTACCAGCGCGACCACCTGCAGCAGGTGCTGATGACCTACGGCCTGATCCTCGTGTTCGAGGAGCTGCGCAGCATCCTGGTGGGCGATGACGTGCACGGCGTGCCGATTCCCGGCCTGCTCGACGGCGCGCTGCCGATCGGCAACGACATGACGTATCCGGTCTACCGGCTGTTCATCTCGGCCGTCTGCCTGCTGGTGGCAGCGGCGATGTACTGGGTCATCCGCCGCACCCGGCTGGGCATGATGATCCGCGCCGGGGCCACCAACCGCGAGATGGTGCAGTCGCTCGGCATCAACGTGAACGTGCTGTACCGGCTGGTGTTCGCGCTGGGCGTGGCGCTGGCGGTGCTGGCGGGGATGATTGCCGCGCCGGTGTCGTCGGTCTACCCGGGCATGGGGGGGCAGGTGCTGATTGTCTGCTTCGTGGTGGTGGTGATTGGCGGGATCGGGTCGGTCAAGGGGGCGCTGGTGGCTTCGCTGCTGCTCGGTTTCGTCGATACCTTCGGCAAGGTGTTCTGGCAGGACGCCGCCGGCGTGCTGATCTACGTCTTGATGGCCTTGATCCTGCTGTGGAAGCCCCAGGGGCTGTTCCGGGCCGGCTGACCTGCGTGCTCCATCGATGAAACCGACTCTCTCCGCTCCCCCGCTGCAAGACGTGCGCCGGCCGCCCTGGCTGGCGGCGCTGGGCTGGCTCGTGGCGCTGGCCGTGCTGGCCGTGGCGCCGCTGCTGCTGACCGCCGACAGCCACAAGTTCTATATCGAGCTGCTGAGCAAGGTGATGATCATGGCGATCTTCGCGCTCTCGCTCCAGCTGCTGATTGGCTACACCGGGCTGGTGAGCCTGGGCCATGCCGCCTACTTCGCCATGGCCGCCTATGCCACGGCCATGCTGGCACCCGAGGGCGGGGCCGGCAACGGCTGGCTGCTGCTGCTGGGCGCGCTGGGCGCGGCGGGGGCACTAGCGCTGGTGGTGGGGGCGCTGGTGCTGCGCACGCGCGGCGTGTACTTCATCATGGTCACGCTGGCCTTCGCCCAGATGGTCTATTTCGTGTTCCACGATACAAAGATCGCCGGCGGCAGCGACGGCACCTATATCTACTTCCGGCCCGAGTTCAGCCTGCTGCGGGACCGCCCGCTGACCGTCAACGACCCGGTGAACTTCTACTGGCTGGTGCTGGTGGCGCTGGTGCTGACGGTGGTGGCACTGGCGGTGCTGCTGCGCTCGCGCTTCGGCCACGCGCTGGTCGGCATCCGCCATAACGAGCAGCGCATGCGGGCGGCCGGCTATGCCACCTATCGCTACCAGCTCGGCGCGTTCGTTGCCGGCGGCGTGTTCGCGGGGCTGGCGGGCTATCTCTATGCCATCCAGTTCGGCTTCGTGAACCCGGAAATCGCCTCCTGGCACCAGTCGGGCAATGCCATGCTGATGGTGATCCTGGGCGGCGTGGGCAGCCTGGCCGGCGCGGTGCTGGGCGCGTTCTCGTTCGTGCTGCTGGCCGAATGGTTCAGCACGCTGACCAAGCACTGGCAACTGCTGATGGGCGGCTTCATCATCGTGGCCGTGGCGCTGCTGCCGCGTGGGCTGGTCAGCGTGCCGGCGGTGCTGCGCCAGCGGTCGCCGCGCCGGCGCGGCAATGGCGCGGATGCAGGAAACGCCGGCGAGGCCGCCGCGGACAGCCACGCCCGCAGCCGGGAGGCCGTATGACGCAAGCCATCCCCGTATTGCAGGCCGAGGGCCTGACGCGCCGCTTCGGCGGGCTGACTGCCGTGGACAGCGTGAACCTGACCTTGCGCCTGCACGAGATCCACGCGGTCATCGGCACCAACGGCGCCGGCAAGTCGACCCTGATCAATATGCTCTCCGGCGAACTGCCGCCGTCCACCGGCCGCCTGCGGCTGCAGGGCGAGGATGTGACCGGCTGGAGCCAGCCCCGGCTGGCGCGGCAAGGTATCGGCCGCAGCTACCAGCGCAACAACATCTTCCTGCCGCTGACCGTGCGCGAGAACTGCCGGTTGGCGGCGCAATCGCGCGCGCAGCGGGCCTGGCGGCTGTGGGAGCCGGCGCAGGCCTGCCGCACCAGCCGCGCGCTGGCCGACGAAGCCATGGAACGCGCCGGCCTGGCCGCGCATGCCGGGCGCCTCGCCAGCGAACTCGCCCATGGCCAGAAGCGCCAGCTGGAAGTGGCGATGTGCCTGGCCACGCAGCCCGTGGCGCTGCTGCTGGACGAGCCGCTGGCCGGCATGGGTGCCGAGGAATCCGCGCGGATGCTGGATCTGCTGCGCGGCCTGCGCGACGGCCACGCGATCCTGCTGGTCGAGCACGACATGGAGGCGGTCTTCGCCGTGGCCGACCGCATCACGGTAATGGTCAACGGCGCAGTCATCGCCACCGGCGATCCGGCCGCGATCCGCGCCAACGAGGCGGTGCAGCTGGCCTACCTCGGGGAAGAAGAAGGGGCCCACGCATGAGCGCCGCATCGCCGGACATCATCGACGCCATTGGCGTGAACGCCTGGTACGGCTCCAGCCACGTGCTGCGCGGCGTGGATTTCCGCGTGGGCGCGGGCGAGACCGTGGGCCTGCTGGGCCGCAACGGCATGGGCAAGAGCACGCTGCTGCGGACCCTGCTGGGCCATGTGCGCCAGCGCGAGGGCGATATCCGCGTGGCCGGCCGGGATGTGTCCCGCGCCCAGCCGCACGAGGTGGCGCGGCTCGGCATCGCCTACGTCCCGGAAGGGCGTGGCATTTTTCCGAATTTGTCGGTCCGGGAGAATTTGCTGATGGCGGCGCGGGTAGGCTGCCACGGCCGCAAGGACTGGGATGAGGCGCGCGTGCTGGACCTCTTCCCCCGGCTCAAGGAGCGGCTGTCCCATGGCGGGCAGCAGCTGTCGGGCGGGGAGCAGCAGATGCTGTCCATCGGCCGCGCGCTGATGACCAATCCGGACTGCCTGGTGCTGGACGAAGCCACCGAGGGGCTGGCCCCGAAGATCGTGCGCGAGATCTGGCACGTGATCGAGACGGTACGGGCCACCGGCATCGCCTCGGTGGTGGTGGACCGCAACTACCGCGCCGTGCTGGCCCACGCGGACCGCGTGGTGGTGCTGGAGAAGGGGCAGGTAGTGCTGGCCGGCCCGGCCGCCGACCTGGCCGCCGCGCCGGCGGCGCTCGACCGTTACCTGGGTGTTTGAACTGCTCTCCATAAAGTAACGTATCGATCTCTTTTGTGGCCATGCCGCAACGCCTTTGCGCGGTGCTGCGCACCCTTCGGCACCCAATCCGCCCGAATCCGCTCGAATCCGCCTTGACCCGCCGCCGCTTCTTTCCCATCCTTGATCGGGCACCCAGCCCACGATGGGCATCTTCCACAGTGGTCGTATCAGTTCACTTCATCTAGAATGCGCCCGTTTGTGCAATGCAATAGAGGCCAATAAGCCCCGTCGCGGCCGGAGCCGCTTGCGCGAGAGAACCCGTGCCCAGGACGTCACATTGCCTGGGATGCCAACCATGGCCGGGGAGGCGCGAGCCGGTCCACCAGACCCAAATCCATGACTCAATCCACAACCAGTCACTATTTCGTCGAAAGTCCGAGTACCCGGGCCCTCGTCATCGCCGCCATTGGGGTCGTCTTTGGCGACATCGGCACCAGCCCCCTCTATGCGCTCAAGGAGTGCTTCAGCAAGGAGCACGGCATTCCGTTCACGCCGGAAGCGGCGCTGGGCATCATCTCGCTGCTGTTCTGGGCGATGATCATCGTGGTCTCGCTGAAGTACGTGGTCTTCATCATGCGCGCGGACAACGACGGCGAAGGCGGCGTGCTGGCGCTGATGGCGCTGGTGCTGCGCACCGCCGCGCCGCGCTCGCGCAAGGCGCGCATGCTGATGATGATGGGCATCTTCGGCGCGTGCATGTTCTACGGGGATGCGGTCATCACGCCGGCCATTTCGGTGCTCTCGGCCGTGGAGGGCCTGGAGATCGCCGCGCCGCAGCTGGGGCACTTCGTGATCCCGATCACGCTGGTGATCCTGACCGTCCTGTTCCTGATCCAGCGGCACGGCACGGCCACCGTGGGCAAGTTCTTCGGCCCGATCATGACGCTGTGGTTCGTCACGCTCGGCGCGCTGGGCATCTACAACCTGATCCAGGCGCCTGGCATCCTGGCGGCGGTGAACCCGCTCTACGGCGTCAATTTCCTGATCGACCACTCGCTGCAGGCGTTCATCGTGCTGGGCGCGGTGTTCCTGGTGCTGACCGGGGCGGAGGCGCTCTACGTGGACATGGGCCACTTCGGCGCGCGGCCCATCCGCATCGGCTGGTTCATCCTGGTCATGCCGTGCCTGATGCTGAACTATTTTGGCCAGGGCGCGATGCTGCTCCAGAACCCGGCCGCTTCCGTCAACCCGTTCTACCTGATGGTGCCGGAGCCGCTGCTGATTCCGATGGTGCTGCTCGCCACCTGCGCCACGGTGATTGCCTCGCAGGCGGTGATCTCCGGCGCGTTCTCGCTGACCAGCCAGGCGATCCAGCTCGGCTTCGTGCCGCGCATGCGCATCCGCTACACCTCGGCGGCGGAAATCGGCCAGATCTACCTGCCGGTGATCAACTGGACCCTGCTGGCGCTGGTGATTGCGGTGGTGATCTCGTTCAAGAAATCGGAAAACCTGGCTGCGGCCTACGGCATTGCCGTGACCACGACGATGCTGATCACCTCGTTCCTGGCCGCCTTCATGATGCGCAGCGTCTGGAAGTGGAACCCGGTGCTGGTGGCCCTGCTCGCCGGTGGCTTCCTGCTGGTGGACCTGACCTTCTTCGCCGCCAACCTGCTCAAGGTGGCCGAAGGCGGTTGGTTCCCGCTGCTGATGGGCAGCGCGGCGTTCTTCCTGCTGATGACGTGGTACAGCGGCCGCAAGCTGCTGCGCGCGCGCAGCCTGGAGGACGGCATTCCGCTGGAGCCGTTCATCGCTGGCCTGCTGGCGCACCCGCCGCACCGCGTGGAAGGCACGGCCGTGTTCCTGACCGGCAACACCGAGTCGGTGCCGGTGTCCCTGCTGCACAACCTCAAGCACAACCGGGTGCTGCACGAGCGCGTGGTGTTCCTGAGCTTTGTCACGCGCGACATCCCGTTCGTGGATGACGACCATCGCCTGACCTGCAAGGACCTCGGCGGCGGCGTGTTCATCCTCAAGTCCGAGTACGGCTTCAAGGAGACCCCGGACGTGCAGCGCGTGCTGGACCTCGCGCAGCGCAAGCTGGGCATGTCGTTCGAGCTGATGGAGACGTCGTTCTTCATCGCGCGCGAGTCGGTCATCCCCTCCAAGCTGCCGGGCATGTCGATGTGGCGGGAAAATCTCTTTGCGTGGATGCATCAGAACGGCGCCAAGCCGTCTGACTTCTTCTCGATCCCGGCGAACCGGGTGGTGGAGTTGGGCACCAAGGTCGAAATCTGACCGCTCCGGGGCGGCGCTTCGCCTATACATGAGAACCCGGCCAGCGGAGTAGGGCCCGCTGGCCGGGTTTCTTTTTGCCCCCGGGAGCCTCTCATGTTCAGATTCTGCACGGTACGCACCTGGCGCCGGATGGCCGTCGCCATCGGCTTGATGACCGGCGCCAGCCAGTTCGCCAGCGCGGGCACGCCTGTGCCCAACCCGTTCCTGGCTGCCCCCACCTACGCCATCACCCATTTCGATTCGTCCCAGAGCGACACCTTCCCCTATGCCGTGACCGGCGGCTCGCGCACCGTGGCGCCCCCGCCGCCGTTGCAGCTCTCCCAGGCGACCAACGGGCCGGTCAACATCATGACCTTCGCGTCGACATCGCCCAACTACATGTGGGGCGTGTCGCCGACGGGCGTGACCTATATCTCGGTGGCCAACGACGCCTTCACGCCCGTGGCGCGGGCGCTCCTGCCGGGCGCGACGGCCACGCTGCAGACCACCTTGCTCGGCCTGCTGACCAATCCGATCGGCACGGTCGCGCAGGCCCAGGCCATCGTGGCGCAGTTGCTGCCCACCGGCGGCATTCCCAGCGCCTACGGCGTGGTGGACAACAACAACGTCCTCTATATCAATAGCGGCAACCAGATCCTGGCCCTCGCGCTGAACGTGCCGGCCGTGCCGCTGTTGGGGATCAGCGTGGTGCGGTCGCTGAACGCCGCCACGTTTCTCCAGCCCGGCGAGAACCTGGCCGGGGTGGTGATGACCTATGACGGCAAGCTGGTGGTGCTGGGCACGCGGTCTGTGTCGATTGTCGACCGGTCGTTCACGGGGCCGGTGCATACGGTCACGCTCGGCGCGGACGAGAGCGTCAGCAATTCCGCCGCCGTCGACGAGAACAACGGGATTTATGTCGTTTCCGACAAGATTCTGAGGAAACTCGTCTGGACAGGCAGCGCGCTGTCCCAGAACGCGGCGGACGGCGCGTGGAGCAGCCCCTATCCCAGCGGCGACACCTTCCCGACCGTCTTCGGCTCAGGCTCGGGCAGCACGCCTACGCTGATGGGCTTCGGCACCGATCCCGACAAACTCGTGGTCATCACCGACGGCCTCACGCGCATGAGCCTGCTGGCGTTCTGGCGCGACCAGATTCCCGCCGGCTTCACCAACCGCCTGGCGGGACAGATCCAGGTGAATTGCGGCTTGCCGGCCGCGTACCCCATCCAGTCCGACCAGTCGGTCGCGGTGAACGGCTACGGCGCGTTCGTCGTCAACAACGTGTCTGCGGCGGATGGGAGTACCGGAAGCGGGACGAGTGCGATCGTGGATGGGCTGATCCGGGGGCCGCTGCTGCCATCGCCGATCGGGGTCGAGCGCTTCGCGTGGAACCCGCAGACCCATGCGTGGACCTCGACCTGGGCGCGCAGCGATATTTCGTCGAACTCGATGGTGCCCGCCGTCAGCGCGGGCTCGAACCTCGTGTTCACGAACGGGTACTACCAGAATGGCTGGGGATGGGTGGTCACCGGGCTGGACTGGAACACCGGCGCCACTGTGCACCAGACCATCCTGGGAACCGGGATCTGGGGCAACGGCTTCTACGCGGTGGTGCAGTTCCTGCCGGATGGCGACCTGCTGTTCAACAGCATCATCGGACCCACGCGGGTCCAGCAGCCGAGCGGGATCATCAATCCGCTCTGAAGGAGTGGGGCGGGGCGGGGCGGGGCGGCCGGCCCGGTGTGCCGGGTGGCCGCCCGAGGGCGAGGGGTGGGGATCAGCGCTTGAGCTTGGCGAACGCGGCGGCCATGGCGCCGGCCACCTCGGGTTCGCGCTTGCCGCCGCCGAATCCCTTGCCGCCACCACCGCCACCGCCATGGCCACCGTGGCGCTGGCCGCCCCGGTGCTCGCCGCTCCGGTCGCCACCGGCGCGTGGCGCAGCCTGGCCCGGCTCGTCGTCCAGACGCATGGTCAGGCCGATGCGGTTGCGCTTGACGTCCACCTCCATCACCTTGACCTTGACGATCTGGCCAGCCTTGACCACCTCGTGCGCGTCCTTCACGAACTTGGTGGAAAGCGCCGAGATGTGGACCAGACCGTCCTGGTGCACGCCGATGTCCACGAAGGCGCCGAAGGCGGCCACGTTGGTCACCACGCCTTCGAGCACCATGCCCGGCTGGAGATGCTTGATGTCCTCCACGCCGTCCTGGAACGTCGCGGTCTTGAACTCAGGGCGCGGGTCGCGGCCCGGCTTCTCGAGTTCGGTCAGGATGTCACGCACGGTCGGCAGGCCGAACGTCTCGTCGGTGAACTGCTGGGCGGTCACGCCGCGCAGGGCGTCGCGGTTGCCCATCACGTCGGACAGGCCCTTCTTGATGTGATCGAGAATGCGCTGCACCACCGGATACGCTTCCGGGTGGACCGACGAGCGATCCAGCGGGTTGTCGCCCGTGTTGATGCGCAGGAAGCCGGCGGCCTGCTCGAAGGTCTTGTCGCCCAGGCGCGGCACCTTCTTGAGCGCATCGCGGTTCGGGAACGCGCCGTTGGCATCGCGGAATTCGACGATATTGCGCGCCAGCACCGTGTTCAGGCCCGATACGCGGGCCAGCAGCGGGGCGGAGGCGGTGTTCACGTCCACGCCCACGGCGTTCACGCAGTCTTCCACCACGGCGTCCAGCGCACGTGCCAGCTCGCGCTGGTTCACGTCGTGCTGGTACTGGCCCACGCCGATCGACTTCGGATCGATCTTCACGAGTTCAGCCAGCGGGTCCTGCAGGCGGCGGGCGATCGACACCGCGCCGCGCAGCGACACGTCAAGCTCCGGGAACTCCTTGGCGGCCAGCTCGGAAGCCGAGTAGACCGAGGCGCCGGCCTCGCTGACCACGATCTTGGTCAGCTTCAGTTCCGGGGCGCGCTTCATCAGGTCCTGCACCAGCTTGTCGGTCTCGCGGCTGGCCGTGCCGTTGCCGATGGAGGCCAGCGCCACGTTGTGCTGTTTCGCCAGGCGGGCCAGTGTGGCCAGCGAGCCTTCCCAGTCGCGGCGCGGCTCGTGCGGGTAGATCGTGGCGGTGTCCAGCAGCTTGCCGGTATGGTCGACCACGGCGATCTTGCAGCCGGTGCGGATGCCCGGGTCGATGCCCATCACTGACTTCGGGCCGGCCGGCGCCGCCAGCAGCAGCTCATGGAGGTTGCGGCCGAAGATCTTGATGGCCTCGTTTTCGGCGGTTTCGCGCAGCTGCGTCAGCAGTTCGGTCTCGATATGCGGCTGCACCTTCACGCGCCAGCACCAGCGGCACACATCGCCCAGCCACTTGTCAGCCGGGCGGTTCCGGTTCTCGATGCCCACATGGCGCGCGATCATGCCTTCGCACGGGTGCGGCACCATCGCGTCCTGTTCCTCGCCCAGGCCCAGCTTCACCATCAGCACGCCCGCGTTGCGGCCGCGGAACAGCGCCAGCGCCCGGTGCGACGGCACGGTGCGGATGGTCTCGCTATAAGCGTAGTAATCGCGGAATTTCTCTTCCTCGGCGCCTTCCTTGCCTTCCATCACCGTGGAGGCGACCACACCGTGGTTCCACAGGTGCTCGCGCAGCTTGCCTAGCAATTCAGCGGTTTCGCCAAACTGTTCGGAGAGGATGTCGCGCGCGCCGTCCAGCGCGGCCTTGACGTCGGGCACGCCGCCGTCGGCGGTGGGGTTGCCGTTGACGAACTTGGCGGCCTCGGCCTGCGGGTCCAGCGTAGGATCGGCCAGCAGCGCCTGGGCCAGCGGCTCCAGGCCGCATTCGCGGGCGATCTGGGCGCGCGTGCGGCGCTTGGGCTTGTACGGCAGGTACAGGTCTTCCAGCGTCTGCTTGGTGTCGGCGGCCTCGATGGCGGCGCGCAGCGCGTCGGTCATCTTGCCTTGTTCCTCGATCGACGCCAGGATCGTCGCGCGGCGGTCTTCCATGTCGCGCAGGTACAGCAGGCGCTCCTCGAGGTTACGCAGTTGCGTATCGTCCAGGTTGTCCGTCACTTCCTTGCGGTAGCGGGCGATGAACGGCACGGTGGCGCCTTCGTCCAGCAGCGCGACGGCCGCCGCCACCTGGCGCGGTTGCACGGACAGTTCTGCCGCGATGAGCGACACAATCTTTTGCGAGACGGAAGCAGGCAAGTTGGACATCGGGAAACTAGTCGGTCGAAAGCGGGGCATTTTGCCACAAGCGCAGGGCACTGCCGGTGACGGGAAGACGGCTTTTCACGTGCCTGTTCCGCGACACCGCCCCCGCGCACCCCGCCAGCCCCGTGCCAGCCTGGCTTCGGCCCCACCCCAGCCCCACCCCAGCCCCGGATCGGACACATGTTGCAACGTTTGCCGGTGGGGCTGACAAGCCCCCCGGATGCTAGAATTCGGCCATGATCGTCAAGCCCCGTTCGGCCGCCGTGGCCCATCTCGTCTCCACCCCCGTCCTTGCCGCAATGTGCGCCGCCTGCTTGCTGGCCGCGCCGGCCCTTGCGCAGACCAGGAACCCGCCCCCGCGCGACTTCGAGGCCGAGCGCAAGGCGATTGGCGACTCCCGCGCGTGGACCAATTACCGCTTCGCCGAGGCCGAACGTGCCTGCTACAGCAAGTTCCTCGTGAACCGCTGCATCGACCAGGCCAAGGACGTGCAGCGCGATGAACTCCACGTGCTGCGCGCCAAGGAACTGGAAGTGGGCGATGCCGAGCGTGCCTGGAAGGCCGCCGAGCGCGACCGCGAGCAGGCGCTGCGCCAGGCCGAGTACGAGGCCGGCCAGCCGGGCCGCGCCGCCAACGAGGCCGCCAGCCGTGCCTCCTACGACCGCAAGCAGCAGGAACAGGCGCTGCGCGACGCCCAGCAGGGCGCCGACGCGCCCCAGCGCGCCGCCAACGCCGAGAAGTACAACCAGAAGCAGTCCGACTTCGACGCCAAGATGAACGAGGCGCGCCAGAAGGGCGCCGACCAGGCCCGCCAGCGACAGGAAAACACGCGGGCCTACCAGCAGAAGCAGGCGGACGCCGCCCAGCGCCAGAAGGACCTCGACGAGCGCCGCGCCAATGCCGAGGAAAAGAAAAAGCAGGGCCAGGGTTCCACCCCGAGCCCGTTCGGGTTCTGACCGGCGTGACAGCGCAGGCTGTCGGCGCCGGCCGGACGATCCACGGGGAGCCGCTACATGGATGAGAATCTCAACACACTGGCGCGGCAGATCATCGAACTGCAAATCGAGCATCGCGATCTCGATTTCCTGATCGATCACCTGTCCGAGGACGCCGCCCACGACGAACTTCAGCTGCGCCGACTCAAGAAGCGCCGGCTCAAGCTCAAGGACGCCATCACGCTGTTGCAGCTTCAGCTCGAGCCGGACGTACCGGCCTGATTTCCCGCAGGCGCGCCCCACGCGCCACGCCTTTGCAGAAAGCCCATTTTGTCTGAACCGACCGACGACGCGCTTCCCGAATCCGCCGAAACGCCATCCCCTGAAGCGCTGCCGCAGGACGACCACACCTCGCTGAACGAGGCGGTGGCGGCGGCATCGGCCAACCAGGCGGCCACGCAGGCGGCGCAGCTGGCGACAATCTTCGCCGATACCGGCACGCTGGCCACCGGCATCCCCGGCTACCGGCCGCGCGCGTCCCAGCAGAAGATGGCCGAGGCCGTGGCGGGCGCTATCGCCCAGAACGACTCGGTGATCGTCGAGGCGGGCACGGGTACGGGCAAGACCTTTGCCTACCTCGTCCCGGCGATGCTGTGGGGTGGCAAGGTGATCCTGTCCACGGGCACCAAGAACCTCCAGGACCAGCTGTTCTTGCGCGACATTCCCACGGTGCGCAAGGCGCTGAACGTGCCGATTTCGGTCTCGCTGCTCAAGGGGCGTTCCAACTACCTGTGCCACTACCACCTCGAGCGCGCGCAGGCCAACGGCCGTCTGGCGTCGAAGCAGGACGCGGCGTGGCTGCGTGACATCGGCCGCTTCGCCAAGACCACCACCTCGGGCGACAAGGCCGAACTGGCCGCCGTGCCCGAGAACGCGCCGGTCTGGCAGCTCGTGACGTCCACGCGCGACAACTGCCTCGGCAGCGAGTGCCCGCAGTACAAGGAGTGCTTTGTGATGCGCGCCCGCAAGGAGGCGCAGCAGGCCGACGTGGTGGTGGTGAACCATCACCTGTTCTTTGCCGATGTGGTGCTGCGCGACACCGGCATGGCCGAATTGCTACCCGCCGCCAACACGGTGATCTTTGACGAAGCCCACCAGTTGCCGGAAACCGCGACGCTGTTCTTCGGCGAGACGCTCTCCACCAGCCAGTTGCTGGAACTGGCGCGCGACACCGTGGCGGAAGGGCTCTCCCATGCGCGCGATGCCGTGGACTGGGTGGCGCTCGGTGGTCCGCTGGAACGCGCCGCGCGCGACCTGCGGCTGGCCTTCGGCAAGGACAACCTGCGGCTGGCGCTGGGCCAGATCGAATCCGACCCGCGCACGCGCGAGCCGTTCTTCGAGACGCTCGACGCGCTGGACAGCGCGCTGTCGGATTTTGTCGAGGCGCTGGAAAGCCAGGCCGAACGCGCGGAGTCGCTCGAACAGTGCCACCGCCGGGCGGTGGAACTGGCCCAGCGGCTGGCGGCCTGGCGCGACGACCGCGTGGCGCCGGCGCCCGCCCCGGCCGCGCCGGCAGACGCCAGTGGGGAAGGTGAGGGCGATGGCGGGGACGATGGCGGGGACGATGGAAAGCCGCCGCCGGTACCCGTGTCACTGGGCCCGGAGACTGTGCGCTGGGTCGAGGTGTTCTCGCACACCGTGCAACTGCATCGCACGCCGCTGTCCATCGCACCGATCTTCACGCGCCAGCGCGAGGGCCAGCCGCGCGCCTGGGTTTTCACCTCGGCCACGCTGTCCGTGAAGGGCAACTTCACCCACTACGCGGCCCAGCTCGGTCTGGACAAGGACCGCTCGCTGACGCTGCCTAGCCCGTTCGACTACGCGAAGCAGGGCCTGCTCTACGTGCCGCGCAACATGCCGGCGCCGCAGTCGCCCCAGTTCACCGAGGCGGTGGTCCATGAGGCCCTGCCACTGATCGAGGCCGCCGGCGGACGCACCTTCCTGCTCTGCACCACGCTGCGCGCGGTGCAGAAGGCATCGGACATGCTGTACGACCTGTTTGCCGAGCGCGGGCTGAACCTGCCGCTGCTGGTGCAGGGCCAGGCGAGCCGGACCGAGCTGCTGGATCGCTTCCGGCAACTCGGCAACGCGGTGCTGGTCGGCAGCCAGAGCTTCTGGGAAGGGGTGGATGTACGGGGCGAGGCGCTGTCGCTGGTCATCATCGACAAGCTGCCCTTCGCCCCGCCCGACGACCCGGTGCTGGCCGCCCGGATGGAGGTGCTGCAGAAGAAGGGCCTCAGTCCATTCGCGGTGCACCAGTTGCCGCACGCGGTCATCACGCTGAAGCAGGGCGCGGGGCGACTGATCCGCTCCGAGTCCGACCGGGGCGTGCTGGCGATCTGCGACACCCGGCTCGTGGAAAAGCCCTATGGCCGCCAGATCTGGCAGAGCCTGCCGCCGTTCACGCGCACCCGGGAGGCAGACACCGTGATCCGCTTCCTGGAGGGATTGCGGAAGGCGGGGCCAGAGTCAGAGCCGGAGCCAGAGCAGGCGCCGGCGGACGAATAAGGGCAATAAAAAACCCGACGGGATCGTCGGGTTTTTTATTGGCTGCGGGCGCGTCTCAGAACACTTCCCACCAGGACTTGTCTTTCCGGCGCGCGCCGTACTTCACGAAGTCGCTGTCCGGATAGTTGCGCTCCATCACACGGGCTGCGTCATCGCGCAGATCCTTCATGCCCAGCGAATCGTACGAGCGCACCATGATGTACAGCGCTTCCTCGTTGGCCGGCGCGCCGTCGTAGTCCTTCAGCGCCTGCTGGGCCCGGTTCACGGCCGCCAGGTAGGCGCCGCGGCGATAGTAATAGCGGGCGGCATGCACTTCATGCTGCGCCAGCGCATTGACGATGTACTGCATCCGCAGCGTCGCGTCCGGCGCGTACTTGCTGTCCGGGTAGCGCGTGATCAGGATCTGGAAAGCGTCGTAGGCGGCACGCGCGGCCTTCGGGTCGCGTTCGCTCAGGTCCTGGCCGGAGAAGCGGCCCAGCCAGCCCAGGTTGTCGTTGAAGTTGATCAGGCCCTTGAGGTAGTAGGCGTAATCAATGTTGGGATGGCTCGGGTGCAGCTGGATGAAGCGGTCGACGGCGGCCAGCGCGGCGGCAGTCTCGCCATCCTTGTAGTTGGCGAACGCGGTGTCGATTTGCGCCTGCTGGGCGTAGCGGCCGAACGGGTAGCGGCCTTCCAGCTTTTCATAGAGCTTGACGGCGCGTGTATAGTCGCCGCCATCCAGCGCATCCTTGGCTTCCGAATATAATTTGTTCGCCGACCAGCCGGCCGTTTCGTCGGGCTGGTCGCCAAGCAGGCCGCATGCAGACAGCATGACGCAGCCGCCTGCGAGCAAAATCGCTCCAAATCTCGCGCGCCAGTTCGCGCGTTTCATGCTCTGCAATTGCATTGGGCAACCTGTTCCGGATGAAAAATAGCGTCAAGCATTATAGCCCAAGCCCTAAGGCCGAAAACGGTCCGGCGAACGATTCCCCGGCGGATCTCGATTCCCCGCTGGATGCCGACGATTTCAATGACGATCTCGGCGATGTCAGCGATCTCGGCGAAACCGGTGGCGCGGTGATGGCCACGCCCGCCACCGCCGTGGATCAGCCGCCTTTAACTCTAGAAGTGGATAGTGCATCACATGGCGAGCGGCTCGACAAACTGCTCGCGCGGCATTTCAGTGAATTCTCGCGCAGCCGCATCCAGCAATGGATCGAGGAAGGCGCCGTGCGGGTGGATGGCGAGCCGAGCCGCGCCAAGGCTTCGGTCCAGATGGGCCAGCAGATCGAGATCCAGCCGCAGGTTGCGCCGGAGTCCCTCGCCTTCACGGCGGAGGACGTGCCGCTGGACGTGGTGTTCGAGGACGCCACGCTGCTCGTCATCAACAAGTCGGCCGGGCTGGTCGTGCATCCGGCCGCCGGTAACTGGAGCGGTACGGTGCTCAACGGCCTGCTGCACCGCGACCCGGCCGCGCGCCAACTGCCGCGCGCCGGTATCGTGCATCGGCTGGACAAGGAAACCTCGGGCCTGATGGTCGTCGCCCGTACGCTTACCGCGCAGACCGACCTCGTCCGCCAGCTGGCCGCCCGGACCGTCAAGCGCACCTACCTCGCGCTGGTCTGGGGCGAGACGCCGGACGAGGGCACCATCGACGCGCCGATCGGCCGCGACCCGCGCGAGCGTACCCGCATGGCCATCGTCCATACCAATAGCGGCAAGCCGTCGCGCACGCACTTCAAGACGCTGGGCACGGTGCCGCTGGGCCGCGGCAAGGTGTCGATGGTGATGTGCCAGCTCGAAACCGGCCGCACGCACCAGATCCGCGTGCATTTCGAGTCGATCGGCCATCCGCTGGTGGGCGACCCGGTCTACCACAAGGCCACCAAGCGCGGCCAGCGCCCGGCCATCCGCGTGACGCTGCCGGTGCCGTTCGAGCGCCAGGCACTGCATGCGTACAAGCTGGGACTGGTGCATCCGGAGACCGGGCGCAAGGTGTCCTGGGAGGCCGAGCCGCCCGAGGACATGCAGGACCTGATCGAGGCGCTCGACTTCGAAGGCTACGCGGCGCGGCAGCTCGAGGACGACGATGACGACTTCGATGACGATGACGACCACGACGTCGAGATCATCTACGTGAAGGATGACGATGACGATTGAGCGGCAATCCGGCTGGATCGTGCCGGACTGGCCGGCGCCGGCCCGCGTGCGGGCGCTGTCCACGACCCGCCAGGGCGGCGTGAGCGTCGGCCCCTACGGGCTGGCCGATGGCAGCCCGGGCGGGCTCAATCTCGGTACGCATGTGGGGGACGATCCGTCCGCGGTGGCGGAGAACCGTCGTCGGCTGGCAGCGCATTTGCCTGCCATGCCGCGCTGGCTGGAGCAGGTTCACGGCTGCGCCGTGGCGACCGCCGATGGGATGGAAGGCGGGGAGGGCGGCGTGCCGCGTGCCGACGCCAGCATCGCCACCACCCCCGGCCATGTCTGCGCGATCATGACGGCAGACTGCCTGCCGGTGTTGCTGTGCGATGCGGCGGGCACGGTGGTCGGTGCCGCCCATGCCGGCTGGCGCGGGCTCTGCGACGGCGTGATCGAGGCCACCCTGGCACGCATGGCCGCGCAGGCAGGCCCTGGTTCGGAGTGGCTGGCTTGGCTGGGCCCGGCTATCGGCCCATCGGCGTTCGAAGTGGGCGTCGAGGTCCGGGAAGCATTCCTGGCCCAGGCCCGCGAGGCGGAGCGGCCGGCTGTCGAGGCGGCATTCCGCCCTGGCGCGCCGGGCAAGTATTGGGCCGACCTGTACGCGCTGGCCCGTACCCGGCTGGCGCGCGCCGGCTGCACGCGCGTCTACGGCGGCGATGCCTGCACCGTGGCCGACGCGGCGCGTTTCTATTCCTATCGCCGCGACCGTATCACGGGCCGCATGGCCACGCTGGTCTGGCTAGCGGCCTGACGCGTCAGCTTCCTCCACGGGCTTCGGCCCGGCCTGCCCGGCGGGTGGTTTGGCTGCCCGTTCTGCTGCACGTTCGGCGGCCTCGCGCGCCTGGCGCCTGCGCCGCCGGCCGGGCGTTCCCATGATGTAGACGACGATCGATACCGGCGCCACGCCGTAGCACAGGAACGTGGCCACCCCGGCCACGAGGTTCGTCTCGGTAATCGACATCATCAGGGCTACGTAGATCCAGCCGATTGCGACGATATACATCAGGCGTTCATCTCTTTCTGTTAAAAGTACGGTGCCGTCACGTGGCGGCCGGAAACGGCCCCCGGACTGCCCGCGAACCCGCCTCAGGCTTACCGTCCGGTAGGTCGGGGATGCGTTTCCCGCACGCGCGTTCGCAATGCGGAATTCCGCATTGACAGCGTCTACATTGCAAGGCAACAATGCCTTCAAATGTATCGGAACCGAGGAAGTTCTCCAGGGTTTCGCCGGCAAGCATAGCGTATGACCTGGCGCCGCCGATGCGGCGTCCCGGTCTGGGTGACCAGATTACCCAGAGGCGCAACCCGGATTCGGGGCGGGTCGGGAGACAGTTACCCCGAGCCCGTCTTCACATCACGACGGCAGAGAGACGAATACATCATGGCGACCGGCAAAGGTGCGGCAGCTTCCAGCGCGGAAGACAAGTCCCAACCGTTTCAGTTTGCGCCGGGGCCATTCGATCCAGCTGCATGGCTGGAGTGGTCCCGTCAGTGGGCTCCCGAAATCAACGGCAAGCTGCCGCCCGGTTTTCCGTCAGGCATGCCGAACGGCGTGCCGGGCGCGTTTCCGGGCTTTCCCGGCGGCGATGCGTTTGCCAGGGCGTTCCAGGGCGCATTCCAGGGCCCGGCCGGCGCCGGTCTGAAGATCCCGCCCACGTTGCTGGCCCAGATCCAGGAACGTTACCTGAAGGATTTCTCCGAACTCTGGCGTGAAATGGGCGCGGCTGCCGTGCCGAACGGCGCTGCCGGCAATGGCAACGGCGATGCCGAGGCCGCCAGCCAGCGCCTGTCCGATCGCCGCTTCGCCAGCGCGGCCTGGCGCAACAACGCGCCGTACCGCTACGCCGCCGCGTTCTACCTGCTGACCGCCCGCACGATGACCGAGCTGGCCGACGCCGTGGAGGCCGACGCCAAGACCCGCCAGCGCATCCGCTTCGCGGTGTCGCAGTGGGTGGACGCGATGTCGCCCGCCAACTTCCTCGCCACCAATCCCGACGCCCAGCAGCGCCTGATCGAATCGGGCGGCGAATCGCTGCGCACCGGCATGCGCAACATGCTCGGGGACCTGACCCGGGGCAAGATCTCCCAGACCGACGAAACCGCCTTCGAGGTGGGCCGCAACGTGGCCGTGACCGAAGGCGCGGTGGTCTATGAGAACGAATACTTCCAGCTGCTCCAGTACAAGCCGCTGACCGACAAGGTCCACGCCCGGCCGCTGCTGCTGGTGCCGCCGTGCATCAACAAGTTCTACATCCTTGACCTGCAGCCCGAAAGCTCGCTGGTCCGCTACGTGGTGGAGCAGGGCCACACGGTCTTCCTGGTGTCGTGGCGCAACCCCGATGCGTCGATGGCCGAGCGCACCTGGGACGACTACATCGAGCACGCGGCCATCCGCGCGATCGAGGTGGCACGGGACATCAGCGGGCAGGACAAGATCAACGTGCTCGGCTTCTGCGTGGGCGGCACCATCGTCGCCACGGCGCTGGCCGTGCTGGCCGCGCGCGGCGAGCGCCCGGTGGCCAGCCTGACGCTGCTGACCGCGCTGCTCGATTTCACCGACACCGGCATCCTGGATGTATTCGTCGACGAACCGCATGTGCAACTGCGCGAGGCCACCATCGGCGGCGCCGCCGGGGCCCCATGCGCGCTGCTGCGCGGCGTGGAGCTGGCCAACACGTTCTCGTTCCTGCGGCCGAACGACCTGGTCTGGAACTACGTGGTCGACAACTACCTCAAGGGCAACACGCCGGTACCGTTCGACCTGCTGTTCTGGAACGGCGACGCCACCAACCTGCCGGGGCCGTGGTACTGCTGGTACCTGCGCCATATGTATCTGCAGGACGAACTGAAGGTGCCCGGCAAGCTGAGCGTCTGCAACGCGCCGCTGGACCTGGGTGACATCGACGTGCCTACCTATATCTATGGCTCGCGCGAGGACCACATCGTGCCGTGGACGTCCGCGTACGCTTCCACCGGCCTGCTGAACAACAAGCTGCGCTTCGTGCTCGGCGCGTCCGGCCATATCGCCGGCGTGATCAACCCGCCGGCCAAGAAGAAGCGCAGCCACTGGATCAACGAGGCGCTGCCCGGTTCGGCCCAGGAATGGCTGGCCGGTGCCGAGGAGAAGCCCGGCAGCTGGTGGCCGGACTGGATGGCCTGGCTAGGCAAGCAGGCCGGCGCCAAGCGCGCTGCGCCGGCCGACTACGGCAACGCCCGCTACCGGGCCATCGAACCCGCACCGGGCCGCTACGTCAAGCAGCGCGCCTGAACGTTTTCCGCCGGGGCCGGTTCCGTGGGACTGGCCCGGGGTTTCGTACCGATTGGCTTCATGCTTTCTCGAAAGGACTTCAAATGACCGACATCGTCATCGTTTCCGCAGCCCGCACCGCAGTTGGCAAGTTTGGCGGCTCGCTGGCCAAGATTCCGGCGCCGGAGCTGGGCGCCCTCGTCATCAAGGCCGCGCTCGAGCGCGCCGGCGTGAAGCCGGACCAGGTGAGCGAGGTCATCATGGGCCAGGTGCTCACGGCTGCCGCCGGCCAGAACCCGGCGCGCCAGGCCTCGCGCAAGGCCGGCCTGCCGGACATGGTGCCGGCCATGACCATCAACAAGGTATGCGGCTCGGGCCTGAAGGCCGTGATGCTGGCCGCCAATGCGATCATCGCCGGCGAGGCGGAGATCGTCGTGGCCGGCGGCATGGAGAACATGAGCGCCGCGCCGCACGTGCTGCCGGGCTCGCGCGACGGCTTCCGCATGGGCGACACCAAGCTGGTCGACTCGATGATCGTCGATGGCCTGTGGGACGTGTACAACCAGTACCACATGGGCATCACGGCGGAGAACGTCGCCAAGGAGTACGGCATCACGCGCGAGGCGCAGGACGAGTTCGCCGTGGGCTCCCAGAACAAGGCCGAGGCGGCCCAGAAGGCTGGCCGCTTCGACGAGGAAATCGTGCCGGTGCTGATTCCGCAGCGCAAGGGCGACCCGGTGGCGTTCAAGACCGACGAATTCGTGCGCCAGGGCGCCACGCTGGACAGCCTGTCCGGCCTGAAGCCAGCCTTCGACAAGGCCGGCACGGTGACGGCCGCCAACGCCTCGGGCCTCAATGACGGCGCCGCCGCCGTGGTGGTGATGTCGGCCGCCAAGGCCAAGGAATTGGGCCTGACCCCGCTGGCCACCATCAAGGCTTACGCCAACGCCGGCGTGGACCCGGCCGTGATGGGCATGGGCCCGGTGCCGGCCAGCAAGCGCTGCCTGTCGCGCGCCGGCTGGGAAGTGAAGGATCTGGACCTGATGGAAATCAACGAAGCCTTCGCCGCGCAGGCGCTGGCCGTGCACCAGCAGATGGGCTGGGACCAGTCGAAGATCAACGTCAACGGCGGGGCCATCGCCATTGGTCATCCGATTGGCGCGTCCGGCTGCCGCATCCTGGTGACGCTGCTGCACGAAATGAAGCGCCGCGACGCCAAGAAGGGCCTGGCCTCGCTGTGCATCGGCGGCGGCATGGGCGTGGCGCTGGCCGTGGAACGGAACTAAGCGAGACTGATCCGGCCGAAAACGAGTATTTGAGTTGCACTGAGGGGTAGCCGGCGGCAGGAGACATGGATTTGTCCGCCGGCGTCTATAACAGAGATCGGTGCCATTGCATCGATCAGCGAGCCAACAGGAGTGAATATGACTCAGCGCATTGCATATGTGACCGGCGGCATGGGCGGCATCGGAACCGCCATTTGCCAGCGCCTGGCCCGTGACGGCTACAAGGTGGTGGCGGGCTGCGGCCCGAATTCGCCGCGCCGCGAGAAGTGGCTCGAACAGCAGCGCGCGCTCGGCTTCGAGTTCGTGGCGTCCGAGGGCAACGTGGCCGACTGGGATTCGACCAAATCCGCCTTCGACAAGGTCAAGGCCGATGTCGGCGAGGTGGACGTGCTGATCAACAACGCCGGTATCACCCGCGACGTGGTGTTCCGCAAGATGACGCGGGCCGACTGGGACGCGGTGATCGACACCAACCTGACGTCGCTGTTCAACGTGACCAAGCAGGTCATCGACGGCATGGCGGACCGCGGCTGGGGCCGCATCGTCAATATCTCGTCGGTGAACGGGCAGAAGGGCCAGTTCGGCCAGACCAACTACTCGACGGCCAAGGCCGGCCTGCACGGCTTCACCATGGCGCTGGCGCAGGAAGTAGCCACCAAGGGCGTGACGGTCAACACGGTGTCGCCGGGCTATATCGCCACGGACATGGTCAAGTCCATCCGCCAGGATGTGCTGGACAAGATCGTGGCGACGATTCCGGTCAAGCGCCTGGGCCTGCCGGAGGAAATCGCGTCGATCTGCGCATGGCTGGCTTCGGACGAATCGGGCTTCTCCACGGGCGCCGACTTCTCGCTCAACGGCGGCCTGCACATGGGCTGACCGGCCGCTGGCTGCGCGACGCGCGGCCGGCCTGCTGCGGCGCACCGAGCGCGCTGCAGCAGGCCGGAAGCGTGCCGCGGCGCACCTCGCAAAACGGGCCGCCTGGCTGCCAGGACGGCCCGTTTTGCATACGATGCTGCGGGTTTTCCTTAATCGGGGTGGCTTTTCTTAGTGCTTTCTTGAGCATAGAATCAGGTCAGCGGCGCCCCCGGCACCAAACTAGAGCGCGGCGCGGGCGCCCCCGATTGCGCAGTGCATCGCATGCGGTGCAGCAGCGCGCAGCAGCAGATGCGCACCCCATGCATCAGCGACGACAAAGGATAGAGCACCGATGGCCACGACCAAAAAAGGCGCAGAGCGACTGATCAAGAAATACCCGAATCGCCGGCTCTACGACACGCAGACCAGCACCTACATTACGCTCGCGGACGTCAAGCAGCTGGTCATGGATTCCGAGGAATTCAAGGTCGTGGACGCCAAGTCCGGCGACGAACTGACGCGCAGCATCCTGCTGCAGATCATCCTGGAAGAGGAAACCGGCGGCGTGCCGATGTTCTCGAGCGCCATGCTGTCGCAGATCATCCGCTTCTACGGCCATGCCATGCAGGGCATGATGGGCACCTACCTGGAAAAGAACATCCAGGCGTTCATCGACATCCAGAACAAGCTGGCCGAGAACTCGAAGGGCCTCTACTCGGGCGAGGCGTTCAGCCCGGACATGTGGTCGCAGTTCATGAACATGCAGGGCCCGATGATGCAGGGCATGATGAGCAACTACATCGAGCAGAGCAAGAACCTGTTCGTGCAGATGCAGGAACAGATGCAGAACCAGGCCAAGAACATGTTCGGCACGTTCCCGTTCAACCAGCAGGAAAAGAAGTAAGCCACCGAGGCACACCCAGGCCGGCCCGCCGGTCGTCCGGATTCCCCCATCGCCGCGCGCGCCTGGAATGAGGCGCGCGCGGCGATGTCGTTTGTCATGAAGCGAGTGGCTCCCGCTTCTGCATCACGACGCCCAATCGCCCGCCCTGGGTTAGAATTCGCCCCACCTTCGGCCTTGCGCCGGCCCCCACAAGACGCAGTCAGGAAGTACAAGTGAAAAGTGACGAAAAATCAACGGCTTACGCGGCCGGCGTAGCCAATTTGCCCCGCGTGGGGTTTGTCAGCCTGGGCTGTCCGAAGGCGCTGGTGGATTCCGAGCAGATCCTGACCCAGTTGCGCGCCGAAGGCTACGCGATCAGCGGTACCTATAACGATGCCGATCTGGTCGTGGTGAACACCTGCGGCTTCATCGACGAAGCCGTGCAAGAGAGCCTGGACGCCATCGGCGAGGCCCTGGCCGAGAACGGCAAGGTCATCGTCACGGGTTGCCTGGGCGCCAAGAAGGATGCGGCCGGGCACGACATCGTCTCGTCGGTTCACCCGAAGGTGCTGGCCGTGACCGGCCCGCATGCGCTGGGGGAGGTCATGCAGGCCGTCCACACGCACCTGCCCAAGCCGCACGATCCGTTCACGGACCTCGTGCCGCCGGCCGGCATCAAGCTCACGCCCAAGCATTACGCCTACCTGAAGATTTCCGAAGGCTGCAATCACCGCTGCTCGTTCTGCATCATCCCGTCGATGCGGGGTGATCTGGTCTCGCGTCCGGTGGCGGAAGTGATGCTGGAGGCTGAAAACCTGTTCAAGTCGGGCGTTAAGGAACTGCTGGTGATCTCGCAGGACACCAGCGCCTATGGCGTGGACGTGAAGTACCGCACCGGCTTCTGGAATGGCCGCCCGCTCAAGACCCGCATGACCGAACTGGTCGGCGCGCTGGGCGAACTGGCCAGCCAGTACGGCGCCTGGGTGCGCCTGCACTACGTGTACCCGTACCCGCACGTGGATGAGATTATTCCGCTGATGTCGCAGGGCAACGTGCTGCCGTACCTCGACGTGCCGCTCCAGCACGCCCACCCGGACGTGCTCAAGCGCATGAAGCGCCCGGCCAATGCCGAAAAGACGCTGGATCGCATTCGCGCCTGGCGCGAGATGTGCCCCGAGCTGACCATCCGCAGCACGTTCATCGCCGGGTTCCCGGGCGAGACCGAGGAAGAGTTCCAGACGCTGCTCGACTTCATCGCCGAAGCCGAGCTGGACCGCGTGGGCTGCTTCGCCTATTCGCCCGTGGACGGCGCCACCGCGAACGACCTGCCCGGCGCGCTGCCGGACGAGGTACGTGACGAGCGCCGCGCGCGGTTCATGGAGGTGGCCGAGGAAGTTTCCGCGCGCCGCCTGCAACGCAAGGTCGGCCAGACGCTGCGCGTGCTGGTGGACGAGGTGAACCAGGATGGCGGCGTGGGCCGGTCGTCCGCCGATGCGCCCGAGATCGACGGTCTGGTCTATATCGACCCGGCCGCGAAGCCGTCGCAACGCTACAAGACCGGCGACTTCGTCCACGTGAAGATTACCGGCGCCGATGGCCACGATCTGTGGGGTGAAGTGGTTTAAACGTCACTGCCGGGCCCGGGACATTAGGTAAAAGTACGGTCGTTCGTTTTGGGGTGGCCGGGACTATACTGTGCGCCGCAACATGAACTCATGGAGACAAGACATGACGCGTGAAGTGGTGGTTGTCAGCGGTGTGCGCACCGCAATCGGCACCTTCGGCGGCAGCCTGAAGGACGTGGCCCCGACCGATCTGGGCGCGCTGGTCGTGCGCGAGGCACTGGCCCGCGCCAACGTGTCCGGCGACGACGTCGGCCACGTGGTATTCGGCAATGTGATCCAGACCGAACCTAAAGACATGTACCTGGGCCGCGTGGCGGCCGTGAACGGCGGGGTGTCGATCAACGCCCCCGCACTGACTGTGAACCGTCTCTGCGGTTCGGGCCTCCAGGCCATCGTCAGCGCCGCCCAGTCCATCCTGCTCGGCGATGCCGACGTGGCCATCGGCGGTGGCGCGGAGAGCATGAGCCGCGCGCCGTACCTGGCGCCGATGGCGCGCTGGGGCGCGCGCATGGGCGATGCCAAGCTCGTCGACATGATGCTCGGCGCGCTGCACGACCCGTTCCACGCCATCCACATGGGCGTGACGGCCGAGAACGTGGCCAAGGAGTACGACATCTCGCGCGCCCAGCAGGACGAGGCTGCGCTGGAGTCGCACCGCCGCGCGTCGGCTGCCATCAAGGCCGGTCATTTCAAGGACCAGATCGTTCCCGTCACGCTGAAGTCCCGCAAGGGCGATGTCGTGTTCGACACCGACGAGCACGTTCGCCACGACGCCACCATCGACGACATGACCAAGCTCAAGCCGGTCTTCGTCAAGGAAAACGGCACGGTGACGGCGGGCAATGCGTCGGGTCTGAACGACGCGGCGGCCGCCGTGGTGCTGATGGAGCGCGCCGAAGCCGAGCGCCGTGGCCTGAAGCCGCTGGCGCGCCTGGTGTCCTACGGCCACGCCGGCGTGGACCCTAAGACCATGGGTATCGGCCCGGTGCCGGCCACCAGGATCGCGCTCGAACGCGCCGGCCTGTCGGTCAAGGATCTCGATGTGATCGAGGCCAACGAGGCCTTCGCTGCCCAGGCGTGTGCCGTGACCAAGGCGCTCGGCCTCGATCCGGCCAAGGTCAACCCGAACGGCTCGGGGATCTCGCTGGGCCATCCGATTGGTGCGACCGGCGCGCTGATTACCGTCAAGGCTGTGCACGAACTGCAACGCGTGCAGGGCCGCTATGCGCTCGTGACGATGTGCATTGGCGGTGGCCAGGGCATTGCTGCTATCTTTGAGCGTATCTGAGTCCTGATCCGGGGTTTGCCTTGCTGCGTCCGATGCCTTTCCGCCTGACCGTTGTTGCCGCGTTCGTGGTGTTCGTTCCGCTGGTCGCCCAGGCGGCTGGCAGCGAGTCGTTGTCAACAGGTGGGCAGGGCGGGCAGGGCAGTCTCGGCATCAACGAGGCCATCCGCGCTGGGGAAGCCCGGCGCGGGACGTCGCTGTCCTCGGGCCCGGTCGGCTCGCTGGCGCCGCGCTCCGAGTACGCGAAGTTCCCGGTCTACGTCGGCAATGTCGGCGACAAACAAGTGCGGCTGCGCGTCGGCCCCAAGACCGATACCCGCGACAGCCTGCAGGGCGAGTACGCCTCCGGCGACGGCAAGGGCGGTGTGCGCCTGTTGTCTGGCGAATGGAACGAAGGCGCCTTCCTGATGGAAGAGTCCGATGACGGCACGCGCGTCTCGGGCAACTGGGAAGGCCGCATCGACCAGAGCGGCGCGGTGAGCGGCACCTGGACCGACGCCTTCAACCCGGCCATCGTGCTGCCGTTCTTCATCCGCCCGCTTGGCGGCTACCTCGTTATTCCGCCATTCGACATGCGGCCCAGCAGCGGCGTCACCTATGCGCCGCCCGTGCCGAAATCCTCGATCTCGATCGGCAACTCGCGCTGAGCCAGATCAGGCGCGGTGACGGTGGCCTCTCGGCCAGCCCGGCATTTGCTGGTAAGCTCGGACGTCTGATCCGACCTTCCGCAAACGAGGATTTCGCCGTGTCCGACCGTTCCCAATCCGACGCCTCCCGCTACCTCCAGACGCTGGCTGTCCAGCCCGAACTCGACATCGCGCCGGGCTTCGACTCGTTTTCCACGCCGACCTATCGCGGCTCGACCGTGGTCTTCCGCAATCTGGACGAATTGCGCGCCTATGGCGACCCCACGAAGACCTACTGGCGCTACGGCCTGCACGCCACGCCCACCAGCGAGGCGCTGTGCCAGCAGCTTGCCCAGATCGAAGGGGGCCGGCATACCCTGCTGCTGCCGTCCGGCATGGGCGCCATCTCGCTGGTCTATTTCGCGTTCCTGAAATCCGGCGACGACGTGCTCGTGCCGGACAACGTCTACGGCCCCAATCGCGACCATGGCGAATGGCTGGCCCGCGAATTCGGCGTGAGCGTGCGCTACTACCACCCCATGGCGGGTGCCAGCATCGCGTCGATGATCCGGCCCAACACCAAGCTGATCTGGCTCGAGGCGCCGGGCTCGGTGACGATGGAAGTGCCCGATACCGAGGCCATTGTCGCGGCCGCCAAGGCGCGCGGCGTGCTCACGGCCATCGACAATACCTGGTCGGCGGGCGTCTACTTCCAGCCGTTCGCGAAGGGTATCGACATCTCGGTGCAGGCACTGACCAAATACCAGTCGGGCGGCAGCGACGTGCTGATGGGCGCCGTGATCACGGCCGACGAATCGCTCCACAACCGCCTCAAGCGCACGCGCATGGTGATGGGCTGGGGCGTGTCCGCCGATGACTGCTTCCTGGTCCTGCGCGGCATGGCAAGCATGCCGGTGCGGCTGGCCGCGCATGACCGGTCCGCGCGCGAGATTGCCGAATGGCTGACCAAGCGGCCCGAGGTGACGCGCGTGCTCCATCCCGCGCTGCCCGATTGCCCCGGCCATGCCGAATGGCGGCGCGACTTCACCGGTGCGAGCGGGCTGTTCTCGATCATCCTGCACAGCCGTTTTGGGCGCGAGCAGGTGGACGCCTTCGTCGAGGCCCTGAAGCTGTATGCGATTGGCTGGTCGTGGGGCGGGGCGCACAGCCTGGCCGTGCCGTACCACGTGGACACCATGCGTCCGGCGGGCACGTGGCCGCCGGCTGGCTGGGAGAATGCGGGGGAACTGGTGCGGCTCTACATCGGCCTGGAAGACTCACGCGACCTGATCGCGGACTTGAAGCAGGCGATGGAGCAGCACTTGCGCTGAGGGGAAAGCAGAAGGCGTCTCTCCCCGATGGAGAGAGACGCCGGCACATCAAGACGCGTCGGCCTTGCGCAGGGCCGGTTGCGCGGCCTGCTCGGGTGTGGCCGGACGCAGCGCCCAGACCGATTCCGCCGGGCCGTTGTGCGCACGCCGCTGCGTGGCACGGGCCAGCACCACGTAGCCCACCGCCAGCGCGATGGCGCCGATATCGAAGCCAGCCACGCCCCAGCGCCCGTGCAGCGCGGCCACGATGAAGTGGTCGCCGGTCAGCAGGGCATTGGCGAGCGGCACGGTCAGCGAGGCCAGTGCTGCCACATAGAGCAGCTCGACGGCCGCCCGCACGGGCGGACGCACCAGCGACCAGCCCACCGCCAGCAGGAACACCGGCCAGAACACATAGCTCACGGCGCGCTCGGGCCACAGCAGCGCGGCCGGGAAGCACAGCGCCACGCCGATACAGGTGCCGATGCACACGCCCACCGTGGCCTGCGCCAGCAGGCGATGCACGCGCGGCTGCTCGGCCTGGCGCGTCTTGCGGCGCGACTCGATCCACAGCAGGTTGCCCGAGTAGAACAGGAACGCACCCGCCAGGCCCGCCAGCAGGTAGACGATCCGCACGGGCAGGTCGCCGTAGGTGCCGTAGTGCAGTGCGAAGATGCCGCTATACAGCGTGTGATTGGTGTCACGCGCGCCTGGGGTCTGGTTGGCGATCAGCTTGCCGGCGTTCGGCTCGTTGGCCGCCGCGTGGATGCCCACGGAGCCGCCATTGCCCAGCGCCCGCTCGCTATCGCCCCGCACTTCGGCCACGGCATTGGCATCGCCATAGCGCTGGAAGCGGATGGCCTCCGGCGTGAAGCGCTCGCCGGCGTGCTCGCGTGCGATCGCCAGCAGCTGCGCCGCCGGCATGGTCGGCGAGGCCCGGCCGGCGGCCGTCATTTCCGGCGTGGCCGCAATCGCGGTGGGCACCTGTTCCATCAGCTTGCCGTTGAAGGTGAGCATGTTGAACACCATCACCATGACCAGCGACAGGCACAGGAACGCGCCCGTGACCGCGAACACCATGTGGAACGGCAGGCTGAACAGGCCGACCACGTTGTGCGCGTCCATCCAGAACCGTTTCAGGTTGCGGCCCGGCCGCACCGCGAACAGGTCCTTCTTGAGGCGCGGCAGGTGCAGCAGCACGCCGGACACCAGCGCCAGCCCGTACAGCACCGAGATGATGCCCATGAAGTACGTGCCGTTCAGGCCCAGGCCGAGCGAGTAGTGCAGCGAGTTCAGGAACGCCGACAGCTCCCCGGTGACACGGTCGAGCGAGGTGTCGCGCTGTGCGGCGGCGTCGCCGTTCAGGGCCGTGCCGTTCATGGTGTGCCACGCGCCGGTCTTGTCCTGCCAGTAGGCGTTGAAGTCCGGCTCTTCCTTGCTCGGCAGCGACACGTAGACGCTGGCGGCGGCATCCGGATGCACGGCCACCAGTTTCTGGACGAAGGCGTCGACGGCCGGGCCATCGACGTGCACCTCGGTGGCGTTGCGGCCTTCCAGGCGGGCCGGGTTCTGCCAGATGTGCAGCTCGTGGTGGAAAACCGTGATGGCGCCCGCGAAGAAGGCGATGAACAGCGCCCAGCCGGCCATCAGGCCAACCCAGGTATGCAGCGTCTGGTAGAGGCGGAGGGTATTGGGTTTCATGGGGAGGTCCTCACGACCCGGCCAGCGCGGACGCGGCGGGCATGGTGTTCGTCAGGCGCAGCGCCCACAGGACGCCGAAGCAGATCAGGTTGGCGCCGCCCAGCCAGAGCCACGCGGCCGCGCTGGTGCGGAACAGCAGGCTCAGGCTGATCAGCGTTACCCAGCCGACGAAGCTGAGCAGCACCGCCGCTACCACGCCGCCATGCCAGCCGCCTGGCAGCCAGAGGATGCCCAGCGTGCACAGCGCGATGGCCAGGGGCAGGCCCAGCAGTGTCCCGGCAAGCCATTTCGTGCCCATCATGCTGCGCTCCCTTCCCGGCGGTGCAGCCCGCGGCGATGGTGGGCCCAGGTGCCGATGAACGGCCACAGGGACAGGCTGCAGGTCAACGTGACCAGCGTGGCCGCGATGGCCACAGGCCAGCCCTCGGGCACGCTCATGGTCCAGGCGCTGGCGATGGTCAGCAGCACGCCGAGCCAGCCCAGCAGCCGGGGCGGCAGGGGTGCGCGGCCTTCACCGCCGGCGGTGACAAAGAGAACCTGGTTCGGCGCGGCGAGATACAGGCACGCAGCCGCCGCCAGTCCTAGCAATACAGCGAACGCTTGCATGCGAGCGACATCGGAATGGTTGGAATACCGAATAGTAATGATTCGCATTTGTTTTCACAAGGAAATCAATACGTTGCGTTACAGTTCGGCCGCCGAAAAGGGACGAAAAACCAGGGGAAATGCGATGCGGGCGCCGCCCGGAGCCAGATTCCGGGCGGGCAAGAGGAGGGATTTAGTGCGGGAAGAGGTTCAGCAGGCCGTCCAGGCCGACGTGGTTGAACGCGACGCTGGCCTGCGCGCGCACCACCGGTTTGGCGCGGAAGGCGACGGAGAGGCCGGCCACGGCCATCATCTTCAGGTCGTTCGAGCCGTCGCCCATGACGATGGCCTGCGACACATCGGCGCCGATCTGCTCGCAGACCCCACGCACCGTGCGTGCCTTGACGTCCGCATTGACGATTTCGCCGACCACCTGCCCGGTGAGCTTGCCGTCGACAATCTCCAGCGTGTTCGCGCGCGTGAAGTCCAGCTTCAGGCGCGGCTTGAGCTGGTCGGTGAAGTGGACAAAGCCGCCTGACACCAGCAGTGTGCGCATGCCAAGTGCCTGCACCGTCTGCAACATCCGCTCCGCACCCGGAGACAGGCGCAGGCGCTCCGCGTAGACGCGGTCCAGCACGCTCGCATCCAGCCCCTTGAGCAGGGCCACGCGGCGACGCAGGCTTTCGTTGAAATCGGTGATCTCGCCGCGCATGGCGGCTTCCGTGATGGCCGAAACCTCGGCCTTCAGTCCGCAAAAGTCGGCAATTTCGTCGATGCACTCGATCGTGATCAGCGTCGAGTCCATGTCCATGGCCACCAGCCGGAAGTCCGAGAGCTTGCGCCCGGCCGGCACCACAGCCCAGTCGATGCCGCGCGGGCCGCAGGCTTCGTCCAGCGCTTTATGCAACGCGGGCGTCAGCGGGGCGCAGTCGTCGGCGGCCGCGACGTTGGCCGCGCGCAGCGTGAAGGCGGAGGCGTCGGCGATGGGGCGGATGGCGTCGAGATCGGCGGGCGACAGCGGGGACAGGCTCTGGAGAATCAGGGGCATGACGGCAGGGGGGAAGTCGGGGCGGGGCGCGCAAAGCGAGGAAGGCGATATTGTAAGCGCACCGCCTTCCTGCTCAAACGCTCAAGCAGCTCAGGCGGCCACGCGCAGGCTGTCCACCACCTTGTGCAGGAAGGCCTCACACGCTTCCAGCTGGTCGAGCGCGACGAACTCGTCCGGCTTGTGGGCTTGCTGGATGTCGCCGGGGCCGCAGACCACGGCCGGGATGCCGGCGCGCTGGAACAGGCCGGCCTCGGTGCCATAGGCCACCTTGTTGGTGTCCCGGTCAGCGGTCAGCGCGCGGACCAGTTGCGTGATGGCGTCGGCCTCGGCGGCGTCGAGCGACGGCGCGGCGGCAATCTTCGCCAGCGTCAGCCCCGCGTCCGCATGCTCGGCGCGCATCTTCGGCAGCAGCACGCCATTCGCATATTCCTGAATCCGCGCGAAGATCGCCTCGGGATCGACGCCCGGCAGGTTGCGGAACTCGAACACGAACTCGCACAGCGCCGGGATGGTGTTCAGCGCGATGCCACCCTGGATCGTGCCGGTGGAGGCCGTCGTGAACGGCACGTCGAAGGCTTGGTCGTACGGGCCGTTGGCCTTGAATTCATCGGCGATGTCGCGGATGAAGCAGATCAGCCGCGCCGCGTATTCGATGGCGTTCACGCCCTTCGGCGTCAGCGACGAATGCGCGGCCTGGCCCTTCACGCAGCAGCGGTAGGCGTTGATGCCCTTGTGCGCCACGATCACGCGCATGCTGGTCGGCTCGCCGACGATGCAGCCGCCCGGCCGCACGCCACGGTCTCGCAATTCGGCCAGAAGATACGGCGCGCCCATGCAGCCGATCTCCTCGTCGAACGACAGCGCGTAGTGCACCGGCTCGCGCAGCCTGGCTTCCAGGATGGTTGGCAGCAGCGCCAGGCTGGTGCCGATGAAGCCTTTCATGTCGCAGGTGCCCCGCCCATAAAGCTTGCCGTCGCGGATCACGGGCTTGAACGGGTCGGTGGTCCAGTTCTGGCCGTCTACCGGCACCACGTCGGTGTGGCCGGACAGCACGATGCCGCCGTCGGTGGCGCCATTGGCCGCCGGCACGGTCACGAACAGGTTGGCCTTGTCGCCCTGCGGGTTGTAGCTCAGATGCGGCCGCAGCCCCTTGGCCAGGAAGTGGTCGCGCACGGCCTCGATCAGGCCGAGATTCGAATGGCGCGACGTGGTGTCGTAAGACACCAGCCGCTGGGTCCAGTCGAGCGCGCTGCCGCGCGGCTTGGCTGCGGTGGCGGAAGATTGGGCGTTGGCGTGGGCAGGCATGGGGCGGAAAGATGATTGATTCGTCAAGGAAGCGATGCTACACCGTCACGCCAGTTGGCGCAGCGTGTGCTTGATGGTCTGGGCGCGCACGGCCACATCGGGCATCTTGGCCTCGATGCGCAGTTTGTCCTGTCCGGCCAGCTTGATATGGCGGTTCTTCTGCACGAGGTCGATGATGCGGATGGCGTCGATCGGCGGGTTCGGCACGAACTGCATGCTGATGCTGGCCTCGCCCGCATCGATCTTGCGCACGCCCAGCGGCACGGCGGCGATGCGCAGCCGGTGCGTCTCCACCAGCGCCTGCGCCTGCGGGGGCAGGCGGCCGAAGCGGTCGATCAGCTCCTCCTGGATGTTGTCCACGCTCTCGGCCGTCTCGCAATTGGCCAGCCGCTTGTAGAGCGACAGGCGTTCGTGCACATCGGCGCAATAGTCGTTCGGCAGCAGCGCCGGCGTGCCGAGGTTGATCTCGGTGGTCACCTGCAGCGGGGCCATCAGGTCCGGCTCCTTGCCCGCCTTGAGTGCCTTCACGGCGGCGTTGAGCATGTCCGTGTACAGCTGGAAGCCGATTTCATGGATTTCGCCCGATTGCTTGTCGCCCAGCACCTCGCCCGCGCCGCGGATTTCCAGGTCGTGCATGGCGAGGTAGAAGCCGGAGCCGAGTTCCTCCATCTGCTGGATGGCCTCCAGCCGGCGCTGCGCCAGTTTGGTCAGGCCGTCCACGTCATGCACCAGCATGTAGGCATAGGCCTGATGGTGCGAGCGGCCCACGCGGCCCCGCAGCTGGTGCAGCTGGGCCAGGCCGAACTTGTCGGCGCGGTGGATCAGGATGGTGTTGGCGGTCGGCACGTCGATGCCGGTCTCGATGATCGTCGTGCAGAGCAGGATGTTGTCGCGCCGCGCCACGAAATCGCGCATCACGCGCTCCAGCTCGCGCTCGTGCATCTGGCCATGGGCCACGGCGATACGCGCCTCGGGCACCAGTTCCATCAGCCGGGCGCGCTTGTTCTCGATGGTCTCGACCTCGTTATGGAGGAAGTAGACCTGCCCGCCGCGCTTCAGCTCGCGCAGGATGGCCTCGCGGATCACGCCGTCTTCCTCGCGTCGCACGAAGGTCTTGATTGCCAGCCGCTTCTGCGGCGCCGTGGCGATGACCGAGAAGTCGCGCAGGCCCTCCAGCGCCATGCCCAGCGTGCGCGGGATGGGGGTAGCGGTGAGCGTCAGCACATCCACCTCGGCGCGAAGTGTCTTGAGCGCCTCTTTCTGGCGCACGCCGAAGCGGTGTTCCTCGTCGATGATGACCAGGCCCAGGCGCTGGAACTTCACGTCGTCGGAGAGCAGCTTGTGCGTGCCGATGACGATATCGACGGTGCCTTCGTTGATCTGCTTGATGGCCGCGTCGATCTCCTTCCTGGTCTTGAAGCGCGACAGCTCCACGATGCGCACCGGCCATTCGGCAAAGCGGTCGGACAGCGTCTGGAAGTGCTGCTCCGCCAGCAGCGTGGTCGGCGCGAGCATGGCCACCTGCTTGCCGCCGAGCACGGCCACGAAGGCGGCGCGCAGGGCCACTTCGGTCTTGCCGAAACCTACGTCGCCGCAGACCAGCCGGTCCATCGGCTTGCCCGAGGTCATGTCCGCGATCACGGCGGCGATGGCGGCGGCCTGATCCGGGGTCTCCTCGAAACCGAAGCTTTCGGCGAAGGTCTCGTAGTCCTTGGGCTGTAGCGGGAAGGCAAAGCCCTGGCGCAAGGCGCGCCGCGCGTACAGGTTCAGCAGCTCGGCGGCGGTGTCGCGGATCTGCTGCGCGGCGCGGCGCTTGGCCTTGTCCCACTGGCCCGAGCCCAGGTGGTGCAGCGGCGCGGATTCCGGATCGGCGCCCGAGTAGCGCGAGATCACATGCAACTGGTGCACCGGCACATACAGCTTGCTGCCCTTGTCGTAGTCCAGGTGCAGGAATTCCTCCTCGCCCTGGCCCAGGTCCATCGTCACCAGCCCCTGATAGCGGCCGATGCCGTGCTCGCTATGCACCACGGGGTCGCCGATCTTCAGTTCGGCGAGGTCGCGCACCATCGAATCGACGGCGCTGGCCTGCTCCTGCTTGCGGCGGCCCGTGCGGCGCGCGGTGCCGGCGTAGAGTTCGGCCTCGGTCACGAAGGCCAGTTGCGCCCGCGGCAGCGCAAAGCCGCTTTGCAACGGCGCCACGGCGATCGAGAAATGCGCGTCGCCGGCCAGATAGGCGGCGAAGTCATCCACGGGCTGCGGGCGCAGGCCGCTCTCGGCGAAGAGCTGCATCAGCGTCTCGCGCCGGCCGGCAGAGTCGGCGCACATCAGCACGCGCGTGGTCTTGTTCAGCAGCAGGGCTTCGAGGTTGACCAAGGGGTCTTCGGCGCGGCGGTTGACCGAGACATCGGGCAGGGCGGCCGAGAACGGACTCTGCTCGGCCGTGGCCTCGCGCTGCAGCACCACGCGCGCCAGCGGCTTGGCGGCCACGAAGAACTGCTCCTCGGACAGGAACAGGTCCGCCGGCGGCAGCAGCGGGCGTTCGCGGTCGTGCCGCATGAAGGTGTAGCGCTGGGTGGTATCGGCCCAGAAACGGCGGATCGCCTCGTCGATATTGCCCGCGAAGGCCAGCTGCGTGCCGGCGGGCAGGTAGTCGAACAGGGTGGCGCTCTCCTCGAAGAACAGCGGCAGGTAGTACTCGATACCGGCAGACGGCACGCCGTTGCCAATGTCCTTGTAGATCGGCGATTTGGTCGGATCTCCCTCGAACACCTCGCGCCAGCGGCCCCGGAATGCGGTGCGGGCGGCTTCGTCGAGCGGAAACTCGCGTCCCGGCAGCAGGCGCACTTCCTTCACCGGGTACAGGCTGCGCTGGGTGTCCGGGTCGAACGCGCGGATGGTCTCGATCTCGTCCCCGAACAGGTCGATCCGGTACGGCAGGGCCGAGCCCATCGGGAAGAGGTCGATCAGCCCGCCGCGCACGCTGTACTCGCCGGGGCGCATTACCGCGCTGACGTGCTCGTAGCCGGCCAGCGTGAACTGGGCCTTGAGCGCGCTTTCGTCGAGTTTCTCGCCCTGCTTGAAGAAGAAGGTGTACGCGGCCAGGAAGGCCGGCGGCGCCAGCCGGTAGAGCGCGGTGGAGGCGGGTACCAGCATCACGTCGCACTGGCCGGTCTGGATGTCGTGCAGCGTGGCCAGCCGCTCGGATACCAGGTCCTGGTGCGGCGAGAAGCTGTCGTAGGGCAGCGTTTCCCAGTCTGGCAGCAGCCGCACGCGCAATTCGGGCGCGAACCACGGGATTTCCTCGGCCAGGCGCTGGGCGTCGGTGGCGTTGGCGCACATCACCGCCAGCATCGGCAGCGCGCCCTGGTGTTGGCGCGCGTAGGCGGCCACCAGCAGGGCGTCGGCGGAGCCGGTCAGGCCGGCCACCGCGTGACGCATGCCGGGCTTGACCAGCGACAGGTTGGCGAAGGATGTGACAGCGTGGATGTCAGGCATTGGCAGCAAGGGCGATCGAAACGACGGCGCCCCGCCGGCAGCGCGGGCGGGGGTGCGTCATCATGGTCCGGCCCCGGAACGGATCTCCGTGGCGGTGGACAAGGGCCGTATTATAGAATGCGCACCGGCCGGTTCGCCGCCCGTCTTATTCTGACTTCGCCCCACGATCCTGTGTCTGCTCGCCGCTTCGCCCTCATTCCCTGTGCCGGTACCGGCAGCCGCGCCGGCGGCCACGTCGCCAAGCAATACCAGACCGTGGCCGGCCACCCGATGATCTGGCACGCGCTGGCCGCCTTTTCCGCCTGCGAGCGCATCAGCGCCACCGCGCTGGTGCTGGCGCCGGACGACATGCCGCTGGAATCCCGCTTCGGCGCGGAGGCGTTCGCGGGGCTGCGCTTCGATACCGCCTTCGTGGGCGGCGATACGCGCCACGCCTCGGTGCTGGCCGGCCTGCATCACCTGGCCCAGCTCGGCGCCACGGACAGCGACTGGGTGCTCGTGCACGACGCCGCCCGCCCGGGGCTGACCCCGGCCATGATCGACACGCTGATCCGCGCCGTGGAGGCCGACGACGAGGCCGATGCGGCCATCGGCGGCATTCTGGCGGTGCCGGTGCCCGATACGCTCAAGCGGGCGGACGCAGGCACCCAGGTTGGCGTGCGGATCGGCTCCACGGTGCCGCGCGAGGGCCTCTGGCAGGCCCAGACGCCGCAGATGTTCCGCGTGGGTGTACTGCGCCAGGCGCTGCAGGAGGCGCTGGCCGCCGGCGCCGTGGTGACCGACGAGGCCAGCGCGATCGAGCGCCTGGGCCTGCATCCGCGCCTGGTCAACGGCTCGCTGCGCAATTTCAAGGTCACCTACCCCGAGGATTTCGCGCTGGCGGACATCCTGCTCGCGCCGGCAGCCTCGCCGGCCGACCGTTAAGCATTTTTCAGAGGAGTCGCATTGAATCCGTTCGATATCCGCATTGGCCAGGGCTATGACGTACACGCCCTGGTGCCGGGCCGCAAGCTGATCCTGGGTGGCGTGGACATTCCGCATGACCGTGGCCTGCTCGGCCATTCCGATGCCGACGCGCTGCTGCACGCCGTGACCGACGCGCTGTTCGGTGCCGCCGCATTGGGTGACATCGGCCGGCATTTTCCCGATACGGACCCGAATTTCGCCGGTGCCGACAGCCGCGTGCTGTTGCGCGAGGCGGCCCGGCGGGTGCGAGAGGCCGGTTTCGAGATCGGCAACGTGGATGCCACGGTCATCGCACAAAAGCCAAAACTGGCGCCGCATATCGGCGGCATGGTGGCGAATCTCGCGGAAGACCTTGGCCTGCCCGTCACGCGCTGTAACGTGAAGGCGAAGACCAACGAGAAGCTGGGGTTCGAAGGCCGCGAAGAGGGCATCGTCGCGCAGGCCGCGGTGCTGATCTACCGCAAGACTGGCGACGCCCAGGATTGAAGAAACTGCGCGGTCAGACGGGGGGCGGTGCGTCCTCGGGCAGGATCGCGAAGGTGTAGTCGTTCAGGCGCGCCATGGCGCCGCTGCGAGCGCCGGCTTCGGTCCGCTTCTGGAAGCCCATCTGCTGGCACAGTTTGTTGGCGGAGGCCATCTCGGGCATGGTGCGCACCACCAGCGTACTGGCGCCGATATCCCGCGCCCGCTGGATGCAGATCTGCATCAGCCGATGTCCCAGCCCCTGGCCACGCGCCTGCGGGCTGACCGACAGCAGCCGTGCCTCGGGCTGCGTCAGCGTCACGGTGCTGTCGTCCAGCGCGGGCAGCGTGGCGCCCGGATGGCAGAACAGCACGGCGCCGCTGATGCCGTGGTCGCTCTCGGCGACCCACCATTCCATGTCGGGATTGTCCTTGGCGGCCAGCACGGACTGCATGCCGCGCTGGAACGAGGCGCGGCAATCTTCCATGATCGCAAGCTCGTATTGCCCATAGGCTTGCTGCGTGACCGCGGCGATGTCGCCCCAGTCGTACGCTGCCGCCAGGCGGAAGCGAAAACGGGGGGAGGTATGCGAAGGCAAGGTACTCATGGCCTCTGGTATCCGTGTCCTTGCGTGGATTGTAGGCCGGTCGAGGCACAAGTGCATGGTTCCCGATCGCCTGTTTGCGTGTCAGACAACATGCCGCCCAGCGTATTGACATCGAAGAAAAAAACCTGCCGCCCCTTGCGGTGGCGGCAGGTCTTCCCGGCCAGGCGGGCAATGCCTGCCCGGCAAGCCTTATTCGGCGGCGATCACGTTGGCGGCAGCCCCGATCACGGCGGCGATGCGGCCCACGTCGCGCAGCTGCTGCGCGCTCATGCCTTGCTCGGTCTTCAGCAACTGATAGTGCGACTTCACGCAGAAATGGCACTTGCCGATGATCGACGCGGCCAGTGCGTACATCTCGAAGCGGCGCTTGTCCACGCCACCATGGGTAGCGTAGGCGTTCATGCGCAGGCCGGCGGGCTGGCTCGACAGGTCCGGGTCCTCGGCCATCTCGATGTACGGATACCAGACATTGTTCATGCCCATCAGCGCCGCAGCCGTCTGGGCGGCGGTGACTTCCTCGGGCGACAGCACGTTCGCATTGCGGATGGCATCGACGATGATCTTGCTCTTGGCGGCGAAGGCGGCGGCGAGTGCCACGCCCACGGCGTCATTGCCTTCCAGCGACGAGCGCGCGATCGTGCCATCCACATTCAGGCGGATGTCCTTCGCGTAGTCGGGAATCAGGTTCTTAATCGTGCTGATGAATTCCATTTATTTCTCCTATCGTCCAGGGCTCAAAAAACCCGCATTTGCGGGCTTTGACGCGGAAGCGCCGTATCGGCCACTTCCGCGCGCGCCGGTCCGCCCGGGCAGGGCGGTTGGCAGGTCAAACAAATTACAGCGTGGCGCCGCCGACAGCGCGGTTGCACGGGCACAGCTCGTCCGTTTGCAGGCCGTCCAGAATACGCAGGACTTCGTCCGGGCTACGGCCGACGTTCAGGTTGTTCACCGACACGTGCTGGATCACGTTGTCCGGATCGACGATGAACGTGGCGCGCAGGGCCACGCCGGCAGCCTTGTCACGCACGCCAAGCTGGTCCACCAGCGAGCCGGTCACGTCGGCGAACTGCCACTGGTTCAGCTTGTTCAGGTCCTTGTGTTCACGGCGCCATGCCAGCTTCACGAATTCGTTGTCGGTCGAGCCGCCCAGCACGATCGCGTCGCGATCGGCGAAGTCGTCGTTCAGCTTGGCGAAGGCCACGATTTCGGTCGGGCAGACGAAGGTGAAGTCCTTCGGGTAGAAGTAGATGATCTTCCACTTGCCTTCGAACGACTTCTCGGTGATGTCTTCGAAAGCCGACTGGCCATTCTCTTCGTGGTTGTTGAAACCCGGCTTCACGCCAACGATTTGGAACGATTCGATCTTGTCACCAACGGTCTTCATCAACTTCTCCTGATACGGTTGAACAGAGTAACGCACGCGACACGCCGGGCGGGGTGGGGCAGCACGGGACTGCAGAACGCCACGATACGGCATCGCAACAAAGCCAGATTATGACCTGTCCGATACGCGCAGGGCCAATTGATTGTCTCAAAGAGACCGATAGGCATCGGCCTTTCCCTGCACAGCGCGCGCCAAAGACGAATGGCGAGCATGCCATGTGCGGACGCACATGACGAAAGCCGCCACAAAAGTTTCATCTTGTGGCGGCGATCGGGTCGGGGCCGTATCAGGCCGTACGTATCAGGCGGCGCGCAGGGCGCCCTGCAGGCGGCGCGTGCGGAAGATGACCAGCGTGGCCACCAGCCCGCAGGCGGCGGCGAACGTCAGCCACAGGCCCGGCGCGGCCTTGTTGCCGGTTTCGTGGATCAGGTAGGTGGAGATGGCCGGCGTGAAGCCGCCGAACAGCGCCGTGGCCAGGCTGTAGGCCAGCGAGAAGCCCGCCGTGCGCACCGCCGGCGGCATCACCTCGGCCAGCGTGACCACCATCGCCCCGTTGTAGCTGCCGTACAGGAACGAGAGCCACAGTTCCACCATCAGCAGGCGGCCGAAGGAGGGCTCGGCCACCAGCCAGGACACGGCCGGGTAGGCGGTGAGCAGGGTGGCGATGGTGAAGATCACCAGCAGCGGCTTGCGCCCCACGCGGTCGGAGACGGCGCCCATCAGCGGCAGCCAGATGAAGTTGGAGAGCCCCACGCACATCGTCACGACGAGGTTGTCCACGTCGCCAAGCTTGAGCACGGTCTTGCCGAAGGTCGGCGTGTAGGCGGTGATCATGTAGAACGACACCGTGGTCATCACCACCATCATGCAGCCGGCGAGGATGATGCCCCAGTTGTCGAGCATCGAGCGGTAGATCTCGCGCATGGTCGGCTGGTGCTTGCGGGTGCGGAAGGCTTCGGTTTCCTCCAGCGAGCGCCGGATCATGAACAGGAACGGCACGATCAGGCAGCCGACCAGGAACGGCACGCGCCAGCCCCAGCTGTCCATCTGTGCCGGCGCCAGCGTGGCGTGCAGGATCACGCCCAGCAGCCCGGCGAAGATCACCGCCACCTGCTGGCTGGCCGACTGCCACGCCACGTAGAAGCCTTTCTGGCCCGGCTTGGCGATCTCGGCCAGGTAGACCGATACCCCGCCCAGTTCCACGCCGGCCGAGAACCCCTGCAGCAGCCGGCCCGCCAGCACCAGCAGCGGGGCGGCCACGCCGATCGACGCGTAGCCGGGCACCAGCGCAATCAGCAGCGTGCCCATCGCCATCAGGATCAGCGTGAGAATCAGACCCTTGCGGCGGCCGTGGTGGTCGATGTAGGCGCCGAGAATGATGGCGCCGAGCGGACGCATCAGGAAGCCGGCGCCGAAGGTGGCCAGCGAGAGCATCAGCGAGGCGAATTCGTTGCCGCTCGGGAAGAACGTACGGGCGATGGCGGCGGCGTAGAAGCCGTACACCATGAAATCGTACATTTCGAGGAAGTTGCCGCTGACGACGCGGAACACGGTACGGGCGCTGTGCTGGGAAGCCGGCGCGGAGGCGGTGCTGGACATGGCTGTCTCTCAGTCAGCGCCGGTGCGGCCGGCGACATGTTGTGGGATCGCAATGGCCGCCAGTGTGCGCCGCCGGGCTGTCAATGCCCTGTCAACTGCCTTTCAATCTGCTATCAAATGCTGTCGAAAACCTGTCAGCCGGGGCGGGGAGTGCCCCATCATGCGCGCCGGAAGCAGGCGCGCACCACCAGCCCGGTCTTGGGCGGCGGCCGATTGGCCAGCACCAGCCGCCCGCCGTTACGCTGGAGGATGCGGTTGACGATGGACATGCCCAGCCCCGCGCCCTTGGCCTCGCTGCGGGCGCTGTCGAGCCGGTAGAACGGGCGCGTCAGCAGCGAGAGCTGCGCATCGGGCACGCCGGGGCCGTTGTCCGCCACGGTCAGCACGGCATCCTTGTCATCGAGCCGGGTGGAGATCTCCACCTCGGCCATGCCGCTTTCCTCGTCCTTGGCGTAGCGGCGCGCGTTCTCCACCAGGTTGTCCAGGATGCGCTGGATCTCCATGCGGTTGGCCACCGCCATGACCGGGCCGTTGGCGCGCACGTGCACGCGCACATCGTCGTGCGCCGCATAGACGCCCACGGCGTCCTGCACCAGCGCGGAGAGATCCACCGGCTCCACCATTTCCTGGCCGGGGCGGGCGTAGTTGAGGAACTGGCCGATGATGGCGTCCATCTGCTCGATGTCGGCGATCATGGCGTCGCGCGTGATGTTGTCCACCGGCGACATCTCGGTCTCGAGCCGCAGCCGGGTGAGCGGGGTGCGCAGGTCGTGGGAGATGCCGGCCAGCATGACCACGCGGTCGTCGTCGAGCTGGCGCAGGTCCCGCACCATCTGGTTGAAGCTGCGGTTGGCCTGGGCCACCTCGCTGGCGCCGTGCTCGCGCAGCGGCGGCGGATCGCCGCCCGTGCCGATCTGGCGCGCCGCGTTGGCCAGCCGCTTGAGCGGGTAGTTCACGCGCGCCGTGATGAAGGCCGCGCCGATGATCGACAGCAGCAGCGCGGCGATACTCCACCACAGCCACTGGATGCCCGGCACGCGCTCGAAGCGCTCCGGGCTGATGGCGACCCAGTAGTCGTCCCCCTCGATCTCGAAGCTGACCCACACGCCCGGAATGTCGTTGACGGTGGTGGCGAGCACGGTGTCCTCGCCCAGCCGCCCGCGAATCTCCTGCTGCACCAGCTGGGTCAGGAAGGGGTTGGCGGTGGGCGCGGCGAAGTCGTCGTCCTTCTCGCGCGGATAGACCTTGATGCCCTCGTTCTGCACCAGGTCGAGCAGCAGGAAACGCCGCCGCGCCGGGTCGGAATAGAGCAGGGCCGCGCGCGTGAGCTTGACCACGCTGACCACCTGCATGGCGATCTGCTGGGCGCGCGGCGCGCGTTCGAAGAGCCGGTAGCTCTGGAACCAGATCCCCAGCGAGATCGCCAGCAGGAGGGCGATCAGCATGAAGGTGCGCCAGAACAGCGAACCAAAGAACCGCGTTGCGGTACGGCCGAGAGCGGTCGCCACGATGCTGACTGCGGACGAACCGGGACTACTTCACGCCATCGGGAATGAAGACGTAGCCCAGGCCCCAGACCGTCTGGATGAAGCGGGGGTTGCCCGGGTCCGGTTCGATGAGCTTGCGCAGGCGCGAGATCTGCACGTCCAGGCTGCGGTCGAATACTTCGTATTCGCGGCCGCGGGCCATTTCCATGAGCTTCTCGCGCGAGAGCGGCTGGCGCGGATGCCGCGCGAACACCTTGAGCACCGAGAACTCGCCCGTGGTGAGCGTGATTTCCTCGTCGTTCTTGGTCAGCGTGCGGGTGGCCAGGTTCAGCACGAAATCGCCGAAGGCGAAGGTCTCGGGCGTCTCCGACGGGGCGCCCGGCACTTCGGCGGGGCCCTTGCGGCGTAGCACGGCGTGAATGCGCGCGATCAGCTCGCGCGGGTTGAACGGCTTGGGCAGGTAGTCATCGGCGCCCATTTCCAGGCCGACGATGCGGTCCACGTCCTCGCCCTTGGCGGTCAGCATGATGATCGGGGTCTGGTCGTTGGCGCCGCGCAGGCGGCGGCAGATGGACAGGCCATCCTCGCCCGGCATCATCAGGTCCAGCACCAGCAGGTCAAACCGCTCGCGCAGCCAGAGCTTGTTCATGGCGGTGGCGTTTTCCGCCACCAGCACCGTGAACCCCTGCTCGCCAAGGTAGCGGCGCAGCAGGTCACGCAGGCGCGGGTCGTCGTCCACGACGAGAATCTTGTGGCTGGTATTTTCCATGGCGGTATCTTAGCGACTTACGCTTTCGCTCAAAATGGCTTAACAAAACGTTACATACTTTACCCTGTGGTATGGCGGCGTGCATCTTTTGTGCAATTACACTCCGCAGACCGTATCCCGATGCCGATTTGGCGCGACGGGAATTCACGGTGACCAAGGGGCGTCCCATCTCTCTGACGAAGGCGTTGGCATAGTGCCTGCGTCGTCCTCCAGGCGGATGTGCGACCACTGTCAAGATCGCCATTATCCAATGAAAGTGAAGCAAAACCGGCACGGACATACCCTGCACCGCACGGCGTGCGCGCGGGCGGCTTGCCATGCCGGCGCGGCCATGCTCATCGTACTGCTGCCAGCGCTTGCGCAGGCGCAGTCGGCGGGCATGGCGCAACTGCTTCGCCCCGGCCAGCCGGGCCACGCCAGCGGCGGTGCGCCCACCCCCGCCGTGCCGGGCAAGCCGGGCGGCGGGGAGCGCCTGGACCAGCGCGAGGCCCGCACCCGTGCCGAAAAGTACCGTACGGAGCGCGACATGGCCGACCGTGCCGGCCGCCAGGGCCCGCCGGGCGGGCATCCCAAGCTTTCGCCCGACGAGCGCAAGACCCTGCGCAAGAATCTCCACGACCTCGGCCGCGAGATGTACGAGGGCGGCTGACCGCCCGGTTTCCCGCCATCGGTCAGTCCTGCGGCCGGAAATGTCGCAGGAAATCCACGAATACCTCGGCTGCCAGCTGGGCATCTTCCACGGTGATGGTTTCCAGCGGGTTGTGGCTGATACCGCCGTTGCCGCAGCGCACGAACAGCATCGCCACGTCGGTCATGCGTTGCATCATCATCGCGTCATGGCCGGCGCCGGACGGCAGCTCGAAGGCCTCCAGCCCGCGCTTGCGCAGTACCGCGCCGAACTGATCCATCAGCCAGCGCGCGCACGGCGCGTTGTTGACCGGCGTGACCCGTTCGACGGTGGCGGTCAGGCCACGGCGCGCCGCGATCCGCTCGATGCCCATCACGATGTCGGTGATGGCGGCTTCGCGGATGCCGTCCTCGCCGGCGCGGATGTCCATCGAGAACACGCACGCGGCCGGAATCACGTTGCTGGAGCCATTCGGCACCTGGAGCTGGCCCACCGTGCCGACCAGCGTCGGCACCTGCGCGCAGCGCGACTCCACCAGCAGGATCATCTCGGCGGCGCCGGCGGCGGCATCGCGCCGCATGTCCATCGGCGTGGTGCCGGCATGGCTGGCCAGCCCCTCCACGCGCACCTGGAAACGGCTGCTGCCCGCGATCTGGGTGACGATGCCGAGCGCCAGGTCGCGGTTCAGCAGCACCGGGCCCTGCTCGATATGCACTTCGACGAACCCCGCCAGCGTGGCCGGATCGACCGCCGCGGCGCGCAGGGCGTCCAGGCTGCCGGCGCCGGGCAGGCCGGACTGGGCCAGCGCCTCGCGCATGGTTACGCCGTCCGGGTCCGCGCGGTCCAGCAGGGCCGGGTCGAAGCGGCCCGCCAGCACGCTGCTGGCCAGGAAGCTGGTCTTGAAGCGCAGCCCTTCCTCCTCGGCGAAGCCGACGATCTCGAAGTGATACGGCAGCCGGATACCCGCCGCGTTGAGCGCGCCCACCACCGCAATCGGCAGCAGGATGCCGAGCCGCCCGTCATACCGCCCGCCGTTGCGCACGGTGTCGAAGTGGGAGCCGGTCATCAGCACCTTCGGCGCGGCCACGGCCGGATCGGCCGCATACCGGCCAATCACATTGCCGATGGCGTCCACGCGCACTGCCATGCCGGCGGCCTCCATCCACTGCACCAGCTGCGCCTGCGCCCGGCGATGCGCCGGCGTGAGGTACGCGCAGGTCAGCCCGTCCTCCATATCGGAGTGGGCGGCGAGCGCGGCGGCGCGGTCGAGGATGGATTGGCCGAGCGAGGCAAGTGCGGTAGTCATGGTTTGGAGCGGGAGCGGGGTCAGGATCGGTGCGGTTCGATGGGGTTCAGCGGTTGCGCAGCCAGGTCTTCCAGGCGATCCAGAGCATGCGCATCGGTGTCAGCGCGATGCGCTGCGTCAGCACCTGGAACTGGCTGGCCTCGATCTCGTCGAGCTGGGCATGGGAGAGGGCCGCCATGACCAGCGCGGCGCGCTGGGCGCGGCGGTCCTGGCGCGGCAGCAGCGCCAGCGCCTCGCGGTAGAGCGTGCGGGCCACCTCGGCCTGCTCGCCCATCAGGGCCACGAAGCGCTCGGAGTGGCGGGACTGCAGGATGTCGGCGGCTGGCACCTCGTGGCGCTGGAGCGTATCCACCGGCAGGTAGATGCGGCCCTGGCGGGCATCCTCGCCCACGTCGCGGACGATGGTCGCGCGCTGCATCGACAGCCCCAGCTGGCGCGCGAAGTCCAGCGTGCGCGGATCGGAAAACCCCAGCGCCCGGGCCGACAGCACGCCCACGGCACCGCCGGCGCACTGGCAGTAGCGTTTCAAACCGGCTTCGTCCAGGTAGCGGGTCTGGGTCAGATCCATCTCCAGGCCGTCCAGTACGTCAGAAAATTCGGATTGCGGCAGGCCGCACGGGGCAATATGGGGCTGCAGGGCCTGCGTGACCGGATGTGACGGATGACCGTCATAGAGGCGGCGCAGTTCACCGCGCCACCAGTCCAGCCGCTGGTGGGCCACGCCAGCATCGTGGCTCTCGTCGATGATGGCCTCCACCTCGCGGCGGAAGGCGTGCAGCGCCGTGATGGCGTGGCGGCGTTCGGGCGGGAGGAACAGGAAGCTGTAATAGGGGAGGGAGCCGCCTGGGGCGGCCTTGTCCTGGCAATACTGATCGGGCGTCACGCCAATCTCTTATGAATACTGTCTGGTGGGGCCATACGGACCGGGGCAGGTCCGCGAAAGCGCCAAATTGTAACATCGGCCCAACCGGGCTCAGCCCCGGGGCTCGCCATTCGCACCGAGTTTTGGCCCCTTCGTCGCCCGGCGTTTGACGCACTCGGGGCCGCTCGCTATATTACTGACCGGCCAGTTATTTATTCTCCGGCAGGCACCGCAGCGTTGTCCGCCGCGAGACGCTTTCCCCACTGGCTGCTCCCCGCAGTCTCCAGCTTGTTCCGACGTTCCACCGACTCAAGACGCTTAACCCATGCCAGTGCCTTATGCCAGGCCGGATGTTGCGGCCGCCGACGTTGATGTTTCCCCGATGCCCGCCGGGCCCCGCCGGACGCCGAGGGCCGCCATGGCCGCCATGGTGACCGTGGCGACGCTGGCGATCCTGGCCGGGCTGTCCGGCTGTGGGAAGAAGGCGGAGCCGGTGGAGGCCGTGCGGCCCGTGCGGCTGCTGCAACTGCATTCGGGTGCCGGGAAGACTGCTTTCGAGTTCTCGGGCGAGGTGCGGCCGCGCGTGGAGTCGCGCCTGGGCTTCCGGGTGCCCGGCAAGATTTCGGCCCGCCTGGTGGACGTGGGCGCGAGCGTCAGGAAGGGCCAGCCGCTGGCCCGCCTCGACCCGACCGACCTGGCGCTGGCCGAGGCTTCGGCGCGTGCCCAGTTCGATGCCGCCAAGACCGACCGCGATCTGGCCGACTCCGACCTGAAACGCTACCGGGACCTGGCCGCCAAGAACTTCATCAGTGCCGCCGAGCTAAGCCGGCGCCAGGCCACCTACGATTCCGCCGCCTCGCGGCTGGAGCAGGCCCAGGCCAACCTCCGCAACCAGAGCAACCAGACCGGCTACGCCGTGCTCGCCGCCGATGCGGATGGCGTGGTGACGGCTGTCGATGCCGAGGTCGGCCAGGTGGTTACGGCGGGCCAGTCGGTGATCCGCGTGGCACAGATCGCCGAGAAGGAGGTCGCCATCGGCCTGCCCGAGGATCAGGTGGACATGCTGCGCGGCATCGCCGATGTGACCGTGCGCACCTGGGCCGAGCCGGACCGCCCGCTGCCGGGCCGCGTGCGCGAGATTTCCGGCGCCGCCGATCCGGTCACCCGCACCTACCCGACGCGCGTCAGCGTGCCCAACCCGCCCGCCGACCTGCGCTTCGGCATGACCGCGGTGGTCACCTTTACCCGTACCGGCGAGTCCGCCGCCATCCGCATCCCGCTGACCGCGCTGCTGCAGGACCGCGGCACCAATCAGGTGTGGATCTACCAGGGTGCGGCCAGCGGCGGCACGGGCACGGTCAAGCCGGTGCCGGTGACGCTGGGAGACCCGCAGGGCAATGAGATCGAGGTGCGCCAGGGGCTGGCGCCGGGCCAGACCATCGTCACGGCCGGCGTGCACCTGTTGCAGCCGGGCCAGAAGGTCAAGCCGATGCAGAACGCCACGTCCGCCCAGCCGGCCCAGTCGGCCAAGCCGGCGTCCAACCCGGCGTCCAACCCGGGCGCCGCCGCCGGCAGCAAGGGCTGACCGATGGAACATTCGCGCTTCAACCTGTCGCGCTGGGCGCTCGAGCACCAGCCGCTGACCCGCTACCTGCTGGTGGTGCTGCTGATCGGCGGCCTGCTGGCCTTCTTCCAGCTGGGTCAGGACGAAGACCCCCCGTTCACCTTCCGCGTGATGGTGGTGCAGGCCTACTGGCCCGGCGCCACGGCCGAGCAGATCGCGGTGCAGGTGACTGACAAGATCGAACGGCAGCTTCAGGAAGTGCCGTACGCCGACAAGATCCGCAGCTTCTCCAAGCCGGGCGAGACCACGGTGATCTTCCAGCTGGCCGATAACTCGCCGGCCAAGGACACCGCGCAGATCTGGTACACCGTGCGCAAGAAGATCGGGGACATCGCCCAGACCCTGCCGCAGGGCGTGCGCGGCCCGTTCTTCAACGATGAATTCGGCGATGTCTACGGCTCGATCTACGCGCTCTCGGCAGATGGCTTCAACTACAAGGAGCTGCGCGAGTACGCCGACCTCGTGCGCCAGGCGCTGCTGCGCGTGCCCGCCGTGGCCAAGGTCACGCTGCTCGGCCTGCAGGACGAGAAGCTCTATATCGAGTTCAACCAGACGCGCTTCGCGCAGCTTGGGCTCGACATCAACGCCATCGCCAACCAGATCTCGGAGCAGAACAACCCCACCGGAAGTGGCGTTCTGGTCACGCCGACCGACAACCTCCAGGTCCGCGTGACCGGCCAGCTTGGCGATGTGCAGGACCTGGAGAACCTGGTGCTGCGCGGGCCCAACGGCATCGCCAACATCCGGCTGGGCGACATCGCCCACGTCTATCGCGGCTATATCGACCCGCCCGCCAGCCGCATGCGCTTCAACGGCAAGGATGTGATCGGGCTCGGTATCTCGATGGAGAAAGGCGGGGACATCATCGCGCTGGGCCAGGAACTGCGCCGCGTGACCGATGGCCTGCGCGGCCAGTTGCCGATGGGCATCGAGATGGACCAGGTGCAGGATCAGCCACAAGCGGTCAAGCGCTCGGTGGGCGAGTTCGTGCACGTGCTGATCGAGGCCGTGGTGATCGTGCTGGCAGTCAGCTTCATCGCGCTGGGGCTGCATACCAGGCCGCTGCGGATCGACGTGCGCCCCGGGCTGGTGGTGGCGCTGACCATCCCGCTCGTGCTGGCCGTGACGTTCCTGTTCATGAACATCTTCGGCATCGGCCTGCACAAGATCTCGCTCGGGGCGCTGATCGTGGCGCTCGGGCTGCTGGTGGACGACGCGATCATCGCCGTGGAAATGATGGTGCGCAAGCTGGAGGAAGGCTTCTCCAAGATGGAGGCGGCCACCTTCGCCTACACCTCCACGGCCATGCCGATGCTGACCGGCACGCTGATCACGGCGGCCGGCTTCCTGCCGGTGGGGCTGGCCAAGTCCACCGTGGGCGAGTACACCTTTGCGATCTTTGCCGTGACGGCGCTGGCGCTGGTGCTGTCGTGGCTGGCGGCGGTGTACTTCACGCCCTACCTCGGCTACCTGCTGCTCAAGACCCGCGCCAGCGACGGCGGCCATCACGAGGTGTTCGACACGCCGTTCTACGCGCGCTTCCGGTATCTGGTGAACTGGTGCGTGACGTGGCGCAAGACCGTGATCGCCGTCACGCTGGTCAGCTTCGCGCTGGGCCTGTGGGCGTTCAAGTTCGTCGAGAAGCAGTTCTTCCCGGATTCGAGCCGGCCCGAGCTGATGGTGGAGCTGTGGATGCCCGAGGGCACCAGCTTCGCGCAGATGGAGGCCGAGGCCAAGCGCTTCGAGACCGCCATGCGGCGCGACAAGGCCGTGGACAGCCTGACCACCTTCGTCGGCACCGGCGCGCCGCGCTTCTACCTGCCGCTGGACCAGATCTTCCCGCAGAGCAACGTGGCGCAGGTGATTGTGATGCCGGTCAGCGTGGAGGCGCGCGACGCGCTGCGCAAGCGCGTGATCGAGGTGCTCGCCACCCAGTTCCCGCAGCTGCGGGGCCGCGTGAAGCTGCTGCCGAACGGGCCGCCGGTGGCGTACCCGGTGCAGTTCCGGGTGATCGGGCCAGACGCCGCCGGCGTGCGCAAGATCGCCGACCAGGTCCGCGCGATCATGGCCGCCAATCCGAACACGGTGGGCGTGAACGACAACTGGAACGAGAACGTCAAGATGCTGCGCCTGGAGATCGACCAGGACAAGGCGCGCGCGCTGGGCGTGACCACCAACGCCATCGCCCGTGCCACGCAGGCCGTGCTGACCGGCGTGCCGGTGGGCCAGTACCGCGACGCCGACAAGCTGATCGACATCGTCATGCGCACGCCGAAGAACGAGCGGGACGCGATGTCCGACATGGCCAACGTGCTGGTGCCGACCAACACCGGCCGCGCGGTGCCGCTGACGCAGGTGGCGCGCGTGACGCTGAAGTCCGAGCCGGGTGTGATCTGGCGCGAGAACCGCGACTTCGGCATCACCGTGCAGGCCGATGTGGTGGATGGCATCCAGGGTCCGACCGTGACCGCGCAGGTCCGCGCGCAGCTGGACAAGCTGCGCGCGGACCTGCCGCCGGGCTACCTGATCACCGTGGCCGGGGCCGAGGAGGAGAGCGGCAAGGCGGGCGCGTCCATCGCCGCGCAGCTGCCGCTGTGCATCTTCCTGATCTTCACGCTGCTGATGCTGCAATTGCACAGCTTCTCGCGTTCGGTGATGGTGTTCCTGACCGGCCCGCTCGGGCTGATCGGCGCCGCCGCCACGCTGCTGCTGCTGCGCGCGCCGATGGGGTTTGTCGCGCAGCTTGGCATCACGGCGCTGCTGGGCATGATCATCCGCAACTCGGTGATCCTGGTGGACCAGATCGAGCAGGACATCAGCGCCGGGGTGCCGCCGTGGCAGGCCATCGTCGAGTCGGCGGTGCGCCGTTTCCGGCCGATCATCCTGACCGCCGCGGCGGCCGTGCTGGCGATGATCCCGCTCTCGCGCTCCACCTTCTGGGGGCCGATGGCGGCCGCCATCATGGGCGGGCTGATCATCGCCACGGTGCTGACGCTGCTGTTCCTGCCGGCGCTGTACGCGGCGTGGTTCCGCGTGAAGCCGCCCGAGGGCGGCGGAGGGGTGATGGCGGGTTGATGGCAGGTTGATGGCAGGGGAGGCGGGGTGATCCCCGGGGGAGAAGAAAAAGCGCCGGTTACGACTGGCGCTTTTTCATTTGGGCGGTCAGCCGCACGATGTCCACCGCGATCTGGGCCGCGCGGCGGGGATCGGCGGCCACGGGTTTGCCGGTGCGGGGGTCCTTCACCGACGGCATGCGGGCCATTTCGCGCAGCAGGTCGGCCAGCAGCGTCATGTCCTGCACCAGCGGCGCGCGCGGGTTGCCCGGCGGCAGGGTGATGCGGACCAGTTCCGACACGGCCTGATCGAGCGCCGGGGCGTGCACGGTCCGGCTGCGGTCGTCCGCTTCCTCGGGCGTCATCCGGCCGGCCTTGGTCGCCGCATTGTCGGCCTGCATACCCTGGAAGGCGGTCATGAAGGTCTTTTGGGCGCGCTCGATCTGGCGGCTGGCGGCCAGGCCGTCGCGCATGGCCTGGGGCACGCGCGGTGCCAGCGCGGCGGTGCCCACCACCAGCACGGCGGCGACGGCTGCGGCCAGCGCCAGGCCGCGCCGCAGCTTGCGGGCGTAGCGGGCGGGGTCCAGCCGCACCGGCAGGCACAGCGCGATCAGCGCGCCGCCGATCAGGCCGCCCACGTGCCCGGCGTTGTCCACCCGGGTCGACAGGAAGCCCTGCACCAGCGAGTAGCCGATCATGACCGCCGCGTCGGTCGTCAGTTGCCGATGGATGCCCTCGGGCAGCAGCCGGCGATGGCGCAGCACCCCGGCCAGCAGCGCGCCGCCCACGCCGAACACGGCGCCCGACGCCCCGACCGACACCGCCGTCTGCGCCCCGAAATGCAGGCTCAGGGCGCTGCCCACCAGCCCCGCGCCGAGATAGATCAGCAGGAAGCCGCGCGTGCCGTAGAACCGCTCCACATGCTTGCCGAGCACGAACAGCACCAGCATGTTGGCGCCGATGTGCTTGAGGCTGCTGTGCAGGAAGGTGGCCGTCAGCAGTCGCCACCACTGACCCTCCTGGACCAGCACGGCGAGATTGCCGCCCCATTCGACCAACCGGGCGGGCGCCGTGGCATCGAGCGTGGCGCCGTGCGTGAGCGTGAACAGCCAGATCGCCACGTTGAGGGCGATCAGCGCGTAGAGGCCCCAGGTGTGTGGCAGCGCCTGCATCTCGGCCCGGAAGGCTTGCTCGGCAGCCAGCGTGTTGTTGACCGTGACGCCGGCCGTACGCATGTGATGGGTGACCAGTGCCTGGGCAAGCTGCTGGTCTGCCTCGCGCATCAGCGCCAGCCGGATCTTGAACGATGCCGGGGTCCGTCGCCGGGCGCCCGGCACGGGCTTGGGAAAGACCTCGATCACGGGACCGCCGCGCAGGTTGCGCACCGCCACGGCGGCAATCTCGGCCCAGCGCAGGTGCGGGCGACGGCGCGGGAAGGCCGTGGAGCCGATGCCGCCGGCATCCACCGTCAGCAGCGGCTTGCGCAGCGGCGCGTGCCGGCCCCAGGACCATTCGAACAGGATCAGCAGGCCGAAGAAGCCGGCGCCGAGGACGATCGGGCTGGGCTTGCCGCGCGAGAAGAGCAGGAGCAGCGCCCCCAGCCCGCCGAAGCAGAGCCAGAGCAAGGCGCGCACGAGCAGCGCGGACCCGAATCGGCGCACATGGAACGCGCCGCTGCGGCGCGAGCCGGTGGCCGGCGCGCGCATGAATTGCGATGTCTGCATGATTCTTCCCGACAAGACGATGTCATCGCGTCATCTCGCTGGCCCCGGTGCGGCAGGGCCACGGCGCGCGTCACGCGACGATATGCGGTCGTCCATCGGGAAGCATCTCCCCCGTCGGGAGGGTTGCGGCCCTAGTCGGCCAGTTCGAAGACCACGTCCTGCGCGCCCTCCCAGAGCACCTTGGTGCCGAGCGCGCGGAGGTTCTCCCGGCCCTCGACGATGGTCAGGAAGTGGTTGCCGGCCAGCTGGCCCATCTTGCTGGCGAAGCAGCAGCTGCCGTAGGCCAGGATGATCTCGGTTTCGCTGTAGCCGCCCGGGTAGAACAGGATGTCGCCCACGGACGGGTGGCTGGTGTGGTTCTCGAAGCCGACGCCCAGCTTGAATTCGCCGAGCGGAATCCAGCAGCCTTCGCCGCTCCAGCGCACGTGGATCAGCTTCTGGCGGTAGGGCAGCAGCTTCAGGAAGGCGGCGACGGTCTCGGGGGCGTCCGGGTGGGTGTCGGCCAGGAAGGTCTGGCCGGCGGCGGTGATGCGGAGTCGGGGCATAGCTATATCTATATAGAGGGGCGATTGGGGGCGGCGGCGCGCCGGATCATACCAGCGCCGTCATCAGCGTCTCCGCCAGGGCGATCAGGCTGCGGTCGCTGCCCTTCGGGCCGAGCAGGGAAATGCCGAGCGGCGCGCCGGCGCGGCTGGAGAGCGGCAGGCTCAGTTGCGGGAAGCCAGACAGCGGCGTCAGGCACAGCGTATGGGCGGCGGCGGTGCGGTAGTCCTCCAGCGTCTCGCCGGCGGCGTTGCGCAGCGGGGCGATGTCCGGCATGGTCGGCAGTACCAGCACGCCGTCATGGCCGAGCAGGCGGCCCAGGTGGGCGGTGAACTCGCGGCGCACCGCGCTGGACTGCTCGAACTGGGCCTCGGTGACCCCCTTGCTGAACACGAAGCGCGCGGCCACGTCCGGGCCCATCTGCAGGCCGTAGTTCTCGATCAGCGCGCCATCGGCCTGCCAGGCTTCCCAGCCCTGCACGTAGCGGAAGGCCCAGTACAGGTCGGACAGCGGGCGGTCGGCCACGTCCACCGGGGTCGCACGGCCCAGCACGGCCTCGATGCGCGCCACCGTGGGCGCCAGCGCGGCGCGGGCTTCGGGCGTCGGCAATTCGAACAAGTCCGATGCCAGCAGCAGGCGGGGCCGGGCCGGCAGCGGATCGGCATCCTTGCCGAACAGCACGTCCGCCACGCGGGCGAAGGTGCCGATGTCACGGGCGAAGAAGCCGCAGGTATCGAGCGTCTCGCACAGCGGCATGCAGTGCTGGAGCGAGATACGGCCATGCGAAGGGCGGATGCCGAACAGGCCGCAGTGGCTGGCCGGGGCGCGCACGGAGCCGCCGGTGTCCGTGCCGAGCGCGAAGTCGCACAGCTTGTTGGACACCGCCGAGGCCGACCCGGACGACGAACCGCCCGTCACGCGATCGGGCGCGCCGCCGTTGACCGGGCCGCCGTAGTGCGCGTTCTGGCCGTTCATCGAGAAGGCCAGCTCGTCGGTATGCGACTTGCCGACGAACATCGCGCCGGCATCGAGCAGCTTCTGCACCGTGGGCGCGGTCACCGTCTTGATGCCGGAGCGCGCCAGCACGTGCGGATTGCCGCCGCCGGTGGGGTAGCCGGCCACGTCGAACAGGTCCTTGACGGCGAAGGTCAGCCCCCGCAGCGGGCCGGCGGCCGCGTTGGGCACGGGCGCGTCGGGGTAGGGCATGAAGGCGCGGGCGGGATGGGTGGCCAGGGTCATGGCGTTCGGCTTCCTTCTTTTTCGGAGAATGGATGGAGTTTAGGCGGCGGCCGGCGAGGCAGCGGCGGTATTCGAAGGTTCGGAGGTGTCGGCCACCAGCACGCAACTGACGCGATGGCCGTTGCCCAGCGCCACGCTGCGCGGCACCTCGGCCAGGCAGGCGGGGCGGGCGTGCGCGCAGCGCGGGGCGAAGGTGCAGCCCGGCGGCAGCGCGGCGAGGTCAGGCGGGGCCCCGCCGATGGCCTGCAGCCGCTGGCCGCGATCCATGCCGTGCTGGCGGCTTTGCAGCAGCGCCATCGTGTACGGGTGGCGGGCCTCGCGCAGCAGCGTGCGGATCGGGCCTTCCTCGACGATGCGGCCGCCGTACATCACGGCCACGCGGTCGGCAATCTCCACCGCCGCACCCATGTCGTGCGTGACGAAGACGATGGAGAGGCCCAGCTCGCGTTGCAGCTCGCGCAGCAGGATCAACACCTGGATCTGCACGGTGGCGTCCAGCGCCGTGGTCGGCTCGTCGGCCAGCAGGATTTTTGGCTGGGCCGACAGCGCCAGCGCGATCATCGCCCGCTGCCGCATGCCGCCGGACATCTCGTGCGGATAGGCGGCCAGCCGTCGCTCGGGGCTGGGAATGCGCACCGCTTCCAGCGCCTTGAGCGCCAGCGCGCGCGCCTCGGCGGCGGACACCTTCTTGTGCGTCCGGATGCACTCCACAATCTGCTGGCCCACCGTGTACACCGGGTCCAGCGCCAGCAGCGGCTCCTGGAACACCATGGCGACGGTGCCGCCGCGCAGCCGGGCCAGCGCGCGCTTGTCCAGCGCGAGCACGTCCTGGCCGTCCACGCGGATCTCGCCGCCGATGCGGGTGCGGCGGGGCGGATGGAGACGCATCAGCGCGCGCAGCGTCACGCTCTTGCCGGAGCCGGATTCGCCGATCAGCGCCACGGCCTCGCCGGGGGCCACGTCGAGCGACACGCCGTTCACGGCACGGATGGTCTTGCCGCCGCCGGCGAAGGTGACGTGGAGGTCCTTGACCGAGACGGCAGGGGTATTGGGGGCTGTCATAGGGGTCTCCGGCGGGGTCAAGGCGTGGCCGCGTGCAGGCCCGGGGTCATGCGCCGCAGCGGCAGCGAATGGCCGCCGTCGGGCATCGCCATCAGGCACGACACGGGATGGCCGGCCAGTTCGTCGGCCAGCACGGGGGTGCGGCGCTCGCAGACCGGCTCGGCGCGGGCGCAGCGCGGATGGAAGCTGCACCCGGACGGCGGATTGATCGGGTTGGGCGGGTCGCCCGCCAGCGGCGCGGCCAGCGTGCGGTGGTCCGGGTCCATCGACGGCATCGACGCCAGCAGCGCGCGCGTGTACGGGTGCGAGGGATTGGCGTAGATCGACTCGGTATCGCCAATCTCCACCACCTTGCCCAGGTACATCACCATCACGCGGTCGCAGAGGTAGCGGATGACGTTGAGGTCATGGCTGATGAAGACGTAGGTCAGGTCGAACTCGGCCTTGAGGTCAAGCAGCAGGTTCAGCACCTGGGCTTCCACGGATTTGTCGAGCGCGGACACCGCTTCGTCCAGGATCACCAGCCGGGGCCGCAGCGACAGCGCGCGGGCGATGTTCACGCGCTGGCGCTGGCCGCCGGACAGTTCGTGCGGATAGCGCCCGGCAAAGCGCGCCGGCTCCAGTCCCACGCGCTCCAGCAGGTAGCGCGCCCGCTCGGTGGCCTCCCCCGCCGGCAAGCCGTGCACGCGCGGCGTGAAAGCGATCGATTCCTCGATGGTCAGGCGCGGGTTCAGCGACGAGTAGCTGTCCTGGAACACCATCTGCACCTGGCTGCGGAACGCCTTCATCGGCAACTGGGGCGAGCCCACGCCCTGGGCGTCGAAGATCAGTTCGCCGCTGTCGTGGGCGGTGAGCTGCATCAGCAGCCGCGCGGTGGTGGACTTGCCGCAGCCGGACTCGCCGACCACGCCGAGGGTTTCGCCCTTGAGCACGTCGAAGCTGACGCCGTCCACGGCGCGGACCTCGCCAGCCTTGCGGAACGGGATGGCCGACTTGAGCGGGAAATGCTTGACGAGATCGCGCGCGATCACGAGCGGCTGGGCCGGGCCGCCAATGTCACGGGCGTGGGCAGGCGCTGTGAGAAGTTCGCTCATGTTCATTCCTTGATTTCCATGGCCGAGCGGATGCCGTCGGCCAGCAGGTTGAACGAGATCGAGGTCAGGAAAATCATCGCGCCGGGCAGGGCGGCGACCCAGGGCTGGGTGTAGATGGCGGTGCGCAGGGTGTTGAGCATCAGGCCCCACTCGGGCTCGGGCGGCTTCACGCCGAGGCCCAGGAAGGAGAGCCCGGAGGCCAGGATCATCGACACCGAAATCAGACTCGTCGCATAGACGAAGATCGGCCCAAGTACGTTATTCAGCACATGGGCGCGCACGATGGTCAGCGAGCTGGCCCCCGAGGCGCGCGCCGCATCGACGAACTCGCGGTTGCGTACCTGCGTGGTCACGCTCTCCGCCACCCGCACGATCTGCGGCACGAAGACGATGGTCAGCGACAGCAGCGCGTTGCCCACGCCGGCGCCCAGCGTGCCGGACAGCGCGATGGCCAGCAGCACCGACGGGAAGGCGTAGAGGATGTCGGTGAGCCGCATGATGATGGTGTTGGTCCAGCCACCTGCGTAGCCGGCCACGATGCCGAGTGCGCTGCCGATCACAAACGCCAGCAGCACGGGCGTGATGCCCATGAACAGCGACAGCCGGCCGCCCAGCATCAGGCGCGAGAGCAGGTCGCGGCCCAGTTCGTCGGTGCCGAGCGGATAGCCTGCGGTGCCGATCGGCTTGAGCCGCTTGAGGATGGAGGACGCGTACGGGTCTGCCGGCATCAGCGCCGGGGCGAAGATCGCCATCACCACCAGGGCGATCAGGATCAGCGCGGCGGCCATCGCCAGCTTGTTGCGCAGCAGGCGGCGGCCCACGGTGGCCCAGTAGCCGGGCGAGCGCGCCACGGGCAGCGGCGCCACGGCCTTGTTCAGTGCGATCTGCATGGGGGCCTCCTTAGTTGCGCTGGATGCGGGGGTCGAACAGCGTCTGCAGCGCGTCCACCAGCAGGTTGAGCAGGACGAAGAACACGGCCAGCACGAGGATCGTGCCCTGCAGCAGCGGGAAGTCGCGCTGGAAGATGGCCGAGTTCAGCAGGAAGCCGGTGCCGGGCCACGAGAACACGGTCTCGATCAGGATCGACCCGCCGAGCAGGTAGCCGAGCTGGAGGCCCATCACGGACAGCGCGGTCGGCGCCACGTTCTTGACCACGTGGCGGAACACGGCCACGTCCGACAGGCCGCGGGCGCGCAGGCCGACGATGAACTCGTTGGACAGGATTTCGGCCACCAGCGCCCGGATCGTGCGGGCGACGATGCCCATCGGGATCACCGACATGGTGATGGCCGGCAGCAGCATGTACTGGAAGTGCTCCCAGTCCCACGCCCAGTCGCCCGAGCCGCCCGGGCCGGCGCCAGTGGCAGGCAGCCAGCCGAGCAGCACCGAGAAGGCGATGACCAGCACCATGCCGAGCCAGTAGTGCGGAATGCTGACGCCGAGCACGGACAGGAACGAGGCGATGCGGTCGGCGATGGAATCGCGCATATAGCCGGCCACGAAGCCGAACAGGCAGCCGAAGGTGAAGCCGATCAGCGTGGCCACGGTGGCCAGCCGGATCGAGTTGATCACGGCGGTGGACACCTCGCTCATCACCGGCCGGTTGGTGGCGATGGAGGTCCCCAGGTCGCCATGGAGCGCGCGGGTCAGCCAGTGCAGAAATTGTTCGAGGAACGGTTTGTCGAAACCGTACAGCGCGGTCAACTGGCGCCGGAGGTCTTCGGAGGCATCGGGCGGCAGCACCGAGACGAGGGGGTCCCCGGGGGCGATGTGGACCAGCGAGAAGCAGAGCAGGGCAACCCCAAGCAGGATAGGCAGCGCATAGAGAATGCGGCGAAGCAGGTAAGTCATGGTCTGTGGCCGGCTGGTGTGGGGGGTATTTCTCCCCTCTCCCGGTGGCGGGAGAGGGGGCACGGCAAGCGTCAGTCCATCGACATCGTCGCAATATCGATAAACCAGCTCTGGGGCTGCACCACGCCCTTGACCTTCTTCGAGATGGCGCGCGGGCCCACGTCATGGGCGATCAGCACGAACGGCGACTCTTCCACGATGCGCGCGTGCAGCTTGGCCAGCGCGGCGTCACGGGACTTTTCGTCGAACGAGGTGCGGGCGTTCTCGATCAGCTTGTCGAACTCCGCATTGCCGAAGAAGCCCCAGTTGTTCGAGACCGGCGGCTGCGTCTTGGTGCTGACGAAGCGGACCATCGCGAAGAACGGGTCCATCGCCGCGAAGCTGACGTTGATGGCGTTGGCGCCGTGCGCGCTGGCGTCCTTGGCGCCGATGCGCCAGTTGGTGAACAGGGTGTTCCACTCCACGACGTCGAAGTCCACGTCGAAGAAGCACTCCTTCAGGTTCTGCTGCACGTACTCGTTCATCGGCAGCGGCTGCATCTGGCCCGAGCCGGACGCCGACACCTGCACCTTCACCTTGAGCGGCTTGGCGGCCGAGTAGCCGGCTTCGCCCATCAGCTTGCGGGCGGCGTTGGCGTCGTACTTGATGTCGAACGTGGGGTTGCCCCACCACGGGTTGCCGGCTTCCACGATGCCCTTGGCCTCGGCCATGTAGCCGCCCAGCAGCGTCTTCAGGCCCGCGCGGTTCACGCAGAGGTTGGCGGCCTGGCGCACGCGCTTGTCCAGCCACGGCGAATTCGGGGCGAAGGAGAGCTGCCACGGCCACATGTGCGGCTGGGCGTTGGCGTAGACCTCGAAGCCGCGGCTCTTGATCTGGGCGATGGCGTCAGGCGCGGGGGCCTCGATCCAGTCGACCTGGCCCGACAGCAGCGCGGCCGTGCGGGCGTTGGCCTCGGGCATCGGCACCATCACCACCTTGTCGATCTTGGGCACGCGCTTGCTGTCCCAGTAGCTGGCGTTCTTGGCCAGCTCCAGGCGCTCGCGCGGCACGAAGCGGGTCATCTTGAACGGGCCGGTGCCGGAGGCGTCGGCGGCAAAGGCTACCCAGGCCTGCTTGCTGCGTTCGGCCGCATCGGTCACCGAGGCCGGCACGGCGGCGAACTTCTTCTCCCACTGCGTGGGCGAGGCCATGAACAGGTTCGAGATGTTGTACGGCAGGAACGAGTCCGGCTCGGACGTGACCAGTTCCACGGTCAGGTCGTCGATTTTCTTCGCGCTGCGCAGTGTGGGCATGCGCGAGGCGGTCACGCCCACCTGGCTCGCATCGAACTGCTTGGCGGTCTTGTCGAGCACCTTGTTGACGTTCCAGACCACGGCGTCGGCGTTGAAGGCGGAGCCGTCGTGGAATTTCACCCCGGGGCGCAGCTTGAAGGTCCACTTGGTCTTGTCGGCGGCGTCCACCTTCCACTCGGTGGCGAGGTCGGGAATCAGCAGGCTGGGGCCGTTGCTCTTGGAGAGGTCCCATTGCGTCAGGGCGTCGTACATCGGGATGCCGGTGAAGCGGTTGCCCTCGAAGCCCTGGTCGGGCTGGCCGAGCGTGCGCGGGATGTCGGCAGCGGTCATGCCGATGCGCAGCGTCTTCTCGGCCATGGCGGCGCCGGGCAGGGCGAGCAGCGAGAGGGCCAGGACTGCGGCGGAGAAACCTTTCGCGTGGGCGGACGTTTGGTGGTTCACAGGCAATGCTCCTGAGTGGGGGAAGGGCTGCCTTCGGTCTAGCAAGTCATGTGCCAGTCGCGTCGCCCCGGCGCGTGGTCTGGTTCTTGCACCGGGCCGTGGTCATTCATCATTCACTCACGAAGCAGACAAGGCAGACATGGATTCGAAAGTTCTTCCCCGCATCAATGGCGCGCGCCTGTGGCAATCGCTCATGGATCTGGGCGCGATCGGCGCCACGGCCAAGGGCGGCGTGTGCCGCATCGCGCTGACCGAAGAAGACCGCAAGGGGCGCGACCTGGTGGTGCAGTGGTGCCGCGAGGCGGGGCTGGACGTGCGCGTGGACGAGATCGGCAATGTCTTTGCGCGCCGCGCGGGCACGGACCCGTCCGCGCGCGCCGTGGCCACGGGCAGCCATATCGACACCCAGCCCTCGGGCGGCAAGTTCGACGGCAACTTCGGCGTGCTGGCGGGGCTGGAGGTCATGCGCACGCTCAACGACCTCGGCATCCAGACGCGCGCGCCGCTGGAAGTGGCGTTCTGGACCAACGAGGAAGGCACCCGCTTCACGCCGGTGATGATGGGCTCGGGCGTGTTTGCCGGCGTGTTCGATGCCGACGAGGCGCGCCGCCAGCAGGACCGCGAAGGCGTGAGCGTGGGCGATGCGCTGGCCGCCATCGGTTACCACGGGGCCCAGCCTGCCGGCGATGTGCCGGGCGGCATGTTCGCGGCCTACTTCGAGGCCCATATCGAGCAGGGACCGGTGCTGGAGGCGGCCGGGCTGCCGATTGGCGTGGTGTCCGGCGCGCTGGGCCAGCAGTGGTACGACGTGACCGTGACCGGGCAGGACGCCCACGCCGGCCCGACCCCGCTGGCGCTGCGCCACGACGCGTTGCTGGCCACGGCGCGGATGATCGAGGCGGTGAACCGCATCGCCCGGGACGCCGCGCCGCATGGCCGGGGCACCGTCGGCTATGTCGAGGTCAAGCCGAACTCACGCAACGTGATTCCGGGGCGGGTGGACTTCACGGTGGACTTCCGCAACCTGTCGCAGGACGGGCTGGACCGCATGGACGCGGCGATGCGCGCGGCCTTCGCCGGCATTGCCGACGCGGCGGCGGTGAGCGTGGCGATTCGCCAGGTGGTCAAGTTCGAGCCCTGCCTGTTCGCCCCGGCCTGTGTGGACAGCGTGCGGCGCGCGGCGGCGGCGCTGGGGCTGCCGAGCATGGACGTAGTGAGCGGGGCGGGGCATGACGCCGTCTACGTGGCGCAGCGCGCCCCCACGGGCATGATCTTCGTGCCTTGCAAGGACGGCATCAGCCATAACGAGCTGGAGGATGCGCTGCCCGAGCACATCGAGGCCGGCGCCAACGTGCTGCTGTTGGCGATGCTGGAGCACGCGCGCTGATCGCCGGCGGCAGCTTCAGTGCCCGATCGACCTTGAAATCGCCCACGCGCACTCGATGACGAGGGGTCCCAGCTTGCGCTGGGCCTCCGCCATCGTCCACCGGCTGGCCGGCGGCGACACATGCACCGCCCCCACCGCCACCCCCTGGCTGTTCACGATGGGCGCCCCCACGCCCATATCGCCCAGAAACAGCTCCTCCTCGTTGCAGGCATAGCCCAGGCCCCGGCACGCCACCACCTGCGCCAAGATCGCGTCCACATCGGTCAGCGTAGCGGGGGTGCGCGGCGCGCGCGTGGAGGCCTCCAGCATCGCGCGCACCTGCGCATCGGGCAGCGTGCTCAAGTAGGCGCGGCCGGAACTCGTGCAGTACATCGGAATCCGCATGCCCACTGGTGTCAGCACGGGCATGTGCTTGGCGGTCATCAGTTGCGCCACGTAGACCATGTCCAGCCCCACGGGCTCGGTCAGGTTGGCCGTCTCGCCGCTGGCGTTGGCCAGCTGGGACAGGTAGGGGCTGGCAATGGGAATCAGCGCATCGGCGGCCAGGTAGTTGTAGCCGATCTCCATCACCTTCGGCGTCAGGCGGAAGCGGCGGGTCTGCGGGTGCTTGTCGATGTAGCCGAGGGTTTCAAGCGTATGGACCGTGCGCTGGGCCGAACTCTTGGTCATGCCGGTGAGCCCGGCTACTTCGGAGAGCGTCAGCGTGCGGTGGACGGCGCTGAAGGCGCGCAGGACTTCGAGCCCTTTTTCGAGCGATTGATTGAACAGCGGATCGGCGGACATGGGAGACGGACGGCGGGGTGGATCACCAGGGTTCGGCACCATCGTCGTGACATCCTGCACCACGATGGCTGCATATTGCACCAAGATACGCACGAATCGATTATCGATTTCATAACGTCCCGCCATGATACCCGGCGCCCCTGTGACTGGCGCGTCTCTAGTGTTTACCCCTAGGATTTTCCGGGTTGTGTCCAGTGAAATATCACACTAGTATCACTGCAACTTCAACGAACGTTGAGACGAAGCGAGCAATCCGTGGCGAACCCTATTCGACTGGTCGGCGGTGCCGACCCCCAGCCGGCAACTCCTCCTGCAACGCCCCCCGCGCCCCCCACGCCAGCCCAGAGCGGCGCGGCCCTGCGCGAGCAGGCGTACACGGAGATCAAGCGCCGCATCATCGCGTGCGAGTTCCGTCCCGGCGAGCCGCTGATCGAGGCCCAGGTGGCCGCGCTGCTCGGCCTGGGCCGCACGCCCGTGCACCAGGCGCTGCATCGGCTCGAAGTGGAAGGGCTGGTGTCCATCCTGCCGCGCAAGGGCGTGCTGGTGACGCCGCTGTCGCTGAACGAAGTGCTCGACATGATCGAGGTGCGCGCCACCAACGAGATGCTGTGCGCCACGCTGGCCTGCGAGCGCGGGCACGACAGCGACTTCAAGGCCATGCGCGACATCGTGGACCGCTCGCCCGACCTGATCGCCCGCCGCGACATCCCCGCGCTGGCCTCGCTCGACCTCAAGTTCCATACCGCCATGTCCGCCGCCTCGCGCAACCGCGTGCTGGCCGAACTGCTGCGCGGCCTGCATGAGAAGCAGGCGCGCTTCTGGTTCCTCTCGCTGTCCGATCCCCAGCACCTGGAGAACGTCTACCAGGAGCATCTGGAGATCGTTGACGCGCTCGAGCGCCGGGACATCCCGGCCGTGCGCCAGGCGATTCGCGAACATATCGACGAATTCCGGAAGAACATCATCCGGACCCTCTGACCGACCCTTTTCCCTCGTAACCAGGTAGTACGCCATGCCGACACTGCACCTCCAGGTAGCCGGCGGGGGCCCGCTCGCCCTCGACGTCCAACGACTCATCATTGCCGGCTGGACTGGCCGCGACGCCGCCGCCGTCCAGCATCACATCGAAGAACTGCAGGCGCTGGGCGTGAAGCCGCCCGCCACCGTGCCGACGTTCTACCCGCTGGCCGCCTCGCTGCTGACCACCGATGATGTCCTTGAGGTGCCGCGCGACGACTCGTCGGGCGAGACCGAATTCGTGCTGCTGCAGGGCGCGGACGCGCTGTACATCGGCATCGGCTCGGACCATACCGACCGTAAGGTCGAAGCCTATGACGTGACCGTCTCCAAGCAGATGTGCGGCAAGCCGATGGGCCGCGAGGTCTGGCGCTTCGACGATGTGGCCGACCACTGGGACCAGCTGGAAATGCGCTGCTGGCGCGTGCGCGACGGCCAGCGCGCGCTGTATCAGGAAGGCAAGGTCACGCGCCTGCTGGACCCGCGTGACCTGGTGCAACGCCTGACCGGCGAGTCGCAACTGCCGCCGGGCACCGCCATGTTCTGCGGCACCCAGGCCGTGATTGGCGACCTGGGCCACGGCGACGCCTTCGAGGTGGAGCTGCACGATCCGGTGCGCAATCGCACGTTGCGCCATGCGTACCGCGTGGCGTCGCTGGAGGTGGCGGAATGAGCGCCGCCCCGACCATCGCCGCGCTGGCGGCCTCGCTGGCGGCCGGGCGCACGACCAGCGTGACACTGACCGAAGACGCGCTGGCGCGGATCGCCCATCACCAGCGTGCCGGCGGCGTCGCCTTCCTGCACGTGGATGCCGAAGGCGCGCTGGCGCAGGCCCGCGCGGCGGACCAGGCGCGCGCCGCCGGGCTCGTGGCATCGCCGCTGGCCGGCCTGCCGGTGTCCATCAAGGATCTGTTCGATGTGCGCGGCCAGATGACGCGCGCCGGATCGGTGGCGCTCGACGGCACCGCCCCGGCCCAGGCCGATGCGCCCGCCGTGGCCCGCCTGCGCGCGGCTGGCGCGGTGCTGATCGGCCGGACCAATATGAGCGAGTTCGCGTTCTCGGGCCTGGGGCTGAACCCCCACTACGGCACGCCGCGCACCCCGTTCGACGCCGAGCGTATCGCCGGCGGCTCTACCTCGGGCGGCGCGGTCAGCGTGGCCGAGGATATGGCCGTGGCGGCGCTGGGCACCGATACGGGCGGCTCGATCCGCATTCCGTCGGCATTCTGCGGACTGACCGGCTTCAAGCCGACCGCGCGCCGCGTGCCGCTGTCCGGCGCGGTGCCGCTGTCCACCTCACTCGATTCGGCCGGCCCGCTGGCGCGCTCGGTGGCCTGCTGCGTGGCGGTGGACGCCGTGCTGAGCGGCGAGACGCTCGACACCCGGCCCGCCGACCTGTCCGGCTTGCGCCTCTACGTCACGCGTGACTTTGTGATGGATGGCGTGGAGGCCGAGGTGGCGCAGGCGTTCGAGGCCACGCTGTCGCGGCTGTCGGCCAAGGGTGCGCAAATCGTCACATTCGATTTCCCCGAACTGCGTCGCCTGCCCGAGATCAACGCCGGTGGCGGCCTGACCGCCGCCGAGTCGTGGACCTGGCACCGCGAGCTGCTGGCCAGGCAGGGCGACCGCTACGACCCGCGCGTGGCCCAGCGTATCCGTCGCGGCCAGCAACAAAGCGCCGCCGACTACATCACGCTGCTGGCCGAGCGCGCCGCCATGCAGGCACGCGCCGCCGAGCGCCTGCGCGATGCCGATGCCTGGCTGATGCCGACCGTGGCGGTGCGCCCGCCGCGCCTGGATGCGCTGACGCGTGACGAGGACTTCTTCGCCACGAACGGCCTGGTGCTGCGCAATCCGAGCGTGCTCAATTGGCTCGACGGCTGCGCGGCGTCCCTGCCGATGGGGCAGGGCATCGGCCTCGGCATCTGCGGCCTGCACGGGCATGACGCCCGCGTGCTGCAGGTGGCCGGCGCCATCGAGCAGGGCCTGGCGTAAGCCGGGCAGCAGCAAATCGGCCGGATTCCCACGGCCGCGGCCATGCGCTCCAGCACAACACAGCGCAAGCCAGAGGGCGCCGCCAATGTAGCGGCGCCCCGCCCACCACACCCAAGGAGTAGTCACCGATGTCTTCCGTGATGACCGGCGCCCCTGGCGCCCTGGAGAGCCTGCCGCCCGCGGAATTGGCTCAGCAACGCAACGAGGCGTACCGCAAGATCACCGTGCGCCTGATCCCATTCCTCGTATTCCTGTTCATCCTGGCCTGGATCGACCGCGTCAACGTGGGCTTCGCCAAGCTCCAGATGCTCCAGGACCTGCAGTTCAGCGAGGCCGTGTACGGCCTGGGCGCGGGGATTTTCTTCATCGGCTACTTCCTGTTCGAGGTGCCGAGCAACCTGCTGCTGGAGAAGATCGGCGCGCGCAAGACGCTGGCGCGCATCACCATTCTTTGGGGCCTGGCCTCGATGGCGATGATCTTCGTCAAGACGCCGGGGCAGTTCTACGCGCTGCGCTTCCTGCTGGGGATTTTCGAGGCGGGCTTCTTCCCGGGCGTGGTGCTGTACCTGACCTACTGGTTCCCGGCTGACCGCCGCGCCCGCATCAACGGCCTGTTCATGACCTCGTTTGCGATTGCCGGCGTGATCGGCGGCCCGCTGGCCGGCTTCATCATGAGCGCGATGGACGGCGTGGACGGCCTGGCCAACTGGCAGTGGCTGTTCGTGATCGAGGGGATTCCGTCGGTGCTGGCCGGTGTGGCGGTGCTGATGTTCCTGCCCGAGAAGCCGGTCAACGCCAAGTGGCTGACGGCCACCGAGCAGACGCTGGTGACACGCGAGGTGGAGGCCGAGGCGCGTGACCCGGCCAAGCATTCAGCGCTCAAGGACGCCTTCTCCAATTCGCGGGTCTGGATTTGCGCGGCGATCTACTTCTGCGTGGTGAGCGGCAACGCCACCATCGCGTTCTGGTCCCCGTCGATCATCAAGGAACTGGGCGTCAAGGGCAACCTGCAGATCGGGCTGATCTCGGCGATTCCGTTCGTGGCCGGCACCATCGCCATGGTGCTCAACGGCATCCACTCGGACCGCTCGGGCGAACGCCGGATGCACTGCGCGATGGCCACGCTGCTGGCGGCGGTGGGCCTGACGCTGACCGGCATGTGGCTGCACAGCGCTACGCTGGCGCTGGTGGCGCTAACCATCGCCTCCGTCGGCATCCTGGCCGCCTTCCCGGTGTTCTGGTCGCTGCCGTCGGCCTTCCTGGCCGGCACGGCGGCGGCGGGCGGTATCGCGCTGATCAACTCCATCGGCAACCTGGCCGGCTTCGTGGCGCCGTACATGATCGGCTGGTTCAAGACCAACACGGGCCAGCTGTCGTCGGGCCTGTATTTCGTGGCGGCGCTGGAAGCCTGCGCCACGGTGCTGGTGCTGGCTTTCATCCGCACCCGCCGCTAGGCCCCAACCGGGGCCGGATGGGGCGCAGGCCGGGGCAGGGGGCTGGATTCCCGCTTCGGCTTGCGCTACAATCCGCAGCCTTGTCGACCGTTGGAAGAAGTTACGCCAGCGGCACGGCCGGCATCCGACGGCAGATCATGAAAGGCGGGCAGTTCCAGCCGCCTTTTTTGCTTTGTCGAGGATGCGCAGCGCCAACCGACAACACGCGGCCGCCCGCCAGGGCAACCGCCGCAAGGACCGCGAGGGTGGCGAAATTGGTAGACGCACCAGGTTTAGGTCCTGACGCCAGCAATGGTGTAGGGGTTCGAGTCCCCTCCCTCGCACCAAATCGCCGATATTAGTGAATTTTGGCATTGTTTTGCCGATATTTGAGCGAGGTTAGCCAACTACTGGCTCGAAACCCCCACCAGATTCGCACGAATTCCACGCGAATCGCCTGTCAGGCCGCGCATTCTGTAGCTAAAGGTACAAAGAAGCTAGCTACTTTGTGCTTGTATTGAGTGCGTGATGTAGGGGAATGGATCCCCTCCCTCGCGTTGAGCGCGTCGCCGATCGAATCGCCAGGTCCGTTCCCATCCGTGAAAGCTGGGTACTAGAATGCGCATGGTTGACCCGCCAGTTCTGTCACGTCGAGGCGCTCGTTGCTCTTTCGGGCAATCCGAGGCGAAGTGACGAATTAGAAATAGCACGCTCGATGTCACTGCGAAATCTGCGCAGACGTTGCCATATGGCCGAGGTCGGGTGCAGATTCAACCATCGCCTATTGATTCGCGAGCGTCTGCTGTGCAGTCAGGAACTGACCCTGGCCTTGGCCACAGTCATTGGTCGGGATGCGCGTTCCCAAAGGTGCCAATGAGCGTCAGCCGCCTGGGGCACCGTCCCGTCCTCCGACCATTCATGCGTGATGCTGTCCAACGAACAGGCGAGAACTTGAAAGCCTCTCAATCCCGCTTGCGAGCGATCAGGAAGGCATCCTCTTCCATCTCGTTCTCGTAGTAAATATGCCCATATGATGGAAACACGACCATCACTCCCCTTTTAAGGTATCCCCAAGCAGATTCAGGATCGCTGGGCATGTAGACACCCGCGTCGATATCGCACACGACGACTCCTCCTCTGTCGTCGCCAAGCCCAACGACATCCCCGACCCTGACTTCTTGATCGTCTGCATATTTCATAGGGTGTACCGCTTCCAGAGAACCTAGTCAGCGTTGCGCGATATCAGCCACAGATCGGGATGTTCTTCGGGAAAATGCACTAGCCCCATGCTGGGAAAATCGATCATCACCCCAGTCTTCAAAAATTTCCAATCGTCCGCCGATTGCTCTGCGGAAGACTCATCCGTATCTATTGAGCACATCACGATGCCTTCATCGGTGGAACCCAGACCTACCATATCGCCGACTTTTACCGCTTGACCATCAACGTATTTCATTGTCATTCGATGCCAGTGGGTTGCAGTAGGGTGACTTTACTGTGCGGATTTCGGGGGAGCGCAATAGCTATGCCTCGCCTCCAGAGTTCCGCAGTTCGTTGATCCTTTCCCATACGTCTGGCAGGATCGCGTTCTGCCACACGCCCTGCAGCAGCGTTCTAAATACCGGCTCACTAAGGCACAGTTGTTCTACCCATGGCGAGACTTCCCTGCCGTGGTATGCAAGTAGGTCCTCGAGAGGGCCAGCAGCCAAACTTGCAAGCCTTGCCATGTCGTTCTTGTCAGTCCGAGACCAAATCAAGGAAATCGCATCCCAGCACGTTTGAGGCTCATGTCGAGCCGTATCTCCAAGATACTCAATCACCCAGAAGAACTCTTCGCCAGCGTCGGCTCGGTGTGTATAGTCTCCAATCTCATCATGGGCGCGATGAAACGCAAACCATGCGTCGGAGATGTCATTGAGGCTTGGCTTCATCATTGCGTTCATTCATTGCACGGGGCAAGCGGGCGGAGGCAAAGAAACAAAGTAACCCGGGCGCGGATAAAAGCGAGATACCTGCGGCGCCTTTCAGTAAACGTTGTTGTGCGCCATGCCCTGGATTGGTGGAACCCGAGAACGACTCGATAGTCATCGATCACAGCGCAAATGGCGGCGGCCGCACCAGGCAGCATCAGCACACGTAATCGCAGCTCCAGCATTGCCCCGAGCCATCTGGATAGAACGTCGACCCGCAATTTGGGCATGCCGCAGCTTTGCCCATCGGCCGATAGGGTTCCCAGCCCAGCCTAAGATGCTGAATCGCTGCAGCCTCTTCAGCGCTTCCGGCCTCAATGTCGAACATTAATCGCTCACAGTAGGAATCGAGTGAGCCGTCGACAAACTTCGGCTGCTCAATTCCTTCGCTCATGGTGATCTGACACCCGTCCAGGGAACTCCATACGGAGAAGACACGTTTATTCATGTGGTCGAATTGCCCAAACAGTCTTCGGCGGTCGTACACTGCCTTGCTGGTTATGAATCTATCAAAAATGTGAGATTTGAGCTTGCCGGCGACGTGGGGTGTGGTTGTGAAGCGACTCGATGGGAACTCGTCGTCTAAGGCAAGCCGCAGTCGAGGCTGATGGGGAGTCCCCCGAGCACGCGAAAGGGCGGTATGGCTCTCGCGTTCGGCAGGGGCTCGGTGGCATGGTGGTAAAGGCAGGCACTGCTGCTTGGGACATCAGCACTAACACCGCCGCGGGTGTGTTCGGCGCCGCTATCGCTAAGTACTACGGTCTCTCCTAAGCATTCGCACGCAAATCGCACGAAGGGCTCGAATCACCCGGAAACCCGCATGCTGTAGCGGTTTGTGACGGGGTTCGAGTCCCCTCCCTCGCACCAATCATCATTTGTGGGTTATTCGCCACAATTTCCTGCCTCACGCCGGCTACCCAGCCAACGCGGGTCGTCCCCTGCGTCGCGGCACAACCGGCCCCCTAACGAGACCGGTCACCCCCCTCAATTCAACGGAAAGCGCTTCGCCAACGCCGTGAACCGCTCATCTTCCTTGCGCACCTGTGCCGCGAATTCCTCTGGCGTATTCACCAGCGGCTCGGCGCCAACGGCCGTGATCGCTTTTTGCAGTTCGGCATGACCCATGGCTTCGCGCACGGCGGCGTAGATGCTCTGGGTGACGGCTGGCGGCGTGTCTTTGGGTGCGAACAGGCCGAACCAGGTGGTGTACTCGTACTGCGGCATGCCGGTCTCCACCACGGTGCGCACATCCGGCGCCTCGCTGAACCGATGGGTGCCCTGGTTGGCGACGATCTTCAGCGTGCCGGCCTTCTGGTGCGGCAGCGCCGAGGCCACGCCGGTCACGGCGAAGTTCACGTTGTTGGCGATCATGTCGGTGATGATGGCCGCGGTTCCCTTGTAGTTGACCACGATCAGGTTGGGCAGCGCTTCCGCCTTCAATTGCTGGCCGAAGAGCTTGGCGACGTTTTCGCCCGTGCCCATGGAGCAGGGCGTGGCGGCTGTCTTGCAGTACTTGATCAGTTCGGGCAGGGAGGTTGCGGGGAATTTTCCGTTGGCAACGATTACGCCCGGCGATTGCGCGATGTTGGTGACGGGTACCAGGCTGGTCAGCGGATCGGAGCCCGTGAACGAGGGCGCGTGCTTGGTGAGGACGATGGCCGGCGTTTGGAGCAGCAGCGTGTAGCCGTCGGGCTTGGCCTCGGCGACCTTGCGCGTACCGATCAGGCCGTCGGCCCCAGGCAGGTTGACCACCAGCACGGGCTGGCCCCATTGTTCGCCGAGTAGCTTGGCCGTCGCGCGCGCCGAGGCGTCGGTGCCGCCGCCCGGCACATAGGGCACGACGATGGTGACGGGGCGATTGGGCTTCCACGCCGTCTGCGCCAGCGCGGGAGTGACCGCGCCCCAGGTGACGGCTGCCAGGGCGATGGCGCGCAGCAGCGGGCCCTGACAGGCGTGGCGGCGGGGGTTGTTGTGGGTGATCGGCATGTTGGGTCTCCTCCTATGATTTTCTAATGTTGATCGACGGGTCAGCGCGCCCAGCGCTTCTCGAAGTCCCAGACTTCTTCGAAGCCGATCAGCTTGCAGAACTCGTTGAAGTCCGCCATGGGAATCTCGGGCGATAGGCTGGTGCCCGCATCCTTGAGGTGGCGCAGGGACTTCTCCATTGCGGCGGCGGCGACCAGGCTGGTCATGGCGGGGAAGATGGCGAGCGAGTAGCCGATCTCCTTGAGCACGCTGGCTGGCAGGATCGGCGTCTTCCCGCCGTCAGCCATGTTGGCCATCATGGGCAGGTCGAAGGCTTCGCAGGCGCGGCGCATTTCTTCCTCGGACTGGGGCGCCTCGAAGAACAGGATGTCTGCGCCAGCCTTCGCGTAGGCCTCCATGCGGCGCATGGCATCGTCCACGCCGAGGCTGGCGCGGGCATCGGTACGGGCGATGATGAGGAAATTCTCCTTGTCCTGGCGGGCTTCCGACGCGACCTTGATCTTCTCGACCATGTCCTCGATCGGCACGCAGCGCTTGTAGGGCGTGTGGCCGCACTTCTTGGGAAATTCCTGATCCTCGATCTGGATGGCGGTGACCCCGGCTTCCTCATAGCCGCGCACGGTGTGGTGCACGTTGAGCAGGCCGCCGTAGCCGGTGTCCGCGTCGGCGATCAGGGCCGCCTTTGAGGTACGGGTGATGGTGCGCATGCGGTCCACCATCTGCGTATAGGTCGCGATGCCCGCATCGGGCAGGCCCAGGCTGGAGGCGGTGAGCCAGTAGCCGGAGCCGTAGATGATGTCGAAGCCGACCTTGTTGGTCATGACGGTGGCGATCATGTCCTGCACGCCGGGGATGACGATGAACTCGCCGGCAGCAAGCTTTTGTCGGAGGATGGGATTGGCCATGGCGGCTCCAGAAGGCAAGAAAATGAAGGGAAGTGCGGCTTAGTCCATCGAGGCCAGCCACGGCTGGTCGCGCTGCACGCGTGCCTCATAGGCGCGCAGCGCCGCGTCATGACGCAGGGTTCGGTCTACCTCGTCCTCGGCGGACAGCAACTGCTCCGCATGCCCGTCGGCGAGCGTGACGGGGATGACGCTGCCATCGGGAAGCTGCAGGCTGCGTTCGGCCACCCGCAGGTGCAGCGGCGCATCTGCTGCCCCGGCGAGTGCTTGCAAGAGGCGCGCATGATCCGCCGGCGTCACGGTGGCGGCCACCACGCCGTTCTTCACGCAGTTGTTGCGGAAGATGTCGCCAAACGACAGCGCCACCACGGCCTGCACGCCGTAGTCCGACAAGGCCCAGACGGCATGCTCGCGCGACGAGCCGCAACCGAAGTTCTGCAATGCGACCAGCACCTGCGGCGGCGCCGGTTGGGCCATGAAGGCGACTTCCGGGCGGCCTTCGGCCAGCCAGTCGGCAAACAGGTGCGCCCCCATGCCGGTGCGCTGTACCAGGCGCAGGAAGCGTCCCGGGAAGATGGCATCGGTGTCGATGTCGTCGCGCTGCATGACCGCGGCGCGGCCTTGGATTTCTGCGATAACGGCTTTCATGCGAGGTACTCCCGGGGGTCGGTCAAGCGTCCTTGCAGGGCGGATGCCGCGACGGCGGCGGGGCTCATCAGGTGGGTACGGCCGCCTTGTCCCTGCCGGTTCTCGAAGTTCCGGTTGGAGGTGGAAGCGCAGCGCTCGCCCGGCGCGAGGCTGTCGCCATTCATGCCGATGCACATGGAGCAGCCCGATTCCCGCCACTCGAAGCCCGCGTCGACAAAGACTTTCGCCAGGCCCTCGGCCTCGGCCGCGCGCTTGACGCTGCCCGAACCCGGAACCACGAGCGCGCGTACGCCCTTGGCCACGTGGCGGCCACGCACCACGTCGGCGGCGGCGCGCAGATCTTCCAGTCGGCCATTGGTGCAGGAGCCGATAAAGGCCACATCGATCGGCACCGACGACAGCGCCTGGCCGATCTTGAGGCCCATGTAGGCAAGGTTCTCTTCCAGGCGGTTGCGCTCGGCGTCCTCGCCGAGCATGGCGCCGTCGCCGACGTTGCCGGAGAACGCAGCGCTGTCGGCTGGCGTGGTGCCCCAGGTGACGAGCGGGGAGACGGTGGCGGCATCGAACGCCACGCTGCGGTCGTAGTCGCCCGCCGCATCGGTGCGCAGCGCGCTCCATGCCTGCGCGGCCTGCTCGAAATGCTCGCGCGCGGCGCCCTGTACGCGGTCGCGCAGGTAGGCGAGGGTGGTCGCATCCGGTGCGATCAGGCCGAAGCGTGAGCCGGCCTCGATGGTCATGTTGCAAAGCGTGAGCCGCGCCTCCATCGACAGCGCATCGACCATCGGGCCGAAGTATTCGACGCCGTAGCCATTGCCGCCGCTGGTGCCGATGTGATGGATGATGGCCAGCGCCAGGTCCTTGGCGTAGACGCCCCTGGCCAGCGCGCCCGAGATGGCGATGCCCATCGTGCGCGGCTTGCGCATCCACAGGCTCTGGGTGCTCATGACATGGGCGACTTCCGAGGTGCCGATGCCCCACGCCAGCGCGCCCAAGGCGCCCAGCGTGGCGCTGTGCGAGTCGCCACAGACCACGGTGCTGCCCGGCAGCACGTAGCCCAGTTCCGGTGCGATGACATGGACGATGCCCTGCAAGGGGTGGTCCAGGTCGAACAGGCGCATGCCGGTGGCCTGCGCATTGCGCCGCAGGGTGGCGATCTGCTCGCGGCTTTCCGCGTTGGGGATGTGCGTCAGGCGGTCTGCCGTGGTCGGTACGTTGTGATCCTGCACGGCGATGTGGCGCGGCGAGGAGCGCAGCGCATGACCGGCCTCGGCCATGCTGGCGAAGGCCTGCGGGCTCGATACCTCCTGCACCAGGTGCCGGTCGATATAGATCAGGTCCTCGCCGGCATCGTTACGGGCAACCGCATGGGCCGCCCAGATCTTGTCGAATAAGGTTGTCATGGTGTGGGGTCACTCCGCATGGGCGGTGGTGGTGCCACCGCCCAAAGTCAATCGAGCTTGATGTGGGCAGCCTTGACGATTGCCTTGTTCTTGTCCAGGTCACGCACGATCTCGCGGCCATAGGCATCAGGCGTGCCCGGCGTGGCGACGATGCCGAGCGATGCCAGGCGCTCACGCATGGCGGGGTCGTTCAACACCTTCTGCAGCGCAGCGCTGAGCTTGTCGATCACAGGCTTCGGCGTGCGGGCAGGGGCCATCAGGCCAACCCAGGAACTGATCTCGAAGTCCTTCATGCCGGCCTCGATCAGCGTCGGTACGTTCGGCAACGAGGGCGCGCGCTCGCGCGACGTCACGGCCACCGCGTCGACCTGGCCGCTCTTGACGAAGGGCATGGCGCCGGTGACCGCTGCGAACGTCACGGGCAGGTTGCCCCCGACCACATCCAGCAAGGCCTGGCCGCCACCCTTGTACGGCACATGAGTCATCGGGATGCCGGTGCGCTGGTGGAACATCTCGCCGGCCAGGTGGGTGGTGCTGCCGTTGCCCGCGCTACCGTAGGACATGCCTCCAGCCACGGTCTTGGCGTAGTGCTGCAAGTCCGCAACGTTCTTGATGCCCAGCTTCGGATTGGCGGCGATCATCAGCACGGCGTCACCGATCTTGCCGATGGGCGTGAAGTCCTTGACCGGGTCGAAGGGCACCTTGGCATAGACATTGGGGTTGATCACCAGCGTGCCGTCATAGCCGAGCAGCAGCGTGTAGCCATCGGGGTCCGCCTTCGCCACCATCTGCGTGCCGATATTGCCGCCAGCGCCGGGCTTGTTATCCACCACGATCTGCTGGCCAAGCTGCTGGCCGAGCTTCTCCGCCACGATGCGGGCGCTGGTGTCGGTCACGCCGGCATTGGCGAAGGGCACGATCAGGCGGATTGGCTTGTTGGGATAGTCGGCTTGCGCATGCGCGGCGGATATGCCGCAAGCGGTCAATGCCAGGGTGGCGCCGAGCAGGCGGCGGCGGGCTTGGGCGGACAGGCTGAGAGGCTGTTTCACGATGGTTGTCTCCGGTCTTTGTTGTGGGGAAGGCATCGACGTGCCTTTTCTATGACGATTGCAGTGGAACTTCGAATGCGGTGTGGCTCAGGCTTGTGGGTCGCGGGCGCGACGGTTGGCGGCAAACGCCATCAGGTGTTCGTCGCGCCAGGCCCGTCGCGCTTCCAGATCGGACTGCGGCAGGTGCTCGCGGCGTTGCGCCTCCACGTCCCGGATCAGCGCCGGGTCCCAAGGTGTCTCGTGGCCGCGTGAATCCGCGATGCGCTGGTACAGCGGGCCCAGCCGCACCGCATAGTCGGCCACGCCGCCCGGCGCGTTCAGGTCGATGGTTTCGAACGGCCCCATGAATGACCAGCGCCAGCCCAGGCCGTCGCGTATGGTCTTGTCGATGTCCTCGCAACTGGCCACGCCTTCCTGCGCCAGCGCCCACGCTTCGCGCAACAGCACGGCCTGCAGCCGGTTCAGCACGAAGCCTTCCACTTCCTTGCGCACGTGGACCACGGTCTGGCCCACGGCCCGCATCAGGGCGTCGGCAAAGCTGACCGTGCCCGGCGCCGTTTCGGGCGAAGGCACCAGTTCAACCACCGGGACCAGATAAGGCGGATTGACCGGGTGTGCGATCAGCACGCGCGGCGAGAGGGGCAGGCCCAGGGCAAACGCCGATCCGGGGATGCCGGACGTGGAGCTGCCTACGACCATATCGGGCGAGGCCAGCGCGTCGAGATCCACCATCAGTTGGCGTTTCACCTCCACGCGTTCGAGCACCGACTCCTGCACATAGGCCACGCCTTCCACGGCCTCGGCCAGCGTGGCAACCGGCTTGATGCGGGCCAGCACCGTGGCGGCGTCTTCGTCGATCAACCCGTGCCGCTGCAAACCGGACAGTTGTGCTGCGATAAGCGGCACGGCCTTGCGCGTGATCTCGGGATTGGCGTCGAACATCTTGACGTGCAGGCCGGCACGGGCAAAGACGATGGCCCAGCCGGCGCCTACCAGACCGGCGCCGACGATTGCTACAGGGCGGCCGGCGCAGAGCGCCTGGATGTCGGGGGAATCGGTCATGTTGTCTTGCGTCTCCTGTTATGTGGCGTCGCGCACGCGTACGGTGCCGCGCTCAACCAACACGCAGGGCACATCCACGCTGCTCGCCATGACTTGTCCGCCGATCTGCTCGAACAGCAGGGTCCGCGTGGCGTGCACCATCTGCTCCACGTTCTGCTGCACGGTCGTCAGGTCGAAGGACGGCCACGCGGCTTGCGGCACGTTGTCGAAGCCCACCACGGAAACATCGCGCGGCACTTGCATGCCCAGTTCGGCACGCAGGGTCTCCAGCGCGGCGATGGCCATGTGGTCATTGGCGGCGAACAGCGCGTCCGGGCGGTTGTCGGGGTCACGGAACAGCGCGAGCACCGCGCGCCGCGCTTCGGCGAAGTCGTAGTCGCCGACGCCCCGGGCATGCAGCGGCAGGCCGGCTGCAGCGAGGGCATCGCATAGCCCGGCCTCGCGGTCGCGGCTGGTCGATGCGTTCTCCGATCCGGCCAGCCAGGCAATGCGGCGGTGGCCGGTGCGCACCAGCAGTTCTCCAACGAGCCGGCCGCCCGCGCGGTTCTGCGAGGTGACCGAGCTGGTCGAGTAGCCGCCCATGGGTCCGACCTGCGCCACCCGGTTGAACAGCACCACGGGAATGCCGGCGTTGATGCAGTCATTGGCGAGCGCCGACGACAGCGTCGTAGAGGCCATCACGATGCCATCGACCTGGTACTGCAGGATGTCCGCCAGGACGTTGTCAGCTTCTTCCGTCTCGCTGATAAACAGCAGTACGTGATAGCCATCCTGCTGTAGTGCCTGGCACAGGCGTTCGATGACCACCGGGTAGAACTGGTTCTCCAGGTAGCTCATGACCAGCCCGATGATCCGGCTGCGGCGGGTGATCAAGCTGCGGGCGATGGCATTCGGCCGGTAGCCCAGCTTGCGGGCGGCGGTCTCGATCCGTTCACGGGTCTCGGGCGCTACGCTGGCGCCGGGCGTGAACGTGCGGCTGACGGCGGACTGCGAGACCTCCGCCAGGCGGGCCACATCATGGGCGGTGACTTTTTTCATGCCGCGGTCCATCCCCCGTCAAGCATCAGCGCGCTGCCCGTCATCAGGCTGGAGGCGTCGCTGGCGAGGAACACCACCGGGCCCATGATCTCGTCGATCCTGCCCAGCCGGCCCAGCGCGATCTTGTCGAGCACAAAGCGGCGGAACGATGCGTCCTCGAACATCGGCGCGGTGAGCGTGGTCTCGATAAAGGTGGGGCATAGCGTATTGACGCGGATGCCCGCCGGCCCCAGTTCCCAGGCCAGGGCCTTGCTCATGCCCTCCACCGCATGCTTGCTGGCGCAGTAGAGCGTGCGGCGGGGGCTGCCCACGTGCCCCATCTGCGACGAGACATTGATGAAGGAGCCGGGCAGGCCGGCTGCCTGCAGGCTGCGTGCCACTTCACGGGAGACATAGAAGGTAGCTTTCACATTCAACGCAAAGACCGCGTCGATGTCTTCGTCGGGCGTCTCGGTCAGCAACTTGGGGCGGTTCATGCCCGCGTTGTTGACGAGGATCTGGAAGGGTGGGCGGCTGCTGATCGCGCGCTTGACCGCTGCGGGGTCCGTGACGTCCAGCACCATGAAGTCGGCGCGGGCCCCTTGCGCGCGAATGGCGGCGCAAGCGGCTTCCAGCTCGGCACCCGACCGGGCCGCCAGGGTGACCTCGGCACCAGCCTGCGCCAGTGCCCCGGCCGCCGCTAAGCCCAGCCCCCGGCCTCCGCCGGTGACGAGGGCGCGCTTGCCGTCGAGACGAAAGCCGGTGAATGCCGGCAGTGGCGTCACGGCTGTCACCCCTGCAAGGCCGGCACCGGCGCGTACCACGGCACGTCCGGACGGTCGCCGTAGCGGCGCACGCGGATGTTGGCCTGCTCGCCATGGCCGGCAAAGTTCTCCATATGGCACAGGCGCGAGCAGTATTCGCCGATCTCGGCGCTGGCGGCGTCCGTCGTCACGCGCTGGAACGTGCAGGTCTTCAGGAACTTGCCGACCCACAGGCCGCCGGTATAGCGCGCCGCCTTGTTGGTGGGCAGCGTGTGATTGGTACCGATGACCTTGTCGCCAAAGGCGACATTGGTGCGCGGCCCCAGGAACAGCGCGCCGTAGTTGGTCATCTGGTTCAGGAACCAGTCGGGATCGCGGGTCATCACCTGCACGTGCTCCGAAGCGATTTCATCCGCCTTCTGCAGCATCTCTTCCCGCGTATCGCAGACGATCACCTCGCCAAAGTCGGCCCAGGCCTTGCCGGCGATCTCCGCGGTCGGCAGGATCTTGAGCTGCCGCTCGATTTCGGCCATGGTGGCGTGCGCCAGCGCTTCGCTGTCAGTCAGCAGCACGGCCGGCGAGGTCAGGCCGTGCTCGGCCTGGCCCAGCAGGTCGACGGCGCAGATTTCGCCGTCTACCGAGTCGTCGGCAATGACCAGGGTTTCGGTGGGGCCGGCGAACAGGTCGATGCCGACACGGCCGAACAGTTGACGCTTGGCTTCCGCCACGAACATATTGCCCGGGCCGACCAGCATGTCCACGGGCGCGATGCTGGAGGTGCCGACGGCCATTGCCACCACCGCCTGCACGCCGCCCAGCACCAGGATCTCGTCCGCGCCCGCCATGTGCATGGCGGCGACGATCGCCGGATGGGGCTCACCGTGGAAGGGGGGCGCCGTCGCCACCACGCGCTTGACGCCGGCGACCTTGGCGGTCAGCACGCTCATGTGGGCGGAGGCCAGCAGCGGATACTTGCCACCCGGGATGTAGCAGCCGACCGCATTGACCGGCACATGGCGGTGCCCCAGGAACACACCGGGGCGGGTTTCCACCTCAACGTCCAGCATGGAGTCGCGCTGGATCTGTGCGAAGTTGCGAACCTGAGCTTGCGCAAACCGGATGTCCTCCAACTCGCGTGCTGACAGGCTGTTCATCGCCTTCTCGATGGCGGCCTGCGGCAGGCGGAAATCCTGGGGATCCCAGTTATCGAACTTCTTGCTGTACTCGCGCACGGCCGTATCGCCGCGCGCCTCGATGTCGCGGATGATGCCTTCAACGGTATTGCGGACGGCGGTGTCGTCATTGGCACGTGCCTGGACGTCACGTCCACGCTTGAGGTAACGAATCATGGGGAGTTCCGGGGTGGGTTGTGCATACGTATGCAGACTAACTTTCTTGCATTCGTATGCAAACTCAGTGTTTTCCCTAGCGATGCCCGCGTGACGGGTAAGGCTCAAGTATTCTCCGAACCTGCCGTTAGCCGTAGATCGCCCGAGGTCCTAACACTAATAACATGCTCGAAAAATCCTATTTCCCCCGACTGTTCGCCAGCGTTCTCGCAGCGAGCCTGGCGTTGTGCGGCGCCGGTGCCTGGGCCAGTACCGATCCAATGGCAGCCGAAGTGTCGGCTGCGGAGGCGGACCGGTTGTCGGACGCCTCGCCGGCGCGTCTTGTGGCGGAGCTTCAGCAGCGCATCCGTGACAAGTCTGTGCGTGAGTTGCGGGCAAGCGCCAATGGCGAATACGCCACGACCCTGATGCTGGCGGAAGACGAAGTGGTGTGCTACGTGGGGCTGCTCTACCAGAACAAGCTGTGGCGCGTGTCGCGTTTCAGCTCGCTGGCGAGCGCCGAGTCGGCGTACCGCAAGGCCACCGCGCAAAGCGCGGCCCTGGCCGATCAGGCGATCCGGCGGCAGGTCTTGGCCACGGAGCAGCGCCAGGTCGAGCGTGCGATCCAGAGTGCGGAAGCTCAGGCCGATGCCCTGGCCACGGAATTGCGTGCCGAACAGACGCAGCGTGAGCAGTTCAACGAAGACCAGAAGATGGTCCGCGCCGAGAACGAATCCCGGGAGGCGGACAACCGCAGTGCGCGCAGCCAGCTGGCGAAGCTGCGGCAGGAAATTCGTCGCCTGGAGGCATCCCTGGCGGATTCCGGCCAGAAGCTGCCGGTGCCCGAGAAAACGCGGCGCTAGCGTCATCGCCCGGCCCGGGACGACAGCTCCCAGGCCGGGCCGGATGCATCCATGGAGGGGGGAGGGGCGCAAGCCGCTCCCCCCTCATGCCATACCGCCATGTCGGTCAGGGGTTGAACGTATCCCCGAGGACCACCCCCTCGCGGCGCGGATCCGTGCCGCCCATCCACACCGCCGCGCCGCCGGACTGGCTGCGCAGGACCGTGTTGACCCCGCTCGATTGCGCGCTTATCGATACCGTATGACCCAGGGCGCGCAGGCCCGTGACCAGCGGATCGTTGCCGCCGTTGTTCGTGGCGTCGATATTCGGATGCTCGCCGCCGACGGTGGTGCTTGGGTTGTTGCTGGCGCCGAAGTCAACGAGACCCGAAGACTGCTGGGCGTTGAGCCCCCAGTCGAGCACGCCCACGAGCGTCTTCACGACGTATTGCGGGATCGTGCCGCCGCCCGGCGAGCCGGTGGCCATCAGGAAGTCGCCAATCGACCCATCGGCGGCCTGACGGAACACCATCGTCGGCGCCATCGAGCTGCGCGGCCGCTTGCCGGGCTGCACCCGGTTGGCCACCGGTACACCGCCGCTGTCAGTCGGCTGGGCCGAGAAGTCGGTCAGCTGGTTGTTGAGCAGGAAGCCATTGGTCATGTGGAACGACCCCATGCTCGATTCGACCGAGGTGGTCGCGCTGACCACGCTGCCGTCGGCATCGACGATGGTGAACTGGTTCGTACCATGCTCGATCAGCGACGCCACGCCGAGTGGCACCGAGCCGAGGTTCCCGGCCGTGGCCGTGCCCATGCTGACGGTTGGCGAGATCAACGCCGCGCGGGAAGCCAGATAGGGCTTGTTCAGCATGGTGTTGGCCGAGCCGCCGGGCAGGGGAACGAAATCGGTATCGGCCACGTATTTGTCACGGTCGGCGTAGGCCAGCCGTTCGGCTTCGCTGACGAAGTGCACGCCGAGCACGGTGGGCTTGCCGCCTTCGCCGTCGATGGCGGTCGGCTTCAGTGCGGCGAGGTCGAAGTTCTCGAGAATACCCATCGCCGACAGCACCGTGATCCCGCCCGACGTCGGCGGCGGCGCCCCGCAGATCCAGTAGGCGCGGTACGTGATGCAGACCGGGTCGCGCTGCTTGGCCTGATAGTTGGCCAGATCGGCCAGCGTGGTCTTGCCCGCGGTGATCGGCGAACCGTCCGTGGCGGCTGTCGTGCCGATCTTGGCGATGATGTCGCTGGCGATCTGGCCCGTGTAGATCGCATTGGCCCCGTTGGCGGCCATCTGCGTCAGGGTGTTGGCGTAGGCCGGATTCTTGAGCACCGTGCCGAGCGCCTTGGGCGTGCTGTCGGCGTTGAAGAAGTAGGCGAGCGCCTCCGGGTCGCGCCTGAGTGAGGTGGCATTGCTCTGGATGGCGGCGGCCAGGCGTCCGCCGATCGGGAAGCCGTTGGTGGCCAGCGTGATGGCGTCGCCGAACAGGTCCTTCCACGCGAGCTTGCCGTGCTCCTTCTGCACGCGTTCGATCAGGCGTGGGATGCCGACCGTGCCGATGGAGCGGCCGCTGGCGCGGGCGCTCGGCACGGGCGGATTCGTGTTGGTGGCGTCGTCGATATAGCGCAGATAGTTCTCGGTGGCGGCGGCGGGCGCCGATTCCCGGCCATCGTAGGCCTGCACGGCGCGCGTGCGGGCGTCGTAGTAGAGCATGAAGCCGCCCGAGCCCATGCCGGTGGCTTCCGGCACGGTCAGCCCCAGCACGGACTGTACGGCCACCGCGGCATCCGCCGCGCTGCCGCCTTTCTTGAGCACCGCGCAGCCGGCCGCGCTGGCATAGGCGTTCGACGACGACACCATGTAGGTCTTCGCATAGACCGGCTTGAGCCCCGTACGGTAGCCGGACGCTGGCTCGGGCAGGGACGGGTCGCCGGGCTGGCTCGATCCCACCACGACCGTGCTGCCGTCGTTGGCCAGTACCTGGCAACTGGTGTCGGCCTGTGGGGTGGTCGGCGTGGTGGGGGGTGTGGCTGGCTTGTCATCGCTGCCGCCGCACGAAGCGATCAGCAGGGTACTGGCAATGGCAATGGCGGTGGCCAGCGCCAGCGGGGTTTTCTGAATGTGCAACACGATCTTTCCTCCAAAACTACGACGTGAAAGAACAAGCCCGAGGGCTCGGACTGCAGTGCTGCAAGCTGGTTGGGCGTTGGCATGTCGTCGCGCACGGGCGTGCCCTGGCCCTGCTGGCGCGTGATGGACTGCGGTGTGAAACAGCGTGAAAAGCGACCCCGTCCCCCGACGGGGCGAGCTGTCGGGGGATGCGGTATCTGGAGCCGGAATCGGGAGGTGGAGCGCTACGAAGAGTCGGTGTCAGTCATGACGCGCTAGACACTTTTTATGGGGGAAGTGTCTAGCGTAGTACACAACTATCGATATGCAAGTGCGTCAAGCCACGTTTCGTGGGCGGTCAGTCGGGCGCGCCTGCCATGACCTCGCCGTAGCGCTCCATGTGGAAGTCCGTATCGCCGAACAATACGTCCACCATGGCGAGCTGCTTGAAGTAGTCGCCGACCTCCAGTTCGTCGGTCATGCCCATGCCGCCGTGGAGTTGCACGGCTTGCTGGCCGACGAAACGCGCCGCCCGGGCCACCACCACCTTGGCGCCGGCGAGCATGCGCCTGCGTGCAGCGGCATCGGTCTCGTCGAGCGCCCGCGCGGCCACGTACGCCATCGACAGCGCGAGTTCCTTGTGTACCAGCATCTCGGCCATGCGGTGCTGCAAGGCCTGGAACGTGGCGAGTGGCGTGCCGAACTGCCGGCGCGTGCGAAGGTATTCGCCCGTCAGTTCGATCAGGCGCTCCATCGCCCCCACTGCGGCGGCGCATTGTGCCGCAATGCCGTGGTCGAGACCATGTTCGAGCGCGGCCAGGCCGGCATCGGCGCACCCTACCCGCGCACTGGCTGGCACCGTCACGCCCTGCAGCCGCAGGTCGGCGCCGCGCAGGCCGTCCATGGTCGGATAGCTGGTGACGTGCAGCCCTTCGGCATCGCGCGGCACCAGGAACAACGCGAGATCGCCCTCGGGCGCCGGGAGCCGTGCGCTGACCAGATAGGTGTCCGCCGCATCGCCATGCCAGACCAGCGACTTGACGCCATCGAGCCGATAGCCGTCGCCGTTATGCACGGCCGTGGCCTGGGCGGCTTCCGGGCGATAACGCGTGCCCGGTTCGAGATAGGCGAGGGCGAGCACGCGTTCGCCGCTGGCAAGCGCCGGCAGCCATGCCGCCTGTTGCGCCGCGCTGCCATGCTTGCCGAGCAGGGCCGTGCCGACCACCGCGCTCGGGATCACGGGTTCGGACACCAGCCCGCGCCCCAGTTCCCGGTGCACCACCAACTGGCTGGCCGGCCCTTCGCCAAAGCCGCCGAAGTCGGCTGGCACGGTGAGGCCCAGCACGCCCATCTCGGCCAGCGCCGCCCAGATGCCACGATCGAACGCGCCGCCGTGGCGGGCGATCTCCCGGCGCCGTGCGAAGGGATATTCGGCCTCGACGAAACGCCGCAGGCTGTCCGCTAGCATCTGCTGTTCTTCGCTGTAGTGGAAGTCCATGACTGTGTCTCCCTTCAGAATCCGATGATCATCTTGGCGATGATGTTCTTCTGCACCTCGTTGGCGCCGCCGTAGATCGACGTCTTGCGCATATCGAAGTAGCTGGCCGCAGCCGGCGATGCCCAGTCAGGCCCGCTGACCGGCTGCACGACGCCCGCCTCGCGCCACGCCGGCGCGTACGGCCACGCGTTCGGGCCCGCCACCTCCAGTTGCAGCATGGCGATGTCCTGTTGCAGCTCGGAGCCGCGGATCTTCAGGATCGAGGCTTCCGGACCGGGGCCACGGCCACCTTCCTGCGTGGCCACGCGCAGCAGGAGCATTTCCATGGCCATCAGGTCCATCTCGAGCCGGGCGATCTTGTCGCGCATGCGCACATCGTCGATCATCCGCCGGCCCTTGCCGTCAGTAGCCTGGGTGGCGTAGTGCTTGAGCAGGCGCATCTCGCGATGGCAATGGCCGATCCCCGCGATGGACGTGCGCTCATGGCCCAGCAGGTACTTGGCGTAGGTCCAGCCACGGTTCTCCTCGCCCACCAGGTTCTCGACCGGCACCTCCACGTCTTCGAACCACGTTTCGTTGACGTCGTGGCCGCCGTCGAGGGTGGTAATCGGGCGGATCGTCACGCCGGGGCTCTTCATGTCGATCAACAGCATCGAGATGCCGTCCTGGGGCTTCGCCTCGCCATCGGTGCGGACGAGGCAGAAGATCCAGTCGGCGTACTGCGCATAAGACGTCCACGTCTTCTGGCCGGTCACGATATAGCGATCGCCCTGGCGCACGGCGCGCATCGTCAGCGAGGCGAGGTCGGACCCCGCGCCGGGCTCCGAATAGCCCTGGCACCAGAAGTCCTCCATGGTCGGAATGCGCGGCAGGAAGTGGGCCTTCTGTGCGGCGTTTCCGTACTTCTGCAGCACCGGGCCGATCATGGCCAGGCCGGTCGGCAGCAGACGCGGGGCGTCGGCGTTAAAGGTCTCGATCTCGAAGATCAGCCGTTGCAGGGCGTTCCAGCCCGTGCCGCCGTACTCGACCGGCCAGTTCGGCGCGCCCCAGCCATGCGCCTGGAGGATCCGATGCCACCGCACGAAGTCGTCCTTGCCCAGACGTTGGTGGTTGCGGACCTTGTCGGCGATGTCGGCGGGCAGGTGGCTCCGCACGAAGGCGCGGACTTCCTCGCGGAAATCCTGTTCGGCTCGGGTGAATCGCAAGTCCATGTACGGCTCCCTGCTGGCTGTTGGTCAGATCAGGGGGACGAGCATATCGGCGGGGGGCCTCGGCTACCCTCCCCGACATGGGTAGGGGCGAGGTCGAGGTGACCGATATGAAGCAGGTATCGGGATACGGCAGGCATTTTACGCAGCCGGCGACTGATGCGGTCAGTCAGCTGGCCGCCACTGGCCGGAGTCGTGGCGGACGTTGACTCTTTCGCCATGGCGCCGGACTTGCTCGGCATGCAGGGTCGCGGCGGTGGCCGGGTCAATATCGAATTTCACGTGGAGCGCCTGTTCGACAGGGGCACTTTCGACGGGAAGCTCCCAGGACAGGAATAGCTGTGTCCAATCGTGGTCCGCGGGAAAGTCGGTCAGATCGAAGCCGTGGCTGCCGCGCCGAATCACGCCATGCGGCTGGCAGGTATCGAAGATCATTACCGTCCCCCGGCGCAGGGGGATGCGAAGATCCAGCGCTGGAAAATGGACGTCCAGCCCCTTGTCCTCACTCAGGAAGAGATTGCAGAAGGCGAGGCCGCCATACTGCTCTCCATCATGGTGATACCGCGCGCCGTGGCAAGCCATGAGCGCGATGTCGTTCGACAAAGGCATGCCGAACCTGCTCGCCCAATCTGAAACCGCCTGTACACAGTCCGGGTAATCGGGCCAGCGCATGCGGGCCCGTGGCAGGGACATCGGCTCGACGTCACCGGGCTCCAGCGTCATATTGGACGCGATTTCCCGCTCCCAATCCGCGCGCAGGCGGGCGGGCGGCTCGGGAATCTCGACCGTGCCGGATAACACGACGTCACTCACACTCCGGCTGCGGATGGCATCGTCACTCCAGAAGTAGGAAATGAGGGGGACTGGAGAGGGTTGGGGGATGGGGTGCATGGCCAAGAGTGTAATGCGGCGCCCCTATTCTGCAGGGCAGCGCTTCATCGGTATTCCCGAGGATGTATTTTCATTGACGATTCAACGAAAATGGTGCTTCCGGCCTGCACGCAGGCCGCTAATAACAAGAGCCTCCGCATGTCTCGTCTCGCCTCGCTGCGTCCCGCCTTGCCCATCCTGATTGGTGCCTCGGTCATGCTGTCGCTCGCCATGGGGCTGCGGCAGAGCCTGGGCATTTTCGTGCCGCCGCTGACGCGCGACATCGGGATTTCCGTGGGCGATTTCACGATCGCCGTGGCGGTACAAAACCTTACCTGGGGCGTGTTGCAGCCGTTTGCCGGCGCGCTGGCGGTAAGAACCGGGTTCCGTCCGCTGATGGTGGGGGGCGCGTTGCTGTACCTGATCGGGCTGGTGCTGCTTGCCACGTCCCAAGGACTCTGGGCGGTGGTGCTGGGCGCCGGCGTGCTGATCGGCATGGCGATGGCTTCCACTGGCACGGCGATGGCGATGGCCGCGGCATCAAGCGCCGTGAGCCTTCAGGTGCGCAGCCTTGTGCTCGGCTGCGTGTCGGCCTGCGGCTCGCTCGGGGCGATGATCGCCGCGCCGCTGGGGCAAAGCATCGCCAGCGAATGGGGCTGGCGCATGGGCGTGGCCGCCTTTGTGCTGCTGGCGCTGGTGATGTTGCCCGCCGCCTGGTTTGCTGGCCGCACTGACACATCGCGCCAGGCGCCCGCACGGGCGCAGCCGGAGCTGAGCGGCCGTCAGGCTCTGATGGGCGCGCTGCGGCATCCGCCGTTCGTGGTCATGGCGCTGGCCTACACCGTCTGCGGGATGCAACTCGTGTTCCTGACGACGCATCTTCCCGCCTACCTCGACATCTGCGGCATGGACCCGATGCTGTCCGCCAAGGCACTCGGCATGATCGGCGGTTTCAACGTGCTGGGCAGCCTGTTCTTCGGATGGGCAGGCGGGCGCGTCAACAAGCTGCTGTTGCTCGGCGGCATCTATATCTGCCGGTCCCTCGGCTTCATCTGGTTCTTCCACACCCTGCCGACCCCGGAAAGCACGCTGGTGTTCTCCGGGGTCATGGGGTTTCTCTGGCTGGGCGTGTCGCCGCTGGTGCAAGGATGGATTGCGCAGACGTTTGGCCTGCGCTGGCAGGCGATGATCGCCGGCGTGGCGTTCTTCAGTCACCAGATCGGCAGCTTTATCGGCGCCTTTGGGGGCGGCTGGCTCTACGACCTGATGCAGAACTATGCGCTTGCGTGGAAGGTTGGCGCCACCCTGGGATTGACCGTGGGTCTGATGCAGATCGCCTTCGCGCTGCTCCCGAGAACGCCGTCCCCACATCTGGTACCCCAGGCGGAATAGACTGGAATAGGCGGCCAGAGGCGGGCCGCCTGTTCCGTCGCCTTAGTCCAGCGCGCGGTTCTTCGACTCCACGTTGACGGCGCCGATGGCGAATGCACCGGCGAGCAGCATGCTGGAGATCAGGGCCAGCGCCAGTGTGAAATGCGTGGCCATCACGGGGGCGATGATCGCGGGCGCGAACAGTCCGCCGAAGCGCGCCACGGCGCCGCAGGTGCCCATGCCCGTCGCCCGCAGGTCGGTGGGATAGACCTCGGGGGTGAAGGCATAGAGCGCGCCCCACGTGCCCAGCAGCGAGAAGCTCATGAGCAGGGTCGAGCCGACCACCACGATGGGATCGGTGCCGAAGCTGTACAGCATGCAGCCGGCCGCACTGAGCAGCAGGAAGCCGATCAGGGTGGGCTTGCGGCCCCAGCGCTCAACGCCGTAAGCGGACAGCGCGAAGCCGGGAAGCTGGACGATGGCGAGAACCACCAGGAACACCTGCCCGCGCATGAAGGCGAACCCTTCGGCGCCGAGCTTGATCGGCAGGTAGACGAACACGCCATAGTACGCAATGGAGATGAGCGCCCATGCCGCGAGCAAGGCGAGGCTGCGACGGCGCAGACTGCCCGAGAACAGCGCAAAGACCGACTTTGGCTCGACGCGCTCCGCCTGCAGCGGCGGGATGTCTACCTGCCTGCCGTTCACCTTCGCCACACGCTCCAAAACCTTGCGCGCTTCGTCGGATCTTCCGCTCCGGTTGAGGAACATCGGCGATTCCGGAATATAGAAGCGCAGGATTACGCCAATCAGCGCAGGAACGCCGGTGACGAGGAAGATCACGCGCCAGGCCTGGTCGCCATAGGCCAGGGCCGCGAGCGCCAGCAAGGCCAGGCAGATGGTGCCGAGCGCCCAGAAGGATTCCAGCAAGACCAGCCAGCGGCCACGGCGATCACGCGGCAGGAATTCCGCCATCATGGTGTAGTCGACAGGCAGCGTGCCGCCGACGCCAATCCCCGTGAGCAGGCGCAGCACCAGCAGCCAGGTCATGTCCGGTGCGAAGGCGGAGGCGACGCCGCACAGCGCGTCGATGACCACCGCCATCATCAGCACGGGCCGCCGGCCGATACGGTCTGCCAGGCGCCCGAAGAAGAACGCCCCCACCAGCATGCCGACGAAGAAGAACGTGCCGGTTTGCAGCGCCTGGGGCACGGTGATGCCGAACGTCTTGGCAATCGACGGGGCGCTGAAGCCGATGGACAGCACCTGCATGGCATCGGCCAGCCATACCAGCCCGAAGATGACGAACAATCGATACTGGAACTTGCCCACGCCCGCCGCCTCGATGCCGTTCTCCAGGGACACAGCAGCGGCCGAGGTGTGGCCAGCGGATCGATCGGAACTGTCGCCCATGGGGTGAGCCTTGCGGTACGTGGCGGAAGTCGGGGCCGCCACGGGGGGCAGGGCAGCCTCGGTGTCTTGATACGGGGATTGCATTGTCGCTCCTTATGGCGTCTTCGCCGTGCTTTGTCTACCCGGGATCTGGCCGCCGGGCGGCTCTGCGTTGTCGCAAAGTCCGCGCCAGCCGTCATGTGATCGATTGGCATCGATTCTGTGTGCTGCTTGTGCTTCTCTACGGCCTGCTTCAATGCGAGGACTTGCGGAGCCTCGCGACGGTGTCTTCCACCCCATCCCAGCGGGGCTGGTCCGGTGCAAATCGTTCCCGCAGGTAGTGCACGAGCGCACTCACCTGGGCATCGTCGAGGCTGTCCGCAAAGCCGGGCATATAGCCGATGCCGGCGTGCGGCGGTGCCGAGGCACCATGCAGCACGACCTGGATCACGTTGTCCGGGCGCGCGCTGTGCAGATTGGTGTTCAGGGCCAGTGAAGGCTTCTCGCCGAACTGCGGCACGCCGGCGTTGCCCTGGTGGCATACCGCGCACGCATTCTGGTACAGCCTGTCCGTTGTGCCGGAGAGCCGCAGGGCGGCTGCGGCGCTGCGGGCTTCTACTGCCGCCACCTGCGCCGCCGCGGCCTGCTGCGTCCCTGCCTGCGTGGGCGAGGCCGGGTTGAGCGATGCAACGTAATGGGCGATCGCGCGCACATCGCCTTCCGGCAGTTCACGCAGGCTCTCCACCACCGGGGCCATCGGGCCCGCCGCGGCACCGTGCCGGGCGGCAAAGCCGGTGCGCAAGTACTGGAACAGGTCGTCCTCGGTCCACGGCACTGGCGCCTTCGAGAGTGCCGTCAAGGCCGGCGCTTCCCAACCCTCCGCTTCGCCGCCAGTCAGATAGGCCTTGCCACCCCGCTCGCCGCCCAGGGCGTTGCGCGGCGAGTGGCACGCGCTGCAGTGGCCCAGTCCATCGGCCAGATACGCGCCGCGATTCCATTGTGCGGAGCGCGAGGTGTCCGGTACGTATTGCTCGTTGCGGTGGAACAGCATGTTCCATCCAGCCAGCAGCGGCCGGGCGTTGAACGGGAACGCCAGTTGCGTTTCGGGTGGGCGCGATACCACCGGGTCGGCGGCCATCAGGTAGGCATAGAGCGCCTGCATGTCGGCATCGCTGACCTTGGCAAACGCCGTGTACGGGAAGGCCGGATAGAGCCGGCGGCCATCGCGATGGATGCCTTCGCGCATGGCGCGCTCGAACGCCGCGTAGGACCAGTTGCCGATGCCGGTCTCGGCGTCGGGCGTGATGTTGGTGGTATAGACGGTGCCGAACGGCGTTTCGAGCGCCAGCCCACCGGCATTGCGCGTGCCGCCTGGCGCCGTATGGCACACCGCGCAGTCGCCGGCGGCGGCTACCAGCCGGCCGCGCTCGATGGTCGCCGCCGAATACAGGCCGGGCCCGGGCGGCGCCACCGGGGCGATGGGCGCGCGCCACGGCAGGACCGTGGCACACAGGCCGGCCAGCGCCGTCAGCGGGGCCAGGGTGGCCAGCAGCCAGGCGCGCTTGCGCGGCGACTTGTTCGCGCTGGGCTTGTGCTCGAGCGCCTGGCGGATCTGCCCGGCGCTGAACGGTGGCTCCAGCAGGCGCACGCCGGTGGCGTCGTGAATGGCATTGGCCACGGCGGCGGCGGCCGGCAAGGTAGCGGCGGCACCACCCGCCAGCGTGCCGACGATGTCGACACGGGTCTGCGGGGCAAGGTCGTGGCCGGCCCCGTCAGCCGCCAGGGCCGGCGAGGTCTCGGCGGGCGCGCCATCGCCCCAGTCGTCGTAGCGTTGGCCGCCGGTGGTCAGTTGCCGCGTGGCGGTGGCGATGTCGTCGGGCAGCGTGGTGGTCGGCGCCTTGGCGCGTGACGCGATGTCTTCCCGCTCATGGCCGACGGTGACGCGCGTGACGTGGATATCGCCAGTCCGGCTGTCGACCTCGACATCGGCCACCCAGGCCGACCACGTACGCGCGGGCCGGCCGTCTTCCATGTCGATCACGCTGGCATAGGCAAAGCCGCGCCCGCGCCGCACGCCTGCCGTGGCGTCGTTGTGGCCTTTCAGCGGGCCTTGCCAGCCAGATTGCTCGGCCACCCGCGTGATCAGGCCGCTGCCCGTGCGGTCATCGAGCCATTGCAGGCGCAGCGCCACGGGGTCGATGCCGGCCTGGGCCGCCAGTCCGTCGAGATGGGATTCATGCGCGAAGACCTGCCCGCGCGCGGCGATGTCCGGGGGCACGCCCAGCGGCTGCGCGGCCGATACGTCGAGGTGTTCCACGGCATACGGCGGCACCAGGCCCGGATCCACGCCGGACGCTTCGGCGTAGGGCGCGGCGCGGCCCGTCTGCGTGAGGGCGAACGGGGTGCCCGCTCCGGGCGTGGCGGTCGCTGCGATCGTGTAGGCCGACGCCGGGGCGAGGGTGGCGCTGACGTCGAGCCTCAGCTTCGGGCCGTCATTGCCCAGCTCGGCGGCGCGAAACGTTGTACGTACCGGGCGGCCGATGGCATGCGCCATCAGTGCCGCGTCGGCGGCGGCCTGACGGGCGCAGAAGGCGTCGTGCCGGGCCGGTGGGTCGGGGTCGCAGAGGATGAGGATGGACTCGGCGGCAATGTCGAGCAATGCGGCCAGCTCCAGCCGCAACGCGGCAGGCTGCGTGCAGGCGAGCCACACATGCAGCGCGCCGTGCTGCCAGTCAGCGATGGCGCTGCCGCAGGCATCCGCACGCGGGCTGGCCAGCGGCCAGCGATAGGTGGCATCGACGCGCCCGGCGCCTTGCGCCAGCACTTGCGTGGCGTTTCCGTGCGAGGTGACGGCACGCATCTGCGGCGGGGTGGTGAGGGTGTCGCGCGGTGTCTCCCAGCGGGCTTGCAGCGCCACGGCTCCGGCATGCGCCTGCTCCGGCATCGCCGCGACAACGGCCAGAAAGTTGCCACGCACCACCACATCGACCACACCCGCACAGCGGCGCGCGGCGTCCGCATCGAAGCCGGTCAGTCGGCCCATGCCCGCCGCCGGCCGCACGGCATGGCCGTGGAGCATGCCAGTTGGCGCCGCAACGTCCATCGGCTCGCCTGCGGAGGCGTTCATCCGGGCATTCATCGGATGGCCTCGATTTCCGCGTGCGCGTGGGCCTCGCGCTGCAGCACGGCAGCGCGTTGCACCGCGCGCAGGATCTCGACGTGCGTGCCGCAACGGCACAGGTTGAAGCGCAGCGCCTCGCGAATCTCGGTCTCGGACGGATCGGGATTGGCAGCCAGCAGCGCCTTGGCGCTCATGATCATGCCGTTGAGGCAATAGCCGCACTGGGCGGCCTGTTCCTCGATAAAGGCCTGCTGCACCGGGTCCGGTGCCGCGCGCGTGCCCAGTCCTTCGAGCGTGGTCACGGCCCGGCCCACGGCGGCGCTGGCCGGCACGATGCACGACCGGGCGGCCAGACCGTCGATCAGTACCGTGCACGCCCCGCACTGGCCCAGCCCGCAGCCGTACTTCGGGCCATTGCAGGCAAGGTCATTGCGCAGGACGTATAGCAACGGCGTTGCCGGGTCTACGCAGACTTCCTGCGTATCCCGGTTCACGCGCAACACGATCGGGCGGGGCGTGGCCATCAAGTGTCTGGGGGGCGTTAGTGTTGCAATTCGTGCCGGCGCCGCTCGTCCCTGAAGGGATCTGCGCGGCGCCGCTACCAGGGGCGAAACTCAGGCTGCCGCGGCAACCGTCCGGGCCGCCGGCTCGCGCAGCGGTACGGAGAATACATCGTAGCCGAAGCACCAGTCGGGGTTCTCGTTGGTACGCAGCCACGTATTGTCGTGCGATACCTTCTGAACCTTGCTGGCGCGCTCGGCACGGTTGGCCTCATAGAGCGCGAACGTATAGGTGTGGTCCTGCAGGCCGGCCTCGACGAAGCAGCGCGTGAGCATGGCGGCGTCCTCGATCGCCATGGCCGCACCCTGCGCCATATGCGGCTTCATCGGGTGGCAGGCGTCGCCCAGCAGCACCAGGCGGCCACGGCTCCAGAGCGGCAGCGGGTCGCGTTCGAGCAGCGGCCACTTGGTGACCTCCACGGTGCCTTCGATCAGCGACTGGACCCCCTGGTGCCAGCCGTCGAAGGCCGCGCGCATCTCCTCGATGCTGCTCGGCACCCAGCTCCGGCTCATGTCCCACTCGGGCTCGGGCACGCCGGTCACGTAGTAGATCTCGTCGAGCTTGCTGGTGTCGAAATACACCATCATGTGGCGGTCGTCAGACCACCACTTGGTGCAGCGGTCGTGCGTGAAGCCCTTGACGCGCGAGATCGGGAACACGGCGCGGTGCGCCACGTAGCCGGTGTACTTGGGCGGCTCGGCGCCCAGCAGGTGCTCGCGGATGCGGGAATTGACGCCGTCCGCGCCGATCACGATGTCGGCTTCCTCGACCGTGCCGTCCGTGAACGTCAGCTTCACCACGTTGCCAAGGTCTTCCACGCGTTCCAGCTTCTTGTTGAAGGCCAGGCGGGCCGGTTCCACGGCGTCGGTCATCAGGGCGTGGAAGTCGCCACGATGCACGGTCAGGTAGCTCGCGCCGTAGTGCGACAGCGCGTAGTCGCCCAAGGGGATCTGGGCGATCACCTCGCCGGTCTTCCAGTCGCGGCTGTACCAGTAGTCCGGGTGGCAGCCCATCTGGTTCATCGCATCCTCGATGCCGATGCGCCGCAGGATCTTCATGACATTCGGCCCCACGTGAATGCCGGCGCCCAGCCGGGAGAAGCCTGGCGCCTGCTCATACAGCTTCACGTTGAACCCAGCACGCTGGAGCAGGGCGGCCGCTGCCGTCCCACCCAGGCCTGCACCAATAACCGCGATCCGAGTATTGCCTTGCACGACGTCTCTCCTGAAGTTGGTCTGTCACCGTGAAATCGAGTGTACACACCATAAAAATCCAAGTAAAGATGACTTTTGCCATGCCTATGGAAAACCCTGATGCAAGTTCGTCATATTTAATTCAATGCCCACGAATGGCGAAATAATGCGCCAATAGCGGGATTCATTCATTCAGAAGGCACTGAATGAGTGCGTGTTTCCGGGTGATAAGTCTTGTTGTAAAAATAAGGTGTGTACACTAGAATTTGCTGAAAGGCGCCAAGGCGTGCGCCATAGGTCCCGCCCAGCAGAGGCGGATGGGTAGACAGACAACACAGTCGATGGAGTCACAAGTGCAGAAAGTTTTCCGGATCGGTCAGATCGTCCCGAGTTCCAACACCACCATGGAAACCGAGATCCCCGCCATGCTGGCCGCCCGCCAGCTGGTGCGCCCGGAGCGTTTCACGTTCCATTCCAGCCGCATGCGCATGAAGACGGTCAAGAAGGAAGAGCTGGCCGCCATGGATGCCGAATCGGACCGTTGCGCGCTGGAGCTCAGCGATGCCCGCGTCGATGTGCTCGGCTATGCCTGTCTGGTTGCCATCATGTCGATGGGCCGTGGCTACCACCGCCAGTCGGAGGTGCGTCTGAAGTCCCGCACGGAAGAGAATGGCGGCCTGGCGCCGGTGGTGACCAGTGCCGGGGCGCTGGTCAATGCGCTGAAGGTGATCGGCGCCAAGCGGATCGCGCTGGTCGCCCCCTATATGAAGCCGCTGACCGAACTGGTGGTCGACTACATCGAGCATGAGGGCTTCGAAGTGGTGGAGTGGCGTGCACTCGAGATCCCGGACAACCTGGAGGTCGGCCGCCATGACCCGTCCCGCCTGCCGGGCATCGTGGCGGAGATGAATACGAAGGATGTGGACGCCGTGGTGCTGTCCGCCTGCGTGCAGATGCCGTCGCTGCCGGTGGTGGAGAAGGTCGAGGCGATGACCGGCAAGCCCGTGATCACGGCCGCGATTGCCACCACCTATGCGCTGCTCAAGGAACTGGACCTCGAGGCGGTGGTGCCGGGCGGCGGCACGCTGCTGTCGGGCGCCTACTAGGAAGGGGCGCGGCATGAGCACTTTCCTGTACGGCGGCAACGTCCACGCGAACGGCATCCGCCAGCACTACCTGCGCTACGGCGGCGCCGGCGCTGGGCGCGAAGGGCGCGACGCGGTGATCATCATCCCGGGCATCACCAGCCCGGCCATTACCTGGGGTTTCGTCGGTGAGCGTTTTGGCGAGCGATTCGATACCTATGTGCTCGATGTGCGCGGACGGGGCCTGTCGTCGGCTGGGGATTCGCTCGACTACAGCCTCGATGCACAGGCGGCGGACGTGGTGGCATTCGCCCAGGCGCTGGGCCTTGCGCGCTACCAGATCGTCGGCCATTCGATGGGTGGCCGCATCGGCATCCGGGCGGCACGTGCCCGCCCGGCCGGGCTGACGCGGCTGGTGATGGTCGATCCGCCCGTTTCTGGGCCGGGGCGGCGCCCCTATCCGGCGCAACTGCCGTGGTATGTCGATTCGATCCGCCTGGCCGTGCAGGGCACCGATGCAGAAGGCATGCGGGCCTTTTGCCCCACCTGGACCGAGGCGCAGCGCCAGTTGCGCGCCGAGTGGCTGCACACCTGCGACGAGCGCGCGATGCTGGCCAGCTTCGAAGGGTTCCACGTCGATGACATCCACGCCGACTTGCCGCACGTCGCGGTACCGACGCTGCTGATCACCGCCGCGCGCGGCGACGTGGTGCTGCCGGCTGACGTCGAGGAGTTGCGCACGCTGCGCCCGGGCCTGCTCGAGGTACGGGTGCCGGACGCGGGTCACATGATCCCGTGGGACAACGAAGCCGGCTTCTACGCGGCATTCGGCGATTTTCTTGGTGCACCGCTCGCAGGCTGAGCACAACCCGCAAGGAGCCAAGCATGGCTGTCAGTGACTATGACCTGACCTGCGCGTGGAAGCAGGTCCTTACGTTGTCGAAGCTGGAACCGGGGCAGACCGTGACGGTGCTGACCGGCGCCGACACGCATCCGCAGACGCTGCGCACCGCGCTGGTGGCCGCCGCCTCGATGGGCGCGATCGTCAACCGGCTCGACCTGCCGCCCGTCAATGGCGAGAAGGCGCTGAGCCGCGATGCGCTGGCTTATCTCGGCACCACGCCGTTGACCGGCAATCCGGCGGCAATTGCCGCGCTGAAGGCGAGCGACCTGGTGCTGGACCTGATGACGCTGCTGTTCTCGCCCGAGCAGCATGACATCCTGTCTACCGGCACGAAGATTCTGCTGGCAGTGGAACCGCCCGAGGTGCTGGCACGGCTGGTGCCCACGGAAGCCGACCGGTCGCGCGTGAAAGCCGCGACCGAGCGCCTGTCGCGCGCCCGGACGATGCACATCACGTCCGAAGCCGGCACCGACCTGCATTGCGTGCTGGGCGAATTCCCGGCCATCAGCGAGTACGGCTTCGTCGACGAGCCGGGCCGCTGGGACCACTGGCCAAGCGGCTTCGTCCTCACCTGGCCCAATGAAGGCGGCACGAGCGGCCATCTGGTGCTCGATCGGGGCGACATCCTGCTGCCGATGAAGTCCTATGTGCAGGAGCCGATTCACGTGACCGTGAAGGACGGCTACGTCACGCACATCGAAGGCGGTCTGGACGCGGAATTGCTGGCGGACTACATGGCGTCGTTCAACGATCCCGAGTCGTACGCGATGTCGCATATTGGCTGGGGCCTGCAGCCGCGCGCGCGGTGGTCGACGCTGGCGATGTACGACCGCGAGGCCACCATCGGCATGGATGCCCGGGCGTACGAAGGCAACTTCCTGTGCTCGTTCGGCCCGAACAACGAGGCGGGCGGCAGCCGGACCACCGCTTGCCATATTGACATGCCGCTGCGCCATTGCACCGTCAGCCTCGACGGCGAGCCCGTGGTGGCCGCTGGCAAGGTGCTGGACGGCGCGCCACGAACCGAGATGGAGTTTGCCCATGCATGAGGAAGTCCAGACCTACCGCCGCCAGGGCTTTGGCACGGCGATGGCGCCGAAGGCCCCGTACGGCCTGCTGATCATCGATTTCGTGAACGGCTTTGCCGACCCGGCCGTGTTCGGCGGCGGCAATATCCCGGAAGCCATCGCCAACACGCAGCCGCTGCTGGCTACCGCGCGCGCCCAGGGCTGGCCGGTGGCCCACAGCCGGATCGTGTTTGCCGACGATGACGCCGATCACAACATCTTCACGCTGAAGGTGCCGGGCATGCTGACGCTGAAGGAAGACGGCCCGGCCAGCCAGATCGTACCGTCCCTGGCGCCGGCGCCCGGCGAACTGGTCGTGCGCAAGACGGTGCCGTCCGCGTTCTTCGGCACGTCGCTGGCCGCGTGGCTGGCGCAGCGCGGCGTGCAGACGCTGCTGGTGGCCGGCTGCGTGACCAGCGGCTGCGTGCGCGCCAGCGTAGTCGATGCGATGTCGCATGGCTTCCGCCCGCTGGTGCTGTCCGACTGCGTGGGCGACCGCGCCATCGGGCCGCACGATGCCAACCTGTTCGACATGGAGCAGAAGTACGCCACGGTGATGCCGCGTGACGCCGCCCTCGCGGCGATCGGCGCGACGGTGCAGGCGGCTGCCTAAGCGGTGCGACGCGGGCGCCCGCGCGGCCGGCGCGGCGTCTGCGTGGTGCTGACGGCGGGCACTTCCACGGCGTGGCACACGGCGTTGAGCACGGTGCGCTGGATCACATCGCGCCAGTGGGTCACCGCCGGCGCGCTCATGATCGGCTCGCCGAGGAAGGCGCTGAGCGTATGATGGTTCGAGTTGTAGAAGTAGCCGAGCGACGCGATGATCAGGTACACATCGCGCGCGGTGAGACCGGGCTGAAACACGCCAGCATCGAGGCCACGCGCCAGGATGCCGTCGAGTACCGACAACGCGTATCCCGAGATCTCGTTGAGCCGGCCGGACTTCCTGGCATGGCGGGCGCGGCTCAGGTTCTCGCTGTTCAGGATGGCGACGAACTCGGGGTGATCGAGGTAGTAGCGCCAGACGAAGTCGACCAGCTGCGTGAGGGCGCGCACCGGGTCTTCGGGGTCCAGTTCCAGGGCCTGCTCGGCTTCATTGAGCTGCAGGTAGATGGTCTCCAGCACTTCGATGAACAGCTTTTCCTTGCTGCCGAAGTAGTAGTAGATCATCCGGTCATAGGTATTGGCCAGCGACGAGATGGTCTCGATGCGTCCGCCGTCGAAGCCGCTCTGGGCGAAGACCTTGATGGCGGCCTTGAGGATCTTGGCGCGCGTATCCTGGGCCTGGCGGGCACGGGTGCCCGGTCGGGCAGGCGCGGGGGCGATGTCGTTTGGCATGCTTGCCGTAGTCTGGAGAAACCAGCAGTGCGCTGGCGAAATGGCGTGGTTGCAAGTATAGCCGTGTGGTTCCTTGCGCCCGCCCGTTCCGCCGGCCGTGTATGCCGCCCGGCGCGGCAAGGACGAATGATCGATGCATAAGACTTCGCGGACTCCGCGCGCATTGCGTGAGGCACTGTTCCAGGAACGAGGCGTGCTGCTGGTCACGCGGCCCGCTGCGGCCGCGCCGCGGCCATCGCCGGGACAGCCGGGTGCCGCCTCCGATTTCGTATCCGATCTGCCGGATATCTTTATCGCCATCCGCGCCAACGGCGAGATTCTTGCCTTCAACGGCCACGTCGACCTCGGCACGGGCATCCGGACCTCGCTGGCGCAGATCGTGGCCGAGGAACTGGAGGTCGAGCCCGCGCAGGTGACGATGGTGCTGGGCCATACCGAGGCCACGCCCAACCAGGGGCCGACGATTGCCAGTGCCTCGATCCAGATTTCAGCCCTGCCGCTGCGGCGTGCAGCGGCGCAGGCGCGCGCATGGCTGGTGGCACGCGCCGGCGACGCCGCGCAAGTGGACGTGGCGAGCCTGCTGGCCGGCGAGCAGGTCCAGCTGACGCTGGCCGACGATGTCAAGACCAAGCCCGTGGAGCAATACCGGGTGGTGGGGCGGAGCGCGCCGCGCGTCGACATTCCCGCCAAGGCCACCGGCGAACTGACCTTCGTCCACGACGTGCGCGTGCCGGGCATGCTGCACGGCCGGGTGGTGCGTCCGCCCTATGCGGGGCGCGACAGCGGCGACTTCGTCGGCACCAGCCTGATCGCGGTGGACGAATCGTCGATCGCCAATGTGGCCGGCGTGGTGCGTGTGGTGGTGGAGGGCGACTTCATCGGCGTGGTGGCGGAGCGCGAAGAACAGGCCATCGAGGCGGCCCGGCGGCTCAAGGTGCGCTGGAAGCCGGCGCCGGCGTTGCCGGATCTCAACGCGCCGGAAGCCGCCTTGCGTGCCGCCCCGGCCCAGCGGCGGGAATTGCTCGGCACTGGCGACGTGCAGGCGGCACTGGCGGAAGGCACCCATCGCCTGACCCGTACCTACGTGTGGCCATATCAGATGCATGGGTCCATCGGCCCGTCCTGCGCCGTGGCGGACTGGCACGACAACCGTCTGACCGTGTGGTCCGGTACGCAGAACCCGCATGTGCTGCGGATCGACATGGCGCGGCTCAGTGGCCTTGACGAAGGGGCCATCGAGATCGTCCGGATGGAGGCCGCCGGCTGCTATGGCCGTAACTGCGCCGACGATGTCTGCGCCGATGCGGTGTTGCTGTCGCGCGCGGTCGGCCGCCCGGTGCGCGTGCAGCTGACCCGCGAGCAGGAGCATCTGTGGGAGCCGAAGGGCGCCGCGCAGCTGATGGACGTGGAGGGTGGCGCCACCGCCGATGGCACGCTGACCGCCTATGACTTCGTGTCACGCTACCCATCGAACGATGCCCCCATCCTGGCGCTGCTGCTGACGGGGCGCGTCTCGTCGGCGCCGCGCATGCTGGAGATGGGCGACCGTACGGCGGTGCCCGCGTACGGCTATGGGGCACTCCATATTGCCTGTGACGACACCCCGGCGATTGCGCGGGCGTCCTGGCTGCGCGGTGTGTCGGCGCTGCCCAACACCTTCGCGCACGAATCCTTTATCGATGAACTGGCGCACGCGTGCGGCGCCGATCCGCTGGCCTTCCGGCTGCGCCATCTGCCCGACACGCGCGCGCAGGAACTGCTCGTGGCGCTGGCGCAGGCTGCCGAATGGCGGGAAGGTGCGCGCGGCTCGCGCGGCAAGCCCGATGCCAATGGCCTGCTGCACGGCCGGGGTATCGCCTATGCCCGCTATATCCACAGCAAGTTCCCCGGCTTCGGCGCGGCATGGGCGGCATGGATCGTCGATGTCGAAGTCGATCCGCAGACCGGCAATGTGCGCGTGACGCGGCTGCATGTGGGGCAGGACACCGGCATGATGGTGAATCCTGACGGCGTGCGCCATCAGATCCACGGCAATGTGGTGCAGAGCCTGAGCCGCGTGCTGCGCGAGCAAGTACGTTTCGATGGCGTCGGCGTGGCCAGCCGGGAGTGGGGCAGTTATCCAATTGCGGCATTTCCCGACCTGCCGGCCATCCAGGTGCTGCTGATGCCGCGCCAGTCGGAGAGCCCGCTTGGGGCCGGCGAATCAGCCTCCTTGCCCGGTGCGCCGGCGATTGCCAATGCTCTGTTCGATGCCACGGGCCTGCGCCTGACGCACGCGCCGTTTACGCCGGAAGTGGTGCGCCAGGCGTGCGCCACCGCGCGGGTACCGGCATGACATTGCGCACCCCGTGACCACGGGGTGCGGTCCCTCCCTGACGTCAGAACTTGTGCCGGATGCCCATCACGGCGCCGAACTGGTTCGTGCCGGCGGCGCCGATGGCAGACGACGCGCCATTGAGGCCGATGCGTGAGCCATCGTCATTGTTGATGTACGCCACCTGGGCATACACATCCGTGCGCTTCGAGAACGCATAGTCGAGCAGCAGCGATGCGCTCCATGCGTCGCCATTGCCGCGCCGGTCGTTCAGCAGGTAGCCGGCACCGCTGAGCGATAGCGCCGGGGTGAGCTGGTAGCCGGCGCCGATCCAGAACAGGTCCGCACGCCGGGCCGGCACGGCCGCCGTGGCACCGATGTCGCCGTTGAGCCAGCGGTAGCCCGCATAGACCTTGGCATTGGCAAACCGATAGCTGCCCGCCACGGCCAGGCGACGATCCTTCTGCGACGGGTTTTGCCCGGTGATGCCGGAGGTGCCCTGTTGCTCGTCATAGATCACCGTGACGCCGGCATTGCCGACGTTGTACTCGAGGCCGCCGCTGATCGCACGATCGCTCTTCGCGTCGCCCGGCACTTCCGACGCCACGGCGCCGCCAGCCAGCGAGGTACCGCGCGCGAACGCGTAGAGCCCCGTCACCGTCAGTCCGCCGAACTTGCCAACGTACTTGGCCGTGTTGTCGTAGCGGCCCGCCGTCATGGCATCCATCATGAAGATCGAGTAGCGCGGCGAGACCGCCATGGCGTCGTAGTTGATCAGGATGTCATAGAGGATGTTGTTCTGCCGGCCCAGCGTTACGCGGCCGTACTGCGAGGACAACCCCGTGAAGGCCTGGCGCCCGAACAGGCGCCCGCCCTGGGCAGCGGTGCCGGCGTCGAGGTCGAAGCCGTTCTCGAGCACGAACAGGGCCTGCAGGCCGTTGCCAAGGTCCTCGGTGCCCCGGATGCCCCAGCGCGAGCCAGACAGGTTGCCCGATGTCATGCGGGTCAGGCTATGGTTGTTCGCATCGGCATGGGTCAGGAACTCGATACCGGCATCGGCAACGCCATACAACGTGACCGATGACTGCGCCTGCGCGGCGCCGCTGACGCCAAGGGCCAGAAGGATGGCCGCCAGCGCGGTGTGGCGGAAGGTGGATTGTGGTTGGCTCATATTGGTTGGATGTTCTCGTGCGGTTGCCGCCAATCCCCGATCGACAGCGCGCAGGTAGCCAACGCCTGACGGCTGGCGTCAGGACGCAGGGACGAACGCGCTCTCACGGGGGCTGGCTTGCGCCCGTGTGGCAACGAAGGACTACGGGAAAGGTTGGGGGAATCTGCCTGCTGAAGTCCAGGCGGTGCCCCGGAAGGTCAGTCGACGAGCAGGTTGATCTTCGTCGCGAATTTCTGCCAGCGGTCGATGTCGGTCGTCACCAGCTTCTGGAATTCGGCAGGCGTGCTGGTGGTGGTGGCAAAGCCGAGCTGCGCCAGGGAAGCCTTGATCTCCGGCTTGGCCATCGCCTTGGCAATTTCGGCGTTGAGTTTCTGCACGATCTCGGGCGGGGTGTGCGCGGGGGCGAGGATGCCGAACCACTGGTCCACATCGTAGCCGGGCACGCCGAGCTCGCTGACCGTCGGCACGTCGGGCAGGAACGGCGAACGGGTCTTCGACGTCACGGCCAGCGCGCGCAGCTTGTTGCTCTTGAGGTAGGGCACGGTGTTGGTCAGCGTATTGACGCTGACGTCGGCCTGTCCGCCGAGCACGTCGGCCATGGCGGGCGCGCAACCCTTGTACGGCACGTGCAGCATGTCGACCTTGGCCGAGACCTTCAGCAACTCACCCGCCAGATGCTGGGGCGTACCGTTGCCACAGGACGCGTAGCTGGGCGGGGCGCCGCTCTTGCCGGCCGCCAGCAGGTCATTGAACGTGCGGATCTTCGAGGTGTACGGCACCGCGATCACCGAGGGCACCGAGGCGAAGGTGATGACGGCGCTGAAATCGGCCTTCGGGTCGAACTGCAGCTTCTTGAACACGCTCGGGTTGATGGCGAAGCTGCTGTTGACGATCAGCAGGGTGTAGCCATCGGCCGGGCTCTTGGCCACGAACTCGGCGCCGATATTGCCGCTGGCGCCGGGCCGGTTATCCACCACCACGGGTTGGCCCATCGACTTGCCGATGTCGGTGCCGATCAGCCGCGCCAGGGCGTCAGTGCCGCCTCCGGCCGGGAACGTCACCACGATGCGGATGGGTTTCTGCGGGAAGGTGCTCGCCATGTTGGCCTCGGCGCGCCCGGGCAGGGTGCCTAGGCTGCCTGCGACAAACAGGAGCGATGCCAGACTGCTGACGACGGATAGGGGTCTCATGGGGATTTTGCCTCGTCGGTTAGGGTGAAGGAAGGAAGAAAGCAGGTCAATCGGGATCGATACGGACCGCGTCGCGGCACACGCCGTCGTCGCGCGCCGCCACTACGGCCGCCGCAAGTGCGTCCGCCGTCTCGGCGTGGATGCGATACAGGGGCTGGCCCGGCACCACAGGCGTGCCGATCGTGCACAGCAGATCGACCCCTGCACCAGCACTACGCGGGGCACCTGCCGCCCGCGCCACGCCGGAGATGCCCAGGCCGTCGATGCCGGTCACACGGCCAGGCCGTTCGGCATGAATCACTTCGGTATGCGCACCGGGTGTCACCGGATCCGCCCTGCGGCCCTGCGCCGCCGCGATACGCTCGAATGCCGCTTTCGCCTTGCCTTCGCTCAGGAGCTGCCTCGCAATTCGCATGCCTTCGTCGGGCGTGCCCACGCGCGGGTCGAAGGCGATGATTTCGGCGGCAAAGCGCAGGGCCTTGGCGCGCAGGTCAGCCGGGGCGTCAGGATCGCTGTCGAGCACCTGCAGCACATCGCGCACCTCCAGCGCCGGCCCGATGCCGCGGCCGATGGGGCGGCTGCCGTCGGTGGCCAATGCGTGCACGTGCATGCCCATGCCTTTGCCGACGAGCGCGAACAGCGCGCCCAGCGCCTCGGCATCGGCGCGCGAGGCCAGCTTGGTCTGCGGCCCGTACGGCAGGTCCACCATCACATGGGTGGCGCCGGCCGTGTACTTCTTGGAGAGGATCGAGGCCACGGACCAGCGGCGGGAATCGATGCCGAGGGGGCGGGTGATCGCATTCATGACGTCGTCCACCACGGAGTGGTTCAGGCGCCCATTCCAGGCAATGCAGGCGGCTGTCTGCATCACGCAGCGGCGGACGTCGTCCTGTGTCAGGTCCACGCGGGCGACGGTCTCCATGGCGTCCGCCGTGCCGGCGGCGGAAGTGATCGCGCGGGAGGAGGTCTTCGGCATCGCCAGCCCGTAGGCCGCGACGATCGGTACCACAATCAGCGTGATGCGGCTGCCGGGCACGCCGCCCATCGAATGCTTGTCGACGACGAGTGGCCGGTCCCAATCGATGCGGGGCGTGAAGGCGGTGCGCGCCCGCGCCAGCGCCACGACTTCGTCATCGGTCAGGTTGCCGGCCGTGGTGACCAGGAATTCGGTCAGCGCTGCCTCGGTATAGCGTCCGGCGATGGCGTCGCGCAGGATCGCCACGTAGGCGGCCTCGTCGAGCGCTTCCCCGCGCAGCTTGGCCATCAAGCTGGGGTGGCTGGCAGGCGGCTCGGCGCCGATTTCCGGCCCTTGCCGCAGCGCCTCCACAAAGCGCGCCATGCCCACTTCGAGCGTGCAGTCGTTGGAGACGGTGATGCAAGGCACATCGGCGGGCAGGGGCGCCGCCTGGCGCGCCACGCGCCGCGCCACCTGTTCACCCGACTCCCGGCCGCGCCGGGCAATGCGCTGCGCGAGGATCTCCTGTGGCGCCGTCACCAGCACCACCACGAACCGCGGCAGCCGTGCCGCCAGAGCGGCGATGACGCTGCGCGAGCCGTTGGCCACGACGTGCATGCCGCGCGACAGCGCATCGGTCAACGACGCCGGCAAGCCATAGCGCAGCTCGTGGGCGTCCCACGTCACCAGGAATTCGCCCGCTTCCTGACGTCGTGTGAACTCCATATCGGACACACCCTCGTGGTCCTCGCCCGGAGAGCCGGTGGGCCGCGTGATCACCCGTCGCGCAAACAGGTAGTTGTCGCCGAGGACCGCGCGTGCGCCATCGATCAGGGAATCCTTGCCCGCGCCGCTGGGCCCCACCACAAGGAAGAAGATGCCGGTATTGTTCATCATTAACTTAGATGTCGAAGTTTATAGGGCTATGCTAGCACCGGCCTGTCCACTGTCAAGATAAGTTCGATGTCTAAGTTAATGCAAGGGTCGGGCCAGCTCCCGCAAATCCAGTGTGTACGCGGGATTCCCGCTTTCCTCAGGGAAAACGCGAGGTAGGGCAATGCGCGGTGACGGTGCCCGATGCATCGTCGGTGCGCACGCCGCACTGATGTAGTGAGGGCGCGATGCAATGTGCGGACGGCGGCATCGCGGAGGCGCTATCATGTGCGCTGCCGCGCGCCCGCCGTGCTGCGCGGCGCCTGCGCCCGCATATCTTTGCCACGACTATGACCACGAAAAAACCGGAGACCCCGGTCACGCTCACGCCCGCCGATGAAGCCGAAGAAGAACGTCTTGCCCACCTGGTGAAGGACGCCGCGCGCGCCTACATCCGCGCGCTGCAGTTGCGGCTGACGGAGCATTCGGTGTCGTACGGGCACTGGACCATCCTGCGCATCCTCTGGCGTCGCGATGGCTTGTCGCAGCGCGAGCTCAGCGAACGGGCCGGCGTGACCGAGCCCACCACCTTCGCGGCGGTGAAGGCGCTGGAAGCGCTGGGCTACGTCGAGCGCACGCACCTGCCCGGCAACAAGAAGAAAGTGCACGTGTTCCTGAGCAAGACCGGGCGCGCCCTGCGCCGCAAGCTGGAGCCGCTGGCCACCGAGGTCAATGAGTTGAGCGTGGCGGGGCTGAGTGAAGAGGACGTCCTCACCACGCGGCGCGTGCTGATCACGATTGCGCAACGCCTGGTGGCGGACGAGGTGGCGTCGGCCGAGCATGGCCGCCGCGTGCCGTCCACGCAGGAAGTCGGGCGGCTGCTGTCCGATCTCTGACGGGCACGCCCGGATGGGGCAGCCAATGCAAAAGCCCCCCGCCGGATAAACCGGGGAGGGTGAAGCCCTCGGGTAGGAAGGCGCGAATCGTCAGGCGGGGCCTGGCCCCGCGACACATGCCGGACCGGCTCAGGCCTCGTCGAGGCCGATATCCACTGCCGGTGCCGATTGCGTGATCTTGCTCGTGGAGATGTAGTCCACCCCCGTTTCCGCCACGGCGCGGATCGTTTCCAGGCGGATGCCGCCCGATGCCTCGACCTTGGTGCGGCCATTGACGATCTGCACGGCTTCCTTCATGTCGGGCACCGACATGTTGTCCAGCATGATCACATCGACGCCGGCCGCGAGTGCCTCATGCACCTGCTCCAGGCGGTCGCACTCCACCTCCAGCTTGGTCAGCACCGGCAGCTTGCGGCGTACACGCGCCACGGCGGCGGCAATGCTGCCGCAGACCGCGATATGGTTGTCCTTGATCATCACGCCGTTGTCGAGGCTCAGGCGATGGTTGAGGCCGCCGCCGCACGTGACGGCGTGCTTCTCCAGCGCGCGCAGGCCCGGCGTGGTCTTGCGGCTGTCGATCAGGCGTGCCTTGGTATGGGCGATTGCCGCGGCATAGGTCGCGGTGTGATTCGCGATGCCGCACAGGCGTTGCATGATGTTCAGCGCGGTGCGCTCGGCAGTCAGCACGCTGCGTGCGTTGCCGCTCACGTTGAGCAGCACGGCGCCTTTTTCCACCTTGTCGCCATCGGCGACGCGCACATCCAGGGTCAGCGTCGGGTCGTAGCGGGCGAAGATGCGCGCGGCGACGTCGATGCCGGCGATCAGCATGGGCTCGCGGGCATTCATGCAGAACGTGCCGGTTTCACCTGGCTCGATCATCGTATGGACCGTCAGGTCGCAGATGCCAATGTCCTCGGTCAGCCAGAGATCGATCAGTTTGTCGGTGGAAAAGATGTCATACATGGGAAGCGCTCCTGAGTAGTGGTTGCCGTACCAAGAATCTTAGAGATCGAAGTACATGGCGTAATACTAGCGCATGGCATCTCCTTGTCAATAGATATTCGATATCTAAGTTATTGGCGTGATGCAGGGGCGTCGCCACGCGTGACGAGGCCGGGAACTGGGGGAGGGGGCTGCGACGCTCTGGTCGCAGTAACGGGGGAGGGGAACTACGGTCTGCTGAGCGGGGTGCCGCCTGGGCCCCTAGATTGGGCTGTCAGAGTCGGCGGTATCCGGGGTGTCATCGCCCAGTTCGCTCATTTTCCTGAGCAGGTAGAGCAGTGCCACCCGTTCGGCCGGGTTCAGGCCACCCATGGTGCGCTCGGTGATGTCCTGCGCAAAAGGCACCACTTCGTTGATCAGGGCCTCGCCGGCGGGGGCGAGCAGCACCACGACCTTGCGGCGGTCGCGCGCATCGTGGGAGACCGCAATGAGTTCACGAGACTTCAACCGCTCGATAATGCCGCGCACGGTCGCCTGGTCGATGGCGGTGGCGCGCGCAATCTCGCTCAACGAGCATGGCCCCTGGGCCTGGATGGCGCACATGACGACGAACTGGCCGGCCGTCAGCTGCGAGTCTGGAATGGTCTGCTGGAAGATGGCGACGTGCCGCTGGTAGGCACGGCGCAGCAGATGTCCAACCTGCTCGGTGAATTCATAGTGAGCGGCGTGGGCTGACGCGTGGTCGGGCGGACTTTTCACGGTAGGAGATCAAAAGGAGCTGACCGGCGAAGTATAGCCGGCGTTACAAATAGAGGCGTGGAGCCATCGGGGCGTCATTTCAGCGAGTACCTGAGCCTGGTCGCAGCCGTGTTGATTGTCATGGCTTTCGGCTCTGCCGTGGCCGCGCACCGTTGCATGATGTACGGCACGCCACGCAGCCGTGGCGGTGCAGCCTGTTATTCTCTGGACGTGACATCTCGCCGATAGCCCCCAAGCCCCGTGCCGCGCCTGACCCCCATCCAATACCGACGGCTGTTCTCGATCTGCGCAGTGGCCGTGCTGGTCCTGTCGCTGCTGCCGCCTTCGGTGCCGCAGCCCACCACCGGCTGGGACAAGTCCAACCATCTTCTTGCCTTCGGGGTGCTCGCGCTGCTCGGCGTGCGCGCGTGGGACGGCCGCGTGGCGGCGGTGCTGGCCGGTCTGATGGCCTATGGCGTGCTGATCGAATGGCTGCAAGGCATGACGCCGACCCGCTCGTCCGACTGGCATGACCTGATCGCCGATGCGGGGGGGCTGGCGCTGGGCCTGCTAGCGCATGCCGCACTGACGCGGGTCTGGCCCGGTCTGTCCACCCCTCGGAAAGAGCCCCGGGCCTGACGCGCGCCCGGCTCAGTTGTCGAGCGATTCCAGCGTGTAGCCTGCGCCAGCATCCTGGCCGAGCAAGTCCACCAGCAGCGGCATCGCTTCCTCGATCGTCGCCTTGAGCCGCCACGGCGGGTTGACGATGAACATCCCGCTGCCGTGCAGGCCGAGCCCGCCTTCCACGGGGTGCTTCACGGTCAGCGTCACATGCAGCCAGCTCTTCAGCGGCAGGCGCATCAGTTGCGCCGGCAGTTGGGTCGATTCACGCCGCTGCACCTGCGGATACCAGATCGCATAAACGCCAGTTGCGAACCGTTCGAGGCTGTCTTCCAGCGCCTGCACGGTTCGCGCGTAGTCCTGCTTGTCTTCGTACGACGGGTCGATCAGCACCAGCGCGCGACGCGGCGGGGGCGGCAGGATGGCCTTGATGCCATTGAAGCCGTCGCCGTCATAGAGCATGACCTTGCGGCCCGCGCCGCGGAAATTGTCGCGCAACACCTGGATCTCGGTGCTGTGCAGCTCGAACAGCCGCAGGCGGTCCTGATCGCGCAGCATCTGCCATGCCAGCCATGGGGAACCGGGGTAGTGGCGCAGGTTGCCGTCCGGGTTCTGGGCGCGCACCTGGTCCAGGAATTCGTCCAGAAACGGGGGTAGGGTCTGGCCATCGGCGGCGGCCTGCCAGATGCGTGAGATGCCGGTTTCGAACTCGGCCTTCTTCTGCGCATAGGCGTGGTCCAGCGCATAGAGGCCGGCGCCGGCGTGGGTGTCGATGTACCAGAACGCCTTGTCCTTCTGCGTCAGGTGCTCCAGCAACTGGACCACGACGGCGTGCTTGAGGACATCGGCATGGTTGCCGGCATGGAAGGCGTGGCGATAACTGAGCATGATGAGGCGGGATAAAGCGGGATGACGGCGCGCAAGCGTCGGCGAAAAAGGCGCCTGCGGGCGCGTGGCGCGAAGGGCGCTATGCTACCATCCGCCGCCCCCGGAAGCCCGTTTTACGGCCCGTTCCTGCGGCTGTTGCCGTCCGAAGTGTCCCGTCCGCCAATGCCTGCCATGCCGCGTGCCCTCGAGTCCGCCGAGCCGATCGTCTCCCCCGACGGCATTCCTTTTTCGCCACGTTACGACGACGTCTACCACAGCACGGAAGGGGGGCTGGCGCAGGCCCATCACGTGTTTCTGGGCGGTAATGGCCTGCCCGGCAACTGGGCCGGGCGCGACCAGTTCGTGATCGTGGAAACCGGCTTCGGGCAGGGGCTGAACTTCCTCGCCACCTGGCAGGCGTGGCGCCAGGACCCGCACCGCTGCCGTCGGCTTCACTTCGTTTCCGTAGAAAAACATCCATTTACGCGCGATGGACTGGCGACGCTGCACGCCGGACTCGGCGATCTGCTACCGCTCGCCGAACCCCTGCAGGCGGCATGGCCCGACGCGCTGCCGGGTCTGCATCGACTCGAATTCGAAGGCGGCGCGGTTACGTTGACGCTGGCGCTGGGCGATATCGACGCGATGCTGCCCAAGCTCGCGCTTGGCGCCGATGCGTTCTATCTCGATGGCTTCTCCCCGTCCCGCAACGCGGACATGTGGTCCGAAACCGTCTTCAGGGGCCTGTCGCGGCTCGCCCGGCCCGGCGCCACGCTTGCTACGTATACAGCGGCAGGCTTTGTGCGGCGCGGTTTGCAGGCGGTCGGGTTCGAGGTCACCAAGGCGCCAGGCTTTGGCGGCAAGCGTGACATGACCGTGGCGCGCTTCGCGCCGCCCTGGAAGAACCGCCGTTATGCCCCGCCACCCGCCGCGGAGTGGCGAGAAAGGCATGCCATCGTCATCGGCGCAGGGTTGGCCGGCTGCGCGGTCACCGAGCGGCTGGCCGCGCGCGGCTGGCGCGTGACGCTGTTTGACGCCCATGACGGCCCCGCCCGGCAGACCTCCAGCCATCGCGCGGCGGCCATGCACGCCCATGTTTCATCCGATGAAAGCCTGCTGTCCCGGCTCTCGCGCGCTGGCAATCTCCATGCGCTGCGCGCGTGGTCGGCCCTCGCGGCGGCGGGGCACCCGGTGAACTGGCACGGCTGCGGTGTGCTCCAGATCGGGGAGGACGAGGCCGACAACGCCGCCCAGCAGGCGGCGCTGGCTGCCCTCGGCTTCCCCGAATCGTTCGTCAGGTGGATGGACCCCGCCGAGGCGGCCGCGCGCCACGGCGCGACGGTGGCGCGCGGCGGGCTCTGGTTTCCGCGTGGCGGCTGGGTGGCGCCGCCCGACATCTGCCGCGCCCAGCTGGACAAGGCCGGCGCGGCCCTCGATGCGCGATTCAACTGCCGCGTGGCCGCCATCGAACATGAGGATGGTGTCTGGCAGGCGAGGGCGGGGGATGGTAGCGTGCTGGCTGCGGCGCCGGTGCTGGTGCTGGCCAACGCCCACGAGGCCGAGCGGCTCGTCTCCAACCGCTTTCTGGCCCTGCGCCGGGTGCGCGGGCAACTGACCGATCTCTCCCCGGCGCAGGTCGCGGCGATGGGCGGCTGGCCCGACTGCGTGGTGACCGGCGCCGGCTACCTGCTGCCGAAAGCCCCTGATGGCGGCGCGCGCATCGGATCGAGCTACGACGCCGACGAAGGCCCGCTGGCCGAGCGTCCCGAGGTCCATGCCGCAAACCTGGAGCGCCTCGCCACGCTGCTGCCAGGCCGTGCCGCCGACGTCGCCCATCTCGATCCCGCGCAGCTGACCGGCTACGTCGGCGTGCGCACGGTGACGCACAACCGCCTGCCGCTGATCGGGCCCCTCGCGGACGAGGCGAAGGCGCTGGCCCGCTCCGGCCCGCTGCGCGGCGCCCACCTGCGGGACCTGCCCCGGCTGCCGGGGCTCTACGCGGCACTTGCGTACGCGTCGCGCGGCCTCACTTGGGCGGCACTGGGCGCGGAGTTGATCGCCAGCCAGATCGAGGGCGAACCGCTGCCCGTCGAATCTGACCTGGCCGATGCTGTCGACCCGGCCCGGCTGCTGCTGCGGGCGCTGCGCCATGGCGACACGGCGGGAGCGCCGGCGATCGATCCTGGGGCGGCCTCGGACGCGTCAGGGTAAAAACTGCCGGAAGCGAACAAAAACCGTGCGATAATCCCCGTTTTCCGTTTGCGCGGAAGTCCTTCGTTCGCGTGGGGAATCCGTAGGTTTCACTGGCCACGGCCAGGCCGGTGCGCAGGCGGTTGCGCTTAAAACTACATTTCTGGATTGGATTAACGACCATGTCGAACGTCATTGAAAACCTCGGCAAGCTGGACCGTAAGGTAACCCTGGCTATTCCCAAGGCCGAAGTGCAGAAGGAAACCCAGGAACGCCTGGTGCGCCTGTCGAAGACGGTGAAGATGTCCGGCTTCCGCCCGGGCAAGGTGCCGATGAAGATGGTCGAGAAGCAATATGGCCAGCAGGTCGAGTTCGAAGTGCGCTTCGACAAGGCTGCCCGCAAGTTCTTCGACATCACGCAGGCCCAGGACGTGAAAGTGGCCGGCCAGCCCAAGTTCGACCTGAAGACCGACGGCGTGTCGGACGACGAAGTGGCGTTCGAAGCCACCTTCGAGGTGTACCCGGAAGTCAAGCTGGGCGACCTGGCCACGGCTGAAGTGACCCGCACCAAGACGGAAATCGGCGACGCCGAGATCGACAAGACCATCGACATCCTGCGCAAGCAGCGCGTGCACTACCACGTGCGTGGCGAGGCCGGCGCCCATGGCGACGGTGGCGCAGACGAGGCTGCCAAGAACGGCGACCGCGTGACGCTGGACTTCGTCGGCAAGATCGACGGCGTGGAATTCCCCGGCGGCAAGGCCGATGACTTCGCATTCGTGCTGGGCGAAGGCCGCATGCTGCCCGAATTCGAGCAAGCCGCGCTGGGCCTGAAGCTGGGCGAGAGCAAGACGTTCCCGCTAGCCTTCCCGGCTGACTACCACGGCAAGGAAGTGGCCGGCAAGACCGCCGAGTTCACGATCACGCTGAAGAAGGTGGAGTGGGCGCACCTGCCGGAAGTGGACGACGCCTTCGCGAAGTCGCTCGGTATCGCCGACGGCAGCGTCGAGAAGATGCGCGCCGACATCCGCGAAAACCTGGAGCGCGAAGTCAAGCGCCGCACGCACGCCATGCTGAAGGATCAGGTCATGGAAGCGCTGCTCAAGGTGAGCGAGCTGGACGTGCCCAAGGCCCTGATCGAGCAGGATCAGGAACGCCTGGTGGAAATGGCCCGCCGTGACCTCGAGCAACGTGGCATGCCGAACGCCAAGGACATGCCGATTCCGGCCGAGATGTTCACTCAGCAGGCCGAGCGCCGCGTGAAGCTGGGCCTGATCCTGGCCGAGATCGTCAAGGCACACGGCCTGCAGGCCAAGCCGGAGCAGATCAAGGCGGAAATCGAGGACTTCGCGAAGAGCTACGAAGACCCGAAGGAAGTCATGCGCTGGTACTACGGCGACCAGCAGCGCCTGGCCGAAATGGAAGCCTACGTGCTCGAAAACAACGTGGTAAATTTCGTGTGCGACAAGGCCAAGGTCACGGACAAGTCGGTGTCGTTCGAGGAACTCACCGCCGAGACCAACGCGCAGCAAGCCTGAGCGTTCGCATGACCGGATCGCGCCGCCTGGATGGCGCGGCGCGCCCCGGTCGCGCGGCATCCGGCTTGGCGCGCAAGCGCTGGCCGGGGCCGATTGGCGCATTCCCTGAATACCTGGAGAACCTGCATGACCCGCAATGATTTGCTTGACCGTCTCGCCACGACGCAGGCCTCTGCTCTGGAAACCCAGGGTCTTGGGCTGGTGCCGATGGTTGTCGAGCAGTCCGGCCGGGGCGAGCGCGCGTATGACATCTACTCGCGCCTGCTCAAGGAGCGCGTGGTGTTCATGGTCGGCGAAGTGAACGACCAGACCGCAAACCTGGTCGTGGCCCAGCTGCTGTTCCTCGAGAGCGAGAATCCGGACAAGGACGTGTCGCTGTACATCAACTCGCCCGGCGGCTCGGTATCCGCCGGCCTGGCGATCTACGACACGATGCAGTTCATCAAGCCCGACGTGACCACGCTTTGCATGGGCATGGCGGCGAGCATGGGCGCCTTCCTGCTGGCGGCCGGTGCCAAGGGCAAGCGCAGCGCGCTGCCGAACTCGCGCATCATGATCCACCAGCCGCTGGGTGGCGCGCGTGGCCAGGCCTCGGACATCGAGATCCAGGCACGCGAGATCCTGTACCTGCGCGAGCGCCTGAACAGCATCCTGTCGGAAGTGACCGGCCAACCCGTCGAGAAGATTGCCCGCGACACCGATCGCGACAACTTCATGAGCGGCGACCAGGCCGTGGACTACGGTCTGATCGACAAGGTCATCACGCGCCGCGGTTGATCCGATGCCGGTGTGTCGGAGCGGGCAGCCCACGGCCCGGCGCCGGGGCTCCCGCCACCAGCCTGCGCCAAATGACGCAGGCTACACCGGAACGAGGCTGTGCGCCTCGTTTTTGCGTTTTGCCCCACACGCCGGGGAAGCCGCCGACTGCGCCAATTGTTTTGGCGTATGATGCGTTTAATGCGTTTCCCGTGGGGCTCTCCCGCCGTGCGGGGACCACACTGCTAATGTGACTGATTCCTATGGCGGACAAAAAAGGTTCATCCAGCGAGAAGCTTCTGTATTGCTCGTTCTGCGGCAAGAGCCAGCACGAGGTCAAGAAGCTCATCGCAGGCCCGTCGGTGTTCATTTGCGACGAATGCATCGACCTGTGCAATGAAATCATCCGTGACGAGGCCGCCGCGACCGACAAGGACGCCACAGCCGCCACGCGCTCGGACCTGCCCACGCCCCACGAAATCCGCGAAAGCCTGGATCAGTATGTGATCGGGCAGGAGCAGGCCAAGAAGATTCTGGCGGTAGCGGTGTACAACCACTACAAGCGCCTCAAGCATCTTGGCAAGAAGGATGACGTCGAACTCTCCAAGAGCAATATCCTGCTGATCGGGCCGACTGGCTCGGGCAAGACATTGCTTGCGCAGACGCTGGCCCGGCTGCTGAACGTGCCGTTCGTGATCGCTGACGCCACCACGCTGACTGAAGCCGGCTACGTGGGCGAGGATGTCGAGAACATCATCCAGAAGCTGCTCCAGAACTGCAATTACGAGGTCGAGAAGGCTCAGCGCGGCATCGTCTACATCGACGAAATCGACAAGATCTCGCGCAAGTCCGACAACCCGTCCATCACGCGCGACGTGTCGGGCGAGGGCGTGCAGCAGGCCCTGCTGAAGCTGATCGAGGGCACGATGGCCTCGGTGCCGCCGCAAGGCGGGCGCAAGCACCCGAACCAGGACTTCCTGCAGGTGGATACCACCAACATCCTGTTCATCTGCGGCGGCGCGTTCGACGGCCTGGAAAAGGTCATCATGCAGCGCTCTGACAAGACCGGCATCGGTTTTGCGGCCCAGGTGCAGAGCAAGGAAGAGCGTGACGCCAGCGAGGTGCTGCCCCAGACCGAGCCGGAAGACCTGATCAAGTTCGGCCTGATTCCGGAACTGATCGGCCGCCTGCCGGTGGTGGCCACGCTGGCCAAGCTGGATGAGGCCGCGCTGATGCAGATCCTGGTCGAGCCGAAGAACGCGCTGGTCAAGCAATACCAGAAGCTGCTGGCGATGGAAGGCGTGGAACTGGAGATTCGTCCGGCCGCGCTGTCTGCCATCGCGCGCAAGGCCATCCGTCGCAAGACGGGGGCACGCGGTTTGCGTTCCATTCTGGAACAGTCGCTGATGGACGTCATGTACGACCTCCCGAACTACAAGGGGGTGCAAAAAGTGGTGATCGATGAAAATACGATTACCGGCGATGCACCACCGCTGCTCATGTACGAGGAGCAGCAGCCCAAGGTTGCGGGGTCCAACTGACGAACGCGCCGGCCTACGTGGTGCATGCCACACCGGCTAAAAAATCAAGCGGCCGTTCGCGTGAAAGCGAACGGCTTTTTTTCTTCAATTCGACGATACGAACGGGAGGAAACGCGGGTATGCTGTTTCAGAGTGGGTCACAGGTGCTTTGCGCGGCACTTTTTTGCGCGGCATGACGGCACAAAGAATCGGGGGCGGTACCTTGCAATCGATTCCCGTGACCCTATTTACGCCTTAAATGACTGACTGGGGAAAATGATGTCCGGAACACAACTCCTCCCGGCTGAGCCGATTCGCCTCCCACTGTTGCCGCTGCGCGACGTGGTGGTGTTTCCGCACATGGTGATCCCGCTGTTCGTGGGTCGCCCGAAGTCCATCAAGGCGCTTGAGACTGCGATGGAGTCGGGCAAGAGCATCATGCTCGTGGCCCAGAAGACGGCTGCCAAGGACGAGCCGACGGCTGACGACCTGTACGAGGTCGGCTGCATCGCCAATATCCTGCAAATGCTGAAGCTGCCCGACGGCACCGTGAAGGTGCTCGTGGAAGGCACGCAACGCGCGAATATCACCGAGGTGAGCGAGGACGATTCGCACTTCATGTGCGAAGCCGTGCCCGTGCCGCCCGCGCCGGTCGAATCCGCCGAGACCGAGGCCCTGCGCCGCGCCATCGTGTCGCAGTTCGACCAGTATGTGAAGCTGAACAAGAAGATCCCGCCCGAGATCCTGACGTCGCTGTCGGGCATCGACGAGGCCGGCCGCCTGGCCGATACCATCGCCGCGCATCTGCCGATCAAGCTCGAGCAGAAGCAGAAGATCCTCGAGATGGTCAACGTGACCGAGCGTCTCGAGAGCCTGCTGTCGCAGCTCGAGGGCGAGATCGACATCCTGCAGGTGGAAAAGCGCATCCGTGGCCGCGTGAAGCGCCAGATGGAGAAGAGCCAGCGCGAGTACTACCTGAACGAGCAGGTCAAGGCGATTCAGAAGGAATTGGGCGAGGGCGAGGAAGGCGCCGACCTTGAGGAGCTGGACAAGCGCATCAAGGCCGCACGCATGCCCAAGGAGGCCAAGAAGAAGGCCGACGCCGAGTTCAAGAAGCTCAAGCTGATGTCGCCGATGTCGGCCGAAGCCACCGTCGTGCGCAACTACATCGACACGCTGGTCAACCTGCCGTGGCGCAAGAAGAGCAAGGTCAATAACGACCTGGCGAACGCCGAGCGCGTGCTCGACGAAGACCACTATGGCCTCGAGAAGGTCAAGGAACGGATTCTCGAGTACCTCGCGGTGCAACAGCGCGTGGACAAGGTGAAGGCGCCGATCCTGTGCCTGGTTGGCCCCCCCGGCGTGGGCAAGACCTCGCTCGGCCAGTCGGTGGCGCGCGCCACGAACCGCAAGTTCGTGCGCATGGCACTGGGTGGCGTGCGTGACGAGGCCGAGATCCGCGGCCACCGCAGGACCTATATCGGCTCGATGCCGGGCAAGATCCTGCAGAGCCTGTCGAAGGTTGGCGTGCGCAATCCGCTGTTCCTGCTCGACGAGATCGACAAGATGGGCATGGACTTCCGCGGCGATCCGTCGTCAGCGCTGCTCGAGGTGCTGGACCCGGAACAGAACCACACGTTCCAGGACCACTACATCGAGGTGGACTTCGACCTGTCGGACGTGATGTTCGTGGCGACGTCGAACTCGCTGAACATCCCGCCGCCGCTGCTGGACCGCATGGAAGTGATTCGCCTCTCGGGCTACACCGAAGACGAGAAGGTGAACATCGCCACGCGCTACCTGCTGCCCAAGCAGATCAAGAACAATGGTCTGAAGGCTGGCGAGATCGACATCACCGAAGCCGCCATCCGCGACATCATCCGCTACTACACCCGGGAAGCCGGTGTGCGGTCGCTGGAACGCGAGGTGTCGAAGATCGCGCGCAAGGTGGTCAAGCTGCTGCTCCTGAAGAAGGAATCGGGCGCGGTGAAGGTCGATTCGGAGAACCTGGACAAGTTCCTGGGCGTGCGCAAGTACGACTTCGGCCTGGCCGGCAAGGAAAACCAGGTGGGCCAGGTGACCGGCCTCGCGTGGACCGAGGTGGGCGGTGATCTGCTGACCATCGAGGCCGCGATCATGCCGGGCAAGGGCAACATCACGCGTACCGGCTCGCTGGGCGATGTGATGAAGGAATCGGTCGAGGCTGCGCGTTCGGTGGTGCGTTCGCGGGCACGTCGCCTGGGGATCACGGATGAGATGTTCGAGAAGCGCGACATCCACATCCACGTACCCGAAGGCGCCACGCCCAAGGATGGTCCGTCGGCCGGTGGGGCGATGACGACTGCACTCGTGTCGGTGCTGACCGGCATTCCGGTGCGGGCGGACGTGGCCATGACCGGCGAGATCACGCTGCGCGGCGAGGTGCTGCCGATCGGCGGGCTCAAGGAGAAGCTGCTGGCGGCCCATCGTGGCGGCATCAAGCTGGTGCTGATCCCCGAGGAGAACGTCAAGGATCTCGCCGAGATTCCGGACAACGTGAAGAACGCCATCGAGATCGTGCCGGTTCGCTGGATCGACAAGGTGCTGGAGCTGGCACTCGAGCGCAAGCCCGAGCCGCTGCCTGAGGAAGAGGCCAAGCCCGCCGAGGTGGCGGACAAGGCCAAGGCCCAGGTCGAGATGATTCATCACTGATTGACCAAGCGCTGTCAGGAAGTGCCGCGGGTATTCCCCGCGGCATTTTTTTTGCGCCGCCGGGCTTGGCAAAGCGAAAAGTCTCGTATTACAATCGCGGCCTCGCAACGCAAACAGCGGCAGCCAGGCAGTAACCGCCGAGTCGTGCGAAGCGAGATTACCCAGCGGGCGCGCACGTCCGCGATGGTCTAGTGGGTGCTTAGCTCAGTTGGTAGAGCGGCGCCCTTACAAGGCGTAGGTCGGGGGTTCGAGCCCCTCAGCACCCACCACTTCACCATCCCAGGGAATCCACGCAGGAGTGGTAGTTCAGTTGGTTAGAATACCGGCCTGTCACGCCGGGGGTCGCGGGTTCGAGTCCCGTCCACTCCGCCAAGCAAAATCGCCCGCGCAAGCGGGTTTTTTTGTATCTGTTGTCTTCCCAGCCATTCCCCCTCACGTGACGCTGTCGCATCAGCAAATGACGGTTTCGCGCCCGGCACCTGATAGAATCGCAGAGTTTGTCTTCGTGCCAACCCCTTACCAGAATCAGCATGCTTGATTTCGTACGCAACAACCGGCGCCTGATGCTTTTGCTGCTGCTGGTGCTTGTCTTCCCGTCGTTCGTATTCTTCGGCGTGGAAAGCTATTCGCGCTTCATGGACACCTCGCACGACGTCGCCAAGGTCGATGGCCGCGCGATCACCGTTCAGGAAGTGGACAACGTGGTGCGCGACCAGAGTGAGCGCATGCGCCAGATGCTGGGCAATCAGTACGATCCGCGCATGTTCGAAGGTGCCGCCGCGCGCCAGTCCGTGGTGAACCAGCTGATCCTGCAGCGCGTGGTGTCCGACGCCACCGCCAAGAAGAATCTGACGGTGTCTGACGCCCAGGTGGCGGCAGCCATCCAGAACATTCCGGCCATCGCCCAGTTGAAGACGGCGGACGGCAAGTTCGACGACAAGGCCTACATCCAGTTGCTGGCAACGCAGGGCATGACGCCCGAGCAGTTCGATGCGCGCCTGCGCTTCGAGCTGGCCACACAGCAGCTTGGCGGCGCCGTGGGCACCACGGCGTTCGTGCCGAAGTCGCTGCTGGACCGCCTGATCGCCGTGCGCGACCAGCAGCGCGACGTGCAGACGCTGACGATCAAGCCGGCCGATTTCACGGCCAAGGTTACGGCTGACGCCGCCGCCCTGAAGGCCTACTACGACGCACACGTGTCGACCTACACCACGCCGGAACAGGCGAAGGTGGAGTACGTGGTGCTGTCCGGTGACGCGCTGGCCGCCAGCCAGACCGTCACGCCGGAAGAACTCAAGTCCTACTACGAGAGCAACATCGCCCGTTTCCGGACTGACGAGCAACGCCGTGCGAGCCACATCCTGATCGCCGCGCCCAAGGACGGCAAGGACGCCGACCGCAAGGCCGCGAAGGACAAGGCCACCAAGCTGCTGGAAGACCTGCGCAAGCATCCCGAGACGTTCGCCGATGTGGCGAAGAAGCAGTCGCAAGACCCGGGTTCGGCGGAGAAGGGCGGCGACCTCGGCTTCATGGGGCGCGGCGCGCTGGTCAAGCCGTTCGAGGACGCCATGTACGCGCTCAAGGACGGACAGATCAGCGACGTGGTAGAAACCGACTACGGCTACCACATCATCAAGCTGACCGGCATCAAGCCCGCCGAGACGCAGCCGCTCGAGGCCGTGCGCCCCGAACTGGAAGCCGAACTCAAGAAGCAGCTGGCGAGCAAGAAGTACACCGAGCTGGCCGATGCCTTCGGCAATACCGTCTACGAACAGTCAGAAAGCCTCAAGCCGGCCGCCGACAAGTTCAAGCTGACGATCCAGACCGCCGACAATGTGACCCGCACGCCGAACCTGGCGCTGGGCGCGCAGAACCCGCTCAACAACGAAAAGGTGCTCAAGGCCCTGTTCAGCGACGATGCGCTCAAGAACAAGCGCAACACCGAAGCGGTGCAGGTGGGCCCGACCACGCTGGTGGCGGCACGGATCGTCGACTACCGCCCGGCCACCGCGCGCAAGTTCGAGGACGTGGAAGCTCAGGTGCGCCAGGCCTACGTCACCCAGCAGGCTGCCGAACTGGCCCGCAAGGATGGCGAAGCCAAGCTCGAGGCGCTGAAGAAAGCCGACAGCGCCGCCGGCTTCGGCCAGACTGTGACGGTCTCGCGTACCAAGGCAGACGGCCTGTCGCCGAAGGCGGTCGAGGCCATCATGCGTGCCGACGCAACCAAGCTGCCCGCGGTGGTTGGCGTGGACCTCGGTGCAGATGGCTATGCGATTTATCGCATCGCCAAGGTCAGCTCGCCGACCACGGCGAACCCGGGCCAGCGCGATGCCGAGGCGCAGCAGCTGGCCCAACTGGCCGGCCAGACCGAACTCGCCGCCTACTATGAGTCGCTGAAGGCGCGGGCGAAGGTCAAGATCCTGCGTCCGATCACGGCCACCGACGTACCGGCCAGCGAAGGCGCAGCGCAGTAACCGGCGCGCCTGCTCAGGCGAAGAACCCCTGCGGTCATCGACCAGCAGGGGTTCTTTGTTTTTGGGCCCGGTGACGACTGCCGGCGTCAGCCGGCCTCAGCGCTTCTTCGCAGGTGACTTCAGCAGCGGCTGCAACTGGGGCCAGACATTGTCGAGCAGCGTGGCCTGGGCAGCCGAGGTGGGGTGGATACGATCGTCCTGGAACCACTCGGGCCGGGCGATCACCTTGTCGAGGAAGAACGGCACCAGATTCACGCGATACTCGCCGGCCAGCTTGCCATAGAGCGCGAAGAAGCGCTCGGTATAGTCGGGGCCATAATTTGGTGGAATCCGCATGCCGACCAGCACCACACCCGCGCCTGCCTGGCGCGCCGCCGTCAGCATGCCGCGCAGGTTGGTTTCGGTGGCTTGCAGGGACAGGCCGCGCAGGGCATCGTTAGCGCCAAGCTCCACCACCACGACGGCCGGCTTGTGTCGGGCGAGCAGGTCCGGCAGGCGCGTCTTGCCGCCCGAGGTGGTCTCGCCGCTGATGCTGGCATTGACAACGCTATAATCGAGGCGCTCCTTGTGCAGGCGGTCCTGCAGCAGGCTGACCCAACCGGTGCCCCGCGCGATACCGTACTCGGCCGACAGGCTGTCGCCAAGCACCAGCACCGCGGGTGCGGCAGTGGCAGCCGGTTTCGCCGCCGCTGGTCGGGCCTGGGCCTGGGCACCAGCCGGCAGCGCCACCATCAACATCGCCGCGCCCAGCATCGCACCGCACGCCGCCAGCGCCCGGGGGCGCCAACCGTATCCAATCCTCTCGCTCATGTCCTCTTCCATTCTCGCTGTCGAGTCACTCGGAAAGACCGTTGCCGACACGACGGGTTCGCTGACGATTTTGCACGACGTCTCGTTTTCCGTCACGCCGGGCGAAACGCTGGCCATCGTCGGCGCGTCCGGCTCGGGAAAATCCACGCTGCTGGGGCTGCTGGCGGGCCTGGACCTGCCCAGCACGGGTTCGGTGCGGCTGCACGGCCAGGACCTGTTCACGCTCGATGAAGACCAGCGCGCCGCGCTGCGTGGCCGGCACGTGGGCTTCGTGTTCCAGTCGTTCCAACTGGTGGGCCACCTGACCGCGCTCGAAAACGTGATGCTGCCGCTCGAGCTGCGCGGCGAGACCGACCGCGTGCGCGAACGCGCCACGGAAATGCTCGAGCGCGTAGGCCTGGGCAAGCGCCTCACCCACTATCCGCGCACGCTTTCCGGCGGGGAACAGCAGCGCGTGGCGCTGGCCCGGGCGTTTGTCGCCCGGCCGGACATCCTGTTCGCCGATGAGCCGACCGGCAGCCTCGACACGAGCACCGGCGAGGCCGTGATCGCGCTGATGTTCGAGTTGAACCGCAACGCCGGGTCCACGCTGGTGCTGGTCACGCACGACCGCTCCGTGGCGGCGCGCTGCGCCCGCATCCTGACCATCGACGCCGGCCGCGTGGCCAGCGACGAGTGGATGGGCACCGAAGTCTGACGCTGCGGCGGGCGCGGCGTCAGCCGCGCGCCAGCACGCGGCGCGCGCGGGCGATCAGCGCCGCCGTGGACGCATCGTGGGTGGCGTGGGCGCTGCCATTGAGTTCGGCCTCGATCGGGCGCGCGAGAATCTTGCCCAGCTCCACGCCCCACTGGTCGAACGAATTGATGTTCCACACCACGCCCTGCACGAAGGTGCGGTGCTCGTAGAGCGCGATCAGCGCGCCGAGCACATGCGGCGTCAGGTCTTCCATCAGCAGCGTGTTGCTCGGGCGGTTGCCCTCGAACACCATGTGGGGCAGGCGGTCCTCATCGGTCATGCCGGCCGCCCGCAACTCTTCCGCGCTGCGTCCGCGCATCAGCGCCTCGGCCTGCGCGAAGCAGTTGGCCAGCAGCTTGGCATGGTGGCCGGGCAGGCTGCGCGGCGGCACCAGCGGGGCCACGAAGTCGACCGGCACGATCTGCGAGCCCTGGTGAATCATCTGGAAGTAGGCGTGCTGGCCGTTGGTGCCGGCGGTGCCCCAGACCACGGGCGACGTCTGCACGTGCGCCGGCTGGCCGTCCAGCTGGACCGACTTCCCGTTGCTCTCCATCTCCAACTGCTGCAGGAATGCCGGGAACAGTTCGAGCGAGGTCGAGTACGGCGCCATGCAGCTGGTTGGCATGCCGAAGAAATTTCGATACCAGATGCCCAGCATCGCCATCACCACGGGCATGTTGCGCGCCAGCGGGGCGGTGCGGAAGTGGTCGTCCATGGCGCGCGCGCCGAGCAGCAGGTCGTCGAAGGCATCGAAGCCCACGGCCAGCGCAATCGACAGGCCCACCGACGACCATAGCGAGAAGCGGCCGCCAATCCAGTCCCAGAATTCGAACATGTTGGCGGGGTCGATGCCGAACTCGGTCACCGCCTCGCGGTTGGTGGACACCGCCACGAAATGCCGCGCCAGCTGGTTCTCGGCCACGCCGTTGCGCAGGAACCAGTCGCGCATGCTGCGCGCGTTGGCCATGGTTTCGAGCGTGGTGAACGTCTTGGAGCAGATGATCACCAGCGTGCGGGCCGGGTTGAGGCGGACGAGCGTTTCGGCCAGCTCGGTGCCATCTACATTGGAGACGAAGTGGATGCGCGGCCCGGTCTGGTCGCCCAGATGCGCCAGCGCGCGGCAGACCATGCGCGGGCCGAGGTCGGAACCGCCGATGCCGATGTTGACGACGTCGGTGATGGTCTGGCCGGTGGAGCCTGTCCAGGCGCCGCCGCGCACGCGTTCGGAGAAGTCCTGCATGCGGCAGCGCACGTCGTGGATGGCTGGCATCACGGAGACGCCATCCACCTTGAACGGCGCATCGGGCAGCGCGCGCAGCGCCACGTGCAGGGCGGCGCGGTCTTCGGTGGTGTTGATGTGTTCGCCCGCGAACATGGCGTCCCGGCGCTGCGTCACGCCGGCTTCCTCGGCCAGCTTCATCAGCAGCGCAAAGGTTTCGAACGTGATGCGGTTCTTGGAGTAGTCCAGGTACAGGCCGGCGGCTTCCAGCGAGAAGTCCCCGACCCGTCGGGCAGCTTCCGCTTCGGCAAACCAGTCCTGCATCGGCGTGTGGCGGATGGCGTCGTGGTGTTGGCGAAGGGCGGTCCAGGCGTGGAGTTCAGTCGGCATGCGGTGTTCGGTTTGTCAGGGAGGGCAAACGCCCGGCGCGGCGGGCAGCGCTAGTATATCGCCGGAATTTGGCGGCACATGCGCGGTAACGGACGGTTCTTTCCCGTCTTTTGTTCCGATTGCGTCACCAAGGGCAGATGGGCGGACGCACACGCTACCTTAGCAGCCATGGCGCCCGTGTTTTATCGGACATTGTCCGACGTGGTGCGTTCCCCGGTGCGCCTCAAGTGCGCGGACGGGCGCGTGCCGCGAGCCGGCCCGCCACACGGCGCAGCAACGGCTCCCCGCCGGCCACGCAGACGCCGCCCGCGCAGATGACGGCAATGCCGAGCGCGGTGGTCCAGTCCGGCAGCTGGCCGAAGGCGAAGTACCCGACCACCGTGGCCGAGAAGATCTGCAGGTACAGGAAGGGGCTCAGGAACGAGGCATCGGCGTACTGGAACGCGCGGATCACGAAGTAATGCCCGAGTGACCCGGTGATGCCGGCCGACAGCAGCAGCGCGGCCTGCGCCGGCGTGGGCACTGCCTCGAACCAGAAGAACGGCACGATGAGCGTGGTCAGCACCGCGCCGGTCACGCCGCTCTGGATCAGCGTGGTCATCGGTGCGTCATGGGCGGCAATGTGGCGCGTCAGCATTTGCAGCAGCGCAAACAACATCGCAGAGAGCAACCCGAGCCCCACGCCGAGCGCGCTCAGCTCGCCGCCGGGCCGCACCACCACCAGCATGCCGGCGAAGCCGATGCCGACGCCTATCCAGCGCGTCCAGCGCGCGTGCGCGCCCGGGCGCTCGCCGAGCAGCCACGGCGACAGCGCCACCACGAACAGCGGCGCGCAGAAGTTGAGCGCGGTGGCCTGCGCTAGCGGCATCAGGCGCAGCACGCTGAAGAACACCAGCGTCGAGGCCAGCATCAGCACGCCGCGCAGCCACTGGAGGCGCGGCCGCGAGGGCCGATATTGCAGGCGCCAGCGCGCCGGCCCCAGCAACAGGAAGATGGCCACCACGTGGCCGAGGTAGCGCACCCATGCCACCGCGGCCACGGGCAGCCCCTGCTGGGTCAGCGTCTTGCCGGTGGCGTCGAGCAGGCTCAGGATCCATTGGCCGAGCACCAGCAGCGCGATGCCGGTCAGCAGGCGGCGGCGCGGATCATCGCCCGTGGCGAGACTGGCGGCCTGGGTCATGCCGCCCGGCCCTGGGGCAGCGCATTGAGGATGGCCCGGGCGGGCAGGTAGAGTTCGCTGGCGGTCATGCCGGCCGGACCGGTGCCGTTGCTGACAAGCCGGTCGGCGGCGCGCCCGTGGATCCAGACCGCCGCGCAGGCGGCGTCCGTCGGCGCCATGCCTTGCGCCAGCAGCGCGCCGATCATGCCGGCCAGCACATCGCCCGTACCGGCCGTGGCCAGCGCGGCGTTGCCGGTTGGATTGATGGCGATGCTGTCCACGCCAGCCGCCGCGATGAGCGTGCCGGAGCCCTTCAGCACAATCGTGGCCTGCCATGCAGCGGCCAGCGCCCGCGCGGCACTGAGCCGGTCGCGCTGGATCTCGGCCACGGTGCAGCCAAGCAGCCGCGCCGCTTCCAGCGGGTGCGGCGTCATCACGTGCGGCACGCCGCTGGCGCGCAGGGCATCAGCCAGCGTCTGGTCGCCAGCCAGCAGGTTCAGCGCATCGGCATCAAGCACGAGCGGCGGGGGCGAGCCCACCTTGGCGCAGGTGTCGATCCATTGCCCCAGCAGCTTGCCCGCCGCGCCGCCGGTGCCCATGCCCGGTCCGATGACCAGCGCCGACATGGTCTCGACGGCCATGTCGGCCACATCGTGCAGCATCAGTTCGGGGTGGACCGGGTCCATCAACGGCGCCGGCTGGGCGAGGAAGCCCACATGCACGCGCCCCGCGCCCAGATGCAGCGCAGCCCGCGCGCCGAGCAGCGGCGCCCCGGCCATGCCGTGGCTGCCGCCGAGTACCGCCAGCGAGCCGAAGGTGCCCTTGTTCACCGCATGCGGCCGCCCCGGCAGCGCGTCGCGGAATGCGCCCGGCAGGTTCACATGGGCGATAGCGGTCTGCGTGGGCGGATAGGGCAGGCCGAGCGGGGCGATGTCGATTTCGCCCGCGCAGTCGCGGCCATCCAGCGTCAGCAGGCCCGGCTTGGCGGCGATGAAGGTCAGTGTGCGGCGCGCGCGGATGGCCGGCCGGCCCGCGCCGGTATCGGCGAACAGCCCGCTCGGGATGTCCAGCGCGTACACCGGCAGTCCGGCGGCGTTCACATGGTCGATCCAGCGCGCCATGTTGCCGTCCGCCGGACGGTTCAGGCCGATGCCGAGCAGGCCGTCGACCAGGGCCGTGCAGCCTGCCGGCCAGGGCGGCAGGGCGGCCGTGGCGTTGGATGGGTCGGCCGGCACGGCCAGCAGCGGCACGCCGGCCGTGCGGGCCTCGGTCCAGGCCCGCGAGGCATCGGGCGGGAGCCGGTCGGTCTCGGCAGTCAGCCAGACTTCGACCTGCCGCCCCGACTGGTGCAGCCGCGTGGCCGCAACCAGCGCATCGCCGCCATTGTTGCCGGCGCCGGCCAGCAGGACGATGCGGCCGTCCGGCACCTGCTGCGCCAGCCAGTCGGCGGCGGCGTGGCCGGCGCGCGTCATCAGCGTGAAGGCGGGCAGGGCCGCCAGCGCGGCGTGCTCGATCTCGCGGATCGTGGCTACGTCATGGAGCGGCGTGGCATCGGTGCCGGTGGGGTCGAGCGGCAGCCAGTCGTGCGTTGCGGAAGACGCGGAAGACGCGGAAGACGGGGAGGGCGAGGCGGTCATGGTGGGCATCCAGCCAGTATCGGAGCCAGTTTCAGGCGGGGGCCAGGCCGTAGCGCGCGGGGGTGAGGCCGTCCATGTCGATGGCGGGCCCGTCGCCTTGTCCCGCGCTCGCGGCAATCTGGTCCGCCGCGATTTTGCCCGATCCGCAGCCCATCGCCCAGCCCGTGGAGCCGTGGCCGAGGTTCAGGAACAGGCCCGGCACGCGCGTGGCGCCGATCAGCGGCGGGCCGTCCGGCAGCATTGGCCGGGCGCCGGCCCACAGCGTGGCCTCGTTGTAGTGGCCGGCCACCGGGAACCAGTCGCGCGCCACCTTGATCAGCGTGTCGAGCGCGGCGGGGCGCGGGTCCAGTCGGCGTGAGCCGAGTTCCGCCGTGCCGGCCACGCGCAGCCGGTTGCCCATGCGCGTGATGGCTACCTTGTACGACTCGTCCATCAGGGCGGCGAGCGGCGCCTGCAATTCGTCGCGCACCATGACCGTGGCCGAGTAGCCCTTTACCGGATAGAGCGGCACGCGCAGCCCCAGCGGGCGCAGCAGCGCGGCGCTGCCGACGCCGGCGGCCACCAGCACACGGTCCGCCCGGAGCGTCTCCGGCTTGGCGCCGCGCGGGGCGGCCAGTTCGACGATCAGGCCGCCATTGTCGGCGGCGCGCAGCCGGGTCACGTCGGTATCGAGCCGGAATTGCACACCCGCCGCCTCGGCATGCTGGTGCAGCCGTCGCACGAACATCGGGCAGTTGCCCGATTCGTCCTCGGGAAGGTGCAGGCCGCCAGCCAGCGCCGTGTCGGCGGCCAGGCCGGGTTCGATCCGCCGGCACCCGGCGGCATCCACCAGTTGATGGGGTACGTGGTTCTCGCGCAGGACGGCCAGTGCCGGCGCGGCGAGGTCAAGATCCCGCTGGGTGCGGAACAATTGCAGATAGCCGCGCGACTGCTCGTACTCGATCTCGAGTTCCGCGCGCAACCCGTGCAGGCAGTCGCGGCTGTAGAACGCCAGGCGCTGCATGCGCAGCTTGTTGGCGCGATAGCGCTCCGGCTGGCACTCGCGCAGCCAGCGGCCGATCCAGCGCCACATGGCCGGATCGGCGCTGGGCCGGAAGACAACGGGGGATTCGCGCTGGAACAGCGTCCGCAGGATCTTGCCCGGCATGCCCGGCGCGGCCCACGGCGTGACATAGCCCGGCGCGATCACACCGGCATTGCCGAAGCTGGCCTCCTGCGCCGGCGCGCCGCGCCGCTCGAGCACCGTCACGGAGAAACCGGCCTGGCGCAGATACCAGGCAGAGCACACGCCGATCACGCCGGCACCGATCACGATCACATGCATCTTGGCGGTCTGTCCCTGTGTCGATGAACCCTGTCGATGGCGCCTCCGCTACTTCAGCTCCTTCGCCATCACCACGTCCGGCAGCCACGTGACCACGGCCGGCCAGACCGTCACGATGGCAATGGCAAGCACCATCATCATGAAGAACGGCAGCGAGACCCGGGCGATGTAGTTGCTGTCCTTGCCGGTCATGCTCTGTAACACGAACAGGTTGAACCCGACCGGCGGCGTGACCTCGGCAATCTCCACCAGCAGCACGATGAAGATGCCGAACCATACCAGATCGAAGCCGGCCTGCTGCACCATCGGCAGCACCGTGGCGGTGGTCAGGGCGATCATCGAGATGCCGTCCAGGGCGGTGCCGAGGATGATGTAGATGATCGTCAGCACGCCGATCAGCGCCCACGGGGACAGGTGCAGCGCCGCCACCCACTCCGCCAGCGCGCGCGGAATGCCCGTGAAGCTCATGGTCACCGAGAGGAACGAGGTGGCGCCCAGCACGAACATGATCATCGCCGTGAGCCGCGTGGCCGACATCAGGCTGTCCCAGAACGCGCGGCGCGTGAGCGAGCCGCCCATCCAGGCCAGCGCCAGCGACGCCACCACCCCGTACGCCGCCGCCTCGGTAGCGGTGGAGTAGCCGGCCATCATGATCCACGTGATGAACGCGATCAGCACGATGCACGGCATCAACTGGCGGATGGAAGCCAGCCGCGAGCGCCAGCCGAAGGTCTCGGCCGGCGGCACGCGCGTTGGGTTCAGCAGCGCCCAGACCACGATGTAGCCCGAGAACAGCAGCATCAGCAGCAGCCCGGGCAGGAAGCCGGCCAGGAACACGCGGATGATCGACACATCGGCGGACACCGCGTAGACCACCATGGTGATCGACGGCGGAATCAGGATGCCCAGCGTGCCGGCCGTGGCGAGCGAGCCGAGCGTGATGCGCTCGTCGTAGCCGCGCCGGGTCAGCTCGGGCAGCGCCGACTTGGCGATGGTCGCGCAGGTGGCCGCAGACGAGCCCGACACCGAGCCGAAGATGCCGCAGCCCAGGATGTTCACGTGCATCAGCCGGCCCGGCAGCCAGTTGAGCCAGGGCGAGAGCCCCGAGAACATCTGCTCGGACAGCTTGGTCCGGAACAGGATTTCGCCCATCCAGACGAACAGCGGCAGCGAGGCCAGGGTGTAGGACGCGCTCGACGACCACCACGCGTTGGCCAGGTTGACCAGCGCGTCGTGGTCCGAGAACACCACCAGCCCGATCCACGACGTGACGGCGATGGCCACCGGAATCCACGCCCCCACCGCCAGGAAGACCACCAGCACGACCAGCAGGATCAATGCGACGACAACGGTACTCATCAGATCGTCTCCCCGAAGTCGCCCGACGCCAGCTTGGCCTCCTGCGCCAGCTGGTAGCGCGGCTTCTGGTGCCGCACCACGCGCAGCCATTCGTCGGCCACGGCCAGCAGGAAGCCCACCGCGCCGATCACGGCGAAGCTCTGCGGAATCCAGAGCGGGATCACGATCTGCCCCTGCGACACATCGCCAATGTCCCAGCTCTGCCAGGCGAAGGTACCCAGCGCCCAGGACGCGTAGCCGGCGAACAGCAGGCAGATGGAGAGCGAGAGCAGCTCCAGCATCCAGCGGCGGCGCGGCCCCACGGCCTCGAGCAGCATCTCCACCCGCACGATGCCGCCGTGCTGGAAGGTCTGCCCGAGGACGAGGAAGGCCGAGGCGGCGCAGAGCCAGGCGACGATGTCGTCGCCGCCCTTGAGCGTGATGGTGGTCTCGCGCGAGATCGACATCGCAATCATGACGATGCACACGGCAAGGATGCAGAGCGCGCCCAGCACGGCGCAGAAGTCCAGCCAGCGGTCCAGCCAGCGCTTGTCAGGCAACGGAGTGGTCATGGGGGGTTACTTCTTGTAGGCGCCGAGGATAGCCTTGCCGTCGTCGCCGGCGCTCTTGGCCCATTCGTCGACCATGACCTGGCCCACCTTCTGCATGTCGCTCTTCAGCTGGGGCGAGGGCGGCGCCACGGTCATGCCGTTCTTCGCCAGCGTGGCCAGGTACTCGCGCGTCTTCTGCTCGGAGACCTGCCAGCCGCGCTTCTCGGCATCGGCCACGGCCTTGAGCAGGGCGTCCTGCGTGGGCTTGTCCAGCGCGGCGAAGGCCTTCTTGCTGACCACCAGCATGTTCTTGGGCAGCCAGGCATCCACGGTGTAGAAGTACTTGACCGATTCCCAGACCTTGGTGTCCACGCCGGTGGCGCCGGAGGACATGAACGAGTTGACCGTGCCGGTGGCCAGCGCCTGGGCGAGGTCGGCCGCCTGGATCGTCACGGGCTGGGCGCTGACCAGTTCGGCGATCTTCGACGTGGCCGGGTTATAGGCGCGCCATTTCAGGCCCTTCATGTCGGCGGCACTGTTGATCGGCTTGTTGGCGTAGATGCCCTGCGGCGGCCAGGCCACGGCGTAGAGCAGCTTCATGCCCTGGCGGTCCAGCAGCTTCTCGGTGACGGGCTTGGAGGCCTCCCAGAGCTTGAACGAATCGGCGTAGCTGGTGGCCAGGAACGGCACGGCATCCACCCCGAAAACCGGGTTCTCGTTGGCCAGCGTCGACATCAGGATTTCGCCCATCTGCACCTGGCCGGTCTGCACGCCGCGCTTGATTTCGTTGGCCTTGAGCAGCGAGCCATTGGGATGGAGCAGGATCTTGAGCTTGCCGCCGGTGGCCTTCTCCACGTCGTTGGCCATCTGCTGCAGGTTCTCGGTGTGCAGGTTGGTGGCCGGATAACCGGTGGGCAGGTCCCACTTGGTGTCCGCCCATGCTGCCGTGCCGCCCAGCAGCAGGGCTGCCGCCGCAACTGCCATTGCCTTGACTCGCATCTCGATCTCTCCTGGTGTTGCGCGTGGGCGCCTGCCCGACTGCGCGGGTTGGAACTCTTCCGGGCGTGCGTCAGGTGTCAGACATCAGGCAATACAGGGTTCGATTGTCTGAGACATGGCGCACGCCGCGATCACGCGCGCGGCTTCTGGCTCGGTCGCCGCGCGGTGAACATTGCACGATGGCTTCGAATGCAAGGGCCGTGCCCAGTGGCTGCGCGCCGGGCATGGCTTCGGGAATCCACAGGGTAGCAAGAAGCGCCCGGCGCCGACAGATAGGGTTCGTCTGGATGTGGCGGGCGCGCCGCGCGGGTCAGGGCGCGGCCGGCTCGCGGGCGGGCGGGGGGAATTGCATCGCGAAACGGGTGGTGCCGGGCTGGGAGTGCACCGAGATGCTGCCGCCGTGCGCGGCGACGATGGCGCGGGTGATCGACAGGCCCAGCCCCACCGTCTCGGACTCCGGCCGCGCGCGCGATTTGTCGCCCCGGAAGAAGCGGTCGAACAAGGCGGGCAGCAGGTCCGGCGCGATGCCGGGGCCGTCGTTCTCCACGGCAACTTCCACCTCGCCCGCACGCTGCGTGACGGTGACTACCACGCTGCCGTGCTCGGGGGTGTACCGCAGCGCGTTCGACAGGAGATTGCTGAGCGCGCGCCGCAGCATCAGGCGGTCGCCGTCGATGCGCGCATCGCCCACCAGCCGCAGGGCGATGCCCTGGTCCTCGGCCAGCGCCTCGTAGAACTCGAACAGCGCCAGCACCTCGGTGCCGATCGAGATCGATTCCTTATGAGGGAGGTCGAGCCCGTGCTCCATCTTGGCCAGGTAGAGCATGTCGGACACCATGCGCGACAGGCGCTGCAGCTCCTCGACATTGGAGGCCAGCACGTCGCGGTAGCGGGCGGCGTCGCGCGGCTGCGAGAGCGCCACCTGGGTCTGCGTCATCAGGTTGGTCAGCGGCGTGCGCAGTTCGTGGGCAAGGTCCGACGAGAATTCGGACAGCCGGCGGAAGTCGTCCTGCAGGCGGGCCAGCATCGCGTTCAGGTCGGCGGCCAGCGCGGCCATCTCGACGGGCACGGCCTCCACGGGCATGCGCTGGTCGAGCTTGTCGCCGGTAACGGCCTTGGCGCGCGAGGCCATCGCACGCAGCGGCGACAGCCCGCGCCGCGCCGCCCACCAGCCGAAGAGCCCGCTCGCCAGCACCGCCAGCGCCACGTAGAGCACCAGCGAGCGGCGGAACGCGCGCAGGAAATGCTCGTGGATATCGGTGTCCATCGCCAGGATCACGCCGATGGGCTGGGCGGCATCGCCGGCCGGCACCGCTGCGCGCAGGCCCCGGTAGCGCTTGCCGGCCTGCTGCCAGGCGAGGCGGTCTTCGCCGTCCTCGCGGACTGGCCGGGCGGCCAGCGCCGCCGTGAAGTCGAAATCCGGCGTGGCGTAGCGGGTGCGGCCATCGGCCTCGCGCAGGTGGAGTAGCACGCCGGCGTGGTGCGCGAAGGGGTCGCCGGCATGGCCGGATGGCCCGGATTGGCTGCTCTGGCCGAAATGGGGCGAGGCGCCCGGCGCCAGCGACTTTTGGATGACGCGGAGGTTGTCCCGCAGCAGCGCATAGTCTTCATCGGCGAAATGGCTGTCCATGGCCGAGAGGATCAGCCCGGCGAGCCCGAGCAGCACCACCGCCGACGACAGCGAGAACAGCACCGTCAGCCGCGTGGTGAGCGAGTAACGGCGCCTCACGCCTCGTCCTCCGGCACTTCGAGCACATAGCCCATGCCGCGCACGGTCTGGATCAGCTTGGGCTCGAAGTCATCGTCGATCTTGGCGCGCAGCCGGCGGATGGCCACGTCGATCACGTTGCTGTCGCTGTCGAAATTCATGTCCCAGACCTGCGAGGCGATCAGCGAGCGCGGCAGCACTTCGCCGCGGCGGCGGGCCAGCAACTCCAGCAGGGCGAATTCCTTGCCGGTCAGCACGATGCGGCGGCCCGCGCGCGTGGCCCGGCGGCGGGCGAGGTCGAGCACGAGGTCACCGATCTCGATGCGGTCCAACTGCACGATGGCCGTGCCGCGCCGGAGCAGGGTCCGCACTCGCGCGAGTAACTCGGAAAAGGCAAAAGGCTTGACGAGGTAGTCGTCGGCGCCCAGTTCCAGCCCCTTGACCCGGTCGGCCACGCTGTCACGCGCGGTCAGGAACAGCACGGGCACGGGGTTGCCGGCGGCGCGCAGGGTCTGGAGGATGCGCCAGCCATCCATGCCGGGCAGCATCACGTCGAGGATCAGGAGGTCATAGGCTTCGGTCATCGCCAGATGCCCGCCGTCCTGGCCGTTGACGGCCAGATCCACGACAAAGCCGGCCTCGGTGAGGCCCTGCCTCAGGTATTCGCCGGTTTTCGGCTCGTCTTCCACCACCAGCAGCTTCATGCCCACTCCCCATCCGCGCGAGGCGACAGTGTATGTCGCCCCATGAACATGACATGAAGATTACCGGAATGTAATGTTCGGGTCATTCGACGGTTACTGCGAAGTCCCTAAGCTGGCGTCGCCTATATAAGAGACACCAAGGATTCACTGCAATGCGACCCACATCTCCGGCGGGGCTTTTGCTGCCATCGCCGCGCGGCCTGTCAAGGCGTCGATTCGTTCAGGGCCTGGCGGCAGGCGGCGTGCTGGGGGCGGTTGGCGCCGTGCCGGCATGGGCGCAGGCGTCCGCCGGGCCGGCCCGCGCCGGTAGCGGCACCGCGCCGGTGCTGCGCGGCACCGAGTTCGATCTGGTCATCCAGGACGCCGTGGTTGACTTCACGGGCCACAAGACCATCGCCCCGACCATCAACGGCATGCTGCCCGGCCCCACGCTGCGCTGGCGCAAGGGCGACACGGTGACCATCCGCGTGACCAATCGGCTGAACGAGCCCACGTCGCTCCATTGGCACGGCATCCTGCTGCCCTATCAGATGGATGGCGTGCCCGGCATCAGCTTCCCGGGCATCGCGCCCGGCGAGACGTTCACCTACCGCTTCAAGGTGGCGCAGAGCGGCAGCTACTGGTACCACTCGCATTCCGGCTTCCAGGAGATGACCGGCGTCTACGGCGCAATTGTGATCGACGGCGATGACGACACGATCCGCGCGGATCGCGACTATTCGGTGCTGCTGTCCGATTGGACGGACGAAGACCCGATGCGCATCCTGTCCAAGCTCAAGACCCAGAGCGACTACTACAACTACCACCGGCCCACGGTGGGCGACTTCTTCCGCGATGTGTCGCAGGACGGCCTCGGCGCCGCGCTGGAGAAACGCAAGATGTGGAACCAGATGCGGATGAATCCGACCGATCTGGCCGACCTCTCCGGCGCCACGCTGACCTACCTGATGAACGGCGTCACGCCGGCCGGCAACTGGACCGGCCTGTTCCGCGCCGGCGAGACCGTGCGGTTGCGCTTTATCAACGGCGCCGGCAACACCTTCTACGACGTGCGGATCCCGGGGCTGAAGCTCAAGGTGGTGCAGGTGGACGGGCAGGGCATCGACCCGGTTTCCGTCGACGAATTCCGCTTCGGCCCGGGCGAAACCTGCGACGTGCTCGTGACGCCGACCGACGACGCCCACACGGTCTTCGCCCAGTCGATGGACCGGAGCGGCTACGCGCGCGGCACGCTGGCCGTGCGGGACGGCATCGAGGCGCCCGTGCCGCCGCTGGACCAGCCCGAGTGGCTCACCGCCGTCGACATGATGGGCAGCATGGATCACGGGACGATGGATCATGGGGCGATGGACCACGCTGCGATGGGGCATGGCACCATGGACCACGCGGCCATGGACCACAGCCAGCATGGCGCGGCCGCCCCGGACCCGCTCCGGGTGCCCAGCACCAAGGCGCGCCACGCGCGTACCGAGTACGGGCCGGGCACCGACATGCGCGTCGACATGGCCCGCACCAACCTTGACGATCCCGGCATCGGCCTGCGCAATAACGGCCGGCGCGTGCTGACCCTTTCTGACATGGTCACGATTGGCGGCCCCATGGACCCGCGCGGCCCGGGGCGTGAAGTCGAACTGCACCTGACCGGCAATATGGAGCGCTACACCTGGTCGTTCGATGGGGTCGAGTTTGGCAAATCGACGCCGGTGCGCTTCCGCCACGGCGAACGGCTGCGCGTGATCCTGCACAACGACACGATGATGACCCACCCGATGCACCTGCACGGCCTGTGGAGCGAACTCGAGGCGCCGGACGGGACTTTCCAGGCGCGACGGCACACCATCCCGGTCCAGCCGGCGCAGCGCATCAGCTTCCTCGTCACCGCCGACGCGCTCGGCCGCTGGGCCTGGCATTGCCACCTGATGATGCATATGGACGCCGGCATGTTCCGCGAAGTGGTGGTGGCATGATGACGCTGCAAATTAGGAAAAAATTGATTGTCGCGGCGCTGTTTTCCGGGCTGGGCACGAGCGCCGCGCTGGCTCAGCACGATGCGATGCAGGGCGGCAGCGCGCCCGCCGATGCGCGCGATCCGCATGCGTATTCGGATGGCTACCTGCTGGGCGTCGGCGAGTACGCGCTGGGCGGGCATCGTTCCTTGCACATGGCGGACGAGCACCCCTTCGGCTCGGTGCTGATCGACCGGCTCGAATGGGCGCACGGCAACGGCAGCAATGCCGCCGCCTATGAGGCCCAGGCGTGGTTCGGCGGCACCTACAACCGGCTGGTGATCAAGGCCGAGGGCGAGGCCGCACAGGGCAGGGTGCACGACGCGCGCACGGAATTGCTCTGGGGCCATGCGGTCGGCACGTACTGGGACACCCAGCTCGGCTTCCGGAACGATGCCGGCCATGGCCGTCCTGCCCGGAACTGGCTGGCGATGGGTATCCAGGGGCTGGCGCCGTACTGGTTCGAGGTGGACGCGACGGCCTATGTCGGCACGGAAGGGCGCACCGCGCTACGCCTGGCGGCGGAATATGAGCTGCTGCTGACCCAGCGGTGGATCCTCCAGCCGCGCATCGAGGCCAATCTGTACGGGAAGAACGATCCGGAGACCGGCGTCGGCAGCGGATTGTCGAGCGGGACGGTCGGCATCCGGCTGCGGTACGAGATCAGCCGGCAGTTCGCGCCCTATATCGGCGTGGAGCGCTACCAGTCGTTCGGCAATACCGCCGACATGGTCCGCACGGCAGGCGGCCGCAGCGGCGAAACCCGCTTCGTGGCCGGCATTCGTGCCTGGTTCTGAGCCGGTTTTTTGACTCTGGCGGACTTCACCTCGATAATTCGTCGACAATCTGTCGTGATTCGACGAAATTTATTCATCTTCGAAGGGGAGACCTGCTTCATGGCACGCAAGCCAGTCCAGGCCAGCGCGTCCGACGACGCGCCATCGGCCGCCGTCCGGCCTCCCGCCACGCTGGGCCGCGCCGCCGGCGTCAATATCGTCTCGTCCTCGCACCTCGTTTCGGTGCGGAGCCCGGAATTGTCCGAATTCGAGTTCGGCCTGAACACGGCCTACAACGCCTACAGCCGCTGGGTGGTGCGCTGCATGGGCGCGGCGGGCGTGCGCGACCTGACCTTCCTGGACGTGCTGGTGCTTCACCACGTCAACCACCGGGGCCGGGCCAAGCGGCTGGCCGACATCTGCTTTGTGCTGAATGTGGAAGACACCCATCTGGTCACCTACGCGCTGAAGAAGCTGGCGGGGCTGGGGCTGGTCGCGGGCGAGCGGGTGGGCAAAGAGGCCACCTACGCCACCACGCAGGCCGGCGCCGAGGCCTGCGCCCGTTATCGCGAGATCCGCGAGCAATGCCTGACCAGCAATTTCACCGAAGGTAGCGAGGAAAACGTCGAGATCGGCGAACTTGCGCGCCTTTTGCGCGTGTTGACCGGTCTGTACGAGCAGGCGGCGCGATCGGCGACGTCGCTCTGAACCGCGGTTTCGCATGAAGTGATTCAGGGCGCACTAAAAGGGTGTGCCCGCTGCACTTGCCGGCGTCGCAGCCGATTTGGACGTTCATGTCCGCCTCTGTCCCATTGCGCAATGCAAAAAGCGGGCGCCGGCAAGGTACAATAGCGGTTTCCCGCCAGCCGGCTCCCCACTCAGCGGTGCCGGCGGCCGCCAGCCCCGACCTCCCTACGCCTCCCGACCGCTACGATCATGGCGCATTTCTCGTGCTTCCCCGGCGCTTTGGCGCTTTCCGCCTTCCGCCAGCAACGCCTGCTTGCCACGCTCAAACAGATCGATGCCGATATTGAATCGGTGCATGGCCAGTTTCTGCATTTTGTCGACACCGACACGCCGCTCTCCGCCGAAGACCAGTCGCGCATTGCCGCGCTGCTGACCTACGGCACGCCGTTCACGGCCCAGTCCGAGGGCGACCGCTTCGTGGTGATTCCGCGTTTCGGCACGATCTCGCCATGGGCCAGCAAGGCCACGGACATCGCGCATAACTGCGGGCTGTCTCACGTGCACCGCATCGAGCGTGGCATCGAGATCACCGTGATCTGCAAGAAGGGCCTGCTGCGCGGCCGCAAGACGCTGGACGCCGACGTGCGCGCCGCCGTGGCCGCGCACCTGTTCGACCGCATGACCGAAACCGTGATCGCCTCGCGCGAGGACGCCGCCGGGCTGTTCCAGGAACTGCCGGCCAAGCCGCTGCGCTTCGTGGACATCGCCACCGGCCGTGCCGCGCTGGAGGAGGCCAACACGTCGATGGGTCTCGCGCTGTCCGAGGACGAGATCGACTACCTGCTCGACGCCTACGCCAAGCTCGGCCGCAACCCGACCGACGTGGAACTGATGATGTTCGCGCAGGCCAACAGCGAGCACTGCCGCCACAAGATCTTCAACGCCACGTGGACGATCGACGGCGTGAGCCAGGACAAGTCGCTGTTCGCGATGATCCGCAATACGCACCAGCTGAACCCGCAGGGCTCGATCGTCGCGTATTCGGACAACTCGGCCGTGATGGAAGGCGACATGGCCGAGCGTTGGTTCCCGCGCGGCGCGGATCAGCAGTACGGCCGCCACGAGGCGCTGACCCATACGCTGATGAAGGTGGAAACCCATAACCACCCGACCGCGATCTCGCCGTTCCCGGGCGCCTCCACTGGCGCCGGCGGTGAAATCCGCGACGAGGGTGCCACGGGCCGGGGCGCCAAGCCGAAGGCGGGCCTGACCGGCTTCACGGTGTCCAACCTGATGCTGCCGGATGCCATCGAGGCCTGGGAAAACGACCGCGATGCCGCCCAGCCGGTGGCCCATCGCAATCCGGACGACAAGGCCGGCGTAACCGGCAAGCCGGACCGCATCGCCTCGCCGCTCCAGATCATGATCGAGGGCCCGCTCGGCGGCGCCGCGTTCAACAACGAATTCGGCCGCGCCAACCTGGGCGGCTATTTCCGCGTCTACGAGCAGAACGTGGCCGGCACGGTGCGCGGCTATCACAAGCCGATCATGATTGCCGGCGGCATCGGCAATATCGACGCGGGCCATACCCACAAGGACCCGCTGCCGGCCGGCACGCTGCTGATTCAGCTCGGCGGCCCGGGCATGCGCATCGGCATGGGCGGCGGCGCCGCCAGCTCGATGGCCACCGGTACCAACACGGCCGACCTCGATTTCGACTCGGTGCAGCGTGGCAACCCCGAGATGGAACGCCGCGCGCAGGAAGTCATCAACGCCTGCTGGCAGCTTGGCGACGACAACCCGATCCTGTCGATCCACGATGTGGGCGCGGGCGGCATCTCGAACGCCTTCCCCGAACTCGTGGACGGCGCCGGCCGTGGCGCGCGCTTCGACCTGCGCCAGGTGCACCTGGAGGAGTCGGGCCTGTCGCCGGCGGAAATCTGGTGCAATGAGTCGCAGGAACGCTATGTCATGGCGATTGCGCCGGACAGCTTCCCGCGCTTCCAGGCCATGTGCGAGCGCGAGCGCGCCCCGTTTGCCGTGGTTGGCGTGGCCACCGAGGAGCAGCAGCTGCAACTGGTGGATGCCCACGTGGACGCCGCGCTCAAGGAGCACTTCGCGGTGGACATGCCGATGGACGTGCTGCTGGGCAAGCCGCCGCGCATGCACCGCGACGTGACCCGCGTGACCCGGGAACTGCCGCCGGTGGACGTGACCGGCATCGCGCTGGAGCAGGCGGTGCGCGACGTGCTGCGCCACCCCACCGTGGCCAGCAAGTCGTTCCTGATCACCATTGGTGACCGTACCGTGGGCGGCATGAACGCGCGCGACCAGATGGTCGGCCCGTGGCAGGTGCCGGTGGCCGACGTGGCCGTGACCACGCTCGACTACAAGGGCAAGGCCGGCGAGGCGATGACCATGGGCGAGCGCACGCCGCTGGCCGTGATCGACGCACCGGCCTCCGGCCGCATGGCGATTGGCGAGGCGCTGACGAACCTGGCGGCCGCGCCGGTCAAGGACCTCGGCAAGGTCAAGCTGTCGGCCAACTGGATGGCCGCCTGCGGCGTGGCGGGCGAGGATGCCAAGCTGTACGACACCGTGCATGCCGTCGGCATGGAACTGTGCCCGGCGCTGGGCATCAGCATTCCGGTCGGCAAGGATTCGCTGTCCATGCGCACCAAGTGGCAGGACGCCGATGGCGACAAGGAAGTGGTGGCGCCGGTGTCGCTGATCATCTCGGCGTTTGCCGCGGTGGATGACGTCGACAATACCCTGACGCCGCAGCTTCGCACGGACCTGGGCGACAGCGTGCTGATCGCCATCGACCTGGGCCGCGGCAAGAACCGCATGGGTGGCAGCATCCTGGCGCAGGTGACGCAGCAGGTGGGCGACCGCGCGCCGGACGTCGACAACGCCGACGACCTGAAGAACTTCTTCAACGTGATCCAGCGCCTGAACCGCGAAGGCAAGCTGCTGGCCTACCACGACCGCTCGGACGGCGGCTTCATGGCTGCCGTGGCCGAAATGGCGTTTGCGGGCCACTGCGGCGTGTCCCTGAACGTGGACATGCTGACGCTCGACCCGACGCAGGAGCAGGACTACGGCGACGCCAAGAACTGGGCGCAGCAGGTGGCGGAGCGCCGCAACGACCAGACGCTGCGCGCGCTGTTCGCCGAAGAGCTGGGCGCCGTGATCCAGGTGCGACTCGACGAGCGCGACGCCGTGTTTGGCGTGCTCCGCGAAGCTGGCCTGTCGGCCTGCAGCCACGTGATCGGCAAGCCGAACACGACGGATCAGGTCGAGGTGTACCGCGACGCCAAGAAGGTGTTCGGCGCCGCCCGTGCCGAACTCCAGCGCAACTGGTCGGAAGTCAGCTGGCGCATCGCGCGCCTGCGCGACAACCCGGCCTGCGCGGACAGCGAGTACCAGCTGCTCCAGGACGCCACGGACCCCGGTATCAGCCCGGTGCTGACGTTCGACCCGGCCGAGGACATCGCCGCGCCGTTCATCGCCACTGGCAACCGTCCGCGCGTCGCCATCCTGCGTGAGCAAGGCGTCAACTCGCACCTCGAAATGGCGTACAGCATGGACCGCGCCGGTTTCGACACGCACGACGTTCATATGAGCGATCTGATCGCCGGCCGGGCGAGCCTGGCCGACTTCAAGGGCTTCGTGGCGTGCGGCGGCTTCAGCTACGGCGACGTGCTGGGCGCCGGCGAAGGCTGGGCCAAGACCATCCTGTTCAACGCGCAGATGGCCGAGCAGTTCGCGGCCTTCTTCAACCGCCAGGACACCTTCGCGCTGGGCGTTTGCAACGGTTGCCAGATGCTGAGCAACCTCGCCCCGATCATCCCGGGTGCCAATGCCTGGCCGAAGTTCACGCGCAACCAGTCGGAACAGTACGAAGCGCGCTTCGTGACGGTGCAGGTCGAGCAATCGCCATCGATCTTCTTCGCCGGCATGGAAGGCAGCCGCATTCCGATCGTCGTGGCACACGGCGAAGGGTTTGCCGACTTCTCGCAGCAGGGCGACATCCAGGCCGCCAAGGTGGCGCTGCGCTTCGTCGACAACAAGGGCGCCGTGACGCAGGCCTATCCGCTGAACCCGAACGGCTCGCCGGACGGCATCACCTCGGTCACGACCGTGGACGGCCGCTTCACGGCCCTGATGCCCCACCCGGAGCGCGTGTTCCGGGCAGCTACCATGAGCTGGGCCCCGGATGCCTGGAAGCAGGCCGCAGACGGCGGCAGCCCGTGGATGCGCATGTTCCGCAACGCCCGGAAGTGGGTCGGTTGATCGCTGCACGGCGCTTGACAGACTGAAGCCCCAGGAAAGCCCGCGCAAGCGGGCTTTTCCTATTTGAGGCCGCCTCTGGTCAGCACCGTGTAGGCCAGCGCGGACATCCAGCAGAGGCCCGTGCTGCCGTACACAAGGATGACCACCATCTCGAACCTCCTTGCGAAGCGTTTGTCATGACGCAGCCGGTTCAGGAATTTTTCCATGAGCGTTTCCTTAAGGTTGATAGCTAGGAACCCAATGCGCGCATGACCGAGCAACTGACCGCGGCCAGCATGGCCAGGACGACCGAGAGCCGCAGGATATGGTTAGGTTGCAAGTCGGCGCCGCGCCGCGCGGGATGCTGGTCCATGGCACCCACGAGGACGAGTCCGGACGCGCCAACAATCATGCCCACATGCCACGTGATGCCGAGCCAGACCAGCCGCTGTGGACCGGGCAGTAGGTCGACGTTGAATTGCCCTGCCAGTGCATGGCATGCGCTGGCGCTCATCGCAATCACGGTCCAGAGCAGTTGCCCATCCTGGACGGCCCGCACGACAATGCCTCTGCTGTGCCGCCGATAGAAGCGGGGCACACGCGCAATTGGCAGCAATGCCACGGGCGCCAGCAACGGGACGGCGATGTTGATGAAGAACCAGCCGAGCAGGTCGAGCGCCGCGGTCATGGGGCGATGCCTTAGCCGCGCAGCGACCTCTGGTTCGGATAGCGCCTGGCGATGGCGAAGGGCAGTGCAATGATTGGCATGATGGATGCTCCAGATCGAGGAATTCAGGCAGCCCATCCTAAGTCCACCTCACGCCGTCGCCAATCAGACAGACGTGAACATTTGTTGCCGATCCCTGCTGTTGCGACTGACTTTGCGCCAGATCAAACCAGCGCGGATGGTGCGCCTCGGTCTTTGCTGATGCTGCTCTGGAAGTCGGGGGGGGCAAGATTGGGCGCGACCGGCCTGGCAATGACTCAATGCGGTGCATTCAGCCCAGCGCGTACTGGGCCAGCAGGCCGGTGTAGGCCTTCGGCAGCGGCCGCGCCCAGTCTCCGCGCTTGCTGGTGGAGAGCCGCAGCGAGACTAGTGCCTCGGCCATCTTGACGGCGCATGAGACGCCGTCGATCACCGGGGCGCCAGTCGCGTCGGAGATCTCCGCGCACAGGTCCGTCATGCCAGCGCAGCCCAGGACGATACAGTCGCTCTGGTCCTCGGCCAGTGCCACGCGGCAGGCTTCGGTGATGATGCGGCGCGCATCCGAGCCGGGCCGCTCCAGCTCCAGTACGGGCAGGTCGCTGGCGCGCACGTTGCGGCAGAACCGCTTCATGCCGTAGCGCTCGGCCAGGTGCCAGGCGATATTGCAGGTGCGGGCCAGCGTGGTGACCACGCTGAAGCTCGTGCCGATCATACTGGCCGCGTGCATGGCGGCCTCGGCGATGCCGATCACGGGGCCGCCCGCTACCTCGCGCGCTGCGTAGAGGCCCGGATCGCCGAAACAGGCAATCACGTAGCCGTCCACGTGCTCCTGCTCACCCAGCAGGACCTCGTCGAGGATGCCCGGCACGCTGAGCGCCTCATCGTAATGGCTCTCGATGGAAGCCGGGCCCATGCGTGGGCTGACTGCCACGATCTGTGTGTCCGGCATGGCCACCGCACGGGCACACTGGCCGATCTTGTCGGTCATGCTCTGGGTGGTATTGGGGTTGATGATCTTGAGCTTCATGACAACTCTCGGTGGCAGGATTCAGGCGTTATGGCCGCAGGGGGTAGCGGACCCAAGCAATGCCCATGCCGAAGACCTGGCTTCGCTGACAGGATCGTCAGCAATATCCGGGTTGTACGTGACGCTAGAGTAACTTTTTGTGGGAATGGCGGAGGGGGCGAAGCTAAGCCGTCGCCGGGTTCACCGTGGGATCGATGGGCGCCATGTCCGCCTGGAGCCGGGCGCTCCAGGGCAGGTAGCGCGAGTACAGCAGGCGCATGCGGTCGGCGTCGGGCGGCACGGACAGTTCGCCGTGCATCTCCATATAGGCGATGGTCGCCTGGAGCAGCTTGGTCTGCGCGTATCGGTCGCGCTCGGGCAGGTGAGGGTGGAGGTGGCGCCAGCGCATGCCCGTGCAATCGATATGCGGCATGCCCAGCGCGCAGTAGACGACGCCGCGCGAGTAGAGATGCCACAGGTGCCAGTAGCCGCTTGTCACGCCCATGCTTGCAATGCGCTCCCAGGATGCCGGGTGCCGGTCCGGAACGGCCCGGCGGCCCGTGGGAAACATCTTACCGGGCGCACTGTGCCGGGGGAACGTCGAAATATCCCCAAAGTGTGTGCCAGCGCGCCCGGGAAACAAAAACCGGCGCCTGGGCGCCGGTTTCGGTATCGGGAAACGCCGGGATCCTTACTGGATCTTGGCCTTTTCCTTGATCGACTTCATCATTGCCTGGAACTGCTCGCGCTGCCAGGCCTGGTCGCCCATCAGCATCTGTTGCAGCTGCGGCTTCACTTCCTCGAACGACGGGATCTTGGCGTCGCGCGTGTCCACCAGTTCGATGATGTGCCAGCCAAACTGGGTCTTGACCGGCGTGTCGGTCATCTGGCCCTTCTTCAGGCCGGTCATCGCGGCCGAGAACTCGGGCACGTAGCTGGTGCTGTTGGCCCAGTCCAGGTCGCCGCCATTGACGGCCGAGCCGGTGTCCTTCGACGAAGCCTTGGCCACGTCCTCGAACTTGGCACCGCCCTTGATCTTGGCGATGATTGCGCGGGCGTCGGCTTCCTTCTCCACCAGGATGTGGCGGACGTGGTATTCCTTGCCGTTGCCGAACTGCGCCTTGATCTTGTCGTACTGCTTGCGCAGTTCGTCGTCGCTGGCGCCGTTGGTGCGCACGTAGTCCTCGAACACCGCGCCGGCCAGCACGTTGAGCTTGGCCTGCTCGAGCTGCTCCTGCACGTCGTCGCGCTGGGTGATGCCGCGCTTGTTGGCTTCCTGCAGCAGCAGTTCCCGGTCGATCAGCATGGTGCGGGCCCGGTCGCGCAGCTCGGGGCTGGCGGGCTGGCCGGTGCCGGCGATCAGCTTGTCCAGCTTGGCCGAGGGGATGGGCTTGCCATTCACAACGGCGGCGTTCTGGGCGATTGCGGGCAGGCTGCCAGCAGCAAGCACAGCCGCCAGGCTGAACGAGAGGACGGTGGTCTTCATGGAATCAGGTCTGAGAGTTGCGGGTAGCGTCGCGTGAAGCTTCGCGGGATTGATATTCTTGGTCGGTGTAGGCGCTGACGGCCAGCGCATGAATCTGCGCCGGGAACAGGGCGCGCAGCGCATCATACACCATGCGATGGCGGGCAACCCGCGAGTGGCCCGCAAACAACTCGCTGACGATCAGCACTTCGTAATGCCCTCCGCCGGAGGCCGCGCCGGCATGGCCGGCATGGGCCGCGCTGTCGTCGCGCACGGTCAGGCGGGTGGGGGCGAGGGCCGCGCGCAGCAGCGCGTCGATGGTGGCGGGGTCTGCAGCCATCCGGGTTCCTTGTAGCGTGGCGTCCGGCTTATTCGGACGGAGTTTCCTGGATATGGCGCGACATCCAGATGCTCTGGAGCACGATGAACACCAGCATCAGCCCCATGCTGCCGAACAGCTTGAAGTTGACCCAGGTATCGGTGGAGAACGTGTATGCCACGTAGAGGTTCAGCAGGCCCATGGCGGCGAAGAAGCCGGCCCAGGCCGCATTCAGGCGGCCCCACATGGCGTCCGGCAGGGTGACCTGCTTTTCCATCATGGCGCGGATCAGGTTCTTGCGCCAGCCAATGACCGAGCCCACCAGCGTCACCGCGAACAGCCAGTACAGCACCGTCGGCTTCCACTTGATGAAGGTCTCGTTGTGCAACAGGATGGTGGCACCGCCAAACACGCCGATGATCAGCAGGCTGACCCATTGCATCGGTTCCACCTTGCCGTGGCGGAAGCGCACCCAGGCAATCTGGAACACCGTGGCAATCATCGCGACGGCCGTGGCCGGATAGATGCCGAACAGCTTGAAGGCGATGAAGAACAGGATGACCGGAAACAGGTCGAAAAGAAATTTCATGCGGACGATGGTTGATTGGCGGGCTTGCCTGGTGCAGAGGCCCGCGGCCGCGCCATTGTACTTGGGGAATGGCGCGTGGCGGGCGTCCTAAGCAACGATTACATCACCCGAAGTTTCACCCGCGATCGGAAGGATCCCGATCATCGAATTTTAGCGCAGCCGAGTTGATGCAATAGCGCAGGCCGGTGGGGGCCGGGCCATCCTCGAACACGTGGCCCAGGTGGCTGCCGCATTCCTTGCAGCGCACTTCCACGCGCGTCATGCCGTGGCTGTGGTCCGTGTGCTCGGCGATCACCTCGCCGTTGATCGGCTTGAAATAGCTGGGCCAGCCGCAGCCGGCGTCGAACTTCGTGGCTGATTCGAACAGCGGCGTGCCGCACCCCACGCAGTGGTAGATGCCCTGGTTCCAGTGGTCCCAGTAGCGGCCGGTGAACGGGCGCTCGGTGGCGGCTTCACGCGCGACGCGGTACTCGATATCGGAGAGTTGCTCACGCCATTCGGCGTCGGTCTTCTTGATGGTCATCTTGCGTCCTTCTCGTTGGGCGGTGGCGCGGGGCCCCGGTCTTGCTTGGTCGGACTCGCGCCGCAATCCTTACAGATTCAGAAATTCACGATTCTTCGATGTCACGATGAGCAACTGACCTCGAGCCCGGACGCCCAGTCCGGCGGCAGGGCGGCATAGGCTTCCGCCTCGGGCTGCTCGTCGAATGGCCGGGACAGCACGGCCAGCAGGCGGTCCACCTCGGAGAAGTCCTTGTCGCGCGCGGCGCGGATCGCGGTTTCTGCGAGGTGGTTGCGCAGGATGTACTTCGGGTTCACGGCGAGCATGCCGGCGGCGCGCGTGGCGTCGTCGGACTGCTCGGCCTGCAGCCGGGCGCGGTACTCGGCGGCCCAGGCGTCCCAGGCGGCGCGGTCCAGGAACAGGTCACGCACCGGGGCATCCGCACTCGCATCCTTTCCCGAGATGCGGGCGAGGTTGCGCCAGAACAAGGTGTAGTCCACGCGGTTGGCGTGCAGTTCCCGGAACAGGTTGGTCAGCAGCGCCTCGTCCTCGTTTTCCTGCCCGCCCAGCGGGCGCAGGCCCAGCTTGGCGCGATAGTGGCGGAAGAAGGCGGCGGCGTAGCGGTCGCGGAACGGGTCGAGTGCCTCACGCGCAGCGGCCACCGCAGCTTCCTTGGCGGCCTCGGGATCGGCTGCGTCGGCCGCATCGGTGTCGCGCCAGAGCGGCAACAGCGCCTGCGCCAGGCAATGCAGGTTCCAGAACGCCACCTGGGGCTGCTGGCTGTAGGCGTAGCGGCCCTGCTGGTCGGAATGGTTGCAGATATGGTTGGCGTCGAAGGCGTCCAGGAAGCCGAACGGGCCGTAGTCGATGGTCAGCCCCAGGATCGACATATTGTCGGTGTTCATCACCCCATGGCAGAACCCGACGGCCTGCCAGTGCGCCACCATGTCCGCGGTGCGTAGCGAGACCTCGCGCAGCAGCGCCTGGTAGGGGTTGCCGCCGGCATCGCGGCAGGCGGGGTAGAAGCGGTCGATGACGAAATCGGCCAGCTCGCGCAGCGCGGCATGGTCCTCGCGCGCGGCAAAGTGCTCGAAATGGCCGAAGCGGATAAAGCTCGGCGCCAGGCGCGTGACCACGGCGGCGGTCTCGATGGTCTCGCGGCGCACCGGGGCGTCCGAGCCGACGATGGCCAGCGCCCGCGTCGTCGGCACGCCCAGCGCGTACATGGCCTCGGAGCACAGGTATTCGCGGATCGATGAGCGCAGCACCGCGCGGCCATCGGCCATGCGCGAGTAGGGCGTCAGGCCGCCCCCTTTCAGCTGGATTTCCCACGGGCCGTCGTCGCGCTCGGCCTCGGCCAGGCGGATGGCGCGGCCATCGCCCAGCTGCCCGGCCCAGACGCCGAACTGGTGGCCCGAGTAGACCGTGGCCAGCGGGTCGGCCCAGTCGGGCACGCGGTTGCCGATAAAGGTGTCGAGGAAATCCGGCTGGCTGGCTTCGGCGCCGATCGTCTGCGGGCTCCAGCCCAGCAGCGCGGCGGCAGCCGGCGCCACGCTGACCAGGTAGGGCGAGGGCAGCGGCGTGGGCTGCAGGCGCGTGAAGAAGCGCTCGCCCAGCGCGGCAAAGCCGGGCGCGGTGCGGAACGGTACGGGGGACTCAGGGGGCATCGACGTCCTGCTTTGCGGTCTGCGGGGGTGGATTGGGGGTGCCGAAGTGCGCTTGCAGGCTAGGGGAAAACGACATATTGAGACGCATCAGGGCACGCAGTATTGTACTTGCACCGGTTTTCCCCTGTCGGCCGAGGGGGTGTCCACCGGGGCGCCATGCCTTATCGATAGCGGACATCAATCTCGTGCATGACGTGGACGCGCATGCGGCGAGGAGCACGGGAACATTCCGCCAAAAATAAGCACGGTTGTTCGTTTTTCTCAGGCCGACCACGACAAAGACTGGAGACATTCCATGGCATTGATGGGTCAAATGATGAGCGCGCCGCTGCTCATTTCCTCCATCATCAAGCACGCTGCGCGGTATTACGCCAGCACAGAAATCGTCTCGCGGCGGACCGAGGGCGACCTCCACCGCTACACCTACCGCGACTGCGAGCTGCGGGCCCGCAAGGTGGCCCAGGCGCTCGGCGCGCTGGGCGTGCAGCAGGGTGAACGAGTCGGCACGCTGGCGTGGAACGGCTATCGCCACCTGGAGATCTACTACGGCGTCTCCGGCATGGGCGCCGTCTGCCACACCATCAATCCCCGGCTGTTCCCGGAACAGATCGCCTATATCGTCAATCACGCCGAAGACCGCTACGTGTTCTTCGACGCCACCTTCCTGCCGCTGGTGGAAGGCGTGGCCCCGCATTGCCCGAACGTAAAGGGCTGGGTGATGATGACCGACCGCGCCCACATGCCGGCCGACGCCAAGGTGCCGCTGCTCTGCTACGAGGACCTGATCGACGCGCAGGATGGCGACTACGCCTGGCCGGAATTCGACGAAAACCTGGCCTCCAGCCTTTGCTACACCTCGGGTACCACCGGCAATCCAAAGGGCGCGCTGTACTCGCACCGGTCCACGGTGCTGCACTCGTACGCATCGGCGCTGCCCGACGCACTCGGCTGCTCCGCGCGGGACGTGATCCTGCCGGTCGTGCCGATGTTCCACGTCAACGCCTGGGGTCTGCCGTACTCGGTGCCGCTGGTCGGCGCCAAGCTGGTGCTGCCGGGGGCCAAGCTGGACGGCGCCTCGCTCTACGAACTGTTCGAGCAGGAAAAGGTGACCTTTTCCGCTGGCGTGCCGACGGTCTGGCTGGGTTTGCTCCAGCATGTCAATGCGAATAATCTGAAATTCTCGACTTTCCGCCGCACCGTGATCGGCGGTTCGGCGGCGCCGCCGGCCATGATCCGCGCGCTGGAGGCGCTGGACGTGGAGGTGATCCACGCCTGGGGCATGACCGAGATGTCGCCGCTGGGCACCTCGTGCAAGCTGCTGGCCCGTCACGAAGACCTCCCCGAGGACGCGCGCCACAAGATCCTGGAGAAGCAGGGCCGGGTGATCTATGGCGTCGACATGAAGATCGTCGATGGCGAAGGCGCCGAGCTGCCGTGGGACGGCAAGGCCTTCGGCGACCTGTATGTGCGCGGTCCGTGGGTGATTTCCACCTACTTCCGCAACGACAACACGCCGCTGGTCGATGGCTGGTTCCCCACCGGGGACGTGGCGACCATCGACGAGGAAGGCTATATGCAGATCACGGACCGCAGCAAGGACGTGATCAAGTCCGGCGGCGAGTGGATTTCGTCCATCGACATCGAGAACGTGGCCGCCGCCCACCCGGCGGTGCATATGGCCGCGTGCATCTCCGCCTTTCACCCCAAATGGGACGAGCGCCCGCTGCTGGTGGTGGTCAGGCGGCCCGGCATGGACGTCACGCGCGAGGAACTGCTGGCCTTCTTCGAGGGCAAGGTGGCCAAGTGGTGGATTCCGGACGACGTGGCATTCGTCACCGAGATTCCGCTGACGGCCACCGGCAAGATGCAGAAGCTCAAGCTGCGCGACCAGTTCAAGGATTACAAGCTGCCAACCGCCTGAGCCAGCCGGCGTAGACCGGGGCCGGGTGCAATTCCGATCCATAACAGGCAGCAACAGGCAGGCGGCAACCCCGCCCGCGGCGGTTCCAATCGCCATTCGATAACGAGAGTGAAGGAGACAGGTATGACGAAGATGCGTCCGCTGGTGGCTGGTGTGGCGGTATTTGCGGCACTGGGTTCCACGCTGGTTTCGGGCATGGCGGCGGCGGATACGGTGAAGATTGCCTTCATCGATCCGCTGTCTGGGCTGATGGCCCCGGTGGGGCAGAACCAGCTCAAGAGCTGGCAGTACGTGGCGGAGGTGGCCAACCAGAAGAACTGGGCCGGCGCGCACAAGTTCGAGGTGGTGGGGTTTGACAACAAGCTGTCGCCGCAGGAAAGCCTGACCATCCTCAAGCAGGCCGTGGACCAGAACATCCGCTATATCGTGCAGGGCAACGGCTCCTCGGTGGGGCTGGCGCTCGAAGACGCGGTGGCCAAGCACAACGAACGCAATCCGGGCAAGGAAATCGTCTACCTGAACTACGCGGCGGTGGACCCGGACATGACCAACAGCAAGTGCAATTACTGGCACTTCCGGCTGGACGCCAACTCCGACATGAAGATGGAGGCCCTGACCACGTTCCTGGCCAAGGATCAGAACGTCAAGAAGGTCTACCTGATCAACCAGAACTACTCGTTCGGGCACCAGGTGGCGCGCGCCGCCAAGGACTACCTGAAGCGCAAGCGTCCGGACATCCAGATCGTGGGCGAGGACCTGCACCCGCTGGCGCAGGTCAAGGACTTCGCGCCGTATGCGGCCAAGATCAAGGCTTCGGGCGCCGATACGGTCATCACCGGCAACTGGGGCAGCGACCTGGCCCTGCTGATCAAGGCCGGCAAGGACGCCGGGCTGACCACGAACTACTACACCTACTACGCCGGCACCACGGGCGTGGCAACGGCGATGGGCGCTGCCGGCGCCGAGCGCGTCAAGTACGTGGGCTACTACAACCCGAACAACAAGGGGTTCAAGGGCTCGGACATCATCGAGGGCTTCAAAAAGAAGTACAACGACGATTTCTACGTGATGGCGTCGTACACGGGCATCGCCATGCTGAGCCAGGCGATGAAGAAGGCCAACTCCACCGATCCGGTGAAGGTGGCCCAGGCGCTCGAGGGCCTCAAGGTGGAAAGCATGAACGGCACCGTCGAGATGCGTAACACCGACCACCAGGCGCAACAGTCGCTCGTGGTGGCCACGTGGACCAAGGTGGACGGCAAGGAAGTGAAGTACGACGCCGAGAACACCGGCTATGGCTGGAAGACGGATGCGCAGCTCGACCAGTTTGTCGCCGCCCAGCCCACCTCCTGCCAGATGAAGCGCCCGGGCTGATCCGGCGCGCCACCGGCATCTGAGCGATCCGGGGCGGGACGGGTTTCCGTCTGCCCCGGATCGGCGGACAATCACGCTTTTGCGCTGGGCGCCACACGTCCCACCGAAGGACCCGCCGTGGAATTTTTCGTCATTTCGCTATTGAACGGCATCAGCTATGGGCTGCTGCTGTTCATGCTGTCATCGGGGCTCACGCTCATCTTCAGCATGATGGGCGTGCTCAATTTCGCGCATGCCAGCTTCTATATGCTGGGCGCCTACTTTGCCTACACCATCGCCAGCAAGATCGGCTTCTGGCCGGCGCTGATCCTGGCCCCGCTGCTGGTGGCCGGGGCCGGCGCGCTGGTCGAGCGCTTCGGGCTGCGCACCGTGCACAAGTTCGGTCACGTGGCCGAATTGCTATTCACGTTCGGCCTGGCCTACCTGATCGAGGAGGGCGTGAAGCTGGTCTGGGGGCTGGCCGCCGTGCCGTACCGGGTACCGCCGGAGCTGGACGGGCCGCTGTTCACCGTGTTCACCTCGTCCTTCCCCACCTACCGGGCGTTCATGATGCTGGTGTCGCTGGGCATGCTGGTGGCGATCTACCTCGTGCTGACCCGCACCCGCATCGGGCTGGTGATCCAGGCCGCACTGACGCACCCGGAGATGGTCGAGGCCCTCGGCCACAACGTGCCGCGCGTGTTCATGATGGTCTTCGGCGGCGGCGCCGCGCTGGCGGGGCTGGCAGGGGTGATCGGCGGCAATGCCTTCGTGACCGAGCCGTCGATGGCGGCGGCGGTAGGCTCCATCGTCTTCGTGGTGGCCGTGGTGGGGGGCATGGGGTCGCTGGTGGGGGCGTTCATCGCCTCGATCCTGATTGGCGTGCTGCAAACCTTCGCGGTGACGATCGACGCCTCGCTGGCCGGCCTGTTCGGCGCGCTGGGGCTCAACGTCAGCGACGCCACGCCACTGAGTTCGGTCTGGAAGCTCACGGTGGCCCAGGTGGCGCCGGTGCTGCCGTACCTGCTGCTGGTGGTGATGCTGATTTTCCGCCCACGCGGGCTCATGGGCACCCGGGAGAGCTGAGCGATGGAGACCACGACCATGCAACAGACTCCCAACGCGGTAGTGACCGGCCGCACCATGCGCTACCGCCCGCTCAACCTGGCCCGCTGGATTATCTGGGGCGCCACCGCGCTGCTGATGCTGGTGATGCCGATGATCTTCACGGGCGGCTTCGCCGTGACGCTGATGTCCCAGATGGGCATCATGATCATCTTCGCGTTGTCGTACAACATGCTGCTCGGGCAGACCGGCATGCTGTCCTTCGGCCATGCGGTCTATGCGGGCCTCGGGGCGTTCATCGCCGTGCACGTGCTGAACATGATCGGCGCCGGCAAGGTCTGGCTGCCGGTGTCGATGCTGCCGCTGGTGGGCGGGCTGGCCGGCGCGTTCTTCGGCGTGCTGTTCGGCTACGTAACGACCAAGAAATCCGGCACGACCTTCGCCATGATCACCATGGGCATCGGCGAGATGGTGTTCGCCAGCTCGCTGATGTTCCCGGACTTCTTCGGCGGCGAGGGCGGCATTTCCACGAACCGGGTGGTTGGCGACCCCTTCCTGGGCATCACCTTCGGCCCGGGCCGGCAGGTCTACTACCTGATTGCCCTCTGGTGCCTGGCCTCCATGGCGGCGATGTACGCCTGGACCCAGACCCCGCTCGGGCGCATCGCCAACGCCGTGCGCGACAACCCCGAGCGCGTGGAATTCATCGGCTACAACACCCAGCGGGTGCGATTCCTGGTTGTGATTCTTTCGGCATTTTTCGCGGGCATCGCCGGGGCCTTGTCGGCCATCAACTTCGAGATCGTGTCCGCCGAGAACGTCAGCGCGGTGCGCTCGGGCGGCGTGCTGCTGGCCGCCTTCATCGGTGGCGCGGGGGTGTTCTTCGGCCCGGTGATCGGCGCCGTGGTCTTCGTGCTGTTCGCGGTGGCGCTGTCGGACCTGACCAAGGCCTGGCTGCTCTACCTCGGCCTGTTCTTCGTGATGATGGTGATGTTCGTGCCGGGCGGCATCGCCAGCCTGCTGCTGATGCAGGTGCCGCTGCTGGCGAAGAAGCGCCTCGGGCGGATGCTGCCCAGCTACGGGCAGGCGGCCTTGGCCGGGCTGGTGCTGCTGGCGGCACTGATCCTGACCGTGGAACTGGTCTACAAGGTGCAGGTGGATAGCGCCAACGGCACCGCGATGCGGCTGTTCGGCGTGGCCTTCGACGCGGGCACGGTAGCACCCTGGATCGTCGCCGCGGCGCTCTGGGCCGTGGGCTACGTGGCGTGGCGCTGGGCGGCGGGCCGTGTGCGCGCCGAACTCGACAAGATCCAGGCGGAATTCGGAGGTCAGGCATGACGGCGGCCATGGCAGGCGGGGGCACGCCCGCGCTGGAACTTATCGACGTGCGCAAGAAGTTCGGCCAGACCGAGATCATCCGTGGCGTGACGCTGGCTATCGGACGCGGCGAGCGCCACGCGATGATCGGGCCGAACGGGGCGGGCAAGTCCACCACCTTCAACCTGATCTCGGGGCGGTTCGCGCCCAGCTCGGGCACGGTCAGGCTCAATGGCCAGCCCATCAGCGGGCTGCGTCCGTTCGAGATCAACCGGATGGGGCTGTCGCGCAGCTTCCAGATCACCAATATCTTCCACCGGCTGTCGGTGTTCGAGAATCTGCGCTGCGCGGTGCTGTGGTCGCTCGGCTACAAGTATTCGTTCTGGCACCGGCTGTCCGAGTTGCGCGATGCGCGTGAGCGGGCCGAGGAGGTGCTGGAGCTGATCGGCATGCAGCATCGGCGCCACTCGCAGGCCGGGCTGCTGACCTATGCGGAGCAGCGCGCGCTGGAGATCGGCATCACCATCGCGGGCGGCGCCGAGGTGATCCTGCTGGACGAGCCTACCGCCGGCATGAGCCGTTCGGAATCGGACCACGCGGTGGAGCTGATCCGCAAGGTCACGGTCGGCAAGACGCTGGTGATGGTGGAGCACGACATGAGCGTGGTCTTCGGCCTGGCGGACCGGATCTCGGTGCTGGTCTACGGCGAAGTCATCGCCACGGACACGCCCGAGGCCATCCGCAACAACCGCAAGGTCAAGGAAGCCTACCTGGGCACGAGCCTCGACGAACCCGTGCCGGAAGGAGCGCACTGATGGCCAAGCGCATGCTGGACGTTACCGGGCTGCACGCCTACTACGGCAAGAGCCACATCCTGCACGGCGTGGATGCCCATATCGACGAGGGCGAGATCGTGGCGCTGCTCGGCCGCAACGGGGTGGGGCGCTCGACCATGGCCAAGGCGATCCTCGGCATGGTCAAGGCCGAGGGGTCGGTGCGCTTCCGCGACGAGGAAATCCTTGGCCGCCGCACCTTCGAGATCGCCCATGCGGGCATCGGCTACGTGCCGGAGAACCGCGACATCTTCCCAAGCCTGACCGTGCGCCAGAACCTGCTGCTGGGCGAGAAGCGCAACCCGCGCCAGTCGTCGCCGCGCTGGTCGGTGAACGATATGTATCAAATGTTCCCGAGGCTGAAGGAGCGCGAGAACACGTCAGCCGGCGTGCTCTCGGGCGGCGAGCAGCAGATGCTGACCCTGTGCCGCACCCTGATGGGCGACCCCGACCTGATCCTGATCGACGAACCCACCGAAGGACTGGCGCCCATGATCGTGGCGCTGGTCGGCGACTTCCTGAAGACGCTGAAGGAGCGCGGCGTGTCAGTGCTGCTGATCGAGCAGAAACTGGCGATTGCGCTGGACATCTCCCAGCGGGTGTACGTCATGGGCCACGGCCACATCGTCTTCGAGGGCACGCCGACCGAGCTGAAGGCGAACGGGCAGGTGAGGAAGGAATGGCTGGAGGTTTGAGGGGCAATTGCAGCGCGTTTTCTTGCCTGATTAGTAGTCCATGGGCGTCCAGACCGGCCAGTCCCCCGTGAACCAGCCAATCGCGGTTGCGCCCAGCCAGGGTAGTGTCCAGGCCCAGTTGAGCCATGGGGAGCGCTGCCGGATCCAGAGACCGGCTATCGAAAACAGCCAATACCCAGCCGTCACGCCTCGCCGATAGAAATACGCTTCCGGGCTTTGAAAGCGCTCGGCTTCCCAGACTGGACTGTATGTGGGATAGCCGATCCCGGCGTCTTCGTTGAGATTGGCGGCAGCCAGGAGGAACTGGATGGCAAGGGCGAGCAGGTGGCACAGCAGCAGCCCTGTCCACGCCATCCGCAATGCACGTTCGATGTTCGACCAAGGCATGTCAAGGGTAGATGTAGGCATGCAGGACAAGGTTGGACAACAGAGGCATGCTCCATGCCCAGTTGAGCCAGCGCCGGCGCTGCGTTATCCAGAGCCCGGCCAGCGCGAACAGGAGCAGGAAAATCTGCTCGCCGCTTGACTCGGCATACGCTCGAATGTTGAGGAACCCTTGGATCTGCCAGATTGGCGGTCCGTTGTACTCGTCGGGGTGAAGTATTCCGGCTACGGTCAGCACATCGAGCAGCATGCCGGTGAGAAAGAAGGCGAGCAGAGCTGACCAGCCAATGCGACAAGCGCGTTCAGTAGCGGACCACGACATCTATGTCTTTTCCATACTTGAGGAAGGCGTCGACGAAGGATGGCATGTCGGACGTCAGGTCGATACAGCCCGCCGATCCTCGCCACCAGCCGCCGTGGATCGAAAAGCCGCCGCGTCCATGTGTGGGAGTGCCTGGGAGCGGGTCTAGCCATACGCGGCGCTTTCCCCAGGACATGACACAGCCCGGCCACGTTCCGCTGTACTTCACGATGCCAAGCGTTCGAACTATGCATCGTCGACGGTCGGACCAGGGATAGTTCTCCCATCGTTGCAGACGCTCCTGTCTTGCAACGTAACGGCCTTCTGGAATGGGCCCCACATCCGCCCTTGTCTGATGTTCCTTGCCTGTGAAGCCCGGCTTGCCAGACGCCGCATGCCATGCGAGACGTAAGCCATCTTCGGCCCACGTTAGCCGTTTGCCGTCGAAACCGAGCGTTGCACGGCGAGACTCAATACGACGCATTGTCTCTTCGAGCCCGAGCAGGCGCACGATCGCTTCTGTATCCCGGCCTGATGCGCCGCCAATACCGAGCCTGCGATCCATCAGGTTTCGAAATTCCGACGCTAGGCTCGCGTCTCCATCAATCTCCCGGGCAATCTCTCTGGCGTCCACATTGGCTCCCGCACAAATGAACGCCCAATCTACTGGCCTCATTGCCGGCCGCTTTGCGCCGGATCAACCGCTCCAACACTGTCTCAAACCGCAACAACCTACTTCCGTCGCCCTCCGCCTGCGCGGCTTTTCGCTTTAGCGCGCTTCTTCGCGGGAGCCGCCGGAGTGAGGGCCGCCAGCCAGGCGTCGGTTGTGGCTTTCATCATGGCGGATGTGGCCAGCGTGGTCTGGCGTTTGGCTTCGGCGGTCGCCCGGCCCCGGGCGGCGCCCGCCGCGGCGTTGGCGCCGCTTAGCCACATGCTCAGCATGGGGTTTTTCTTCAGCCAGGGGTTTTTCATCGTCGGCTCCTTGGGTTGCGTCGATCAATCGTCGATCAATGGTCGATCAACAAGGAGCCGGGGCGCACGATGCGTGCCAGAGCGGGAAGCCGCCGGGCGTGGTGGGGGGGCCGGGGTGATGTTGCAGAATCGCCCGACCGATCCGGCCACGCCTTGTAATGGTGGCGGCAGCCTTACTGCTTTTCCGCGTTCGGCAGGTCGAACGGCATATCCTCATAGTCGATCAACCGGGTCTTCCTGACGAGCCGGTAGCCGATCCACAGTGCCAGGAACATCGGCACGCCGATATAGGTCGCCAGGATCTCCGGCCAGCGGTTGGGGATATCGGCGAACGCCTGGTAATTCTGGCCGGCCACGATCACCACGCACAGCACGCCGGCGAAGATCGGGCCGAAGGGGTAGAGGGGCGACCGGTACGCGAGGTCGCTGACGCTGTAGCCCTGGTAGATCAACCCGCGCCGGAAGCGGTAGTGGCTCAGGGCGATGCCGAGCCAGGCGAAGAAGCCGGTCATGGCCGAGGTATTGAGCAGCCACAGGTACACCGCCTTGTCGCCAAACAGCGAACTGAAGAAGCACAGCGCGCCGATGCCGGTGGTGACCAGCAGCGCGTTGAACGGCACGCCGTTCGGCGTGAGCCGGGCGAACATGCGCGGGGCGCGGCCGCTGACGGCCAGGCCGTACAGGATGCGGGTGGAGACATACATGCTCGAGGTGCCCGCAGACAGCAGCGCCGTCAGCACCACCGCGTTCATCAGCCCCGCCGCGAAGGCCAGCCCGGCGTGGCGGAACACCAGCGCGAACGGGCTCACGCCCACGTCGGTCACGTCGTTGCGCAGCAGGCTCGGGTCGGTGTAGGGAATCAGCACGCCGATGATCAGGATCGCCAGCACATAGAACAGCAGGATGCGCCAGAAGGTCTGGCGGATGGCGCGCGGCAGCGTGCGGGCCGGGTCGGCGGCCTCGCCGGCGGCCACGCCCACGGTCTCGGTGCCCTGGAACGAGAATCCGGCAATCATCGCCACGGCGAACATCCCCGGCACCCCGCCAACGAACGGCGCCTCGCCCGTGGTGAAGTTGTGCCAGCCCGACTGCGGCCCGCCGTTCATGATGCCGAAGATCATCAGCACGCCCACGCCGAGGAAGACCACCACCGTGACCACCTTGATCAGCGCGAACCAGTATTCGGCCTCGCCGAAGCCGCGCACCGAAAACGCGTTGAGCGCGAACATCAGCGTCAGGAAGCCGCCGCTCCAGGCCATGCCCGGCACGTCCGGGAACCAGTACTGCATGACGAGCTGGGCGGCAGTCAGCTCCACGGCAATCGTTACGGCCAGGCTGAACCAGTAGTTCCAGCCGAGCGCAAAGCCGAAGCCTTCCTCGACGTAGACCGCGCTATAGGTGACAAACGAGCCCGCCACGGGCATGTGCACGGCCAGTTCGCCCAGGCTGGTCATCAGGCAATAGACCATCAGGCCGATCAGGCAGTAGGCGAGCAGGGCGCCGCCGGGGCCGGACTGGGCGATCGAGGCACCGGAGGCCACGAACAGCCCCGTGCCGATGGCCCCGCCGAGGGCGATCATGGTCAGGTGGCGCGCCTTGAGCTTGCGGCGCAGGTCGTCGTGCTCGACGACGGGATGTTGATGCGGATGTGGGTGCGAATGAGAGGAAGACATCAGGTAGACACAGGGTCGCTGCAACGTCAGGGAATACCGGCGGCCTCGTAAGCCGGCCGGGGCGCGCGGGGACGCCATACCCGTAAAAATGAAAAGGCGCGAGTCTAACCTGTCCTTTTTAGTGGATTCGAGTGCGGCGTCAAATAAAGTCGAACCCGGGCGGCAGGGTGGGTGAAAAGTGCCTCTGCCGCCATGACGGACATCAAACGGGCTGATTCCCTACGGGTTCCCCCTGAGGGTTTCGGCACGCTGCGAGGCTCACCATGAACGCCGGATGGAGCGGCCATAAAGCCCGCGCATGACACGGAATCCATCGCAGAAAATTGAAATTGAACGACCGTGCTATTTTGTGTATGCTTGATCCGCTTTCGGGTCCGACAGCCCGTGGAGCAAGGGATTGCGGGGTGAGGAGACATTTCACGACACCGCCGCGCAAGGCCCCGGCAGTTACCAAAATTCGAGAATTCGAATCCCGAGATAACCAAAGACCAAAGGAACCAGCATGACAGCGCAGTATCAGGTTCAGGACGGCGTTGCCGTCATCACGCTCGACAATCCCCCCGTCAACGGCCTGGGTCACAGCACCCGGCTGGGCATCGTCGAAGGCTTGACCCGTGCGCTGGACGATGCGGCCGTCAAGGCCGTCGTCATCACCGGCGCCGGCAAGGCTTTCTCGGGCGGCGCCGACATCCGCGAATTCAACACGCCGAAGGCCACGCAGGAGCCGACGCTGCATTCGGTGATCCGCGCCGTGGAGGCATCCTCCAAGCCGGTCGTGGCCGCGATTCACTCGGTGGCCATGGGTGGCGGGCTGGAACTGGCCCTGGGCTGTAACTACCGCGTGGCCGCCAAGGGCGCGCAGATCGCGCTGCCTGAAGTGAAGCTGGGCCTGCTGCCCGGCGCCGGTGGCACGCAGCGCCTGCCGCGCGTGATCGGCCTGGAGCATGCGCTGAACATGATCGTCTCGGGCACGGCCATACCGTCCGAGAAGTTTGCCGGTTCGAAGCTGTTCGATGAAATTGTTGACGGTGACGTGCTGCCCGCCGCCATCAAGTTCGCCCAGAACGTTGGCGCGGCCCCCGGCCCGTACCCGAAGGTGCGCGACCTCAAGGTCCGTCACGAGAACGCCGAGGGCTTCCTGGCCTTCGCCAAGAACACCGTGGCTGCCGTGGCCAAGAACTTCCCCGCGCCGCTGAAGTGCGTGGAGGCCGTGGCTGCCTCGCTCAAGCCGTTCGAGCAGGGCCTGAAGGCAGAGCGCGAAGGCTTCATGTACCTGGTCGGCACGCCGGAATCGCGCGCGCTGCGCCATGCCTTCTTCGGCGAGCGCGCCGCCAGCAAGATCCCCGATGTGTCCAGCGATACGCCGGTGCGCAAGATCGAGCGCGTGGCCGTGATCGGCGCTGGCACCATGGGCGGCGGCATCACCATGAACTTCCTGAACGCGGGTATTCCGGTGACGATGCTGGAAACCAAGCAGGAAGCGCTGGACCGTGGCGTGGCCACGATCCGCAAGAACTACGAGAACAGCGCCAAGAAGGGCAAGCTCACGCAGGAGAAGGTCGAGCAGCGCATGGGCCTGCTGAACACCACGCTGTCCTATGACGACATCAAGGACGCCGACATGGTCATCGAGGCCGTGTTCGAGGAAATGGGCGTCAAGGAAATCGTGTTCAAGAAGCTGGACGAAGTGATGAAGCCCGGTGCGATCCTGGCCTCCAACACCTCCACGCTGGACGTGAACAAGATTGCCTCGTTCACCAAGCGTCCGCAGGACGTGGTGGGCATGCACTTCTTCAGCCCGGCCAACGTCATGAAGCTGCTGGAAGTGGTGCGTGGCGCCCAAACCGGCAAGGACGTGCTGGCCACAGTGATGCAGATCGCCAAGAAGATCAAGAAGACGGCCGTGGTGTCCGGCGTGTGCGACGGCTTCATCGGCAACCGCATGATCGAGCAGTACAGCCGCCAGGCCGGCTACCTGCTGGACGAAGGCGCGCTGCCCGAGCAGGTGGACAAGGCCATCGAGAAGTTCGGCTTTGCCATGGGCCCGTTCCGCATGGGCGACCTGGCCGGCAACGACATCGGCTGGGCTATCCGCAAGCGCCGCGCCGTGGACAAGCCGGACATCCAGTACTCGAAGACCGCCGACAAGCTCTGCGAGCTGGGCCGCTTCGGCCAGAAGACCGGCGCCGGCTGGTACGACTACAAGCCGGGCGACCGCAAGCCGTACCCGAACCAGCAGGTCAACGACATGATCGTCGAGCACTCGAAGGCGCTCGGACTCACGCGCCGCAAGATTTCCGACGAGGAGATCGTGGAGCGCCTGGTGTTCGCGCTGGTCAACGAGGGCGCCAAGATCCTGGACGAGGGCATTGCCTCGAAGGCGTCCGACATCGACATGGTCTACCTGACCGGCTACGGCTTCCCGCTGTTCCGCGGCGGCCCGATGCTGTACGCAGACCAGGTTGGCCTGTTCAACGTGGTCCAGGCCATGCAGCGCTACGCCAAGGGTTACCACGGCGAAGCCTGGAAGCCGGCCGCGCTGCTGACCAAGCTGGCCGACGAGGGCAAGGGCTTCAACGGCTGACCAGCCATTCATATCGATAGCAGATAGCGTGAGGAAGCGGACCCGACCATGACCTACGGCGCGCAGGACTGCCTGCTGGTGATCGACGTGCAGAACGACTTCATGCCCGATGGCGCGCTGGCCGTGCCGCGTGGCGATGAAGTGGTGCCCGTCATCAACCGGCTGGCGCAGGCGTTCGGCCATGTGGTGATGACGCAGGACTGGCATCCCGCCGGCCATGCGTCGTTCGCCACCAGCCACGCCGGCCGCGCGCCGTTCCAGACCACCACGCTGGCCTATGGCGAGCAGGTGCTCTGGCCGGACCACTGCGTGCAGGAGACCCCGGGCGCCGCGCTGCATGCGGACCTGTGCATCCCGCACGCCCGGCTGGTGCTGCGCAAGGGCCACCATGCGAACGTGGACAGCTATTCCGCGTTCCTGGAGGCCGACCGCACCACCCGCACCGGGCTGGCCGGCTACCTGCGCGAGCATGGCGTCACCCGCGTCTTCTGCGCCGGGCTGGCCACGGACTACTGCGTGGCCTGGAGCGCGCTCGATGCGCGCGCCGCCGGTTTCGAGGTTGTGGTGATCGAGGACGCCTGCCGCGCCATCGACCTGAACGGCTCGCTGGAACAGGCCTGGGCGGACATGACCGCCGCCGGCGTGGTCCGGGCGACGGCCGCGCAGGTGCTGGAAGGCCATCCCGCCGCCCCACGCTGAACACACTGAATAACTCGCAAGAGACACCAAGATACCGAGGAGCAAGACATGAACGAGGCAGTCATCGTATCCACGGCCCGCACCGGGCTGGCCAAGAGCTGGAAGGGCGCATTCAACATGACCCACGGCGCGACCCTGGGCGGTCACGCGGTCCAGCACGCCATCGCGCGCGCCAAGATCGAGGCGGGTGAAGTGGAAGACGTGCTGATGGGCTGTGCCAACCCGGAAGGCGCCACCGGCGCCAACATCGCGCGCCAGATCGCCCTGCGTGCCGGCTGCCCGGTGACCGTGCCCGGTGCCACCGTGAACCGCTTCTGCTCGTCCGGCCTGCAAACCATCGCCATGGCCGCACAGCGCGTCATTGCCGATGAAGGCGACATCTTCGTGGCCGGCGGCGTGGAGTCCATCTCGTGCGTGCAGCAGGAGATGAACCGCCACATGATTCAGGAAAGCTGGCTCAACAAGAACAAGCCGGAAATCTACTGGAGCATGCTCCAGACCGCCGAGAACGTGGCCAAGCGCTACAACATCTCGAAGGAGCGCCAGGACGAATACGGCGTGCGCAGCCAGCAACGCGCCGCCGCCGCGCTGGAAGCCGGCAAGTTCAAGGACGAAATCGTGCCGATGACGGTCCTGGCGGGCGTGGCAGACAAGGCCACCGGCCAGCTGATGACCAGGGAAGTGACCATCGACGCCGACGAGGGCATCCGCGCCGACACCACGCTGGAAGGCGTGGCGAAGATCCGCACCGCCATGCCCGGCGGCGTGGTCACGGCTGGCAATGCGTCGCAGTTCTCCGACGGCGCCTCGGCAGTGGTGGTGATGAACGCGAGCGTGGCAGCCGCCCGCGGCCTGCAGCCGCTGGGCGTGTTCCGCGGCTTTGCAGTGGCCGGCTGCGAGCCTGACGAAATGGGCATTGGCCCGGTGTTCGCGGTGCCCAAGCTGCTGAAGAAGGCTGGCCTGAAGGTGGACGACATCGGCCTGTGGGAACTGAACGAGGCCTTCGCGGTGCAGGTGCTGTATTGCGCCGACACCCTCGGCATTCCGATGGATCGCCTGAACGTGAACGGCGGCGCCATCGCCGTGGGCCACCCGTACGGCGTCTCCGGCGCCCGCCTGGTCGGCCATGCGCTGATCGAAGGCAAGCGCCGTGGCGTGAAGTACGTGGTTGTGACGATGTGCATCGGCGGCGGCCAGGGCGCTGCCGGGCTGTTCGAAGTTCTGTAAGGCGCGCTGGGCGCTGCCTCACCCCTCTCCCGCTCGGGAGAGGGGCGTCCCCCTTTCCAAGAATTTTCAGCCCGGAGCCTCGCATTCCATGTCGCTGATTCTTTCCCGCCGTGACCTCAATTTTGTGCTCTATGAGTGGCTCAAGGCGGAGGACCTCACCCAGATTCCCCGTTACGCCGACCACTCCCGCGAGACCTTCGACGCCGCGCTGGACACCTGCGAGAAGATCGCCACGGACCTGTTCGCGCCGCACAACAAGAAGAGCGATGCCAACGAGCCGCACTTCGACGGCGAGACGGTCAGCATCATTCCCGAGGTCAGCACCGCGCTGCGCGCCTTCTGCGACGCCGGCCTGATGGCCGCCGGGCAGGATTACGAATACGGCGGCATGCAGCTGCCGGTCACGCTCGAGAAGGCCGCGTTCGCCTACTTCAAGGCGGCCAACGTCGGCACCAGCTCGTACCCGTTCCTGACCATCGGTAACGCCAACCTGCTACTCACGCACGGTACGCCGGCGCAGATCGACACCTTTGTCCGCCCCGAACTCGAAGGCCGCTTCTTCGGCACGATGTGCCTGTCGGAGCCGCAGGCGGGCTCGTCGCTGTCGGACATCACCACACGGGCCGACTATGAAGGCGAATCGCCGCTCGGCCAGCAATACCGGCTGCGCGGCAACAAGATGTGGATCTCGGCCGGCGAGCACGAGCTGTCGGAGAACATCGTCCACCTCGTGCTGGCCAAGATCCCCGGCCCGGACGGCAAGCTGATTCCCGGCGTGAAGGGCATCTCGCTGTTCATCGTGCCGAAGTACCTCGTCAATGCCGATGGCTCGCTCGGCGAGCACAACGACGTGGTGCTGGCCGGCCTGAACCACAAGATGGGCTATCGCGGCACCACCAACTGCCTGCTGAACTTCGGCGAAGGCATGAAATATCGCCCGGACGGCAAGGCTGGCGCCATTGGCTACCTCGTGGGCGAGCCCCACAAGGGCCTGGCGTGCATGTTCCACATGATGAACGAGGCTCGCATCGGCGTGGGTCTGGGCGCGGTGACGCTGGGCTACACCGGCTACCTCCATGCGCTGGACTACGCGCGCAACCGTCCGCAGGGCCGGCCGGTTGGCCCGGGCGGCAAGGACCCGGCGAGCCCGCAGGTGAAGCTGGTGGAGCATGCCGACATCCGCCGCATGCTGCTGGCGCAGAAAAGCTATGTCGAAGGCGGGCTGGCGCTGAACCTGTACTGCGCGCGGCTGGTGGACGAGGAACACGCGGCCAAGGCCGCCGGCGAGGCCGAGCGGCACCGCGAACTGTCGCTGCTGCTCGACATCCTGACCCCGATCGCCAAGAGCTGGCCGTCGCAATGGTGTCTGGAGGCGAATAACCTCGCCATCCAGGTGCATGGCGGCTACGGCTATACGCGCGAGTACAACGTCGAACAGTTCTATCGCGATAACCGCCTGAACCCGATCCACGAAGGCACCCACGGCATTCAGGGCCTGGACCTGCTGGGCCGCAAGGTGGTGATGCAGGACGGCGCGGCGCTCCGGCTGGTGGGCGAGCGCCTGCGCGCCTCGTGCGAGCGTGCTGTGGCTATCGGCGACAAGACGCTGGCGGCGCAGGCCGCCGCGCTTGGCAAGGCGTCGCAGCGGCTGGCGGAAGTCACCGCCACGCTGTGGTCGGCGGGGGACCCCAACGTCACGCTCGCCAATGCCTCGGTCTATCTGGAGGCGTTCGGCCACGTGGTGGTGGCGTGGATCTGGCTGGAGCAGGCGCTGGTAGCACAAGCCGCGCTGCCGCAGGCACAGGGCGAGGGAGAAGGCGAGGACGCCGATTTCTATCGCGGCAAGCTGGCGGCGGCGGCGTTCTTCTTCCGCTTCGAGCTGCCGAAGGTGTACCCGCAACTCGACCTGCTGGCCACGCTGGACCGCACGACGCTGGACATGCAGGACGCCTGGTTCTGACCGCCACGGCCCCCGCATCCACACGATAACAAGGAGACAAGCATGCATACCATCCAGCAACTGTTCGACCTCAAGGGCCAGACCGCGCTGATTACCGGCGGCTCGCGCGGGCTCGGGCTGCAGATTGCCGAGGCGCTGGGCGAGCAGGGCGCGCGCATCGTGCTGTCCGCCCGCAAGGCCGACGAACTGCAGGCTGCGCAGGCGCATCTTCAGTCGCGCGGCATCGAGGCCGACTGGATTGCCGCCGATGGCGCGCGTGATGACGAAATCGCCCGGCTGGCCGACGAGTCGCTGGCCCGGCTCGGCCACATCGACATCCTGGTCAACAACGCCGGCGCCACCTGGGGCGCCCCGGCCGAAGACCACCCCGTGGAAGCGTGGGACAAGGTGATGAACCTGAACATCCGCGGCCTGTTCCTGCTGACGCAGCGCGTGGGCAAGCTGTCGATGATCCCGCGCCGCCATGGCCGCGTGATCAACGTGGCGTCCATCGCCGGGCTGGCCGGCAACCCGCCGGGCAGCATGGAGACGATTGCCTACAACACCTCCAAGGGCGCCGTGGTCAACTTCACGCGCACGCTGGCGGCCGAGTGGGGCGAGCACAACATCACCGTCAACGCGCTGGCGCCGGGCTTCTTCCCGTCGAAGATGACCAAGGGCTCGCTGGAGCGGCTGGGCGTGGAGGCGATGTGCGCCGGCGTGCCGCTGCACCGCCTGGGCGACGACGAAGACCTCAAGGGCGCCGCGCTGCTGTTCGCCACGGCGGCGGGCAAGCACATCACCGGCCAGATCCTGGCCGTTGACGGTGGCGTGAGCGCGGTTTGAGCGCAGTCCGAGTACGATCCGAACCATGACGCAAGACAACGGCTTTAAGCTCCAGATCCCGTTCCTGGCCGACCTCGGCGTGCGCTGCAACTTCATGGAGGGCGGCCGCAGCGAGATCGAACTCGACCTGCGCGAGCGCCACCAGAACAGCTGGGATATGGCCCACGGCGGCGTGCTGATGACGCTGCTGGACGTGGCCATGGCCGTCGCCGGCCGGTCGATGGACACCGATGGCCGGGGCGTGGTCACCATCGAGATGAAAACCAGCTTCATGGCGCCGGGGCGTGGCAAGCTGCGCGCGCGCGGGCTGGCCGTGCATCGCACCTCGACCATGGTGTTCTGCGAGGGCGAGATCGTCGATGAAGCCGGGGCGATCGTCTCCAGGGCATCCGGCACCTTCAAGTACATCAAGCGCATGCCGCCCCAGCGCAAGCCCGGCTCGCCTGACTCCGGCGCGGATGGCTGACGGCTGACCGTTGCGCCGCGTCTTCTCGTATTTTTCCTAACGTATCTCCTGATCGAGCGAAGGAACCCATCATGTCGAAGCAAACCTATCAGCGCATCGTCCTGGCCTCGCGCCCCACGGCAGCCGTCACGCCCGACAACTTCCGCCTGGAGCAGGCGCCCGTGCCGGAACTGGCCGATGGCCAGGTGCTCGTGCGCAACCATTACCTGTCGCTGGACCCGTATATGCGCGGCCGCATGAGCGAGGGCAAGTCGTACGCCAATCCGCAGCCGCTGGGCGAGGTGATGATTGGCGGCACCGTGGGCGAGGTGGTGGCGAGCAAGAATCCGAAGTGGAACGTGGGCGACAAGGTTGTCGGCATGTTCGGCTGGCAGGAATACGGCGTGAGCGACGGCGGCGGCATCCAGAAGGTCGATACCACGCATATCCCGCTGTCGGCCTACCTTGGCTCGGTGGGCATGCCCGGCGTGACGGCCTGGTACGGCCTGAACAAGATCATCGCGCCGAAGGCGGGCGAGACCATCGTGGTCAGCGCCGCGTCCGGCGCGGTGGGCAGCGTGGTGGGCCAACTGGCGAAGCTCGCCGGCTGCCGCGTGATCGGCGTGGCCGGCGGACGCGACAAGTGCGACTACGTGGTCAAGGAACTCGGTTTTGACGCCTGCGTGGACTACAAGGCCGCCAAGGACGCCAAGGAACTCTACGCGATGGTCAAGGACGTCACCCCGGACGGCATCGACGGTTACTTCGAGAACGTGGGCGGCGACATCCTCGACGTGGTGCTGGCCCGCCTGAACGCCTTCGCGCGCGTGGCGGTGTGCGGCCTGATCGCCGGCTACGACGGCCAGGACATGCCGATCCGCAATCCGCGGGCGATCCTTGTATCGCGTGCACGCATCGAGGGCTTTATCGTCTCCGAGCACATGGACGTCTGGCCGCAGGCGCTCAAGGAACTCGGCACCTACGTGGCGCAGGGCAAGATCAAGTTCCGCGAGAGCATTGCCGAGGGGCTGGCCAGCGCGCCGGAAGCCTTCATCGGCCTGCTGAAGGGCAAGAACTTCGGCAAGCAACTCGTGAAGCTGGTCTGACGCCAGCCGCCACACGTATACCTATATAGAGGGAGACACCCCATGAACGCCCCGCAATCCACACCCCGCCCCGACGACATGGCCGAGGGCCTGTCCGAGGAGGTCAAGGCCCGCTACCGCAACCTGCCGCGCCCGCCCAAGTTCGACACCCCGGCGCAGGAGCGGCTGCACCGCAAGCAGCGGCTGGCGGCGGCGTTCCGGCTGTTCTCGAAATTCGGGTTCGATGAAGGCGTGGCCGGTCATATCACCGCGCGCGACCCCGAGTTCGAGGACACCTTCTGGGTCAACCCGTTCGGCGTCCATTTCAGCCAGGTGACGGTGTCCAACCTGATCCGCTGCGATCACCACGGCAACGTGGTGGAGGGCGACTACCCGGTCAACGCGGCGGCGTTTGCCATCCACTCGCGCGTGCACCAGACCCGGCCGGACGCCGTGGCGGCGGCGCACTCGCACAGCACCCATGGCCGCGCGTGGTCCACGCTGGGCCGCAAGCTCGATCCGCTGACCCAGGATGTCTGCGCCTTCTACGACGACCACGCGCTGTACGACGACTTCGGCGGCGTGGTGGTGGAACTCGACGAAGGCCAGCGCATTGCCAACGCGCTGGGCGACAACAAGGCCGCCATCCTCCAGAACCACGGCCTGCTGACCGTCGGCAAGACCGTGGACGAGGCCGCGTGGTGGTTCATCACGATGGAGCGCTCGTGCCAGGTGCAACTGCTGGCGGAGGCCGCGGCGGCGCGCACCAACGCCCCGCTCAAGATGATTGGCGAGGCAGCGGCGCGGCAGGCATACTCCATCGTCGGCACTGCACAGGCGGGTTGGTTCCAGTTCCAGCCGCTGTACGCGCGCATCGTGCGCGAGCAGCCCGACCTGCTGGAATAAGCCCCCATCGATCCAACCCGACCTGACCGGACCCGCATCGCATGCCTGACATCATCCTGCATCAGTACGCCACCTCGCCGTTTTCCGAGAAGATCCGTCTCGTACTCGGCGCCAAGGGCTTGACCTGGAACGCGGTGGAGATCCCGCCCATCCTGCCCAAGCCCGACCTGCTGGCGCTGACCGGCGGCTACCGCCGCACCCCGGTGATGCAGATTGGCGCGGACATCTATTGCGATACGGCGCTGATCTGCGACGTGCTGGACCGGCTGGCCCCCCAGCCGCCGCTGTACCCGGCCATCCAGGCTGCCTCGGCGCGGCTGGCGGCGGCGTGGATGGACAGCGCGCTGTTCACGGCCTCGGTCACCTACACGATGCAGCCGGCCGGCGTGCAGGCGATGCTGGCGCACCTGACGCCGGGCCAGGTGCAGGCGTTCATCGCCGACCGCAAGGCCATGCGCGGCGATACCAACGCGCTGCGCATGCCGCTGCCCGAGGCCGCCGCCATGCTGCACGACACGCTGGGCCGCCTGCAGGAGCAGTTCGCGGCAGGGGTGCCGCATGTGGCGGGCCCGGAGTTGTCGATCGCCGATTTCTCGCTGTTCCACAACCTCTGGTTCATCCGCCGCGCCACGCCGCTGGCGGCGATCCTCGACGGCTACCCGCTGGTCAAGACCTGGTTCGCGCGGATGCAGGCGTATGGCCACGGCAAGCTGCGCGTGGTGCCCTCCGAGACCGCCATCGCCGATGCGCTGAACCACGACCCGCTGCCGCACGACACCACCATCCTGCCCGGCAGCGGCTTGTCGGCGGGCGACCCGGTCACGGTCACGCCCACCGATTACGCGAAGGACCCCGTCGCCGGCGTGCTGCTGACACTGACCGGCCACGTGGTCACCATCCGCCGGCAGGACCCGCGTGCCGGCGCCGTCAACGTCCATTTCCCGCGGCAGGGCTACCACGTGCAGTCCGCCGCCTGACACCCCTATATAAGAAGGCATCTGCCGGAGGAGACGATATGAAGCAGTTCGAGAGCAAGGTGGCGGTGATCACCGGCGGCGCGTCCGGTTTCGGCAAGGAGTTCGCCCGGATCGGCGCCTCGCTGGGCATGAAGCTGGTGCTGGCTGATGTGCAGGAAGATGCACTCGACGCAACCATCGCCGAATTCAAGGCGCAGGGCGTGCCGGTCATCGGCCTGCGCACCGATGTGTCGCGCGCCGAAGACGTGCAGGCGCTGGCGGACGCGGCGATGACCGCGTTCGGCGAAGTCCACCTGCTGTTCAACAACGCCGGCGTCGGCGCGGGCGGGCTGCTCTGGGAAAACACCCAGAAGGACTGGGACTGGGTGCTCGGCGTGAACCTCTACGGCGTGATCCACGGCGTGCGGATCTTCACCCCGCTGATGCTGGCCGCTGCCGCGAAGGACCCGGCCTACCAGGGCCATATCGTCAATACGGCGTCGATGGCGGGGCTGTTGAACCCGCCGGCGATGGGGGTCTACAACGTGTCCAAGCACGCGGTGGTGGCGCTGTCGGAGTCGCTCTACCAGGATCTGAGCCTGGTCACGGAGCAGGTGCATTGCTCGGTGCTGTGCCCGTACTTCGTGCCGACCGGCATCAGCCAGTCGCAGCGCAACCGCCCGGCCGGGCTGGCCAATGAGGCACCGCCCACGCGCTCGCAACTGGTGTCGCAGGCGTTGTCGGACAAGGCCGTCCATTCCGGCAAGGTGACGGCGGCGGACGTGGCGCAGCTGACTTTCGACGCCATCCGCGACGAAAGCTTCTATATTTACTCCCACCCGCAGGCGCTGGAGACGGTGCGGCAACGCATGGAGGACATCGTCGGCCAGCGCAATCCGGGCGATCCGTTCGGCGACAAGAAGGAAGTGCGCGCCGGCCTGATCGCCGCGCTGCGCGGCTGAACCGAGCCACCCTAACGTAAAGGAGTGGCGATGGAGACCGCGATGACCGCACCCGCTGTGATTCAGCACCTGCAGTTTGCCAACCTGCCCAACGGCACCCGCCTCCATTACGCGAGCGCCGGGGAGCAGGGCAGGCCGCTCATCCTGTTCGTGCATGGCTTCCCCGAGTTCTGGTACGCCTGGGAGCACCAGCTGGCGCAGTTCGGCCAGACCCATTTCGCCGTGGCGCCAGACCTGCGTGGATTCAACCTGTCCAGCAAGCCGGCCGAGCCGGACGCCTACAAGCCGAAGCATCTGGTCGAAGACCTCGTGCAGTTCGTGCGCGCGCTGGGCTACCAGCGCTGCGTGGTGGTGGCGCACGACTGGGGCGGGGCAATCTGCTGGAACCTCGCCATCCAGCATCCGGATCTGGTCGAGCGGTTGATCATCATCAACTCGCCCCATCCGTATGTGTTTGCCCGGGCGCTGTCGGCCGATGCGGCGCAGCAAAAGGCGTCGGGCTATATGAACTGGCTGCGCAAGCCGGGGTCCGAGCAGGCGCTGGCCGCCGACGAATTCGCGCTGCTGGAAAAGATGCTGACGGGCGACGCGGACCGGCTGCCCGCCTGGTTCAACGGCGAGACGCGCACGCGGTACCACGCGGCCTGGTCGCAGCCGGGCGATGCCGGGAGCCATCCGCTCACGGGGGGCGTGAACTACTACCGCGCCTCGCCGATGCACCCGCCCGGGCCGGGCGAGGCTGCGCCGGACATCTCGCGGCTCGATCCGTCGGCCTTCGTCGTGCGCGTGCCCACGCTGGTGATCTGGGGCGAGAACGACCGCGCGCTACCGAAGACGCTCGCGGACGGGCTGGAGGACTTCGTCCCCGACCTGCGCCTGGAGCGGATTCCGGAAGGCACGCACTGGATCATCCACGAGCAGCCCGAGCGGATCAATCTGCTGATCCGCAGCGCGCTGCCGTGATCGACGATGGAGAGGAGAGAAGGGTGACTAGGTGAGCCGCTCGCGGTACAGGCGGTAGTTCTCGTCATCGAAGCAGACGAAGGTCACCTGCTCCAGGCTCGGCGCCTTGGGCAGGGCGTCCCGCACGGCGCGGATGGCGATGTCCACGGCGCGGTCGCGCGGGAAGCCGTAGATGCCGGTGCTGATGTTCGGGAAGGCGAGGGTGCGCAAGCCCTGCTCGCCGGCCAGCCGCACGCTGTTGCGGTAGGCGCTGGCCAGCAGCGCGTCCTCGTCCTGGCTCCCGCCCTTCCAGACCGGCCCCACTGCATGGATGACATAGGGCGCCGGCAGCAGGCCGCCCGTGGTGATGACCGCTTCGCCGGTCGGGCAGCCGCCCTGTGCCTCGCGGATCGCCCGGCACGCGTTCATGATGGCCGGCCCGCCCGCGCCGTGGATGGCGCCGTCCACGCCCCCGCCGCCCAACAGGCCGTTGTTCGCGGCATTGACGATGGCATCGACCTCCATCCGCGTAATATCCCCGTGTACAACCTGCAAGTGCTCGCCTGTCATGGTGTCTCCCGATGGAATACGCTCTCAGCATAGCCGCTGATGTGGTCGATGATCGCGCAAAAGCGTCGCCAAAACACATCGCCACAGTGATTTCGTCATGCTGCAACTGCAAAACGCTGGCATGATACGGAAAACGAACGATCGTTCACTATTCGAACCTCGACAATATTCAGAGACAGCTTCCTCGGGTCAGTCCATGTCCGCCAAGCCTTTGCCGACCGATTCCGCGTCCGGCGTCCCTCCTGGCAAGTCCTCCCAGCCGCTCGACCCGCAGGTTGCGCAGCTGCTGGACCTGATCGCGCGCGCCAAGCGCCCGCCGATCCACGCGCTGGAGGTGGCGGACGCCAAGATTGCGTACGAGAAAAGCGCGCCGATCCTCGATATTTCGCCGCCGCCCGTCCATGACGTGGAGAACTTCGCCATTCCGGCGCGCGACGGCCACCTCATCCCGGTGCGGCTCTATGCACCGCGCGAGGCAAGCTGGGCCGATCCGCTGCCGTTGCTGGTGTATTTCCACGGCGGCGGGTTTACAGTGGGGAGTGTCAATTCGCACGATGCGCTGTGCCGCACGTTCTGCCTTGGCGCGGAATGCCTGGTGTTGTCGGTGGACTACCGGCTCGGGCCGAACTGGCAATTCCCGACGGCCGCCCACGATGCCTTCGACGCGCTGCACTGGGTCTTCGCCGAAGCCGAGCGGCTGGGCGCCGACCCGGCCCGGATCGCGCTCGGCGGCGACAGCGCTGGCGGCACGCTGGCCGCGGCCAGCGCCGTGGCCGCCCGCAACGCCGGCCTGGCGCCGGTGCTGCAACTGCTGATCTATCCGGGCACGAGCGCGCGGCAGGACACGCCCTCGCACCGCGCGCTGGCCGACGGCTACCTGCTGACCGCCGACATGATCCAGTGGTTCTTTTCGCACTACCTGGGCCAGGACGCCGACCGCGACGACTGGCGTTTCGCGCCGCTGGACGGCGGCGGTACCGGGGCCGATGTGCGCGGGGTGTGCCCGGCCTGGATCGCCGTAGCCGGCTACGACCCCCTGCATGACGAGGGCGTGGCCTACGCAGCCAAGCTCCAGGCGGCGGGTGTGCCGGCCACGCTGGTCGACTATCCGTCGATGATTCACGATTTTTTCAAGCTCGGCCGCTTCGTGCCGGCTGTATTACAGGCGCACGCCGACGCCAACAGCGCGCTCCGTCAAGCATTCAAGACCTGAAGTCGCAATATTGCAGAACTGCAGCAGAAGAAGGAGACATAGACTTATGCAACGCCGCCATTTCATCGCCCGTGCGGGCATGCTCGCTGCCACGGCCGCGATCGGTTTCGCAGCCCTGCCGGCCCACGCGCAGGCGGACAAATTCCCCAGCCGGCCGATCCGCCTGATCATCGGCTACACGGCGGGCGGTTCCACCGATATCCCGTTCCGCGTGCTGGCCGATAACGCCTCGAAGATCCTCGGTCAGCCGGTGATCGTCGAGAACAAGCCGGGTGCCGGCGGCGTGCTGCCGGCCCAGCTGATGCAATCCACCGCGCCGGACGGCTACACGCTGGCCCAGGTGGCCATGCCGGTCTACCGCCTGCCGTACACCACCAAGATCAACTGGGACCCGGTGAAGGACCTGTCGTACGTCATCAACCTGGCCGGCTACTCGTTCGGCCTGGTGGTGCCGGCCGATTCGCCGATCAAGACCATGCAGGAGTACGTGGCCTACGCCAAGGCCAATCCGGGCAAGCTCACCTACGGCTCGCCGGGCTCGATGACCACGCTTCACCTGACCATGGAAGAACTGGCCCTGCGCCAGGGCGTGCAGTTCTCGCATATTCCTTACAAAGGCAACTCGGAATCGATGCAGGCCCTGCTGGGCGGCCACGTGATGTCGGTGGCGGACACGCCGGCGTGGGCGCCGTATGTGGAGCAGGGCAAGCTGCGCCTGCTCTCCACCTGGGGCGAGAAGCGCTCGGCACGCTTCCCGAACGTGCCGACGCTGAAGGAACTCGGCATGGGCATCGTGCAGACGTCGCCGTTCGGGCTGGTGGTGCCGAAGGGCACGGACCCGAAGATCGTGCAGAAGCTGCATGACGCGTTCAAGAAGGCGATGGAAATGCCGAACTACCGCGAGTCGCTCGCCAAGTTCGACATGGAGCCGTTCTACATGAGCAGCGAGCAGTACGCGGCCTTCGCGGCCGAGACGGTCAAGAAGGAAAAGGCCATCATCGAGAAGCTGGGCCTGGCCAAGGCGCAGTAACTCGCTGAAATACGATGACATGCGGGCGCCTTTCGAGGCGCCCGTATTTGCTTGGAGAAGTCGAAACATGGCGAAAGAGGATTTCCGCCACAGCGTGCCGCTGCGCGTGCGCTGGGCCGAGGTGGACCCGCAGTCCATCGTCTTCAACGCGCACTACCTGACGTATTGCGATATCTGCGTGACCGAGTATTGGCGTGCGGTGGGCATCCGCTATCCCGAAGACGTGCTTCACGCGCACGGCGTGGACATTTTCGTGGTGAAGTCGACCCTGGAATACCACGCCTCGGCGCGGTTCGACGACATGCTGGAGATCCGTGGCCGCATGGCCCGGCTGGGCCGCTCGAGCATGCTGTTCCGCGTGGAAATGTATCGCGGCGACGAACACCTGATCACCGGGGAGGTGATCTACGTCTGCGCTGACCCGGCCACGCAGAAATCGGCCCCGATCCCCGGGCAGGTCAGGGAGACGATCGAGGCGTACGAGGTGGTGAAGCCGGAGCGGTAGGGCGGAGGCGTTCGGGGTCGAAAACCTCCGCGGTCGAACCGCAATCGAACGGCTTAGCGCGCGATCCCCGCGTCTTCCATATAGCCGCGGATCACGTCGTCGAAGCTCGCGTCGCTCTGGAAGCCCAGTTCCACGGCGCGGGTGACATCCCATGCCGCCGGCCAGGTGCCGACGATGTTCTCGATGCGCGCCTCGCGTTGCCAGGTGACGCGGTCGGCCACGGTGTCGCCGGCCACGCGCCGGAGCGCTTCGACCATCTGCTTGGCAGTCACCGACAGGCCCGGCAGGTTCACCACACGGCGGTTGCCGAAGCGCGCGCCGTCCAGTTCCAGGCCGTTGACCAGCGCCGTGATGGCGCCGCGCGGCGACAGCAGCCACAGCGACGTTTCGGGCGCCACCGGGCAGTTGGCGGCCTCGCCGGACAGCGGTTCGCGGATGATGCCGCTGGCGAACGACGACGCCGCTGCGTTGGGCTTGCCCGGACGCACGCTGATGGTCGGCAGGCGCAGCACGCGGCCATCGACGAAGCCGCGCCGGCTGTAGTCGGACAGCAGCAGTTCGCCGATGGCCTTCTGCGCGCCATACGACGACTGCGGGTTCAGCGCGGTGTCGTCCTGCACCACGGCCGGCAGCTTGCCGCCATAGACGGCCACCGAACTCGTGAACACCACGCGCGGGCGGTGGCCCAGCTGCCGGCAGGTTTCGAGCAGCGCGCGCGAGGCATCCAGGTTCACGCGCATGCCAAGGTCGAAGTCAGCCTCGGCTTGCCCGCTGACCACGGCGGCCAGGTGGAACACGGCGCCGGTATCGGCATCCATCGCGCGGGCCAGCACGGCCGCGTCGGAGAGGTCGCCGGTGACCACGCGCACGCGCGCATCGTCGATCTGCGGCGCTACCACGTCCAGCAGCGTCAGGCGGTCGATCGTGACGGCCTTGCCGTCGAGGTTAAGGCTGCCGCGCTTGAGCAGCAGGCGGGCCAGTTGCAGGCCGAGGAAGCCGGCGCCGCCGGTAATCAGTACATTCATGGTTGCAGCTCAGTCGTGTAGACGTTCAGTTCAGCGATTGAGGTACGGCTTCAGCCAGCCGAGACCCGCCGAGGTGCCCGCGCGCGGGCGGTACTCGCAGCCGATCCAGCCGTCGTAGCCGAGTTCGTCGATCACGTTGAACAGGTAGGGGTAGTTCAGTTCGCCCAGATCCGGCTCGTGGCGGTCCGGCACGCCGGCGATCTGGATATGGCCGATGCCCGCGAAGTCGCGCTTGAGCTTGACCGTCAGGTCGCCCTCGACGATCTGGCAGTGGTAGCAGTCGAACTGCACCTTCAGGTTGGCGGCGCCCACCTGCTGGCAGATGGCCTGGCCATCGTCCTGGCGGTTCAGGAAGTAGCCGGGCATGTCGCGCGTGTTGATCGGCTCGATCAGCACCGTCACGCCCTGCGCAGCGGCCGAGGCGGCGGCATAGGCCAGGTTCTCGAGATACGTGGCACGCGCCTTCGCGCGGTCCGCATCGGCGGGCACCAGGCCGGCCATCACGTGGACGCGGTCGTTGCCGATCACGCCGGCGTACTCGAGCGCCCGTGCGAACGCCGTGCGGAATTCGGTTTCGCGGCCGGGCAGGGCGGCGATGCCGCGCTCGCCCGCGCCCCAGTCGCCCGGCGGCGCATTGAACAGTGCCTGGGTCAGCCCGTTGTCATCGAGCCGCTTGCGGATCTCGGCGGCCGGATGATCGTACGGGAACAGGTATTCCACCGCCTGGAAACCGTCCGCCGCCGCGGCGGCGAACCGGTCCAGAAAATCGTGCTCGGTGTACATCATCGAGAGGTTCGCGGCAAAGCGCGGCATGGCGGTCTCCTAGGAGGAATGGGATCAGCGGTTGACCATCTTCGCGGGCGTCAGCCACACCAGCAGCGCGCCCACCACCAGGATGCCGGACAGCACATACATCGGCAGCTGCGTGCTGTGGGTCAGGTCCTTCAGCGTGCCCACCATGTACGGCGAGACAAAGCCGGCGAGGTTGCCCACCGAGTTGACCACGGCGATGCCCGATGCGGCGGCGATGCCCGAGAGGAACGCGGTCGGCAGCGACCAGAACAGCGGTGCGCACGTCAGCACCCCGGCGGCTGCCAGGGACAGCGCGGCGATGGCTACCACGGTATTGTCGGTGAACGAGGCCGCGATGGCAAAGCCCACGGCGCCCATCAGGGCCGGCACGATCAGGTGCCAGCGGCGTTCCCGGCGGGCGTCGGCGCTGTGGCCGAGGATGTTCATGACGACGATGGCGCAGATGAACGGGATGGCCGAGAGCAGGCCGATCTTCAGGTTGCCGCTCACGCCGCTGGCCTTGACCAGCGTCGGCATCCAGAACGTCAGCGCGTACTGGCCGGTCACGAAGCAGAAGTAGATCAGGCACATCCACCACACGCGGCGGTCGCTGAACACGGCGCCCAGCGAATGCACGCCGCGCTGGCCGTTGGCCGTGGCCGCGGCGCTGGCGTTGCGCTCGTCTTCCTCGATATTGCGCTTGAGCACGCGCTTTTCATCGGCGTCGAGCCACGGGGCCTTGTCGATGCCGTCGCGCAGCACGAAGACCGTGACGATACCGATCAGGAATGCCGGCAGGGCCTCGATGAAGAACATCCACTGCCAGCCGGCCCAACCGTGCGTGTCGTGGAAGGCGTCCATGATCCAGCCCGAGAGCGGGTTGCCGAACATGCCGGCCACCGGAATGCCCGACATGAACAGCGCGATCATCTTGGCGCGGCGGTCGGCCGGGAACCAGTAGGTCAGGTACAGGATCACGCCGGGATAGAAGCCCGCCTCGGCCAGGCCGAGCAGGAAGCGCATGATGTAGAACGTGGTCGGCGTCTTCACGAACACGAAGAGCGCGGAGATGATGCCCCACGTGATCATGATCCGCGCAATCCAGATGCGCGCGCCGATGCGGTGCATCAGCAGGTTGCTGGGCACTTCGAACAGGAAGTAGCCGATGAAGAACAGCCCGGCGCCGAGGCCGAATACGGTTTCCGAGAATTGCAGGTCCTGGGCCATCTGCAGCTTGGCGAAGCCCACGTTCACGCGATCGAGGTAGGCGATCACGTAGCAGAGCATCAGGAACGGCATGATGCGCCAGAACACCTTCTTGTAGGCGCGTTTCTCGATCACGGCGTCGGCGTCGAGCCGGCCGCTGGCGGGAATGGCGGACGCGCTGGCCGCCGTGTGGGTAGTATTCACGTTTGAGGTCTCCAGATTCATGGCCGTCGGATGACGGCCGGCAATCGTTGGCGCGCACGCATCCCGCGCGGTGCTGGCGGCACCACGCAGCTTGCGTCGCGAAAATCGTCGCGTTTTGTCCTAGGGGGGCGTTCTACTAATCGACGTCGGGCCTGCCCGGGGCTACCAGCGCGCCTTGAAGGCGTCGCGGAGCTCGGTCAACGCAGCCTCATCCAGGCTTGCGCGGTCGGCAAAGCCGGCCTGGTCCTTGAGCATCATCCATAACTTGGCGGTCTCCTCCAGTTCTTCCAGCGCGTACGCCGCGCGCGAGACACTGTCTTCCCACACCACCGGGCCGAGGCGCGCCAGCAGTACGCCGCGCACGTCGTTGGCCAGCGTGGCCACGCGCGCGGCCACGGCCGGGTCGCCGGGACGGTGATAGGAAATCAGCGGTATATGGCCCACCTTCATCACGTGGTACGGCGTGAGAGGGGGCAGGACATCGTCGGGCTGCCAGACGCCAGCCAGCGTCAGCGCCACCAGGTGCGTGGAGTGGGTATGGACCACGCCATGCACGTTCGGATTGTTGTCGTAGACGGCGCGGTGCAGCGTCAGCGTCTTGGACGGCTTGTCGCCGGATACCCAGCTGCCGTCCAGGCCGACCTTGGCCACGGCAGCCGGGTCGAGCGTGCCGAGGCAGGCATCGGTCGGCGTGATCAGCCAGCCGTCGGCCAGCCGGGCGCTGATGTTGCCCGCCGTGCCGACCGTATAGCCACGCTGGTAGAGGCTGGCGCCGACGCGGCAGATCTCCTCGCGCAGCGCGGATTCCGTCTTGCCGCTCATTGCGCCGCTCCCAGTGCTTGCAGCGCCTCGTCGAAGAAGTTCTCGCCGCCGAAGTTGCCCGATTTCAGGGCCAGCGCCAGCGGCGCGGCGTCCAGCGTGACCGTGGCCGGCACGCCCGGGGCGATCTGCGTGCCGATGCGCAGCGCCTGCACGGCGAGCGACTGGACCACGGCGCCGGAGGTCTCGCCGCCGGCCACCACGAAGCGGCGCGTGCCCGAGGCCTTGAGCGCGGCGGCGATGCCGGCCAGCGCGGCCTCCACCAGATGGCCGGCGCGCTCCACGCCCAGTTCGGCCTGCACGGCCTTGACCTGATCCGGGGTGGCGGTGGCGTAGATCAGCACGGGTTCGGCGTGATCGGCGGCAAAGGCCAGCGCCTCGTCCACCACCGGCTCGCCACGGGCCAGCCGCAGCGGGTCGATGCGCAGCGCCGGGCGCTTCTGGGCGATCCAGTGGGCAACCTGCCCATTGGTGGCGCGCGACGCGCTGCCAGCCAGCACCACACCGTGCCCATCGACGGACGGCACCTCGGCGGCATCCACGCGTTGCGGCAGCAGGCCGGCGCGGCGGAAGTTCTCGGGCAGGCCCAGCGCGATGCCGGAGCCGCCGGTAATCAGTTGCAGGTCCGCACAGGCCTGGCCGAGCGTGAACAGGTCGGCATCGGAAATCGCATCGGCAATCGCCAGCCGCGCGCCTTCGGCACGCAGTGCGCCGATGCGCGCGCAGGCCTCGTCGGCGCCGCGCGCCACGCTGTCGTAGCGCAGCAGGCCCACCTTGCCCTGGCTCTGGCGTTGCAGCACGCGCACCAGGTTTGCGTCGGTCATCGGCGTGAGCGGGTGGTGCTCCATGCCCGACTCATTGAGCAGCGTATCGGCCACGAACAGGTGACCGCGGAAGATGGTGCGGCCGTTCTCGGGGAAGGCCGGGCAGGCGATGGTGAAGTCGCTGCCCAGTGCATCGAGCAGCGCCTCGGCCACGGGACCGATGTTGCCGGCGTCGGTGGAATCGAAGGTCGAGCAGTACTTGAACACGAACTGCCGGCAGCCCTGGGCGCGCAGCCAGGCCAGCGCGGCCAGCGATTGCGCGACGGCGTCGGCAGCCGGGATGGTGCGGGACTTCAGTGCCACGACAATGGCGTCTGCCTGCACGGCGTCATTGGCGGTGCCGGCTGCCGGCACGCCAATCGTCTGCACGGTGCGCATGCCATTGCGGACCAGGGTGTTGGCGAGGTCGGTGGCGCCGGTGAAGTCGTCGGCAATGCAGCCGAGCAGGGGCGTGTGGCTTGATGCGGTCATCGTCGCGCTCCCTTACTTCGCCTTGGCCGCCGGCAGTTCGATGCCGGGGAAGATCTTGATCACGGCCGAGTCGTCCTCGCCGCCGTGGCCGGCGGTGGAGGCCATCATGAACATCTGGTGCGCGGCGGCGGACAGCGGCAGCGGGAATTTGCTGGTGCGGGCGGTGTCGAGCACCATCCCCAGATCCTTGACGAAGATGTCAACGGCGGACAGCGGGGTGTAGTCGCCCGAGAGGATGTGCGGCACGCGATTTTCGAACATCCACGAGTTGCCGGCGCTGTGCGTGATGACGTCGTAGAGCGCGTCGGGGTCCACGCCTTCGCGCAGGCCGAGTGCCATGGCTTCGGCGGCGGCAGCGATATGCACGCCGGCCAGCAACTGGTTGATGATCTTGACCTTGGAGCCCGCGCCATGCGCGTCGCCCAGGCGGTAGACCTTGCCCGCCATCGCGGCCAGCACGTCCTCGGCCAGCGCGTAGGCTTCGGCTGGGCCGGAGGTCATCATGGTCATCTCACCGCTGGCGGCGCGGGCTGCGCCACCGGAGACCGGCGCGTCCAGCAGCAGCAGGCCGCGCTCGGCCAGGCGCTTGCCCAGCGTCTCGGCAAAAACAGGCGGCACCGTGGCGCTGGCGATGACCAGCTTGCCGGCGGACATGGCCGGCACGGCGCCGTTGTCACCGAACAGCACTGCTTCGGTCTGCGCGGCGTTTACCACCAGCGTGATGACCACGTCGCAGCGCTCGCCCAGTTCGGCCGGATTGGCGCACGGCACACCGCCGGCATCGGCAAAGCGTTGCAGCACCTCGGGGCGCAGGTCGCAGGCGTGGACCTTGAAACCGGCACGCAGCAGCGACTGCGCGACACCATTGCCCATTGCGCCCAAACCGATGACGCCGACGTTGCGGGACATATTGAATCTCCTACGGAAGTGTTTCAGTGCGAGCGGAGGCCGTCGCGTTCGGCCGGCGTGTCCTCGCCCAGTTGGGAGAGACGGCGCGCGGCGTTGTACATGTGGGTCTGCGCGGCGTTGCGCGCGGCATCGGCGTCGCCGGCACGGATGGCCGCGACGATGGCCTGGTGTTCCTCGCGCACCTGGCGCGAGAAGTCCTCGCGGCGGGCTTCATTGGTGCGGGTCACACGCGTGGCCGTTTCGAGGTACTGGCTCAGGAAGGCCAGCGTCTTCAGGAAATAGGGGTTGCCGGTGGCTTCGGCGATGGCGCGGTGGAACGCCACGTCGGCCTGCACGCCATCGCCGCCTTCGGCCACGGTGGCATCGAGGTGCGCCAGCGCGGCGTCGATATTGGCCATGGCCGTATCGGTGCGGCGGCGCGCGGCCTGCGCGGCCACCTCGGCTTCGATCGATCGGCGCAATTCCACGATCTGGAGCACCGATTCGAGCGTGCCGGTATCGGTGAAGTCGATGCGCAGTGGTCGGATACCCGCCTGATCAGTGACGAATACGCCACTCCCCTGGCGCGATTCCACCAGCCCCTCGTACTTCAACCGGGCAATCGCCTCGCGGATCACGGTGCGGCTGACGCCGAATTCCTCGGACAGCACGGCCTCCGTCGGCAGCTTGGCGCCGCGCGGGAACGCGCCACCCTCGATCTTCTCGAGCAGTTGTTCGGCAACGCTGTCGGTCAGGGCGCGGGCGGGAATTTTCTGGAAGACGGGCACGGCGAGGGAGGGTAGTGATCAGGTAGTCAGGTCATCATACAAATTTTCGGCGCGCCTGCCGACCGGGGAAACCCTAGGATGATTGGTGCATTGCGTTACGATTTGCCCGGCGCGCAGCGTATGATTGCGCCTTTCTACAGACTTCCTAGCTGGATCGAATCATGTCCGAGACCGTCATCGTCTGCGCCTGGGCCGAAGCCCGCGAGCGCGCCCGCGCCATCCGCTACAGCGTTTTCGTCGAGGAGCAGGGCGTGCCGGTGGAATTGGAATGGGACGACATGGACGAGCCCAGCTGGCACGCGCTGGCCTTCGCCGCCGATGGCACGCCCGTGGCCACGGGCCGGCTGCTGCCGGACGGCCATATCGGCCGCATGGCTGTGCTGAAGGTGGCGCGCGGCACCGGCATGGGCGCGAAAGTGCTGGACGCGCTGATGGCCAAGGCCGCCACACTCGGCTTTCCCGAGCTGATCCTCAACGCGCAGACCCACGCGGCGGCGTTCTACGCGCGCGTGGGGTTCGAGCAGGTGGGGGAGGAGTTCGAGGAAGCCGGCATTCCGCACGTGGAAATGCGCAAGCGGATCTGAATCGCGATTATCGTGCGATTACCGCACGATTACCGGGGCGCCGGCACCGTGCCCGGGTCGCGCGCCACGTTAAGCCGGCCGCGATACATCACCTCGCCGGTCGGACCATTCGCATCGAAGCTGCGCTCGCTGAAATCGAAACGGCCATCGTGCCGCACGCGCAGCAGCGTGCTGGCGCGCGTGCCGTAGCTCGGTGAGCGGATGAACGACGACGACAGCAGCTTTTCCCATTCCGGCGCCACGCCCGTGCGCGGCAGTTCCCAGTCGGGTGCCTGACGGTCGTCGGCCAGCAGTTGCAGGTACGGTTCCGCGCTGGCGCTTGCCTGGCCGCTATCCGCCGCCAGCACTTCGCACAGCGCGCCCACGCGGCTGCGCACCTTGGGCCATGGCGTATCGAGCAGCGCGTTGGACAAGCCGTAGAGGCCCGGCTTGAGCCGCTGCGGCTGGCGCGACGGCGAACGGTTGCTGTACCACCAGAGGTCGTGCAGATCGCTCGCAAGCAGGTTGAAGCCGTTGTAGGCGCCGTGGTCGCCCGCCAGCGCATGCAGGTATTCATCGGCGCTCTGGTCGCCGCGCAGGAATTGGGACACCAGCTCGCCGCGCGAGCGCGCATCGGTGCGCTTCTCGGACGGCGCGCGGTAATTGGTCAGCGCGGCAAAGCGCGCGCCGGCATGACCGTGACCCGCGTGACCCGCGTGGCCGGCATGCTGGGCGTCGGCGCCCGCAATCCCCATCCACGTGCCGGGTTCGCCGATCACTTCCGCGAGGTCGCGGCCGCCCAGCACCTGGGGGGCATCCTGCCACCAGTGCGCAGCCGCCGCCGGGCGGGCGTAGAACTCGTCGCGGTTGCCGGCAACCACCAGGGCATAGTCCGGGTGCGATTGCCAGGCCACCAGAATCAGGCACATAGCACTTCCTTTACAACTTGATCGGTCGATGTCTTGGCACAGCACACGACAAGACACCTACAAGACATCGAGATCCACGAACCGTTCCGCCATCCGCTCGCCGCTGACCCACTGCGACAGCCCGCTCTGGTGCCACAGGCCCGCGAGCGTGGCCTCGAAGGCGGGTGGCACATCGGCATAGCATTCCATCCAAGTTTGCAGGCCGGCGCGGGTCTCGGGCCTGCGCATGAGCGTACCACCAATCCCGGTAGCTTCCGCCACCGTTTCCATCCAGCGGTGCCAGTGGGGCAGGGCCTCGACGGCCCGCTCGTCCGGTACCTTGAAGTAGACGTACAGATGATCGCTCATGTCGGCGCTCCGGGGGGATTCAGCCGGCCGCCTCGGCCGCATTCGGCAGCGGCACTTCGTACGGCAGCGCACGCGTGGCCACGGCGGGGCCATCGGCGGCGCCCAGCCGCAGCGCGCCCGCCGCCGCGTCGATCTTCAGTTCCGCCAGCGCGTCCCAGCCGCCCTCGGGCGACGGCGCCGCGTTGACGATCATCCCGCAAGGCTGTTCCGGGTCTTCCGGGCGGAAGATCTCGGCGGCGGCGGCCGGTACCTCGTCCTCGCCATGCAGGCGCCACATGCGCCGCTTGAGCGTGCCGCGATACTGGCTGCGCGCCACCACTTCCTGGCCTGGATAGCAGCCCTTGCGGAAGTTCACGCCGCCAATCAGCTCGAAATTGATCATTTGCGGCACGAACTGCTCCTGCGTCGGCGTGCTGATGCGCGGCACGCCGGACATCACGTCGAGCCAGTCCCAGAACGCCGGCGCGGCGGCGTCGAGGTTGCCGGACAGGGTCTGTTGCAGGGCGGCGATGCGGTCCGCCGGGGCCACGATCTGCCAGCGCGGGGCGCCATCGGCATCGGCCAGACGAATCACGGTGACGCCTTCGGCACTCGCCGCCTGGAGCGGCCCCTGCGGGGCGGGCAGGCCCGCCACGGCGAGCGCGCCAGCAGCAGCCGGGCCGGCCACGCCGAGCACGCCATGCGTGGCGGAAAGATCGGACAGCTTGGCCTTGGCGCGCAGCACGAACATGCTCAGGCGCTTCTGGATGGCCGGCTGGATATCGGCCGAGATCTGCAGGACGATGCCGTCGGCATCGCGCCACATCAGGAAGCTGGCTTGCAGGCGGCCCTTGGGCGAGCAATAGCCGGCCAGCCGCGCGGTGTCGGGGGACAGATCCTCGACGGCGTTGGTCAGCTGGGTGTGCAGGAACGCGGCGGCATCGTCGCCGGCCACGCGGATCAGCCCGACGCCGGCAGGCACGGCAATCACGCCGGTGCGGCGCAGCGATTCAAGGCTCGAAGCCAGGGTGGGAGTTGCGTTGGACATGCAATCAGGCCGGTTGGCGAACAGGTGACGGGGCGCGGCGGCACGCGCAAAGGGGTGCCGTCGCCTCCTCTATATAGGGACGCTTGCCGCCAGGGCAAATCGCAACGTGACGATGCGGGCTCGTGGCGGCGCGGGGCTCCCGGTATTATATGGGGCTGTCGCCATTCCGGCCCGCCGCCTTGCCGATCCCGACCTGACGTTGGGGGCATGGCGTTGGCATCACCCTGGCGTCGCCATTTCACCCATCCTCCATGAAACGTATTGTTCTGCGTCTGGTCGGGGTCCTGCTGGTCTTTGCCCTGGCAGCCGCCGGCGGCTTTGCCTGGTGGGCGCACCAGCCGGTCGGCCTGTCTGCCTCGCCTGTCGAGGTCATCATCAAGCCCAGCTCGGGCGTCGCCAGCGTCGGCCGCCAGATCCAGCGCGGCGGCGTGGCGATGGACCCGCGCCTGTTCCAGCTGCTGGCCCGCATCACCGGCCACGGCGCCGACCTCAAGGCCGGCGGCTACCAGTTCGAGACCGGCATCACGCCGCTCGACATCATCGAGAAGATGGTGAAGGGCGAGGTCACGCACTATGTGGTCACCGTGATCGAAGGCTGGGAGTTCCGCAAGATGCGGGCGGTGGTCGATGCCAACCCGGCGCTGAAGCACGACACGGCGGGCATGTCCGACGCCGACCTGATGAAGGCGATCGGTGCGGCGGAACCGTCACCCGAAGGGCTGTTCTTCCCCGATACCTACCTGTTCGCACGCGGCAGCAGCGACCTCGAGCTGTATCGCCACGCCTACCGCGCCATGCAGAAGCGCCTGAACGAAGCCTGGAACGCGCGCGCGCCGGACCTCCCGTACAAGACCCCGTACGAGGCGCTGGTCATGGCGTCCATCGTCGAGAAGGAAACCGGGCAGGCCGTGGAGCGGCCGATGATCGCCGCCGTATTCATCAACCGGCTGCGCAAGAACATGATGCTGCAGACCGATCCGACCGTGATCTACGGCGTGGGCGAGTCGTTCGACGGCAACCTGCGCAAGAAGGACCTGCTGACGGACACCCCGTACAATACGTACACCCGCACCGGCCTGCCGCCCACGCCGATCGCGCTGCCGGGCATCGCCTCGCTGGCTGCGGCCACCACGCCGGCGCCGTCCGATGCGCTGTACTTCGTGGCGCGTGGCGACGGCAGCAGCCATTTCTCCAATTCGCTTCCCGAACACAATCGCGCGGTAGATAAATACCAGCGCGGCAAATAAGCCTTTCATGCGCGGAAAATTCATTACCTTCGAAGGCATCGACGGCGCCGGCAAGAGCACCCATATCGACTGGGTGGCCGAGCGCCTGCGCGCACGGGCCGATACGGGCCGCGTGGTCACCACGCGCGAGCCGGGCGGCACGCCGCTGGGCGAGGACCTGCGCCAGTTGCTGCTGCACCGGCCGATGCATCTGGAAACCGAGGCGCTGCTGATGTTCGCGGCGCGCCGCGAGCATATCGCCGAGGTCATCGAGCCGGCCCTGGCGCGCGGCGACTGGGTGATCTCGGATCGCTTCACCGACGCCACCTTCGCCTACCAGGGCGGCGGGCGGGGCCTGCCCACCGCGCGGCTGGAAGTGCTCGAGACCTGGGTGCAGGGCGGCCTGCAACCCGACCTGACCCTGCTGTTCGACGTGCCGCTGGAGACCGCCAGCGCGCGGCTGGCCGGCGCACGTTCGCCAGACAAGTTCGAGGCCGAATCGCGCGCCTTCTTCCAGCGCACGCGTGACGAATACCTGCGCCGCGCGGCAGCGGCCCCGGAGCGCTTCCGCGTCATCGACGCCACGCGCGCCATCGAAGAAATTCGCGTAACGCTCGAGGAAATCATTGCAAGTCTTTGATTTGGATGGCCTATATGGCGGTGATGATGTCCGCTTGCCACCCTCCGATAATACATGAGCGACCCCCGCTAACTAACTGAATCGGCATGCTTTATCCCTGGCAACGAGAAGACTGGCAACGACTGGCCGCGCTGCGCCCCCGGCTGCCGCACGCGATGCTGCTGCATGGCCAGCAAGGCATAGGCAAGCGGGACCTGGCGCTGCATTTCGCCCAGGGCCTGCTGTGCGAGTCGCCGCTTGCCGATGGCCAGCCGTGCAATACCTGCGGGGCCTGCCACTGGTTCAGCCAGGGCAACCATCCCGATTTCACGGTGGTGCGCCCCGAGGCGCTCGATGCGAGCGGCGAGGCGGACGGCGAGGCTGAGGGCGGCGCCAAGAAAAAGGCGCCGAGCAAGATCATCCGCATGGAGCAGGTGCGCGCGCTGATCGAGGCCGTGGGCGTGGGCACGCACCGGGCCGGGCTGCGCGTGGTGGTGGTCTATCCGCTGGATGCCCTGCAGACCGAAGGCGCGAACGCGCTGCTGAAGACGCTCGAGGAGCCGCCGCCGTCCACCGTGTTCCTGCTCGTGACCGACCGCCTGGATCGCGTGCTGCCGACCATCCTGTCCCGCTGCCGCCAGTTTTCCGTCGAGCGCCCCACGGCAGGCGCCGCGCTCGACTGGCTGCGCAGCCAGGGCGTGGCCGATGCCGAGGCGCAACTGGCGCTGGCCGGCGGATCGCCGCTGACGGCGCTCCACGCCGCCGAGGCCGAGGAGCAGCCGATGCAGCGCTGGCTGGTCTCGCAACTGGGCACGGGCGCCGCGTTCGACGCACTGGCGGCCGCCGAGCAACTCCAGAAGCTGCCGGTGCCGGCCGTGCTCGGCACGCTCCAGCGCTGGACCTATGACCTGCTGGCGCTCTGCGTCGGCACCGGCGCGGTCCGCTATTTCCCGAAGGAGCAGGCGGCGCTGGCGCGTTGTGCCGGCGCCACCGATGCCCACCGCCTCCAGGCGTTCGGCGCGCGGCTGGTCGGCCATCGGCGCAACGAGAACCATCCGTTGGCTGCGCGCCTCGTCATGGAGTCCGTTTTCCTCGATTACCGGCATTTGTTCCAGGGAAGTGCCGCCGGGCGATAGGAATCGGGCGCTGCCCGTGGTAAAAGCTAACGCAGTCAAGCTGTCGATTTGTCAAACGCGCCAAATAGCGCCGCACCAAGCGGCCAGGGCGCAACGCAAAACAGGGGTCAAACCATGAATGCACCAGTCACCGGGGCGCCCGTGCGTCCGGCCGCAGCCGCCGCACCCGCCGCACCCGCAGCACCCGCAGCACCCGCCACCGTGCCGGGCCAACCTGCCACGGCGGGCGCCGCACAACGGCCGAACGTACTGTCGCTGTCGATCAAGGACCAGGCGGGGCTGTACGCGGCCTACATGCCGTTCCTGACGCGCGGCGGTATCTTCGTGCCGTCCAACCGGCCATTCCGGATTGGCGAGCAGGTGTTCCTGGTGCTGTCCCTGCTGGACCGCCCGCAGAAATACCAGGTGCAGGGCACGGTGGCGTGGATCACGCCGGCCGGTACGCCGATGAAGACCCCCGGCGTGGGTGTGCATCTGCCCGAGGACGACAACGGCCGCAACCTGCGCCGTGCCGTGGAGGAAATCCTGGGCAAGGCCATCGATTCCGGACGGCCGACCCAGACCTTGTAGCAATCTAATCATCTACGCGAAGTCTGCTTCGCAAGTATTTGTTATTCATGCGAATTTCCGATTTCATCCTGCGCCTGGCCACGCCGGCCGACCTGCCCGGCATCGTCGAGATCTATAACAGTACGGTGCCATCGCGCATGGTCACGGCGGATACGGAGCCGGTGAGCGTGGCGTCCCGCCAGGCGTGGTTCGACGCCCATCAGCCGGCGCGTCGCCCGCTGTGGGTGTGCGAGGATGCCGAGGGGCGCATGGCCGGCTGGCTCAGTTACTCGGATTTCTATGGCCGTCCGGCCTATGGGGCGACAGCCGAGCTGTCGATCTACCTGCACGCGGACCGCCGCGGGCAGGGGCTGGGGCGCTATCTGCTGGAGCAGGCCATCGCCCATGCCCCGAAGGTGGGCGTGACCACGCTGCTCGGTTTCATCTTCGGCCACAACACGCCGAGCCTGGCCCTGTTCGAGCGCCATGGCTTTGCCCGCTGGGGCGACCTGCCGCGCGTGGCGGTGCTGGATGGCGTTGAGCGCGATCTCGTGATCGTCGGCCGCCGGCTCGACTGACCCGCATCCAGAGACTGACGATGTTCGTTGATTCCCACTGCCATATCGATTTCCCGGAACTGTCCGAGCGGCTGCCGCAGCTGCTCGAGAACATGAAGGCCAACCAGGTCACCCATGCGCTGTGCATCTCGGTGACGCTGGAGGACTTCCCGCGCGTGCTGGCGCTGGCCGAGCAGCATCCGAACCTGTACGCCTCGGTGGGCGTGCACCCGGACTATGAGGAGGGCGAGGACCCCACGCTCGAGCGCCTGCTGGCACTGTCCGCGCATCCGCGCGTGGTGGGCACCGGCGAGACCGGGCTCGACTACTACCGGCTCAATGGCCGCAGCATCGCCGACATGGAATGGCAGCGCGAGCGCTTCCGCACCCATATCCGCGCCGCCAGGCAGACCGGCAAGCCGCTGATCATCCATACCCGCTCGTCGGCGGACGACACGCTGCGCGTGATGCGCGAGGAAAATGCGCGCGAAGCCGGCGGTGTGATGCACTGCTTTACCGAAACCTGGGATGTGGCGAAACAGGCACTCGACGAGGGCTTCCATATCTCGTTCTCGGGCATCGTTACGTTCAAGAGCGCGGCAGACCTCCAGGCAACCGCCAGGAAGGTGCCGCTGGACCGCATGCTGATCGAGACCGATTCGCCCTATCTGGCGCCGGTGCCGTATCGCGGCAAGACCAACGAGCCGGCCTGGGTGCGCCATGTGGGCGAGTTCATCGCCCAGTTGCGCGGCGTGCCGGTGGAAACCATTGCCGAACAGACAGCGGATAATTTCTTCCGTCTCTTCAAGCACATAGACAGGAATGCTCATGCTTGACATGAAGATTGTGCGCGGCGTTGTGGCCGCCCTGATGCTGGGCGCCGCCACGGCAAGCTGGGCCGCCCCGGCGGACGACATGCGCAAGGCCGTGGAATTCGACGATGCCAACACGGTGCAGAAGCTGCTGGCGCGCGGCGTGGACCCGAACCTGACCGATGCCCGGGGCAACCCGATGCTGGTGGTGGCGCTGCGCGAGAAATCGATCAAGGTCGCCACGGTGCTGATCAAGGCCAAGAACATCGACTTCGACAAGACCAACCCGGCTGGCGAGAACGCGCTGATGATGGCCAGCCTGCAGGGCGAGCTGGACATGGTGAAGCTGATGGTCGACGGCGAAGAGGCCGAGATCAACAAGAAGGGCTGGGCGCCGCTGCACTACGCGGCCTCCAACGGCCATAACGAAGTGGTGAAGTACCTCGTCGATCACGCCGCCTATATCGATGCGGAAAGCCCCAACGGCACCACGCCGCTGATGATGGCCGCGCGCGGCGGGCATATCGACACCGTGAAGCTGCTGCTGGATGAGGGCGCGGACCTGCGCCTGAAGAACCAGCAGAGCATGACCGCGATCGACTTTGCCGAGCAGTACAACCAGAAGGAGATTGCCGACGGGCTGAAGTCCCGCTGGCAGAAGCTCTATGGCGCGGTGCCGGCCCCGGCACCGAAGCCGGTGCCCTACAACCCCTCGGGCAGCCCGGGCGCACCGAACAAGCAGCCGCAGCCCAAGCCGTACTGAGCGGTACTGAGCGGTACTGGGCCGTACTGAGCCGGCGCTAGCCGGTTCAGGGGAATTCCGATTCCGTGATGGTCACGCTCTTCGACTTGCCCATCACGCTGTAGAGCGTGAGCGTGTTGTTGGCGAAGCTCGTGCCGTTGGCCTCCTGGATCTCCTTGAGGTCGAAGCGCTCGGAACGGAAGATCTCCCCGGAGTCGAGGCTCCGGTAGCGCACGTCGTAACGGCCGGGCGCAATATTCTCCATCGTGAACATCGACCCGCTGCGCACGAAGCTTGTGCGTACGGGAATCGCCGCGTCACCCTCGATCGATACCAGTTTCAGGAACACATCGGACAAATTGCGCGTGTTATCCACGGTCACCGTGGAGAGCCCGTTGCTGTTCAGCACCGGATAGCCGGCCAGATAGCCCGAGCGGCTCGGCCACGGCATGCCGCGCGGCGTGTTGGCGGGCCGGCTGTAGCGGGGCGGCTGAGGCGGGAAGGCTTCCTCGGCGCGGGCCGGCTTGACCAGCGCGACGGGGGTGTCGGCGGCCGAGCTGGCGCTGGGCGTCCAGTCGCCAAGCAGGACCACGATGCTGGCCCCCACCGCGATATAGAGCAGGAACGCCAGATGGGCCGGCAGTGGCTGGCCGCGCGGGGGCGGGCCATCGGGCCGGGGTTCGGGTTTGGGGCGGAAACGGGTCTTTTCGCCGCGCGAGGGGCGGGCTTCCTCGGCTTTCTGCGAAGTTTTGCTGCCAGCGCTGCGCGCGGAGGCACCCTGGGCGGACGCACCGCCGGCCTTGGCACCCCCAGCCGTCCCGGAAGCACCGCTGGCGGCACGAGGCTGCCGGGGCTGGGCCTGCGGGCGCGCCGTCTGGGGCCGCGCGGTGCCCGGCGCGGGGCGCGGCGGCGCCTCGCGGCGGCGGGCGCGCATGGCCTCGATCCGCTCCTGCTCCACGATCCACTGGTCATGCTCCGCGCGCCGGCCGGGGTCGCTCAGGACGTCATAGGCCACGTTCAGCAGCCGCATGATGCGATTGGCTTCCTCGCCGTCCGCGTGGCGATCGGGATGATATTTCTGGCTAAGCGACTTGTACGCGGCCCGGATTACTTCCTGGGGCGCGTCGCGGGATACCTTGAGGTTGTCGTAATGGGTATGCATCAAGCAGGAAAGACGCAATAGCGGAGGCCGACAACAATTAACGGCAGAATTCCGGATGTTTCAAGGTATAGCGGCCCGGCCCGGCCGTGTATGCCGGTTGGGCAACAGATGGGCAGCCCCCGGTAACGCCGGCTGGCCCTGGAGAGTATCCAGCAGCCGCTGCATGGCCGTGTCGATCTCTTCGATGCTGAGGCCGCCGTAGCCCATCAGCAGCCCCGCGCGCGGCGGCCGCCCGGCGAACATGCCGCCGATGCCGTAGAGGCCGATCGACGCCGCTCCCGCCCGGGCGATGAACGCGGCCTCGTCAGGCGGCTTCTTGCCGTTCGGACGGATTTCGGCCACCAGATGGATGCCGGCTGACGTCGGCAGCGGGGCCAGCCACGGCGACAGTTCGTGATCGAGCCAGCGCCGCAGCGCCGCGCGCCGCGCCGCGTACTCCTTGTGCATGCGCCGCAGGTGCTTGGCGAAGTAGCCGTCGAGCATGAACTTGGCCAGCGCGGTCTGGGTGAGCGTGCAACTGTGCCAGTCGCCGGTCTGCTTGGCCCGGCGCAGCGCCTGCGCCAGCGAGGCGGGCGGAATCAGGTAGCCGATGCGCAGCTCCGGAAAAATGGTCTTCGAGAACGTGCCCACATAGGCGACAACGCCGTCATGGTCGAGGCTCTTGAGCGAATCCATCGGCCGGCCCTCGAAGCGGAATTCACCGTCGTAGTCGTCCTCCACGATCAGCGCGCCGCGCCGCTGCGCCCAGTCGAGCAGTGCCAGCCGGCGCTCCAGGCTCATCGGCATGCCGAGCGGAAACTGGTGCGAGGGCGTGACATAGATCAGGCGCGCGTCCGCGGGCAGGGCGCTGACCACGATGCCGTCCGCGTCCACGGGCACCGGCACCACCCGCGCGCCCGCCGCCTTGAAGCTCATGCGGGCAGGCGGATAGCCGGGATCTTCCATCGCCACCACGTCGCCGGGCCGCAGCACCACGCGCCCCAGCACGTTCAGCGCCTGCTGGGCGCCCTGGGTCATGATCACGTCATGCCAGTTGCTGACCACGGCGCGGCTGAGGGCCAGGTAGCGCGACACGGCCAGCCGCAACTCCGGCTCGCCGGCCGGGTCGCGGTAGCCGGCCGGTGCGCGCGCCTGCACGCGTACCGCATGGCTCACGCAGCGGCGCCATTGGTCGAACGGGAACAGGCGCTTTTCGGTCACGCCGCCCATGAAGTCGTACTGGGGCGAGACGCCCTCCTGGCGCATCGGCAGCGCGTCCGGCATCGATTCCCAGAGCGGGTCTGCCGGCTGCAACGCCGTGGCGTGCGTGGGCAGGTTGCCGCGCCGGGTCATGGTCGCCGCCACGAAGGTGCCCTCGCCGGTGCGCGAGCGCAGATAGCCCTCGGCGGTCAGCCGCTCGAAGACATCGAGTGTTGTCTTCCGGGAAACACCAAGTTGCGTGGCAAGCTCGCGCGTCGATGGGAGCCGCTCGCCCGGTGCCAGACGGCCGTCGAGAATGCCGGCGCGCAACTGGCGATAAATCTGACTGGCCAGGCCGTGGCGGCCTTCGATGGTCAAGTGGACGTTCATGATGGGGCGGGGGGCGAGTGATCGGTCGGAAACCGCGCGCTGGCAAGCGCTGGCGCCATTCTAGTTAAGTTGCATCTTTGATGCAATTTAAGGTAATTCGGTAAAACCGGGCTGCAAGGGCAGGGGGCCGAAGCGGCCATCTTCCGGACGATCGCCTCGCATGGGTGCCCCGATTCAGTGCCCTCTGCGCGCCCCCTGTGCACCTCCTGTGCGTAACGCGCCTGCAACGTCCGGCGGCGGTGGTCACCCAAAAATCTCAGGAAGTGGCTATGGGCGCCAAATCGCCCCGTGCGTAATCTGCGCAGGACTCGTCTCATGCCCTGCCGGCAATGCCATGAATACCATCGCCATTCTGCTCTCCGCGTTCCTGCTTTCGGTGATCGCGCTGGCGGCCTTTATCTGGAGCATGCAGAAGGGCCTGTTCGATACTTCACCAGCCGCCGCGCGGGTGATCTTTGCCGACGGCGAGGCCGGGCAGCCCGAGGATCCCGCCTCGGCGCACCTGACGCCGGGCATGGACGACCCCTCGCGCGATGCTGCCGATGCATCTTCCGCGCCAGTCGTGTTCCTGTTCATCTGCTGCGCCATGGTGTGGCTGGTGGTGGCGTCGATGGCCGGGCTCACCGCCTCGATCAAGCTGCACGAACCGGACCTGCTCGCCAGCGTGCCCTGGCTGTCCTTCGGCCGCATTCGCACCATCCACCTGAATGCCGTGGCCTACGGCTGGGCGCCAATGGCCGGGCTGGCCATCGCCCTGTTCCTGCTGCCCCGACTGCTCAAGACGGCGCTGGTGGGCGCGCGCTGGGCGGTGCTGGGCGCGGCGGTGTGGAATGCGGGGCTGATTGCCGGCATCGGCAGCATTGGCGCGGGGATTTCCGATGGCATGGAGTGGCTCGAGATTCCCTGGCAGGTGGACATCCTGTTCGTGGTGGGCGGCGCCTTCGTGGGCGTGCCGCTGGTGCTGACGCTGGTCAACCGGAAGGTGGATCACCTCTACGTGTCGGTCTGGTACATGGGCTGCGCGCTGTTCTGGTTCCCGGTGCTGTTCCTGGTGGCCAACGTGCCCGGTGTGCACTTCGGCGTGGAGCAGGCCACCATGAACTGGTGGTTCGGCCATAACGTGCTGGGGCTGTTCTACACGCCGCTGGCGCTGGCTTCCATCTATTACTTCCTGCCCAAGATCATTGGCCAGCCGGTCAGGTCGTACGGGCTCTCGCTGCTGGGCTTCTGGGCGCTGGCGTTCTTCTACGGGCAGGTGGGCGGCCACCACCTCGTGGGCGGGCCGGTGCCGGGGTGGCTGATCACGCTGTCCATCGTGCAAAGCATGATGATGCTGATTCCGGTGATCGCGTTCTCCATCAACCAGCACCAGACGCTGCGTGGCAACTTCCGCCGGCTGATCGACTCGCCGACGCTGCGTTTCGTCACCTTCGGCGGGATGATGTACACGCTGAGTTCCATCCAGGGCTCGTTCGAGGCACTGCGCGCGGTCAACCGCGTGGCCCACTTCACGCACTACACGGTGGCCCACGCCCATCTGGGGCTGTACGCCTTCGTCAGCTTCGCGTTCTTTGGCGCGCTGTACTTCATCGTGCCGCGCGTGACCGGCCGCGAATGGCCGTACCGCTGGATGATCTATATGCACTTCTGGCTCGCGGCGGGCGGCATCGGCATCTATTTCGTCTTCCTGAGCATTGGCGGCTGGCTGCAGGGGCTGGCCATGCTGGACGCGGCGCGGCCGTTCATGGACTCGGTCGCCGTGACCCTGCCTTACCTGCGCGCCCGCTCGCTGGGCGGGGCGCTGATGCTGGCGGGCCACCTGTTCTTCGTGACGAACTTCGTCTGCGCGATCTTCGGCCTCGGGCCCAATCGTGACCGCCCGGCGCTGTTCCACCAGGGCCGCCAGCGCAAAACCAGCCAGCCGGGCCAAAAACCTGCCGAGGGAGTCTGAACCGTGAACAATGAAAGCGCCCTGCTGGCGGGGGGCATGACCATGCTGGCGCTGGCCACCAGCGCGCTGGTCGTCCTGCCGTATCTGCAACTCCAGGACGTCAAGCCCACCGAAGGCACCAAGCCCTATACCGCCGCGCAACTGCGCGGGCGGGAGGTCTATATCGCCAACGGCTGCATCTACTGTCATTCCCAGCAGCCGCGCGACAGCGCCTACGCGCCGGACGACAAGCGCGGCTGGGGCCGCGTGGCCGTGGCCGGCGACTATTACTACGACAAGCCGCACCTGCTGGGCACCATGCGGACCGGGCCGGACCTGATGAATATCGGCGTGCGCCAGCCCGGCGCCGACTGGCACCTCGGGCACCTGTACCAGCCGCGCGCCTACGTGAGCGGCAGCATCATGCCGAGCTATCCGTACTTGTTCGATGTGAAGGATGCGCCGGAGCCGGGCGACAAGCCGGTGACGCTGCCCCCGGGCTACGCGCCGCCGGGCAAGGTGGTGGTGCCAACCGCCGCCGCGTCTGACCTGGTGGCCTATCTCCAGTCGCTGAACCGCACCGGGGCGGTGTTGCCGCCCGCCGGCGGCGAGTCGAACCCGCGATAAGTACACGACAAGCGTATCCGCAGAGGAAACAGATGGCAGATCCATCGGAAGAACGGCAGGCCGCCGCGGCGCGTGCCCGCGAGAATGCCGATCCGCACGAGAACCGCGCGCCGATTCCCCGCTACGTGCTGGCCATGGTGGCGGCACTGGTGGCGTGGGGGGCGTTCTATATCGTGACGTCCGAGAGCGAGCAGCCCTCGGCGCTGGGCGACAGCCGCACCCTGGCCGACCTGCAAGGCAAGCCCAAGGGTGCCGGCGGCGGCGCCGTGGATGGCGCGGCGGTGTTCCAGGCCCGCTGCGTGGCCTGCCATCAGGCCACCGGGCAGGGTTTGCCGGGCGTGTTCCCGCCGCTGGCGGGCTCGGAATGGGTGGTGGGGCAGGAGGCGCGCCTGGCGTCCATCGTGCTGCGTGGCGTGACCGGCAAGCTGACCGTCAAGGGCACCGCCTACAACGGGGCGATGCCGGCCTTCGCGGACCAGTTGTCCGATGCCGAAATCGCTGCCGTGCTGACCCATGTGCGCAGCCAGTGGGGCAATACCGCTGGCCCCGTGACGGCGGAAGCCGTGGCCGCCGCGCGCACCCAGACCGCCACCATGGCGGCGCCGTTCGATGGTGACGCGGCGCTCGGCAGCCCGGGTGGCTAGCCTCGCCCACCGTGTTAAGCCCGCGCGCCCGCGCGGGTCTCCGGCTGTGCTGATGGTGCTGGCGGTGCTCTGCCTGGTGCTTGTGCTGGGCGCCAGCGGCCTCTGGGCCATCACGCATGGCCTGACGGCCTGGACGCTTGACCAGCGCCGCGAGGCGCGCATCGCCGCGCACCAGATGCGCCTGCCGCCCATCGCGGTGCATGACCAACTGGGCCAGCCGCACCGGCTTTTCGGCGAATTACCAGCCGAAGGGCCAGCCGAGGGTGCTCGCGCCGTGTATCTCGTCGATGCCATCTACACCCGCTGCCAGACCGTGTGCCGCGCGCTCGGGGCCGCGTTCGCCCAGCTATCGCGCCAGCTGGAGGCGGACGGCATGACCGGCCGGATCGGCCTGATCTCGCTGTCTTTCGATCCGCGTGACACCGGCGCCGATCTGGCCAGCTACGCCCGCGAGCACGGCGCCAGGCCGCCGCAATGGCGGGTGGCTGCGCCGGACGCGCCCGCCGCCATGCAGGCGCTGCTGCGCGAGGCCGACATCATCGCCATTCCGGACGGCTTCGGCGGCTTCGTCCACAACGGCGGCCTGCAGGTGGTGGATGCGCGTGGCGTGGTGCTGGGCAGCTTCGCGCTGGAAGACTTCCACGCGGCCTATGCGCTGGCCCAGCGCCATGCCTTGGCGGGTGGAGCCGGGCGATGAGAATCGTCCGGCCTCTGGCGCTGGTCGCCGTCTTTGTCACCCTGGCCGTACCAGCGCTGCGGGAGCCCCTGGAAGCCTCGATGGCCCTGCAAATGCTGGCGCTGCTGCCGGGCGTATTCGCCGCCGGCTGGCTGTCCGCGCGGCTGGCCCCGGCGCGCTGGCAGGCCCGGGCGATGGCGGCGCTGCGGCCGCACGCGCTGAGCCTGCTGGTAGTGGCGGCCCTCGGCTACGGGCTGTGGATGCTGCCGATTGCACTGGACCTCGCGCGGCTGTCGCCGGCGGTCAATGCCGCCAAATTCGCTACGGTGTTCGTGGCCGGCTTGTCAACTGGCATCGCGCTCCGCGTGGCGGCGTGGCCGCTGGTGTTGTTCTTCGGCGGCAACATGGTCTGGATGGGCCTGACCTTCGGTATGCTCTTCATCGACGCACCCGCGCGCCTGTGCGCGAGCTACCTGATCGACGACCAGCGCATGGCCGGTGTCGGGCTGGTGGCGGGGTCGGCCGGGGTTGGGGTCTGGCTGCTGGCCTGGGTGGTGCGTCGTGCAGGATGGTCGAATTCGGAAGATTCCGAAAAAACCGCTAAAGATTGGCCGGCGATTGCCGTTAACGCGGGCCAAAAGGGTCTTACACAAAAGGGTCGCAAACAACAACTGCGTGCCGCGGCAACGACCGTGGCGCCGGACAAGGGGCCTGACAGAGCCCCGGATTGACGGGTTCGCGGAGACATCCGCACCCATTTCAAGGGACAAGTGCATGCTGAGAAGAATTCGAGCGGAACAGCTCCAGGTGGGCATGTTCGTGGCCAGGCTGGGCGGACCCTGGATCAACCACCCGTTCTGGCGCTCGCGTTTCCTCGTCACCAGCGACGACCAGGTCACGCAGATCCAGTCGGCCAACGTGCAGGATGTGTGGATCGACATCCTCAAGGGCCGCAACCTCCCCACGCCGGCCGCGCCGGAGATGATGGAGGCCGACCTTTCCGACGACGATCCCGAGGCCAGTTTCGAGGAGGAACTGGAGCGCGCGCGCGAGCTGATCAAGAGTGGTCGCTCCTTGGTAGGCAACATGTTCAGCGATGTGCGCATGGGCCGCGCGCTGGAGACCGCCGGGGCGCTGCTGCTGGTGGATTCGGCGTCGCTGTCGCTGTCGCGCCATTCCCAGGCGCTGCTGGCCATGGCCCGGCTCAAGGCCAAGGACGACTACACCTACCTGCACTCGTTCTCCGTGTGCGCGCTGATGATTGCCGTGGGCCGCACGCTCAAGCTGCCCGATGGCGAGGTCCGTGAACTCGGGCTGGCCGGGCTGGTGCACGACATCGGCAAGCTGACGCTGCCCGATTCGCTGCTGCACAAGGCCACCGACCTCACGCCGGCCGAGGAAGAGCAGATGCGCCGCCACCCGTCGGCGGGCTACCGCATCCTCAACGAGGCGCGCCTGTACACCAATATCCCGCTCGACGTCTGCGTGCACCACCACGAGCGCGTGGACGGGCGCGGCTACCCGTTCGGGCTGGTCGAGCACGAGATCAGTGTGCACGCCAAGATCGCGGCGATCTGCGATACCTATGACTCGCTGACCTCGCCCCGGCCCAACCATCAGGCCTGGGCGCCGGCGCGCGCGGTGGAGTACATCGCCGTGCGCGTGGACACGCTGTTCGACCGCCGGGTATTCAAGGCGTTTACGCGCACGGTGGGCATCTACCCGCTTGGCACGGTGCTGCGGCTGCGCTCCAGCCGGCTGGGCGTGGTGTGCGGCCAGAACGAGGACGAGCCGCTGCGGCCCCGCGTGATGACGTTCTACAACGTGGCGGCGTCCCAGGCGGTGCCGCCGCAGGTCATCGACCTGTCCCACAGCGAGGACACCGTGGTGGCCTTCGAGGACGCGCGCCAGTGGGGCTATACCGACGAGCAGCTGATGGCGATGTACGCGCCACACGGGTGAGGGTGGGCATCGACGATCAACCGATCGAGAATCGGCCGTGAGACGATTCTGAAAACGGCAGGCGGGGGCGAGAAAGCCGTCGCGGCGGGGCGGGTGGCTAGTACACTTGGCGCTTGTTTGTTGACCGACCTGCCTGCCGCATGAATTTCGATGCCCTGCTGGACCTGTTCCAGCAACGCCTTCCCGCCCACCCCTCGGCCCAGATTGCGCTCTATGTGCTGGCGCTCGGCGTGATTGCCGCGCTGGCCCAGTGGCTGATCGCGCGCGTGGCGGGCCGCCTGGTCTACCGGGTGCTGAGCCTGTCCGGCCACCGCAACTGGGCCGCGGCGCTGCTGCGCCACCGCATTTACCGCCGGCTTGGCTACGCCATCTTCCTGGCGGTAATCGCGCTCGGCATCGGCGAGGTGCCCAACCTCGGCCGTTTCTCGCAACTGATTGAGCGGCTGGCCCATGCCGGCACGTGGGTCAGCGTGTTCCTGATGCTGTCCGGGGTGTTCTCGGCCTGGCAGACCGTGTTCGCGGGCAGCCAGCGGGCGCAGACGCGCTCGATCAAGGGCTACGTGCAGGTGGCCCAGCTCGCGCTGTGGCTGGTCTGCGGCGTGCTGGTGCTGTCGATCCTGATCGACCGCTCGCCGCTCTGGATGCTCTCCGGCCTGGGCGCGCTCTCGGCGGTGCTGCTGCTGGTTTTCAAGGACACGCTGCTGTCGCTGGTGGCCAGCACGCAGCTGACCACCAACGACATGCTGCGCATCGGCGACTGGATCGAGATGCCGCAGTCCAATGCCGATGGCTTCGTGATGGACATCGCGCTGCACACGGTCAAGGTCAAGAACTGGGACAACACGGTCACCACGGTGCCCACCTACAAGCTGTTCTCAGAGAGCTACCGCAACTATCGGCACATGTTCGAGTCCGGCGCGCGGCGCATCAAGCGGACGCTGCGCATCGACGCCACCAGCGTGCGCTTCCTGGAGGATGAGGAGCTGCACGCGCTGATGCGCTTCCGGCTGCTGCACGACTACCTGGAGATCAAGCAGGCCCAGGTGGCGCAGGCCAACCTTACCCTGAGCGGCCCGGACGACGACCCGGTGAACCGGCGCCGGCTGACCAATGTGGGCACGTTCCGCGCCTACGGCATGGCCTACCTGCGCGCCCATCCCGAAATCCACCACGATCTGCTGCTGAACCTGCGCATGATGGAGCCTGATTCGCAGGGCATTCCCATCGAGGTCTACTGCTTCACCACGCTGACCGGCTGGACGGACTACGAGCGCATTCAGGGCGATATTTTCGACCACCTGCTGGCGATCCTGCCGGAGCTGGGGCTGCGGCTGTACCAGGCGCCGTCCGGCGCGGACCTGAGCGGGCTGCGGGCCAACCCGGTGCTCGGCGCGCAGCATGCGGCACTTGCCGTGGCGGCGGCGGATGCACGGGCGTAGCAACGTCAATTGATCGAAAACATCAGACTTTGCAGCAAGCTTGCACGCGATCAACCCGCGCGCAGATACCCCGGCTCCGGATTGGCATGTCCTTGTCCCATCGACTAGCCTGTTTATCTGCGGCAACCGTCGGGAGTGCGTCATGGCAAGCATGCAAGCGTTGGTCTTCAAGGGGCCCGGACAGATCGAACTCCGGGAAAAGCCGATTCCAGAGGTGGGGCCGACCGATGCGCTGATCCGCATCACGACCACCACCATCTGCGGCACGGATGTCCACATCCTCAAGGGCGAGTATCCGGTCAAGCCGGGCCTGACCATCGGCCATGAACCGGTCGGCGTGATCGAGAAGCTTGGCAGCGTGGTGACCGGCTACCGGGTGGGCCAGCGCGTGATTGCCGGGGCGATCTGTCCGAGCTTTCATTCCTACGCGTGCCAGGACGGGCGGCCTTCGCAGGATGGCCAGGCGCACGGCCATGGCTACAAGCCGATGGGCGGCTGGCGCTTCGGCAACACCATCGACGGCACCCAGGCCGAATACGTGCTGGTGCCCGATGCCCAGGCGAACCTCTCGCCCATTCCGGACGGCCTGACCGATGAACAGGTGCTGATGTGCCCGGACATCATGTCCACGGGCTTTGCCGGGGCGGAGCAGGCCAACATCAAGATTGGCGATGCGGTGGCGATTTTCGCCCAGGGGCCGATCGGGCTCTGCGCCACGGCTGGCGCGCGGCTGTGCGGCGCGGGGATGATTATCGTGGTGGATGGGCTCGACGAGCGTCTGGCCATCGCGCAGAAGATGGGCGCGGATGCCGTGGTGAACTTCCGCAAGGTGGACGTCGTGGCGGAGATCCTGCGCCTGACCGGGGGGCGGGGCGTGGACGCCTCCATCGAGGCGCTCGGCACGCAGGCCACCTTCGAGGCGGCGCTGCGCGTGCTGAAGCCGGGTGGCACCTTGTCGAGCCTGGGCGTCTATTCGAGCGACCTGCGTATTCCGCTCGATGCCTTCGCCGCCGGGCTGGGCGACCATCGCATCGTGACGTCGCTGTGCCCGGGCGGCAAGGAGCGGATGCGGCGGCTGATGCAGGTGATCGAGACCAATCGCCTCGACCTCGGGCCGATGGTGACCCACCGGTTCCCGCTGTCACGCATCGTCGAGGCGTACGACCTGTTCTCGAATCAGCGTGACGGCGTGCTGAAGGTCGCCATCACGCCTTGACCGGCGTAGTCCCTCAGTCCCTCAGCCCCTCAGCCCCTCAGCCCTTGCGCGGCTTGACGCGGCTGGCTGCATCCTTGGCGCGCGCGCGGGCCACGTCCACGTTTTCGGCGTAGGCCAGCGCCACGCCCATGCGGCGGCGCTCGAAGCTCTCCGGCTTGCCGAACAGGCGCAGTTCGGTCTGCGGCACGCGCAGCGCGTCGTCCACGCCGTCGAAGACGATGCCCTGGGCTTCCACGCCGCCGTAGATCACGGCACTGGCGCCGGGGCTCTTGAGCGCCGTACTGACCGGCAGGCCGAGGATGGCGCGGGCGTGGAGTTCGAACTCGTTCTGCCACTGGGTGATCATCGTCACCATGCCGGTGTCGTGCGGGCGCGGGCTGACCTCGCTGAACCAGACCTGCTCGCCCTTGACGAACAGTTCCACGCCGAACAGCCCCTGGCCGCCGAGGTCGGCCGTCACCGCGCGGGCGATGTGCTGCGCCGTTGCGAGGGCCTGCGGATGCATCGGGTGGGGCTGCCAGCTTTCCACGTAGTCGCCGCTGACCTGCACATGGCCGATCGGCTCGCAGAATTGCGTTTCCACCTGGCCATCGGCGCCCACGGCGCGCACGGTCAGCAGGGTGATTTCGTAGTCGAAGTCGATGAAGCCTTCCACGATCACACGGCCGTGGCTCACGCGGCCGCCGGCCATGGCGTAGTCCCAGGCGGCCTTGACGCCCTCGGGGCCGTCGATCTTGCTCTGGCCCTTGCCGGAGCTGCTCATCACCGGCTTGACCACGCACGGGTAGCCGATGCCGCCGTCGATGGCGGCCTGGAGTTCCTCGAGCGAATCGCAGAACTTGTACGGGCTGGTCGGCAGGGCCAGCGTCTCGGCGGCCAGGCGGCGGATGCCCTCGCGGTCCATGGTCAGCCGTGCGGCACGGGCGGTGGGAATCACGCGGACCACGCCGGCGGCTTCCAGCGCCTCCAGCATCGGGGTGGCGATGGCTTCGATCTCGGGCACCACCAGATCCGGGCGCTCGGCCTCGATCAGGGCCTTCAGCTGCTCGCCGTCGCTCATCGTGATGGTGCGGGCATGGTGCGCCACCTGCTGGCCCGGCGCATTCTCGTAGCGGTCCACGGCGATGGTTTCCACGCCCAGCCGTTGCAGTGCGATCAGCACTTCCTTGCCGAGCTCGCCGGAGCCGAGCAGCATCACTTTGGTGGCGGAGGGGGAGAGGGGCGTTCCGAGGGTGGTCATGGCGGGGCGAAGGTCTGGGGTGAACGGGTAAAGACCGCGATTGTATACGCGGCAGGATCGGCGCTCCAAGCGGCCCAAAGCAAAACGCCCTGCCAGGGCAGGGCGTTTCATAGGTGGCGCATCCGACTCACTACGCGCCTCAGGTCAGCTTAGTACGCGATCTTCGCGGTCAGGCTGACGGCACGCGGGTCCGCCGGCTGGACGTAGCCAGCGTACTGGAAGCCCCAGTAGCGCTTGTTGGCCAGGTTGGTCAGTGCGGCGCGCAGCGTCAGCTCCTTGCCGGCCACGCGGGTGCTGTACGAGGCACCCAGGTTGAACACCGTGTAGCCGCCTGCCGTCAGGTCGCCCTCGGGGCGGACCTTGGTGGTACCCGTGTACTTGCCGTCGAGGCCAACCTTCAGGCCCGGCACGAACGGCACGCGGTAGCTGATCCGGCCCGTCAGGATCCAGTTCGGGGCACCGGCCACGCGGTTGCCGATGTTCAGCTGGCCCTGGTCGTAATAGCTGTCCAGGTACATCGCGCTGCCGCCTACTTCCCACTGGGAGCCGATCCGCGTGCTGCCCGCCATCTCCACACCCTGGTAGATCGACTTGCCGTCCTGGACGAACACCGGCAGCGTGCCGCCGTCGTTGCGGCCGAATTCCGTACGTTGCTCGATGCGGAACAGCGCTGCCGTACCGGTCCAGAGGCCCTGGTCCGTCTTGGCGCCCACTTCGTACTGGCGGCTCTTGGCCGGCGTCAGCGCGGCGCCGGCGTTGGAGTAGAACGACGAGACGATGCCGCCACCGTCGAACGACTCCACGTAGCTGGCGTACAGCGTGGTGCTCGGCATCGGCTTGAACATGATCGCCGCGGTGGGCGTGATCAGGCCGTTCTTGGTGAAGTTGGTGTTGCCGCCCGTGGTGCCCGGGAAGCCGTAGCCGTTCTGCTCGTAGTTGGTGACACGCAGGCCGCCCAGCACCGACCATTTCTCGGTCAGGTACATGGTGTCGCTGACGAACGCCGCCTTCTGCTCGGTGTCGCCGGCGCGGTACTTGTTGAAGCCGGTCTGGCTGTAGTACACGCCGGTGTACGGGGCGTAGATGTTGCCGTTGGCCAACTGCGTGTAGACCGAGTTGGTGCTGTAGCGGTCGATCTGCTTCTGCCAGCTCAGGCCGGCCACCAGTTCATGGCGGAACGGGCCCGTGCGGAACTTGCCTTCGACCATCGACGTCCAGTTGCTGAACTGCTGGCTTTCGGCGCCGTCGTAGCGGAAATCGGTGTAGTCGCCTGCCGCATTCTGCAGGTTGAGCGTGGTTTCGTTACGGCTGCGCGACTGCTTGCTGAAGCTGTAGGTCGTGCTGACGGTCCAGTCGTCGTTGAGCCGGTAGCGCAGGCCGGTCTGGTACACCTGCAGGTTCGAATAGAAGTGCGCGTCGGGGCCGGCGTACAGGCCGCCGCGGCCGCTGACCACGCCCGGCAACTGGCCGCCGGCAGGCAGGGAGCCGGTGTAGAACGTCGGCGTGGCGCCCCAGGTGTTGCGGTCCTGGTAGATGCCGTCGAAGGTCCAGGTCAGGTCACGCGTGATGCGTGCGTCCAGGCCCAGCGAGACCGAATTGCGGTTGATGCCCACGGCATTGCTGGGCTTGCCTTCCTCGTGCGTGAGGTTCAGGCGATAGCCGAACATGTTGTCCGGGCCGGCGCGGCCGCCCACGTCGACGTGCTCGGTCCACACGTGCGACGAGCGGTAGCCCAGTTCCACGCTGGCCGTGAACTGCTCGGTCGGGCGCTTGGTGACGTAGTTGACCGTGCCGCCCGGGTTGCCGAAGCCGTACATGAAGCCGGAGGCGCCCTTGAGCAGTTCCACCTGTTCGAGCTGTTCGTAGGGCAGCGTCAGGCCGTAGCTGATGAACGGCATGCCGTTGATCTTGTACGCGTTGCGCCAGTCGAGCTGCAGGCCGCGCACCGTGGTGTACGACGCCCACGCGTTATTTGCGTTGCTGTTGTCCGAGACCGAGGCGTCGTTGAAGAACACATCGCCGATCTTGGTCACCTGGCGGTCCGCCAGGTCTTCGCCGGTCACGATGGTGGTGGAGAACGGCGTGTCGAGCTGCGAGCGGTTGCCCAGCGCGCCGCCGGAGGCCTTCTTCTTCAGCTGCGGGCCAATTTCGATTTCCTGCGCCGCGCTCACGGTCACGGCCGGCAGCGCCTGCTCGGCCGGGGCGGCTGCCGCCGGCTCCGTCGTCTGGGCGAAGGCGACGCCACACAGCGGGAATCCGGTCAGGACGGCCATCCGGGCGAAAGCGGCCAGAGGGCGCACGCGCGACGGCGCGTGCTGCCGGCGCGCGGCATTGGGCAAGCTGGAAGTCATTGTTATGTTGGCTCGAAGGTGCGAATACTAACGTGAATACGAACGATTCGCGTTACTCGGAAAAGTCGAATGATCCTAGGCGGGCGTTGTGCCGTCAAGGAAAAGCCCGCGTGGGGGCGGGCTTTTGTGGTGTTTTTGCGATGGATAGCTGCCGCGTCAGCGCAGCCCCAGGCGCATCTCGAGCTGGTTCGCCAGGGCCACCAGGCGTGGACCGATGACCTTTTCGACCGCATGGAAGGCCCCCGCCTGCGCCAGCACCCCGCAATGGATGACAAACCAGCGGGAATCCACGCGCGCGCAGAGCGGCACCGCAAAACCGAACACATCCGGTCGCCATTCGCCCCGGCTGGTGCAGTAGCCATGCCGCGCCAGATCCTTGCGCGCCTGCGCCAGCGCCGGCGCCGCGCGGTGGTAGGCCTCGGGGTCTTCCAGCCGCAGGCGGTTCAGCACGGCCGCGCTGGCCTTGGCCGGCGCCCGGCACAGCCATGCCTTGCCGATGGCGCTGGCCAGCATCGGCATGGCGGCGCCCACGTCGGGGGCGAACGCGAGGTCTGGGGTGGCAAGCGCGGTCTCCACGTAGATCATCTGGTTCCGGTCCCGTATGCCCAGTGAGACGGCCCCGCCCAGCTCGCCGGCCATCGCCTGCATCAGCGGGCGGGCAAGCTGGCGGATCGGCATGCCGCACAGCAGCGGGTAGGCCGGCGCCAGCACCGCCGCGCCCAGGCGGTACTTGCCCAGCGCCACGTCATGGCGCAGGTAGCCGAGCGCGGCGAGCGTGTGGGTCAGCCGGGCGACGGTGGACTTCGACAAGCCCGTGCGCAGCACGAAATCCCGGTTGCCGAGCAGGGACTCGCCGGGGCGGTAGGCCAGCAGGATGTCGATGCCGCGCGCCAGCGTGGTGGCGAACTGGCGGTCGCGCTCAGGCGGGGCGGGGGGCTGGGGCGGATGGGGTGCCATCAGCCGGCTCCGGTCAGCAGCAAGAATTCCACCTCCTGCACCATCTCGATCAGGCCCGGGCCCATGCGCTGCTCGAGCATGTCGGGGGTCAGGCGGCTGGCCAGCACGCCGCAGTTGAAGATCAGGATTTCCCCGTCGATCAGCGTGCGCATGGGCACGGCCACGGCGTGCACGTCGCGCTGCCAGGCGCCCGGCGTGCGCGTGAAGCCGAACCGCGCCAGATGTTCGATGGCCTCCGGCACGGCCCGGGCATGGTCGCACCATTCGTCCGGCGCGTGCTCGCGCAGGCCGGCGACGACTGGCGCGCGCACCGCTTCGGGCGCCTGGGCTAGCCAGGCGCGCCCCATCGCGGTGGTCAGCATCGGCAATGACGCCCCGATCTCCGGGCGGAATGCGATGGCGTCATGGGCGCGGACGGTCTCCACGTAGACCATATGCAGGCGGTCGCGCATGCCGAGCGAGACCGTGCCGCCTATGCAGTCGCTGAGGCATTTCATCAGCGGGCGGGCCAACTGGCGCACGCCCAGCGAGGCCAGCAGCGGATAGCCGAGCGAGAGCGCCGTGGAGCCCAGCCGATAGCGGCGCAAGTGCCTGTCGTAGAGCAGCAGGCCCCGGGCGGCCAGCGTGTACGTCAGCCGGCTGATGGTGGCCTTCGACAAGCCGGTCCGATCCGCCAGTTCCTTGTTGCTCAGCACCGTCTCGCCGGCGCGAAAGCACTGGAGCAGCCCCAGGCCATGGGCCAGCGTGGTGGCAAACGCGGGATCGGGATGATGGGGGCGAGAGATCATGGGGTTAACCCTTGGTATGGTGTTGCCGCCGGGTTCTTCCATAAGGGTAGACGATGTTCAAGATAGCGAAACATTGATAGTGCAAACGATGCACCCACCGTACGCTCGACGCGATGCCCTGCCTTTGTCGGTGCCGACTGGAGCGAAAAACCGAATGATCCGAGACCCGGAAGTCTTCGATCCCTTCCTGCACGCATTGCAACGCTTCGTGCGTGAACGCCTGGTGCCGCGCGAGGCCGAGGTAGCGGAGCGCGACGAAGTGCCCGGCGACATCGTGGACGCCATGGCCGCGCAAGGCATGTTCGGCTATTCGATTCCAGAGGAATACGGCGGCGCCGGCATGACCACCGAGGAACTGGTGCAGGCGGCGATGATGCTGTCGCAGTGCTCGGTGGCGTTCCGGGCCCGCGTGGGCACCAACACGGGCATCGGCTCGGAGGCGCTGGTGGCCGATGGCACGCCGACCCAGAAGCGCCGCTACCTGCCGTTGCTGGCCAGTGGCGAGGTGACCGGCGCCTTCGCGCTGACCGAGCCGGAAGCCGGCTCGGACGCCACTGCGCTGCAAACCTCGGCCCGGCGCGACAGTGACCACTACGTGCTCAACGGCACCAAGTGCTTCATCACCAATGCGCCCCTCGCCGGCCTGTTCACGGTGATGGCCCGCACCGATCCGGACACCCCCGGCGCGGCCGGCATCTCGGCCTTCATCGTGCCGCGCGACACCCCCGGGCTCACCACCGGCGCGCCGTATCGCAAGATGGGGCAGGCCGGCTCGCCGGTCTCCGAGGTCTATTTCCGCGATTGCCGCGTGCCGGCGGACAGCCTGATCGGCGGCGAGCCAGGGCAGGGCTTCCGCACGGCGATGAAGGTGCTGAACAAGCAGCGTATCCACCTGGCGGCGCTGTGCATCGGGCCGGCCATCCGCATGCTCGACGACGCCGTGCGCTTCGTCACCGGCCGCAGGCAGTTCGGCCAGCCGCTGGCGGACTTCCAGCTCGTGCAGGGCCTGATTGCCGATTGCCAGACCGACATCCACGCCGCCCGCGCGCTGATCCTGGAGACCGCGCGCCAGCGCGACGCGGGCGCGGACGTGACCATGGAGGCGTCGATCTGCAAGTACTTCGCCTCCGAGATGTGCGGCCGCGTGGCGGACCGCTGCGTGCAGATGTTCGGCGGCTACGGCTATATCGCCGACTACGGCATCGAGCGCTTCTACCGGGACGTGCGCCTGTTCCGGCTGTACGAGGGTACCAGCCAGATCCACCAGCTGAATATCGCCCGGCGCACCATCGCGCAGGCGACGGCGCCGCGCTGAACGTGTAATGTCACATCCGGACAAAACCACCGGAGATGACAAAAATGTTCAAAGCATGTGTAGTCGTCGCAAGTCTTGCATGGGGGATGTTGGGTGTGGTGGGGGTGGCGCAGGGGCAGGGGCAGGGCGCATACCCCAATAGGGTGATCCGGATCGTGGTGCCGTTCGCGCCGGGCGGCACGGCAGACATCGTCGCGCGCCTGCTGGCCGATCCGCTGCGCGAGGAGCTGGGCCAGACCGTGGTGGTCGAGAACAAGCCCGGGGCGGGCGGCAATATCGGCGGCGAGATCGTCGCCCGCGCCGCGCCGGACGGCTACACGCTGCTGCTGGCCAGCGCCGGGCCGACGGTGATCAACCCGAGCCTGTATCCGAAGATGACCTTCGACCCCGCGCGCGACCTCGCGCCGGTGACGATGATCTCGCGCGACTTCAACCTGATGGTGGTGAATGCCGGGCTGCCGGTGACCACGGTGGCCGAGTTCATCGCCTACGCCCGCACGCATAACGGGCAGGTCACCTTCGGCTCGCCCGGCAACGGCACGCCGGCCCAGCTCGCGGGCGAGCTGCTGAACCAGATGGCCGGCCTGCGCATGCAGCACGTGCCATACAAGGGCACTGGCCCGGCCGTGGCGGACCTGGTGGCGGGGCACATCACGGTGTTGATCGACAACATGCCGCCGCTGTGGCCGCACGTGCAGTCCGGCAAGCTGCGCGCGCTCGCGGTGGCCAGTGACAAGCGCGTGCCGATTGCCCCGGACGTGCCCACGGCGGAAGAGGCCGGGCTGAAAGGATTCACGGTCACGGCCTGGAAGGGCCTGATGGCGCCGGCCGGCACGCCGCGCCCGATCATCGACCGGCTCAACCAGGCCACGCTGAAGATCCTGGCCCGGCCGGAGATGCGCAAGCGGTTGATCGACCAGGGCGCCGAGCCGGTCGGCAACACGCCCGAGCAGTTCGCCCAGCAGATCCGCACGGATACCGCCTGGTGGGCGGCGCTGGTGAAGTCCACCGGCACGTCGCTGGATTGATTGGCAATGATTGGCAATGGATAGATAGGAAAGGCTATGTCGCGATTTCTGGCTTACCGGCTTCACGCGCCCACGGCAGGGGCCAGCGCGCCCGCCGCCCGCTTTGTCGAACTGGACGTTGACGATTTGTCGCCCGGCGAGGTGCTGGTGCGCGTGGCGTGGTCGAGCCTGAACTACAAGGACGCGCTGGCCGCCGCCGGCATCAACGCCATCGTGCGCCAGTATCCGCGCATCGGCGGCATCGACCTGACCGGCACCGTGGCGGCGTCGTCCGACGCGCGTTTCCGCGAGGGCGACCCGGTGGTGGTGCACGGCTTCGGCATCGGCGTGGACCATGACGGCGGCCACGCGCAGTACGCGCGCGTGAAGGCGGACTGGGCGATGCCGCTGCCGGCGGGGCTCTCGCTGCGCGAGGCTGCCACGCTCGGCGCGGCCGGCTACACGGCCGGGCTGTGCCTGCACTGGATGGAGCACAACGGGCTGGCGCCGGCGCGCGGCAAGGTGGTGGTAAGCGGGGCAACGGGCGGCGTGGGCAGCATCGCCATCGACATGCTGGCCGGGCGCGGCTACGCCGTGACGGCGCTGACCGGCAAGGCCGCCGAACTCGACTACCTGCGCACGCTGGGCGCGGCGGAGATCCTGCCGGCCGAGGTGGCCAAGGCGACGGGCAAACCGCTGGACCCGGCGCAGTGGGCCGGCGCCGTCGATGCCGTGGGCGGGGAGGTGCTGGCGTGGATGCTGCGCACGCTCCAGCCAGACGGCGTGGCCACGGCCTTTGGCAACGCGGCGGGCGCGCAGTTCGACGCCACCGTGCTGCCATTTATCCTGCGCGGCGTGAAGTTGATCGGCATCAATGCCAACAGCCCGATGGCGCTGCGCAGCGAAGTCTGGGCGAAGATCGCCGACGCCTACCGGCCGCGCCACCTTGACCTGGTAGCCAATGAGATCGCGTTCCAGGACATCCCCGAAGCCATGGCCCGCATGCTGGCGCGGCAGTCGCGCGGGCGCTATCTGGTGCGGATGGAGGGCTGACGCCGCTGGCTCACTGCAGCGGCCCCAGCACGTTTTCGATCGCGCTCATCAGTTCCTGTAGCCGCAGCGGCTTGCCGCACACCGCGTCGAAGCCTGACTCGATGGCCGCGCGGCGGTCCTGCTGGCGCGTGAAGGCGGTCAGGGCGATGGCCGGCGTGCGCGCCTGCGAGGCCACCGCCTCGCGGATGCGCACTTCGCGGATCAGGTCGTTGCCGTCGCGGCCGGGCAGGCCGATGTCGCTGATGATGAGGTCCGGCGTGGCGGCCTCGATCTCATCCAGCGCGGCCTCGCAGTCGCGCACGGTGCGCACCTGCGCGCCGTCGTTCGTCAGGATGGCCGACAGCGCCGCCGCGGCGTCGTCGTCGTCCTCCACCAGCAGCACGTCCAGCGCGTTCAGCGGCACGGCCGGCTGGATGGCCGCCACCTCGGCGCGCTCGGCGCCAGGGTCCGGCGATCCCGGCTCCACCAGCGGAATCGAGACCTCGAAGGTCGCCCCCGTGCCCACGCCGCCGCTGGCGGCATGCACCGTGCCGCCGTGCATCTCGGCCAGATGCTTGACGATGGCCAGCCCCAGCCCCAGGCCGCCGTGCTGGCGCCGGTTGGCGTCGTCGCTCTGGGTGAAGCGGTCGAACAGCAGCGGCAGGAAGTCCGGGGCGATGCCGCGCCCCTGGTCCACCACGCGCACGCGCAGCGTGTCGGCATCGGAGCTGGCCTCCACGCGCACCGCGCCGCCCTCGGGCGAGAACTTGATGGCGTTGGAGAGCAGGTTCCACAGGATCTGCTGGAAGCGCGCCGGGTCCAGCCAGGCGCGGGGAACCAGCGTGGCCGGCAGGTCCACGTCCAGCGCCACGCGCCGCTCGGCGGCCTGCGCCAGCATGCTGTCCAGCGCGCCGCCAATCACGTCGGCGGGTTTGGTGAGTTCGCGTTCGAGCTTCATCTTGCCGACGTTCAGCATCGACACATCGACCAGATCCGCCACCAGCCGGCGCTGGATGGCGATATTGCGCTCCACCGCCGCCAGCCCGCGCCGCCCCTCCTCGGAAGTCACGTGGCGGCTCAGCACATGGGTCCAGACCGAGATCACGTTCAGCGGATTGCGCAGTTCGTGCGAGAGGATGGCGATGAAGTCGTCCTTCATCCGGTTCAGCCGCTCCACGGCGGCGCGCGCGGCCTGCTCGCGCTCGATCAGCTGCTCGCGCTGGCGCTCCAGCAGCACGCGGTCGGTGATGTTGGACACCACGGCCACCTTTACGCCGTTCTCCAGCACGGCTGAAATGCTCCACTCCAGGTGCATGGTCTCGCCCTGCGCGTCGCGCAGCGGAAACGCACCCTGCCAGCCGTCCTGCAGATGCTGGCCGGTGGCCTCGGCCACACGCTCCACCCAATCGGGCGGGGCGAAGGCGGCCACGGGCTGGCCGATCAGCGCGTCGGCGGGGCGCTGCAGCAGGCCCAGCATGGCCGGGTTCAGATCGACGAAGCGCCCCTCCAGGTCCAGCGTGCAGATGCCGCCGATGGCCTGGTGGTAGATCGCGCGGAAGCGTGCCTCGCTCTCGCGCAGCGAGCGCTCGGCGGCGCTGGCGCGCAGCAGCGAGGAGATCGTGGCCACCAGCACGGCCGGCTCGGCCGGGTGGATCAGGTAGGCACTGGCGCCGGCGTCCAGCCCGCGCACCTTGTCGTAGTCGGCCACGTAGGTGGCGGAGAGGTGCACCACCGGCACGGTGGCGGTCTCGGTGCGCTCGCGCAGGCGGCGGCAGACCTGAAAGCCATCGATGTCCGGCAAATTCACGTCGAGCACCACGGCGGAGACGCTGGTGTCGGCGCGTTGCAGCGCCTCCTGGCCGCTCTCGGCCTCGATGGTGCGGAAGCGGGCCGCGCTCAGCACGCGCACCGTGGCGTAGCGCGTAACCGGGTTGTCGTCCACCACCAGCACCAGCGGCGGGGTGTCGCCCCTGCCGGTGGCTGGTGCATTGTGGTCAGCCATGATGGTCTCCGGCAGGCGCGCCCGGGGGCACGGGCAGCGCCACCGGCACGGTCACGTAGAAGCGCGAGCCCACGCCGACTTCGCTCTCGAAGCCGACATGCCCGCCAAGCAGCTCCGCCAGCCGCTTGCTCAGCGCCAGCCCGAGGCCCGAGCCCCGGTAGCGCCGCTGCAGCGGGGAGTCGATCTGCACGAAGTCCTGGAATACCTCGCCGTGGGACTCCGCCGGGATGCCGATGCCGGTATCGCGCACCGAGAACGTGATGGTGTCGTCGCCATCGCACACGGCCGAGACGCGGATCTCGCCGCTGGGCGTGAACTTCAGCGCGTTGGAGATGTAGTTGCGCAGGATCTGCGAGAGCTTGCGGTCGTCGCTGAACAGCTTGGGCACGTCGTGCGGCGCCTCGAAGATCAACGACACCTCGGGGTTGGTCAGCACGGGCTTGAACATGCCGCGCAGGGCGTCGAACAGGGCCACCATGTCGAACCAGGCCGGCGACACATCCACGCGCCCCGCCTCCAGCCGCGCCAGGTCGAGCAGGTCGTTGACCATCTCGGCAAACTCGGCGGCGGTGTCGCGCACGAACACCACCTGCTTTTCCTGCTCGGGGGTGAGCGGGCCGTCCACGCGGTCGATCAGCAGCCGGGTAATGCTCTGGATGGCGACGATCGGCGTGCGGAACTCGTGGCTCATATAGGCCAGGAAGCGGCTCTTCAGCTCGGTGGCCTGGCGCAGCTGGTCGGCCTGGATGTCCAGCTCCGAATACAGCGCCAGCACGCCGCGATTGGTTTCGTCGAGTTCGGCGCGCAGCGCCTCCACTTCCTGGGTGCGCGCCGCCAGCGCGGCCAGGAGTCCGGCGGGGTCGGCGTCGGGGGAGGACGTCGGGTGGGTCGGGTGGGTCGGGGGAGTCGAGTGGGTCATATCGCGGCCAGTCTCACGGTCTCTTGCGGGCCCGGGGGGCATCACCGCTGCGCGCGGCGAACCACCACGACGGTGGCATCGTCGCGGCCCCGGCAGAATTTCCAGAACACAAACGCGGCCACCAGCGAGGGATCGCGCTGCAGCACGGCCGGGTCGTCCAGCCGCCAGCGCGACTGGATGCCATCCGAATGCACGATCAGCAGCGCGTGCGGCGGCCACTCCACCTCCTGCTCCTGCACGGCGCGCATCTGCAGGCCGGCCGTGCCATTCTGGACCAGCAGCGTACGGTCGTCGATGCCGGACATCACGCGCGCCATGACGTTGCCGGCACCGGCATAGCGGATGCGCTGGGCGCCGGCGTCCGCGCGCGCGGCGGTCACGGCGGCGCCGCGCGTGGTGCGCAGCGCGCCATGCGCCAGTTCGAGGTAGCGGCCCGGATGGCTGCCCCGGGCCTGGGCAAACACGGCCAGCGCCACCGCGGCGGCCTCGGCGGCGTCGGGGCCGTGCCCCAGGCCGTCCGCCACCACCACGTCGGCGCGGTTGTCGTGCATGGCCACATTCCAGCCGTCGCCGCTGACCGTCTCGCCCGGCGCGGCCACGCATACGGCGCCCACATCGAAGCCGGCGCCGGCGCGGCGCGGCGCGCCGTTGGCATCGTGCTCGCGGTAGAAGCGGGCCAGGATCAGCGTGCCCTGGCCGGGGCGGGTGTAGACGTCGAAGTCATCGGCCAGCCGGCTGACCGCGCCCAGGCCCTGGCCGGCGCTGCCGCCGGTGGAATAGCCGTCGCGCAGGCAGGCCTGGAGGTCGGCCATGCCGGGGCCGTCATCGATCGAAATCAGCTCGATGGCGATGGCGTCGCCCAGCTGGCACGCGCCCACCAGCAGCCGGCCGCCCCGGGCGTGGCCGACGAGGTTGTTGCCCAGCTCGTTGACGGCCACGGCCAGCCGGCCGGACTGGATGGCGTCGAAGCCGTGCCGCCCGGCCAGTTCGGCGGCGGCGCGGCGGGCCTCGCCCACGCGGCTGCGGTCGCCCATCGGCACGGCGATGTGCGGGCCCAGGTTGTTACTTCCACCGAGTGATGCTGACACAGGTTCCCTCGCCAACTTTGGTATTGATGGCGAACTCGTTCACCAGTCGCTTGCTGCCCGACAGGCCCATGCCCAGCCCGCTGCCCGTGGTCCAGCCGTCGGTCAACGCCTGTTCCACGTCCGGAATGCCGGGGCCCTTGTCCTCGAAATGCAGCCGCAGGCCCTTGCGGATGCCCTCGGCCAGCATCTCCCAGCGCATCTCGCCGCCGCCGCCGTACACCACGGTGTTGCGGGCGAGCTCGCTGGCTGCCGTAATCATCTTAGTCTGCTCCACCAGCGAGAACTTCAGCTGGGTCGTCAGCGTGCGCACCATGGCGCGCGCGTGGACGATATCGCGCTCGTCCTTCAGCGGGGCGCTGCCCGTATCGGCCAGCGCGGTGGCCACGGCAGGGATGGCCATGTCAGGCTCCCCGCGCGGCGGCGTCGAGCATCTGCATGCCGCGCTCCACGCTCAGGGCCGTCTTCACGCCGCCCAGCGAGAGCCCCAGCTCCACCAGCGTGATGGCCACGGCCGGGCGGATGCCCGCCACCACCGTGGTCGCGCCCAGGATGCGGCTGATGTCCGAGATGCTCACCAGCATGCGGCCGATGAACGAGTCCACCATCTCCAGCGCCGAGACATCGATCAGCACGCCGTGCGCGCCGGTCTGGTCGATGGAAGAGGCAATGTCTTCCTGCAACATCAATGCGGTCTGGTCCTGCATGTCAATCTGGATCGTGACCAGCAGGTTCTTGCCCATCCGCAGGATTGGAATCCGTTCCATGGCGCCTCCGGGTTCAGACGGCGCGGGTGACGGTGTGGCCGGTCATGCGCATGGCCGTGGCCAGCGCGTCCGCCAGCGTGGACTTGGTGATGATGCCCTGCAGGTCGATGCCAAGATGAACGATGGTCTGCGCAATCTGCGGCCGGATGCCGCTGATGATGCTTTCCGCGCCCATCAGGCGGATGGCCGTGACGGTCTTCATCAGGTGCTGCGCCACGAGGGTGTCCACGGTGGGCACGCCGGTGATGTCGATGATGGCCAGCTCGGCGCCGGTATTCACCAGGCGCTCCAGCAGCGTTTCCATGACGATCTGCGCGCGGCTGCTGTCCAGCGTGCCGATTACCGGCACCGCCAGCACGCCGTCCCACAGCTTGATCACGGGCGTGGACAGTTCCAGCAGCTCGTGCTGCTGGCGCACGATGATTTCCTCGCGCGTCTTCTGGTAGGTGGAGACCGTCCACTGCGCCATGCGGTCCACGATGGAGGAGGCCGCCCAGACCACCGCGATCTGGCCGTCCACGTCGCCGCGATGGCGCTGCAGGCCATCGAACAGCGGGCGCTTGAGCGCCAGCACGAAGCCGCTGGTCATGTCGGCGGTTTCGCCCTGTGCCGCGCGCGCGGAGGACAGGCGCGCCAGCGTGTCCCGCAGGGCGTTCCAGGCGCTGATGTCGAAGCTGCCGGTGTCGGCATCCGCGGTCAGCCCGGTCTCGAGCGCCTTGAGAATCGCCCGCTGCTCGGTCTCAAGGTTCTGGCTCAGGCCGCGGCCGCCCGTGTAGACGTGGTACTCGGCGGTCCAGCCGCGCAAGATGGTGTCCTGGTCCTCGCGCAGGAGGTCCGCTAGTCGCTGATTTTCTGGGCGCATGAAGGTGTGGAAGATGGGAGGGATCGGGCTATGGACGCCCCGAGGCTGACCGCGCCCCAAGGCAGGACGTTGAGTCGATTCTAGGAGAGATTCATAGCCCACACTATCGGCGCCCGGCTGATTGACGCCGTATGGGAAATCGGCATTCCGCTCATCAAGTGCTTTATAGATAACGTTGTGAGAATGCGCCGACAGCCGAACGGGACACCCCACGCTGGCCGCCGCCACACCGGGCCGACTACGCTGGATAAGGATCGTCAGGTCGGGAGGATTTCCGTGGATTGGCTCGATGCGCTGCAATGGCCCGCGATGGCGGTAACGGTGGCCGCCACCTGGCTGGTGGGCAGCCGCGCGGCGGGCCGGCGCAAGGTAGGCTTCTGGGTCTTCCTGATTAGCAACGCGATGTGGGTGGGCTGGGGCTTCCATACCGGCGCCTGGGCGCTGGTAGTGCTCCAGTTCGCGCTGGCCGCGCTGAACGTGCGCGGCATGGCGGAGGCGCGCAAGGCGCGGCGCGCGGGGCCGTCCGCTACCTGAACGCCACCGGAACGCTGCCTGCCGTATTTATATATAGAGAAGGATGCCGATGGCCGACCTGATCGTCGCGCGGCCGGAAGGGCTGTACTGCCCGCCCGGCGACTTCTATATCGATCCATGGCGCCCCGTGGCCCGCGCCGTCATCACCCACGCCCATTCAGACCACGCGCGCTTTGGCCACGGCAGCTACCTCTGCGCCGCCCCGGGGCGCGGCGTGCTGCTGGCACGGCTGCCGGGCATCGCGCTGGAGACGCTGCCCTACGGCGCAGCCATCACGCATCACGGGGTGCGGCTGAGCCTGCATCCGGCCGGGCACGTGCTGGGCTCCGCCCAGGTGCGGCTGGAGCATGGCGGGCAGGTCTGGGTGGCATCCGGCGACTACAAGGTTGAGGCGGACGGCACCTGCGACCCGTTCGAGCCCGTGCGCTGCGACACCTTCATCACCGAAAGCACCTTCGGACTGCCGATCTACCGCTGGCCGACGCAGGCCGCGCTGATGGCCGAGATCTTCGGCTGGTGGCAGGCCAATGCGGCGGCGGGGCGGGCGAGCGTGCTGTACTGCTACGCCTTCGGCAAGGCACAGCGCATCCTGCACGGGTTGATGCGCCATGCGGGCGCGGACGCGGCCCTGCCGGGGCCCATCGTCGTGCATGGGGCAATGACCGCGTTGAATAGCGCCTATGCCGAGGCCGGCGTGGCGCTGCCGCCCACCCTGACCACGGCGGACCTTCCGGCGCGCAGCCCGGCGCTGCGCCGCGCGCTGGTGGTGGCGCCGCCGTCCGCGCAGCGCTCCACGTGGCTGCGCCGCTTTGGCGAATCCGCCGATGCGTTCGCCAGCGGCTGGATGCAGCTGCGCGGCACGCGGCGCCGGCGTGGCGTCGATCGCGGCTTCGCGCTGTCCGACCATGCGGACTGGCCCGGCCTGCTGTCGGCGATCACCGCCACGGGCGCGCCGCGCATCATCGTCACGCATGGCAACGTGCCGGTGATGGTGCGCTTCCTGTGCGAGCAGGGCTGGCAGGCGCAGGCGTTCCAGACCGAGTATGGGGACGATGCCGGGGATGATGACGAGCCGGCGCAGGGGCAGGGGCAGGCGCAGGCGGAAACCACCCCGGAGTCAAGCGAGGAGCAAGGCGCATGAAAGCCTTCGCCGACCTTTATGCGGCGCTGGACGGCACCACCTCCAGCAACGCCAAGCTGGCAGCGCTGGTCGACTACCTGCGCGCCGCGCCGCCCGAGGACGCCGCCTGGGCGGTCTACTTCCTGTCCGGCGGCAAGCCGCGCCAGCTGGTGCCGGTGGCGATGCTGCGCGAGCTGGCCCGGCAGGCCGCCGCGCTGCCCGAATGGCTGTTCGAGGAAAGCTATCAGGCCGTGGGCGATCTGGCCGAGACCATCGCGCTGTTGCTCCCGGCCGCGCCGCACGTGGACACGGCCGGGCTGGCCGAATGGGTGGAGCAGCGCCTGCTGCCGCTGCGCGGCCTGCCGCCCGAGGTGCTGCGCGAGCGGCTGGACGCGCTCTCGCGGCCCCTCGACGCGCGCGGGCGGCTGGTGCTGTTCAAGCTGATCACGGGCGCGTTCCGCGTGGGCGTGTCGCGGCTGCTGGTCACGCGGGCGCTGGGCGAGGTGGCCGGGCTCGACGCCAAGCGCGTGGCCGAGCGCATGGTCGGCTACACGGACATCTCGCGCCGCCCCGATGCCGCCCACTACCTAGCGCTGATCGCGCCGGACGATGCCGGCACGGCGGCGGGCGAGGGCGCCCTCGCCAGCATCCAGCGCGGCGGCCAGCCCTATCCCTTCTTCCTCGCCCATCCGCTGCAGGCCCCGGTGGAGGACTTCGACACCGTGCTCGGCGCCCCGGCGCGCTGGCAGGTGGAATGGAAGTGGGATGGCATCCGCGCCCAGCTGGTGCGCCGGGCCGGCGCCACATGGCTGTGGTCGCGCGGCGAGGAACTGATCACCGAGCGCTTTCCCGAGCTGGCCGAAGCCGCCGCCACGCTGCCGGACGGCACCGTGCTCGACGGCGAGATCGTGATCTGGCAGGACCGCCGCGTGCAGCCGTTCGCCTTGCTCCAGCAGCGCATCGGCCGCAAGACGCTCGGTGCCAAGCTGCTGCGCGAGGCACCGGCCATCCTGATGGCCTACGACCTGCTCGAATGGCAGGGCGAGGACTGGCGCGCCCGCCCGCAGGCCGAGCGCCGCGCGCGGCTGGAGCAGGTGATTGCCGATCACGTCCACCCGGCGCTGGAGTTGAGCCCGCTGGTCGATGCTGAAAGCTGGGCGCGCTACGCCACGCTGCGCGAGACCTCGCGCGAACTGGGCGTGGAGGGTTTCATGCTCAAGGCTGTGAACGCCGCCTACGGCGCGGGGCGGACCAAGGACGTGGGCGTCTGGTGGAAATGGAAGATCGACCCCTACACCGTGGATGCCGTGCTGATCTACGCCCAGCGCGGCCACGGCCGGCGCGCCAGCCTCTATACCGATTTCACCTTCGCGGTCTGGAACGGCCCGCCGGGCACGCCGGATCGCGCGCTGGTGCCGTTCGCCAAGGCGTACTCGGGGCTGACCGATGCCGAGATGCGCGCCGTGGACGCCATCGTGCGCAAGACCACCGTGGAGTCGTTTGGCCCGGTGCGCAGCGTCACGCCGACGCAGGTCTTCGAACTCGGCTTCGAGGGCATCTCCCGTAGCGGGCGTCACAAGAGCGGCATCGCGGTACGGTTTCCACGCATGCTGCGCTGGCGCACGGACAAGCCGATCGAGGAAGCCGACACGCTGGCCACGCTGGAGGCGATGCTGCCGGGCGCCGCGCGCGCGGTGCCGGCCGAGGATGCCGCATGAACGATGTCTTCGTCCGCCCGCCCCCCGTGGCCGAGACGCTGCCGGCGCTGTTCGCGGCCCGCCACTGGCAGCCGTTCGATTTTCAGTGCGAAGTCTGGGAGGCCATCGGGCACGGCCAGAGCGGGCTGCTCCACGCCACCACCGGCACCGGCAAGACCTACGCCGCGTGGCTGGGTGCGCTGCTGGCCTTCGCCGAGCCCCCGGCCCGCGCCGGCGCCACGCCGCCACCGCTCACCGTGCTGTGGCTCACGCCGATGCGCGCGCTGGCCGCGGACACCGCCCGCGCCTTGCAGGCCCCGCTGGCCGAACTCGGCCTGGACTGGACCGTGGGCCTGCGCACCGGCGACACCGGCAGCAGCGAACGCGCCGCGCAGGCGCGCCGCCTGCCCACGGCGCTGGTGACCACGCCGGAGAGCCTCTCCCTGCTGCTGACCCGCGCCGACGCCCGCGAGGCGCTGGGCCGCGTGCGGGTGGTGGTGGTCGATGAATGGCACGAACTGATCGGCGCCAAGCGCGGCGTGCAGGTGCAGCTGGCGCTGGCACGGCTGCGGCAATGGCAGCCAGGGCTGATGGTCTGGGGGCTGTCGGCCACACTCGGCAACCTCGACCATGCCAGCGATGTGCTGCTGGCCGGCCTGCCCGACGATCGCCGCGTGCGGGTGCACGGCCATACGCCGAAGACGCTGGTCATCGACACGCTGCTGCCGGACGCCGCCGGGCGCTTTCCGTGGGCGGGGCACCTCGGGCTGTCGATGCTGCCGCACGTGGTGCGTGAGCTGGAATCCACCAGCACCGCGCTGGTCTTCCTCAACACGCGCTCGCAGGCCGAACTCTGGTATCAGGCCCTGCTCGATGCGCGGCCCGAGTGGGCCGGCCAGATCGCGCTGCACCACGGCTCGCTGGACCGCGCCGTGCGCGACTGGGTGGAGGTGCATCTGAAGAACGGCGCACTGCGCGCCGTGGTGTGCACGTCGAGCCTGGATCTGGGCGTGGACTTCCTGCCCGTGGAGCGCGTGCTCCAGATCGGCTCGCCCAAGGGCGTGGCGCGGCTGTTGCAGCGCGCCGGGCGGTCTGGCCATGCGCCGGGGCGGGCATCGCGCGTGACCGTGGTGCCCACGCACAGCCTGGAACTGGTGGAAGCCGTGGCGGCGCGCAACGCGGTGCGCGCCGGCCGCATCGAGGCGCGCGAGTCCCCGGACAAGCCGCTCGATGTGCTGGTCCAGCATCTGGTGACGGTGGCGCTCGGCGGCGGCTTCCGGGCCGATGACCTGCTGGCCGAGGTGCGCACCACCTGGGCCTACCGGGCCCTGAGCGACGAGGAATGGCAATGGAGCCTCGACTTTGTGCGGCAGGGCGGGCGCACGCTGTCCGCCTATCCCGACTATCACCGCGCGATGCCCGACGACGCCGGCATCTGGCGCGTGCCCGATGCGCGGCTGGCGCGCCGGCACCGCATGAGCGTGGGCACCATCGTCAGCGACGCCACGATGCAGGTGCGATTCTGGACCCGGGCCGGCAGTGGCGGGGCCTCGCTGGGCACGGTGGAAGAGGGCTTTATCGCGCGGCTGGCGCCCGGTGACTGCTTCCTGTTCGGCGGCCGGCTGCTGGAACTGGTGCGCGTGCAGGAGATGACCGCCTACGTGCGCCGCGCCGCCGGCAAGCGGCCCTCGGTGCCGCGCTGGAACGGCGGCAAGATGCCGCTTTCCACCGAACTGGCCGAGGCCGTGGTCGATACGCTCGAAGCCGCCCAGCTTGGCCACCTCGACCCGGCCAGCACGCCCGAATTGGCGCTGATCCAGCCGCTGGTAGACCTGCAGGCGCGCTGGTCGGCGCTGCCCACGCGCGGCACGCTGCTGGCCGAGACCCTCCATTCGCGCGAAGGCTGGCATCTGTTCCTCTATCCGTTCGCGGGCCGCTCGGTGCATCTGGGGCTGGGCAGCCTGCTGGCGTGGCGTCTCGGGCAGCAGGTGCCGGCGACCTTCTCGGTGGCCGTGAATGACTACGGGCTCGAACTGCTGGCCTCGGCGCCGCTCGACTGGGCGCACTGGCTGCCGCGGGTACTGGCCGAGAAACGCCAGCGCGACCTGGCCGCCGACGTGCTCGGCAGCCTGAACGCGGGGGAGTTGTCGCTGCGGCGCTTCCGCGAGATCGCCCGCGTGGCCGGGCTGATCTTCCAGGGCTACCCCGGCGCCCACAAGAGCGCGCGGCAGTTGCAGGCGTCATCGAGCCTGTTCTACGAGGTCTTCCGCAAGCACGACCCGGCCAACCTGCTGCTTGGGCAGGCCGAGCGCGAGGTGCTGATGCAGGAGCTGGACGCCCACCGGCTGGCCGACACGCTGGCCCGGCTGGCCGCGCTGCGGCTGGACCTGCACGCCCTGAAACGTCCGTCGCCGCTGGCCTTTCCGCTGGTGGTGGAGTTCCTGCGCGAGAAGCTGAGCACGGAGAAGCTGGCCGACCGCATCGCCCGCATGCTGGCCGAACTGGAGGCGGCGGCTGGGCCGGTGGGGGATATGGCGGATACCGGTGCCGATGCCACGCAAGTGGCCGAGGTGGCGCGCTTCGGCATGGCCGATCACGTCAAGTCAGGCGGTCGCAGTGGTGGAAGAAGCGGGGCCAGCGGTCGCGCACGTCGCTCGGGGCGCCCGCGCAAGCCATCGAAACCGCTCCCGCTGCTATGAGCCAGCCGGACGCCGCCACGTTGCATGCCTTCGGCGCCCAGGCCGTGGAAGTGGCCGGGGAGACGCTGTGGCTGCTGCCCGAGCATGCCATCTGGTGGCCCGGCGCGGCGATGCTGCTGGTGGCGGACGTCCATATCGGCAAGGCCGCCGCGTTCCGGGCGCTGGGGCAGCCGGTGCCGCCCGGTACCACGGCGGAGAACCTGACGCGGCTGCACGCGCTGGCCATGCGCTATCCGGCGCGGGAGCTGGTGTTTCTGGGCGATTTCCTGCACGCCCGCGCCGCGCGCACGGCGGCGGTCATCGCAGCGCTGCATGACTGGCGCCGGGCGCTGCCGGCCCGGGTACGCTGCACGCTGGTGCGCGGCAACCACGACACCCATGCCGGCGACCCGCCGCCGGAACTCGGCATGACCGTGGTCACGGAACCGCTGCGGGCCGGCCCGTTCGCGCTATGCCATATGCCGGGCGCTTCCCCGGACGGCTATGTGCTGGCCGGCCACCTCCATCCGGCCGTGGTGCTGCGCGGCAGCGGCGCCGATGCGCTGCGGCTGCCGTGCTTCGTGCTGGGGGAGGCGGGCGCCATCCTGCCGGCCTTCGGCGCCTTCACGGGCCATGCCACGGTGCGGCGCGCGCCAGGGAACCGCATCTATGGGGTGGGCGATGGGCGGGTCTGGCCAGTGCCTGGGTAGTTCATTCGCGGCTGGCGCCGCGCCGCGCCTGCTCGTAGTAGTGCTGGATGCGCAGCAGCGCGTAGTCGGCGGCGGCGCAGCGCACGGCGTTGCGGTCCCCGTCGAAGCGCCGCGTCTCCGTGAACACGGCCAGCGGGGCGGTGCGGCCCGGCAGCCGGAGCACCCAGGCGAAGCACTGCGTGCCGGCCGGGGTGTCGTCGGGCGCGTTGCCATCGGCCACCCCCGTGTTGGCAATCGCCAGATTGGCATCGGCAAGGCGCAGCACGCCGTGCGCCATGGCCAGCGAGACCGCCTCGCTGGTCAGCCCGTGGCGGCGGATGACCTCGGCCGGCACGCCCAGCACGGAAGTCTTGATGTCCGGCGCATAGGCCACCACGGCGCAGCGCAACACGTCGCCGCAGCCGGGCACCTCGGCAATGCGCGACGCGATCAGCCCGGCAGTGCACGACTCCGCCGTGGCCAGCCTGAGACCGTGGCGCGAGAGGAAATGCGCCATGTCCCGGATTTCCGGACTTTCCTTCATGTCGATGCCTGGGATGGATGGTGGGGTGGAGTGGCAGGTTTTGTGCCAGCAGCGCAGCGGGCGCCGGCGACCGAGCGCGCGCAAAACTGCATCGCTCCCCATCCATCCCCTTGTAAGACTTGCCCAGCCTGCGCACCGGCGCGGGCGCTGGGGGCGCCTGTCTTGCAGAGACCTATGCGTCACCACGGTTGGCGAATGCCCTGGCAACGACGGGGATGACGCCGGCAGGGCTAGCTGGCGTCGATGGCCTGGAGCAGCGCCTCCAGCTCCACCGGCTTGACCAGATGCCGGTGGAAGCCGGCCTTCTGGGTCTGCTGGCGGTCAGACGCCTGCCCGAAGCCGGTCATCGCGATATAGCGCGTGTTGGCCAGCGTGGGCATCTGGCGCAGCGCATGGACCACTGCGAAGCCGTCCATGCCCGGCATGGCCAGGTCCACCAGCGCCACGTCCGGCCGCACGCGTGCCGCCGCGTGCACGGCTTCCATGCCATCGTAGGCAATCGTCACGGCGTGGCCGGACATCTCCAGCAGGATCGCCATGCTGTCGGCGGCGTCGCGGTTGTCGTCCACCAGCAGCACCCGCAGCGGCCGGGGCGTGCCGCCGGCGGCATCGGCGTTCTCGCCGGCCGGATTGAACGCCGCCGCCAGCGGCAGCTGCACCGTGAAGGTGGCGCCCAGCCCGGGCCCCTCGCTCGTGGCCGAGACCGAACCGCCGTGCATCTCCACCAGCGAGCGGCACAGCGACAGCCCGATGCCCAGCCCGCCCTGCGCGGTGCTGCCGGGCCGGTCTTCCTGCACGAAGAGGTCGAAGATGTTGTCGAGCGACTCCCGCGCGATGCCCCGGCCATGGTCGATGATCTGGATCACCAGCGTGCGGTGGCGCACCATCGACGTAATCGAGATCGACGCGCCCGGCGGCGAGAACTTGGAGGCATTGAGCAGCAGGTTCTGGATCACCTGCACCAGCCGCGTGCGGTCCACGAAGAGCGGGATGTCCTCGGTCGCGGCGGTCACGCCTACCGGCTGGGACTTGGCGGCCAGCGCCGGCTCGGCGGCCTCGATGCCGAGCGCGATGATCTCGCGCGCCTGTATCGGCTCGCGGCGCAGTTCGATCTTGCCGGCGGCGATGCGGCCCACGTCGAGCAGATCGTCCACCAGCCGGGTGAGGTGGGTCATCTGCCGGTCGATCAGGCTCAGGCTCTTTTTCGTGACGGCGGGCTCCTGCGGGCGCAGCCGCATCACGGTCAGCGCGTTGCGGATGGGGGCGAGCGGGTTGCGCAACTCGTGCGAGAGCGTGGCCAGGAACTCGTTCATGCGGCGCTCGGACTGCTCCAGTTCCGCCAGCCGCTTGCGCTCGCTCATGTCGCGCGTGACCTTGGCAAAGCCGCGCAGGTTCTGGCGCTCGTCATAGACCGCCGTAATGGTCACGTTGGCCCAGAACAGCGAGCCATCCTTGCGCACGCGCCAGCCTTCGTCCTCCACGCGGCCCTTGGCGCGGGCGATGGCCAGTTCGCGGCCGGGCTTGTCAGTCGCCAGGTCCTCGGCGGGATAGAAGACCGAGAAGTGCCTGCCAACAATCTCGTCGCGCCGGTAGCCCTTGATGTAGGACGCGCCGGCATTCCAGCTCATCACCCGGCCATGGGGGTCGAGCATGAAGATGGCGTAGTCCTTGACGTTCTCCACCAGCATGCGGAAGGTTTCCTCGCTCTGGCGCAGGGCCTCGGCGGCGAGGCGCTGATCGCTCATGTCGCGCGTGACCTTGCCGAAGCCGAGCAGGTGGCCCTGGGGGTTGCGCAGCGCCGTGATGACCACGTTGGCCCAGAAGCGGCTGCCGTCCTTGCGCACGCGCCAGCCTTCATCCTCGAAGCGGCCGATGCGCGCGGCGGTCTCCAGCTCCATGCCCGGCCAGTTGCGGGCGCGCGCCTCGTCGGTATAGAAGCGCGAGAAATGCTGGCCGATGATCTCGTCGCGCTTATAGCCCTTGATCCGTTGCGCGCCGGCGTTCCAGCTGCTGACGCGGCCCTCGGGGTCCAGTGTGAAGATGGCGTAGTCCGTGACGGACTCCACCAGCGTGCGCAGGCGTTCGCTGTCCACGTCGTTGGGCGAGGCAGGGGGCGGGGAGGGTGGGGATGCGGGGCGCGGCATCGTGTTGGCTGGCTTCAGATCCTCCAAGGATACATAGATTTTGGCCGTTTCTCGCCCTGTGGCTACCCGTGGGCAGGGGAATCCCACCCATCGTGCAGGCCGGGGCTGTCGCCGCTCCGCAACACGTGGCGCGGGGCGTGCCGGAGCGGGGTAACGTCGGAGAAATGCCGACATACCGAGGGGACGCAATGGGGTAGACTCGTTCGCTTCCCTGCCAGTCCTGCCCCACGGAGATGCCACGCATGTTTGCAGAGTCTGCGCTTGACCGCCGTACCATCGAACCTGCCGTACCGGTGGCCGAACCGCCGTCCAGCGTTGCGGCGCCGCAGCCGCTGGCGGGTGACGTTGGCGTGCGGGACCTGCGGCGCGTGCCGATCCATCCCGACTACTGGTATCCGCTGGCCTGGTCGAAGGAGGTGAAGCGCGGCAAGGCGCACGGCGTGCGCTTTGCGGGCGATCCGATCGTGCTGGTGCGTACCGAGAGCGGCAACGTGTTCGCGCTCGAAGACCGCTGCGCCCATCGGCAGGTGCCGCTGCACGCGGGCGTGGTGGATGGCGAATCGATCCGCTGCTGCTACCACGGCTGGACCTACGACTGCTCCGGCCGCTGCATCGACGTACCCTACCTCGGCAAGGAGCGCCTGCCCAACGGCGTGCGCGCCTACCCGTGCAAGGAGGTGGCCGGCCTGATCTTCGTCTTCCCCGGCGACCCCGCGCTGGCGGACAGCCGCCCGCTGCCCGCCTTCGCCTCCGTGGCGGACAGGCAGTACAAGACCCGCCGCCTGGGCCGCGAGGTGAAGTGCCACTACTCGTTCATGCATGAGAACCTGATGGATATGAACCATCAGTTCCTGCATCGGCGGCAGATGGGCATGATGCGCGCCCGCTCGGTCGGGCGGCGGCGTGGCGAGGGCTTTGTCGAGGTCGACTACACCTTCACCCGCGAGGGCGGCAAGCAGCCCGTGGGCGAGGCGCTGGTGTTCAGCAAGGACGGCGGGGAGAACAGCAAGGATGTGATGACGGTACGCACTGTCTATCCGTATCAGACGCTGCAGATTCGCTCGGGCAGCGGCACGCTGGTGATGGACCTGTGGATTGCCTATGTGCCGCTGGACGCGGCGCAGCGCACCAACCGGACCTTCGGCACGCTGTCGATCCGCCGGCCGGGGCTGCCGTTCGCGCTGGACCTGGCGTGGCCGCTGCTGGTCTGGTTCACCGAACGGATTTTCAAGGAAGACCGCGAGATCGTGGAGATGGAACAGGCCGCCCACGACAAGCAGGGCGCGGACTGGAACCACGAGGTGTTCCCGGTCATCCGCGACCTGCGCGACCTGCTGCGCGAGTGCGGCGGCCGGACGGTGATTCCGATCCAGAAGGTCTGAAAGGTTTTTCTCCCCACTCCTGCAAGCGGGAGCGGGGAGCAAGGCTTACGACGCCGACGCGGTTTCCAGCGTGGGGTAGTCCGTATACCCGCGCGTCTCGATGCCGCCCGTGCCGTACATCGTGGCCGGGTCGATCGCGTTGAGGTCGGCACCCAGCCGCAGGCGCTCCACCAGATCCGGATTGGCGATGTACGCGCGGCCAAACGCCACGGCGTCGGCATCGCCCGTCGCCAGTACGGCCGTGGCGGCCGCCTGGTCGAAGCCATCGTTAGCGATGATCGCCCCGCCGAAGGCGCGCTTCAGCTGCGGCAGCAGCGCACCTTCGCCCGGCGTCTCGCGCACGAACAGGAAGCCCAGCCCGCGCTGGCCCAGCGCCCGCGCCACATGGCCGAAGGTCTCCGCCGGCTGGCTGTCTGCCATCGAATGGCTGGGCGAACGCGGCGCCAGATGCACGCCCACGCGCTTGGCGTCCCACACGGCCGTCACGGCGTCCGCCACTTCCAGCAGGATGCGCGCGCGATTCTCGATCGATCCACCATATTCGTCCGTCCGCACATTGCTGCCGTCCTGCAGGAACTGGTCGAGCAGGTAGCCGTTGGCGGCGTGGATGGTCACGCCATCGAAACCGGCCGCCTTGGCGTTGGCGGCGGCCCGGCCGAAGTCGGCCACCACGGCGCGGATCTCGTCACGCGTGAGTTCGCGCGGCACCACGAAGGGACGCTGCGGGCGCAGCAGGCTCACGTTGCCGCCAGCCGCGATCGGGCTCGGCGCTACCGGCAGGCGGCCATTGAGCAGGCTCGGGTCGGAAATCCGGCCCACGTGCCACAGTTGCGCCACGATGCGGCCGCCGGCGGCGTGTACGGCATCGGTCACCTGCTTCCAGCCTGCCACCTGCGCGTCGGACCACAGGCCCGGCACGTTCTGGTAGCCCACGCCGTCTTCGGAGATGGGCACGCCCTCGGAAATCAGCAGGCCGGCGGAGGCGCGCTGGGCGTAGTACTCGGCCATGACTGCGTTGGGGACATGCACGGGCTCGGCGGCGCGCAGCCGGGTCAGCGGCGCCATGACGATGCGGTTCGGCAGCGCCAGGTCACCAATTTGCAGGGGATCGAACAGGGTGGGCATAAACATATCCGTCACGGTTATAAAGCTTGCAAACTGCAAGTAACGCAAGCTTAGCAGCGCGCGGTAAGATCGCAAACGTCGATTTCGACCTATTCAATTGTTGCGGGTGGAACAATCCAGGAGCGGTCCGATGCGCGTTGCAAACTGGCTGATGGCGGCAGGAGCGATTGTGGTGTCGATGCTGGGAGCGGGCTGCGCCCGCCTGCCGCCGCATCCGGCCCAGCCGCCGACCCTGGCGCTGGCCTCGGCCGATACCGCCGATACCGCCGATACCGCCGATACCGCACTCGGGCGCGTGCTGGCGCCGCGCCTGGCGCAGCATCCCGGGGAATCGGTGTTCTATCCGCTCACCGCCGGCGCCGATGCCTTCGCCATGCGGCTGGCGCTGGCCCGCACCGCCCAGCGCAGCCTGGACCTCCAGTACTACATCTTCGATGCCGACGACACCGGCCTGACCCTGCTGGCCGAGGTCATGGCCGCCGCTGACCGTGGCGTGCGCGTGCGGCTGCTGCTGGACGACCTCCACACGGACGGCCAGGACCAGGCGCTGGCGGCGCTGGACGCCCATCCCAACGTCGAGGTGCGCCTGTTCAACCCGTTTGCCAACCGGGGCATGCGGATGTTCGAGTTCGCCACCGATTTCCGGCGCGTGGACCGGCGCATGCATAACAAGTCGATGACGGCGGACAACCAGCTCACCGTGGTGGGCGGCCGCAATATCGGCGATGCCTACTTCGCGGCCAAGTCCGATGTCGATTTCAGCGACCTGGACCTGCTGGCGGCCGGCCCGGTGGTGCCGCAGGTCTCGGCCGTGTTCGACGATTACTGGAATGCCGAGGCCACCTATCCGCTCGCCACGTTGGCGAAGCGCCAGTCGGACGCCGAAACCGTGGCCTTCCAGCAGCGCGTGCGCCAGTACCTCGATGACCGCAAGGTGAAGCTGCGTGCCACGCCGTATGGCAAGACCGTGCTGGAGTCCGGCGTGATCCGCGCCATCCAGCAGGAGGCGCTGCCAGCCTACTGGGGCCGCGCCACGGTGATTGCCGACCGCGCCGCCAAGGTCACGCTGCCGCCCGAGGACAACTCGACCCACGCGATTCCGGCGCTTCTCAAGGTGCTGGGCGGCGCGCAGCACGACCTCACGCTGGTCTCCCCGTACTTCGTGCCCGGGAAGGCCGGCATGGACTGGCTGGTTGGCCTGCAGCAGCGCGGCGTGCAGGTCCACATCCTCACCAACTCGTTCGGCGCCACCGATGTCTCGGCGGTACACGCCGGCTACGCGCCGCGCCGCGAGGCGTTGGTCCAGGCGGGCGTGCTGCTCTACGAACTCAAGCCCAGCGCCTACGCGGAGATGGCGAAGGAGAACAAGGGGCGCGGCATGGGCGGCAGCAGCCGGGCCAGCCTGCATGCCAAGACCTATATGGTCGACCGCCGGTTGCTGTTCATCGGCTCGCTCAACCTGGACCCGCGCTCGGCGCGGCTCAATACCGAGATGGGCATCGTGGTAGACAGCGCGCCGCTGTGCGACATGCTCGGCAAGCGGCTCGACGATGCCCTGCTGGACGCCGCCTACCAAGTGGTGCTGCTCCCCGACCCCCAGACCGGCCATCTGCAACTGGCCTGGATCACGCGCGAGGACGGCGTGCTGCGTACCTACACCAGCGAGCCGGACATGAGCGGCTGGAACCGCATCGGGCAGGGCTTCATGCGGCTGCTGCCGATGGAGTCGGAATTGTGACGATCGGGGCGCATGCGTGTCTGTGCCTGCCATAACAAGCAGTAACGCAAATAATGCCTGTTATGACACGCTCCGTTGCCTCGCCGCTACCCCCTGAAGTCGGATTGCGCCTCGCCGCGCTCGGCGCCCGTATCCGGGACGCCCGGTTGCATCGCAAACTGCGCCAGGTCGATCTGGCGGAGCGCGCCGGCCTGTCCCGCTCGACCATCGAGGCCATCGAGCGCGGCAGCGCCGACACCGCCATCGGCGCCTTCGCCCGCGCCCTCTGGGTCATGGGCCTGGACCGCGAACTGGACGTCGTGGCCGACACCGCGCTCGACCAGGAAGGCGCCGCACTCGAATATCAGCCCGGCGAGCGCCGCGTGCGCATTCGGCGGGCACTCGACAATGACTTCTGAGGCAAGGCCGCTGGAAACAGGGATTGATAGACGAGGGGATCGGCGAGCAGGAAGCCGACGACTGGGCCGTCTGCTTTACCCCGCTGCCGGATTCCCTCTAGGCCGCTAAACGGCCAGGCGACCTGCCGACTAACGCTGCGTCAGCGCCTTGAAGCCGTCCACCAGCCGGTCGATGTCGGCCGGAGTGAGCGCGCCCATGGTGGAGATGCGGAACAGTTGCGCGGACAGGCCGCCCTGGCCGGCATAGATCACGAAGCCGCGTGTCTTCAGGCCGTCGTGAAGTTGCTCGTACGTCACGCCTTGCGGCAGCTTGTACGCGCGCAGCACCACGGACGACTGCGAGGCGGGCCACAGCGGCTCGATGCCGAGTGCCGCCAGCCCCGCGCGGGCCTGTTCGGCCAGTGCGGCGTAGCGTTGATGACGCGCCTGCCAGCCGCCTTCTTCCTCGTGCTCGCGCAGCGCTTCCACCAGCGCGTAGTACGCGTGTACGGACGGCGTGAACGGCGTGTTGCGCTGGTCCTGGAGCTTGGCCAGCCCGCCGATGTCCAGGTAGTAGGTGCGGCTGGCCGCCTGCGCCAGCGCGCCGCGCCGGGCGATGACGAAGGCCGCGCCGGGCACGCCGTGCAGGCACTTGTTGGCCGTGGCGGACACGGCGTCGATGCTGCCGCCGAAATCGATGGCCTCCGCGCCGAAGCTGCTCACCGCATCCACCAGCAGGCGCACGCCGTGTTCCTGGCAGAGCCGGTCCACGGCGGCGATGTCGTTGAGCCGCCCGGTGGTGGTCTCGTGATGGATCACCGCCACGTGCGTGATCGCCTTGTCAGCCTTGAGGGCGGCGGCGATGCGGTCGAGGTCGGGCGCGTCCATCCAGTCGTGCTTCACCAGCGTGTGCGCGATGCGGTACTGCGTGGCGATCTGCGCGATGCGCTCGCCATAGACGCCGTTCTGCACGATCAGCAGCTTGCCCTGCTCGGGGACGAGGCCGGCGATCATGGACTCCAGCGCGGCGGTGCCCGAGCCCGTCATCAGCACGGCGGACCATGCGGCGGGGTCGAGCGCGTAGATCTTCAGCAGCCGCGCGCGGGCTTCGTCCTGGAGGTCGAAGAACTCGCTTTCGCGGTGGCACAGGTCGGTTTGCAGCAGGCTCTGGCGCACACGCTCGGAGAGCGTAACGGGGCCCGGGTTAAGCAGCAGCATGGTCGGTGCCTTGGCTTGTGCCTTGATCGGCGCCGATCTGGCGGCCGAGGCGGGTCTTGACTTCCACCGGCGTCACGGTCGGGCGCGGCAGGCCATCCGGCGTGCCGGCGCGGGTTTGCAGGCAGACGAAGGTCGGGCCGGCCTTGGCCGTGGCGGCGCCTTGCAGGACACTGTCGAGCAGGTCCAGGTGATCGCCCTCGGCCGCCGACGCGTAGCCGCACGCGGCCGCCACCGAGGCGAACGACACGTTGTGCGACACCGTCGACTGGCCGCCCGTGGAGTCGTGCGCGTTGTTGTCCAGCAGCACATGCGTGAGGTTGGCCGGGCCGTAGGCGCCCAGCGTGGCGAACACGCCCATGCGCATCAGCGCGGCGCCGTCGCCATCGATGGCCACCACGCGCAGGTCCGGCCGCGCCAGCGCGAGGCCGAGCGCGAACGGCGTGAGGCAGCCCATCGAGCCGACCATGTAGAGCTGGTTCGGCCGGTCATCGAGCGCATAGAGTTCACGGCCGCAGAAGCCGGTGGAGGCCAGCACCACGGTGCCGTCGACCGGCGTATGAGCGATCACGCGCGCCAGTGCGTCGCGTCGGCTCGGCAGTTCGGCGGCCGGCACGTTGCGGCGCGACACCTGCGGCGTGGCCTTGGGCCGTGCCTGCGGCGGCGTCTGGGCCGTCAGCGGATAGGGCGCCACGCTGCCTTTCTGCATGACCAGCGCGTAGGGCCGGCCGGTGGCGTCCATATGGGCCACGGCGCGGTCCAGCGCGGGGCCGACATCGGCTGGCTCGGTCGGGAACAGCTCCCATGGAATCTCCATGGTTTCCAGCATGGCCGGCGTGACCGGGCCCATCAGCGCGTGCTGGGGCTCGTCATGCACGCCGGGCTGGCCGCGCCACGTCACGATCAGCAACTGGGGCAGGCGGAACGTCCACGTCAGCGAGGTGAGCGGGCTCACGGCGTTGCCGAGGCCCGAGTTCTGCATCATCGTCACGCCGCGCACGCCGTTTTGTGCGCCTTGCGTCACGCCGGCGATAAAGGCCACCGCATCACCCTCATTGGCCGCCGAGACGTAATGCAGCGAGTTGTCCTGCACCACGTAGTTGATGAACGGCGTCAGGTAGGAGCAGGGCACACCCGCGTACCACTGGAAGCCACGCTCGCGCGCGGCCTCCACGAACTGGACCGCCTCGATCATCGGGCGGCCTCGCCGTTGGCCTCACCGTCGACATTCCCCAGGGCGTACGGCGTCTGCGTATGGGCGAAGTCGCCGGCACGGCGGAAATCGTCCAGATCGTTCACACCGCGCCAGTGGCCGTGCACGTACTTGACCTCGATCTTCTCGCCGGCTTCGACCAGTGCGTTGAGCAGGTCGGGCAGGTCGAGCTGGTCGAAGTCCGGCCGCTCGCGCAGCTTGGCCAGCAGCGCCTGCAGCTTGGCGCGGCCTTCGCCACGCACGCTGAACAGGCCGATCCAGCGGCCATTGGGCTGGGCTTCGCCGGCGGCGGGCAGGGTGTCCGAGACCTTCTTCAGGGTGATGGTCTGGCCGAACAGGTCGCGGTCGTCGCCGCCCGAGCACCACGCGAAGTCGCGCACGCTCTGGTTCGACGGCGCGGTCTGCGAGGAATCCACCACCACGCTGAACGGGGCATCGGATTCGAGCAGGTCGCGCAGGATGTAGCTGCGGAACAGCAGGTCGCCGTAGGCGATCACAGTGTCGGTCTGCATGGCATCGGCCGCGCAGGCCAGCGAGGCCAGCTCGCCGGTCTGGGCGTGGCGCTCGTTGACGGCCAGCTTGATGCCGGCCGTGTCGATGGCCTGCGCCTGGTAGCCGCCCACCACGGTGATGTCGTTGATGCCCTGCTTCTTGAAGCCATCGACCAGCCAGCGCAGCAGCGGCTTGCCGGCCACCGGCAGCATGATCTTGGGCTTGTCTTCGGTCAGCGCCTCGAGGCCCTTGCCACGGCCCGCCGCCAGCACCACGGCGGCGCCCGGCACCTGCGCGCCGGACAGGTAGATCTTCTCGGCGGCCGAGTACTCGTCGGCGTCCTGCAGGCGGAAGATCTCGTTGACGGAGGCGATGCGGTCTTCCACGTTCACCAGCGTCTCGCTCTCGTGGATTTCGCGGGCCACGGCCTGCATCGACGAGGCGGCCACGCGGATCAGGTGGTTAGCCCAGATCACGAGGCTGATGCCCGCCTTGCGGAAGGCCTCGGTCGGCGTGCTGTAGTACTTCGTCGGCACGATGACCAGCGGACCCCGGCCCGCCCATTCGCGTGCGAAGGTCAGGATTTCGTCCGGCTTGGACAGCTTGCTATGGATCAGGATGGCGTCGGCGCCGGCCTGACGGTAGGCCTCCGCCCGGCGCAGGGCCTCTTCCATGCCCCAGCCCGCGATCAGGGCTTCCACGCGGGCGACGATCGAGAAGTCGTCGTCCGTCTGCGAGTCCTTGCCGGCCTTGATCTTGCCGCAGAATTCGTCGATTTCCGCCAGCGGCTGGCGCTCGCCGTCGATGAAGCTGTTGGTCTTCGGGAACTGCTTGTCCTCGATGCAGACGCCGGCAATGCCGCGCTGCTCCAGCTTGCGCACCAGACGGCGCACATTGTTGAAGTTGCCGTAGCCGGTGTCGCCGTCGAGCAGGATCGGCAGGTCGCTGGCATCGGCCATGAACTCGAGGTTGTCCACCACCTGGGTCCAGCTGGCCTCGTTGTTGTCACGCACGCCGAACTGGGCCGAGATGGCCAGCCCGGAGGCCCAGATGCCCTTGAAGCCGGCCTCGCGCACGATGCGCGCGGACAGCCCGTTGTGGGCTTCCATGATGAATTCGAGCTGGTTGGACACCAGCATCTGGCGCAGGCGGGCGGCGCGGGAGGTGGCGAGCAGGTTCGGGTCGATAGCGTTCATTGTGCGAATCCCACGATGGGCAGAAGTTGGGGCAGGACTTCATTGGCGGCGCGTTCGACGTCGCCGGGGAAATCGATCTCGATCCACGGCGCGCCGGTCACGTCGGCCGTGTCGAACTGGTGGCTGCGCTGGGCCAGCGACTCGAGCAGCAGGTCGCGGACGGCTTCCTCGTGCGGCATGTTGGCGCGGCCCGAATCGACGTAACCCTTGACGATTTCGGCCAGCCGGCGTGCCGTGTGTTCCTGGAATCGGAAAAATCCTACGGATTCACCGATGGTGTCGTACTGGAGGTCGGCCATCAGCTGCTTGCGCAGTTCCACCGGCACGCCGTCGCGCAGGCAGAGCTTGACGGGCTCGTCGCCGGCCTCGAAATCGCGGTCGATCAGCAGGCGGTTGACGGTCTCGCCGGCCACCAGCGCGTTGAGAATGCGCTCATCGTAGAGCACGTCGGCGTCCATCAGCAGGACGTCGCCGCCGCGCGTGAGGGCGTCCGCCACGGTGTGCACGGTCAGCACGCTGCCGAGGTCGAAGCGCGGGTTCAGCACGATCTCCACCGGCGGGTGGCCGGCCGGGCGCGCGATGTTGGCCAGTTCGGCCTGCACCTGGGCGGGCTCGAAGCCCAGCGCAAGCACGACTTCCGTGACGCCGGCTGCGTCGAGCATGCGCAGGTGGCGCTCGAGCAGGGTGATGCCGTCAAAGCGCAGCAGGCACTTCGGAAACTGCTTGCCCGGCTGTTGCTGAAGCCGCAGGCCCAGGCCCGCGGCGAGAATGATTGCTCGCATTATTGTCTGTTCACCTTGCTTGAGGATTTGCCTGGGAATTACCTGAGGATTGCCCGGGTCGACGGATGTTCGTTATTCGGAGCCCTGCCACGCCGCCTGCCGGGTGCGCCGGCGCTGGTATCGGCGCTCGCTGTGGTGCAGGTAGAGCAGCCCGGGGATGCCGAGCACCAGTTCGCGCACGCGCTTGGCCAGCGACATCGCCAGCGCGGCATCGGGCGGCAGGCCCACCAGCGGCGCCAGCAGCAGATAGCCGCCTTCCTGCGCGCCGAGCGAGCCCGGAATGGCGAACGCCGCGCCGCGAATTGCCTGCCCCACGCTCTCCAGCAACAGCGCCTCGTGCCAGCTCACGGGATGACCCAGGAAGTAAAGAATCAGCCAGACCTCGCCCGTGCCGACAATCCAGCCGGCCAGGTTCAGCAGGAAGCTGGCGGCCACCTTGCGGCGGTCGCGGTACAGGGCGCGGATGGCTTCGTCCACGGCATCGGCACGCAGCGCCAGGCCGTCCCAGTTGCGCTTGCCGAACACGCGCGCGGCCACGCGCAGCACGCGGCCAAACATGCCGCGCCGCTGGAGGATGCAGAAGGCCAGCACGCACAGGGCGAGGACCACCGTCACGGCGATGATCGGCCCGCGCTGGTCGGAGAGGTTGCCCTGCGCGCCGAACAGCAGGATGCCGAGCAGCGCGAACAGCATCTGCGAGAGCGCCTGCGTGGTCGTGCTGACGGTGATGGCCGCGGCGGCGTCGCGCATGCGGGCGCCGTGATGGGCGAGGTAGCGCACCATTAGCACCGGGCCGCCGATCTGGCCGGCCGGCAGCAGGCTGTTGACCGACTCGCCGGCCCAGCGCGCACGCAGCGCGGTGCAGAACGAGCCATGGTGCGCGGAGCGGTCTACCAGCACGGCGATGGCGGCGGCGTCTAGCGCCAGCGGCACCACGTGGAACGCGGCAACCACGGCCAGACCCCAGCCGGCGGACATCAGCGTGGTCGTGACCGCGCCAAAGCCTTGCCAGGCGAGTAGCGCGACAAACAGCGCCGCGCCAATCGTCAGCAGAATAAATGCAGCGCGAGTCACTTACTGGACTTCCCGCCCGATAGCAGGCGCCTGAAGACCTGCCGGAAGCCGAAATAGGCCACCGCGTCTTTCATATTGGAGATAAAGCGCAGCCACGGCCGCATGCCCGGATCGGTCACGTATTCGAAGGTCAGCGACACGCGGATCTCGTTCGGGCCGGCGGGGGTAATGCGGTGGCGCAGCTTGTCGCCATCGAACAGCACGATGCCGCCCGGCGGAATCTGCACCGCGCCCGGTTCGTCGGGCACTTCGGGGTTACGGGTGTGGAGTTCGTATTCGAGCCGGCAGGAGGACTCGTCCAGCACGCCGATCAGCAGCGTGTAGCGCCGGCCATCGTAATAGGAGGTGTCGTAGTGCCAGCCGATATGGTCGCCCGGGCGCGTGTAGTAATAGAGCGCGTAGGCGTGCGGGTCGGTGGGCGGGCAGACCTGGAGCTTGTCGCCGGTGACCTGTTCGAGCCAATGAATCAGCGCGGGCGATCGATAGAGCTCGGCAATGAACGGCGCCTGCTCGTCGATGGTGTGCCGGCTGACGCTGCCGCCCTGCTTGTGGCCGGGCAGGTAGTTGCGGTTCAGCCCCGGCTGGAGCGCGCGGGCCAGCGCCACCAGTTCGGCGCACTGCTCGGGCGGCAGGAATTTGTCGAGGTAGAGGAACGCGCCCTGGCGGTCGAAGTCGGCGCGCAGCGCGGGCGTGTCCAGCCCGGCCGTCGCGCGTGCCACGGCGGCATCGGGGTGGCCAGCATGGCGCGGAAGCGGCGCGGGAGCGTCGATGGTGGGATGGAGCCCGGGATCGAGCGGGGAATCTAGCGCGATGTCGCGGGTAGCCTGTTCCGTCATTGGCCGCCTCAATGTTTCGTTGGGGTGCCGACCGTCTGGGGGCGCCGCATGACGCGCCAGTAGTCGATGATGACAAGCAGGGCAAACAGCGGCGCGCCCACCGAGGCCAGCGCCAGGAACGGTCCGATGCTGCTGGTCAGCGTGACCAGCGGCAACAGGTACAGCACGTCCTCGGTCTCGAACCCGGCGGCGGAAGCCTGCTTGGTGCCACTTTTGCCAACCCGCGATTCTATACGCATGCGCAGGAAGAAGATCAGTGCCACCGCCAGCCCGGCCACGGTGCCGCGGCCCACCGGGCCGATCGCCTCGGTGGTCGCGGGCGCGGTCGCGCCAATCGCCATGCCCATGCTGACGAACAACAACACGGTAATCAGGGCATCGCTGGCCAGATCGTAAAAATGCCCGATCTTGCTGCCTTTGCCGCTGATCCGCGCCAGTTCGCCATCGGTGTGATCGATGAAGTTGGAGATGACGACCAGCAGGGCGCCGTAGTTGGTCCACGCGTAACCCCCCTGCGCCAGACAGGCAACGCCGGCAAGCCCGATGAGCAGGCGCAGCGTGGTCAGGTGGTTCGGGGTGACTCGGGTATTCCGGAGGGGCCGCACAAGGCGGCGGGCAAGGCGGGCATCCCAGGTGGGCGGCATGGGCGGCTCATCCGGGAAATTCGGGGATTTCTGGTTCATCCGTCAACAATCTGGAACGCATCCCGGCGCGGAGGGGCCGGGCGATGCGCAACACTACGCCGGTGGCGCGGGAATGACAAGCGCACCAGAATACGCCTTTTTGCGGGACGGCGCACTGGGCGCGGGCCCGGCGGGCGCTGGCGCCGCAGGGTGGCGGGGGCGCCGCATGCGGCGCTTCTTCGATATTGCTAAAGTCCTTGCTTAACTATTTGCCGTCGCTATACTAAAGCACATGCTTAACCAATCAGATCCTCTCGACATGACGTTCCAGGCGCTGGCCGACACCACGCGCCGGACCCTGCTGGTGCAACTGTCACGCGGCCCCGCGTCCGTGACCGATCTTGCCCGGCCGCTGGCGATGTCGTTGCCGGCCGTCATGCAACACCTGGCCGTGCTGGAACAGGCCGGGCTGGTGCAGTCGCAGAAGGTTGGGCGGGTACGCACGTGCCGGATGGCGCCGAACGCGCTGAGTCAGGCCGAGCAGTGGATCAGCGCCCGGCGGGCCGAGTGGGAAGGCCACTTCGACCGCCTGGGCGACTACCTGGAAACCATGAAGAAGGAGGCAACCCCCAATGACGACGGCAACTGAAGATACGGCAAGCCCACTGGCGCAACTGGCGCAACTGGCGCAGCCGCGCCCGCTGACGGTCTCGCGCGCGTTCAACGCCCCGAAGGAACTCGTGTTCCAGGCGTGGACGTCTGCCGAGCACGTCAAGCACTGGTTCTGCCCGCAAGGGTTCACGATTCCCGAGGCCGAGGTCGAGCCCCGCGTGGGCGGCAGGTTCGACTACTGCATGCGCGCGCCGGACGGGCAATCGCACTGGGTGCGCGGCCATTTTGTCGAAATCCTGCCGAACGCGCGGCTGGTGATCGACATGACCGTGGTGGGCGGCGACGGCGCCGCGCTGTTCAACGCCCTGACCACGGTGTCGTTCGACAACGTCTGCGGCGGCACGCAGCTCGATGTCGAACAGCACTACACGCTGCTGGACCCCTCCGCCGGCAACTTCACGCGCGGCGCCGAGCAGGGCTGGGCCCAGACGCTGGACCGGCTGGAGGTGGAGGTAGCCCGCATGGCCGATGCACCGCCCGCCGCGCGCTCGGTGGTGCACGGCATGTTCCGCATCGAGCGGACGTTCAAGGCCACGCCGGCGCAGGTCTTCCGGGCGCTCACCGACCCCAAGGCCAAGGCGCAATGGTTCGGGGGCGGCGAGGGCTATCAGGAACTGGCGCGGACCATGGATGCCCGCCCCGGCGGCCGCGAGCACCTGAAGGGCAGCTGGGCCAACGGGCTGGTCTCGACCTTCGATGCCATGTATTTCGATGTGGTGCCCGGCGAGCGTCTGGTCTACGCCTATGAGATGCACATGGGCGAGCGCAAGATCTCCGTCTCGCTGGCGACCTTCGAGATGAAGCCGGCCGGCGACGGCACGCGGCTCGTCATGACGGAACAGGGCGCTTTTCTCGATGGCTATGACGATGCGGGCTCGCGGGAAGCGGGCTCGAAGCACCTGCTGGAGGCACTGGCGAAGTTTGTGGAGCCGGCAGCGTAACCCGCAGCACCACCAACGCGCTGCGCACCGCCCGCATCTCTGTTTCTATTAGTGTGAGTGCGCCGATGCAGGCGAGCGCAGCGTCGATCTGGCCGGCAAGCCGGGCCGGCGGCGGTACCGCCGCGCCGGTCCTGAGCCGCCCCCGGTAGTGCCGGGCCACCCCGCTCAGCACGCGCCGGACGGGTTTGCGCGCCGGCGCCGGCAGCGTCGGTAGCGCGCGTTGCAGCGTCAGCGTGCAGTAGCCCACCTGTAGCTCCGTGAAGCCGTCCGAGGCCAGCCGGTCCGCGCTGGCGCCGAGGCGCGGCATCAGTTGCCCGAAGCGGTCCAGCATGCGCGCGCCCAGCGGCGCGGGGTCGCCGCGCCACGTGGCGGCCTGCGCCAGATCCTGCCAGCTGGCGCGGATCAGCCGGTGCGCGGCCACATGGGCCCCGAACGGCCGCGCCAGCGTGGCCCAGAGCGGTGCAAACAGCATCGCCGCCGCGTTGGCCAGACTCGTATTGAAGGCGCCGAGCAGGTTGGCATCGTAGATGCTCTGGATGTTGGCGAACGAGGCCGTGTTCACCGACAGCAGCATCGCAATCAACTGGAAGCCGGGCCGCGAGATCAGCAGGCCGATGCCGAGGTAGGGCAGGGCGAGCATGCCGACCAGCGCCTCGAAGGTCTGCGCGTGCGGTACGACCAGAAACAGGTAGTAAGACGCCACGGTCAGGCAGGCCAGGCTCCAGCGCGCGAACACCGGCGCCACGCGGCGCGGTTCGTCGAGGGTGGCGAAGAAGCAGCATGCGATGGCCGCCACCGCCACCGGTCCGCCCCCATCCTCCCATCCGGAAAATATCCAGATCAGCCCCGCGCAGAACACGGCCAGCCCCGTGGAGGCCGCGCCGAACAGCAGCATGCCGTGGTCGTGATAGCGGCCTGCTGTGGGGCTTTCCGGCGGGGCGATGCGGGCCGGGGCCGGCGGGGCGGCTTGCGTGGGACGGTCGCCAATGCCGTGCTGGAGGGCGTCGCAGGTGGCTAGCAGTTCGTCCATCCGGCCGCGCAGGAAATCGGCAGCGTCTTGCAGGGCGGGGGCGGGGTTGGTGTCAGCCGCGCGCGGCTGGGCGCGCAGCACGCTGTCCAGCGCGGAGAGCGTGGGCATCAGCCGCGACATGGTCTCGCGCAGCGCCCGCGCATGGTGCAGGGTGTGCCGGCTCTCGGTATCGAACGACAGGTGCGCGATCATCTGGTCCAGCGCGAGCATGTCCGCCGCCAGGCGGTGGCGGCTGGCGCTGGCGTGCGCGTCGGCGGCGAGGATATCGGCCGCCCAGGCCCGGGCATCGCGAATCCACTCCCCGGCGCGTTCGCGCAGCGCCGGCGCCACCTTGGCCGGCAGCACGATCGCCCCGACCAGCCCCGCGCAGACGATACCGATCACGATTTCCTCGATACGCGCCACCGCCACATCGAAAATCTCTCCCGGATGGCTCACGGCCGGCAGCGCCACGATGGGCAGCGTATAGGCGGCCAGCAGGAACACATAGCTGCGCGGGCCGCGCTCCAGCAGCGAGAGGTAGACCAGCCCCGTGATCCACAGCGCGATGGCGCCCGTCAGCACAATCGGCATATTGACCAGCGCCGGCACCGTGACCACGGCGGCGGTGGCGCCCAGCACCGTGCCGGCCACGCGATAGGCAGCCTTGGAGCGCGTGGCGCCCGTGAGCGGATGCGAGACGAAGTAAACCGTGGCCATGGCCCAGTAGGGGCGAGGTAGGCCGAAGGACAGGGCGATATAGAGCGCCAGCATCGCGGCCGCGAATGCCTTCAGCGAGAACAGCCACTGTCGGGCATGCGGCCAGCCAGCCATGATGGGAATCTTCCGGGGGCGGAAGTGTGTGGGAGCGTTGCGGGGCAGTGTAGCGAACTGGCGATCATTCCATCCATGATTTAAAATTCGCCGATCCAGTCGGAATTTTCATCATCATCGATCCCGGGGAATGCCATGCCCATCGACATCCGCGCGCTGCGCTACTTCGTGGAAACCGCGCGGCTCAAGAGTTTCACGCAGGCGGCGGCGTCGCTGTACGTCACCCAGTCCACCATCAGCAAGATGGTGCGCCAGCTGGAGGACGAAGTGGGCCAGCCGCTGTTGATCCGCGAAGGCAAGTCCGTGCGCCTGACCGATGTGGGCCGGGTGGTCTACGACCGGGGGCAGGAGGCGCTGGGCGTGGTGCATCGGCTGACGCTGGAGGTGGCGGATCTGTCGTCACTCGGGCGCGGGCAGCTGACCGTGGGCCTGCCGCCGATGGTCAACCTGTTCTTCTCGCCTGCCGTCAGCGCGTTCCGTCAGCGCTATCCCAATCTGGAACTGACCTTGTCCGAGCATGGCGGGCAGGTGGTCGAGCAACAAGTGGCGAATGGTGAACTTGAGGTAGGTGCCACGCTGCTGCCCGGCGACAGCGGGCTGGACCTTGCCACGCGCGAGTTCGCGCGCTATCCGATCTGGGTGGTGGGCCCGCGCGGCGTGCCCTGGGCGGGCGGCAAGACGGTACGGCTCGAGGCGCTGCGCGAGACGCCGCTGGTGCTGCTGACCGACGAGTTCTCGCTGACCTGCAAGCTGCGCCAGGCGTTTGCCACGGCGCGCATGACGCCGCGCGTGGTCGCGCAGAGCGGCCATTGGGACTTCCTGGTGTCGATGGCCGCCGCCGGCCTCGGCACCACCTTTCTGCCCGAACCGCTGCTGGCGCGGCTGGACGCCGCCGACACCCTCGCCATGGCCCGCCTGACCGAGCCGACCATGGACTGGGCGATGGCCCACGTCTGGCCGCCGGGCCGCTACCTGTCTCACGCGGCGCGCGCGTGGCTGGCGGTCTGCGAAGAGGTGATCGGGTAATCAGGTAAACGAAAAAAAGCCGGGCAAGGCGCCCGGCCGAAGTCACTGCATGGAGAGGCGGATTCGGATCCGTCTTAGAACTGCTTGACCACCTTGAACATCACGCCATAGTCCTTCACGCCGTCCTGGTCGGCCGTGTAGCCGTTGGCGGACAGGTTGAGCAGGTCCTTGGCGTAGCCCACGCTGACGGTGCTGTTGTAGTTGAAGCGGCTGCGCTGGGTGGCATCCGGCAGCGCGAAGCGCGCATCCGGGGCACCAGCCAGGCTGGCCTGGCGCTGGCCGGCGCCGTAGAACAGGTTCGGCCCGCCCTGCAGGCGCACGCTGGCGTTCAGGCCGTTGGCGTGCTGATAGCCCAGCTTCACACCGCCGATGGCGTCCATCGCCGTGGTGGTGGCACCCGAGACGTTGAGGTTGTAGGCCCCGGCGCCTTGCTCGTTCACCGCGTGGTCGCGGGTCTGGCGCATGTCCAGGCCCATCATCGGCGTGACGGTGAAGCCCTTGGCCACTTCCACCGGCTTGCCCACCACGAAGTTGGCGCGGTACTTGTCCTGGCCGTTCTTCGAGGAGGCAGTCTCGTTGACGCTGCCGTAGTTGAGCGAGCGGCTCGATTCGAGACGATGTTGCTCGAACTGCAGGTCACCGGAGAGTTCCAGCCCGGCGGCGATCGGGTTGACGTACTGCACACCGGCGAACTGGCTCACGCCCGAGAGGCCGTTGCTGGTGGCGGCGTTGGAGCCGGCGTCGATGCTGGCCAGGTTGGCCACGCCGTAGCGCACGGCCACCTTGCCCTGGTCGCCCACGCTGAAGCGCGAGGACAGCACGGCCATGTCGTACTCGGAGCCGGCCAGGCGGGCGCCGGGGGTGCCACGGGTGACCATGTTGAAGCCCAGGCCGCTCGGGGTTTCCTTGACGTTGTCGGCCAGCACGTTGAAGCGGTTGCTGAGCACCTTGGCCTGGTTCATGGCCTGGCCGAAGCCCTGGCCGGTGAGCTGGCTCACGCCCTTGGTGACTTCGGCGGCGGTGGCCAGGTTCAGGCTCTGGAACACGGCGTTATTGCTGTAGGCACCTTCGAGGGCGGCGGCGGCGTCCTTGAGCTTGGCGTCGGTCACCACGTCCTGGTAGGCGTTCTTGGTCATCGTCACGTCGATGCCCTTGGCGTCCTGGGCGGCGTTGGCGGTCCAGACGGCGCTGTCGGACTGGATGTTCTGGGCGCCGGTGATATCAGTGCCCTGGAACACGTTGTCGAAGGTGACCGCCTTGGCGGCGGTGCCGGCGGCGAAGGCGGTGTCGACCTTGACCTCGGAGACGTCCAGATGGCTGCCACGCAGGGTGCCGGCCGTACCGTTGGCATTGGTGCCGACCTGGTAGCCGCGCAGCACCATGCGGGGCGCTTCGACTGCCGGCGTGGGCACGGTGCCCTGCGAGGGCGCTGTGGTCTGGGCCGCGATGGCCTTGTCGCTGCCCGTGATGGCCGCGGCGCTGCCCGGGGCAAAGATCGCGCAGCCGGTGTCGCATTCCAGATTCACGGTGCCGTTGTTGACGACCTTGCCATTGCCGCCGAAGGCGTACGAATTGTTGGCGTAGACGTTGATGACGCCCGTGGTGTTGTTGTAGATCTGGTTCGCGGTGTTGGTGCCCTTGATGCCGACCAGACCGGTGCCGTTCGTGCCGTCCGCCTTGCCGGCTTCGGTGCCGACGTTGAGGGTGCCGGCATTGATGATGTGGGTGGTGTAACCCGTATTGGCGCCCAGGATGCCCACCGCCCCGTTGCCCTGCACATTGATCGTGCCTTCGTTGCCGAAACTGGTGGCGCGGCCCATGCTGATCAGTGCCTTCTCGGTGCCGTTCATCATGCCGTTGATCACGCCCGTCGAACGGTTGACCAGCCAGTTGTTCGGATTGTCGGTCGCGTCGCCATGGCCGGTCTTGAGGGCGCTGTAGCCGTCGGTGGCGGTCATCGTGCCGCCGTTGTTGAACGGCTGGCCGCCGGGCAGGGAGCTGATGTTGACCAGCGCGCCTGTGCCCGGCGCCGTATTGCGCAGCGTGCCGCCCTCCTGATTGATGAGGTTGAGCCGGCCGTAGATGGCATCGCCCTCGCTCACGGTCCAGTCGCCGGTGTTGGCGATCTTGTTGGTATAGGATCCCGCCGTTGCGCTGCCGTGGAAGTTGCCTTCGTTAAAGAAGTTGTTGCCCGATACCAGCGACAGCAGCCCCACATTCATCGTGGCGCCGGCCCGGTTGTATCCCACGCCGCTCGTCACCGTGCCGGCCGTCAGCGTGCCCTTGTTCTCGAACTTCGCAAGTGTCAGCGGGGTGGAAGGCGACGAGAAGCTGGCGCCTTGCTGGTTGAGCAGCCAACTGCTGCGCATGTCCAGCGTGGCGGCGTTGGTCACTGCGCCATAGTTGGTGAGATGGTTGGCGGCGACATAACCCAGGGGGTCATCCAGCGTAACCGACTGGCCTGTTCCGGCAATGACGCCGGCAAGTGGCGTGGCCGTGACGGCGGTGTCGCTGTTGTCGACCGTCGGCGATACGCCTTCGCCCACCACGATCTGGCCGCGGTTGACGATGCGGCTGGCGCTATCGGCGTCGAAAGCCTTGCCCGCATTGGTCTGGATGTTGATGACGCCGGTGGTGTCGTTGACGGCCGTGCCGCCGTTGTAGGCGGCCATGCCGACCAACTTCCCTTCCGTGACCGGGGCGCCCTCGTCAGTCACCAGATTGATGGTGCCCTGGTTGATCACGGTGCCGGCTCTCTGGGCACTCATGCCAACACCGGCGTTGTGCATGGTGATAACCCCATCGGCGGCGTTGGTAGCGATGCCGTTTGTATTGGCAAAGTGTGTGTCGTTACCGGCATACATGCCGACACCATGCCGGTTCGCAGCGACCGGGCCATCCTTGACGATCGGCGCAAGATCAATTACGCCGTGATTGGTGGCGGTTCCCTGAATCGCCCCCATCCCATAGACGTTGTAACCGTGGCCGGCGATGCGGCCATTGTTGATGATGGCCGTGTTGGTGTCCTCGCCGACCATGGCGATGATGCCTCTTGAACCGACGAAGTAATCCTCTTTTTGTAGATTCCCGTCGTTCTCGAGGACGGCGGCGCCGTTGTCGGAATTCAGCAGGATGGTCCCAGCGTTCGTGGCGCGGGCGCCCTTTTCGGCAGCGATTGCGACCGTGGAAATGTGGGTGCTTGTTCCGGACACCGGGGAATCTTCATTCACCTTCGTCAGGTCCAGCGTGCCATGGTTGGTCACGCTGCTGCCGGCGTCCGACACATCGATCAGGTGCGACTGGATGCCCGCATTCAGGACCGCCGAGTCGGCGATATCAAGTGTTGCGCCACTGCGCACATCCAGCAGCGCCAGGACGTCAATCGATTTGTCGTCGTTGTCATACATTTCCTTCGTGCTGAAGCGCGTGGTATCGACGTCCAGCGTCCCGTTTTCCCAGACGACTCGGGCGCCGTTGGTGGCGGACACGATATTGGGATAGTTCGTTCCGGTACCGCTCACGCTGGACTTCCCCGAAATATGGAGTTCGCTGTTTCCGTCCACGGACACGAGTGACCCGTACACGCCCTTGCCTGCGGACAAAGGGCTGCCAGAGGCACCCGTCAAGGCATTCTTCTCGCCGATGAAGCTCACGCCGCCGTTCAGATGCACCTTGTTGGTGTTCTCCGCGCCGGTGAGATCTCCGGTGACCACCACGCCGTACAGCGTTTCAGCCGCACCACTTCCGCTCCGATATACCGAGTTCGCGATTTCTTCGCCATCGGCCACGACGCGCAGCTGTCCGTCCAGGTTCACGGTGTTGCCGCTCCCCGTGACGGCCAGGCCGGTGGCGGTTTCCGTGAACCGCTCGGCCGCATCGGCGGCGTTCTGGTCCTTGTCGACGGTGATGCCGCCGCGCAGCGAAACCGTGTTGCCGTGGCCGCGCACCGTGACGCCGGTGGCATTGCCGCCGACGACCTTGACGTTCTCGGCATCCGGGCCTTGTGCGGCGCTGCCGATCACCACGTTGCCGCCGTTGCCGGTCAGGCTCACGCCGGTGGCGTCGTTGCCGACCGTCATTTGTCCCAGCAGATTGATCTGGGCGTCGTCCCCTTGCACGGCGATGCCGGTGGCATGGTCCGTGACAGTGGTGGTGCCGCTTTCCGTGACAGTGGCACCGTTGCCGGTGATGGCGGTGCCCGTCGAGCCTTGCCCGGTTACCGAGGTTTCGCCGTCGTTGATTACCACGGCATCGCTGCCGCTGATGCGCGTGCCGGTGCCGCCATCGGTGACCGTCGCACCCGCTTCGTTGAGCACCTTTGCGCCATTGCCGGTGACCGATGTCCCGACGGCGCCTTCGCCGCCGACCGATGCGTGGCCGCCGTTGATGACCGTGGCATTGTCGCTCTCGACATCCGTGCCGATCTGGCCGGCGGAGACCTGGGTGTCTGTGGCATTGACGATGCGAACGCCGGGAAGCGGGGCAGGGCTGGGTGCGGGCTCGGCGTCGGGGGCGACGACCGGAGCGATCCCCGGGGCCGGTGCGCTGGCGTGGCTGCCGCCACCGCCATTGAGCAGGGCCGCGAGGCCGCCGAGGCCGGCGACAACGCCAGCGCCGATGACGAGCTTCTGATCGCCAGACGTCGCAGTTTCCTTGCAAGCATCGGCAATCGGCAGGCCGGCGGCGTCGAGTTCGGGCTCGCAGGCGGCTGCATCGGCCGACTGGATGTCTTGGGAAGTCGTGGGCTGGGCGAGCACGGCCGCTTCCGCGTCAATCTCGCCGGCATTGGCCATGCCTTGCATGCCCATCAGGCTTGCCGCCACGGCCAAGGCAGTCAGTGCCTTGCGCACGCTGCTGCGCTTGCCGTGGGACTTGGCGATTTCGGAAACGGCAACCCAGGTGCCAAGGGATTCGTTAAAGACTGCGCGATAGGTGGTGTTCATTTCTGCTCTCCATGAGTGTGCATGGAGGGTAGAAATGAAGCGGTCTGCGCTGAATGGTAGAAACTTTAGAAACCGGGAGACGCCGGGGGGGCCCCCCCGATCCGGCTTCGATCCGGATCTATCCGATCACCCGAACGGGTTTCCGATCAACGCGCGCGCAGCGCATCCACGATATTCAGGCGCGACGCACGCAGCGCCGGCAGGAATCCGCCGATGAAGCCCATCGCCATCGAGAACAGCAGCGTCTTGACGACGATGCCGGGCGTGAGCAGGAAACGGAACGACAGGTCGGCAAAGGTCTGGAAGTTCGTCGTCGAAAATGACGCAAACTGCATCAGCGCCGCGCAGGCCAGCCCGGCCACGCCGCCGACAAAGCCCAGCAGCACCGCCTCGATAAGAAACGCCGCGAGCACATTGGTGCGCTGGAAGCCCAGCGCGCGCAGCGTGCCGATCTCGCCCACGCGATTGGCCACCGAGGCGTACATCGTGATCATGGCGCCAATCATCGCCGCCACGGAGAAGATCGTGGTCAGCGTCAGCCCAAGGATGTTGATGAAGGTGGAGAGCGCGCGCGACTGGTCGCTGTAGAACTGCTGCTCGCGCTTGGCCTCGTTGGCGAGGCGGGGGTCCACGTCGATGTCGGCCCGGAACTTGTCGAAGCCGTCCGCCTGGCCCAGCCGCACCACCATCGACGAATAGCTGGTGCGCCGGAACGACTGCATGAGCTGGTCTACATCGCCCCAGATCTCGGAGTCGAAGCCGCTGCCGCCGGCGTCGAAATGGCCCACCACGGTCCAGTCGCGCTGGGCAAAGCGCAGGTGGTCGCCAATGCGCACGTTGCCGAAGCCCTTGGCGATGCTGCTGCCGACGATGATCTCGGACGAACCCGGCCGGAACACGCGCCCGGCCGTGATGTGCACCTGCGGGCGCAGCGTCACGCCCTGCGGGGACACGCCACGGATCACCACGTTGGCCGGCGAGGCCGCGCCGCTCTTGGTCAGCGAAATCAGCACCACGGCCTCGCGCGAGGCCATGGGCCGGCCCTCCTTGTTCATCGCCACGGCCGGATGCATCTCCATGGCGGCCGCCTGGTCGCGCGAAATCGCGCTCTGGATCTCGGTTTCGGCGCCCTTGCGGATCAACACCACGTTGTCCGGCTCGCCCGTGGTCACCAGCGTCTGCTTGAGGCCCGCGTCCAGCATCAGCATGGCGGCGAAGACAAACACCACCAGCGCCAGCCCGCCGGCCGTGAGCGTGGTGGTGAGCCGCCGGGCCCAGACGTTGCGCGCGATGTAGTGGAGCGGGATGACCATAGGAGGAGGGGGGAGGGAGCCGGCCCGGTCAGCCGATGGCCCGCAGGCCCTCGACAATGCGCACGCGCGCCGCCTGCACCGCCGGCACGATGGCCGCCGCCGCGCCCACCACCAGCGCGCACGCGGCCTGCATCACGGCGGTTTCTTGAGACACGGTGAACACCGGGAACACGCCGCCCACCGCCTGCTTGAAGAAACTGGCTGCCGGCGGTGTCAGCAACATGCCGATGGCACCGCCCACGATGCAGATCAACATCGACTCCCCGAACACCAGCATCGACAGGAAGCCCGGTCCGAATCCAAGTGCTTTTAGCGTCGCATATTCGGTGGTCCGCTCGCGGGCGCTCATCGCCATGGCATTCGCCATCACGGCCATCACGATCACGATCACCACGTAGGACACCACGCGGATGGCCGCGATGATCTGGTTGGACATCGCCACGAAGCCGAGCTGGAACGCCTGCTCCGTCTCGGTCATGGTCTCGGCCAGCGAGTTGCGGAAGACATCGTCCACGCGGCGGGACACGGCGGCGGCATTGTCCGGGTTGTCGATGCCGAGGATGAACACGCCCACCTGATCCGGCTTGCCGACGGCCTTCTTGCGGATGCTTTCGTTCAGGTACTCGTAGTGGAACAGCATCTGCCGCGTGATGGTAGATTCGTCGCGGCCTTCCATGATGCCGCGCACGACGAAGTCCCACGTGCCGGGGTAGATCGTGCCCTTGAGCGGGATGACATCGCCGATCTTGAAGCCGTACTGGTCGGCCAATTGCCGGCCCACCAGCGCGCCCCGGCGGTCGCGCCGGTAGTCCGCGCGCTGTTCGGGCGGCAGGATCAGTTCGGGATACAGATCGATGTAGTTGTCCGAGACGGCGAATTGGGCGAAGAAGTTCTTCGGGTCGCGATAGGTGCCGGCGAACCAGCTCGAGCGCGCCACCTGCGTCACGCCCTCCACGCCCCGGATGCGGTTCTCGTAGCTCAGCGGCAGCGGAAACACCAGCGAGATCGAGTTGCGCGTGACCAGCCGCGCGTTGGACGCCGCCGCCGCGCCCGCGTACCAGGCATCCACCACGGTCTGGAGCAGCCCGTAGGCCAGCACGGCGATCACCAGCCCAAGCACGGTCAGCGCCGTGCGCAGCTTGTGGCGCAGGGCGTTGCGGGCGATCAGCCGGGGCAGGTACATGGCGATGGGGTCCTGGGGTCCTGGTGTCCTGATGTCCTGGATCTGAGCCTAGCGCGGGCCGGGCAGCAGTTCGCCCTTTTCCAGGTAGACGAGCGAGCGCGCCGCTTCGGCCGCGTGGGCGTCGTGGGTGACCATGATGATGGTCTTGCCGGCCTCGGCATTGAGCCGTTGCAGCATGGCCAGGATCTCGGTGGCGGAGGTGCGGTCCAGGTCGCCAGTGGGCTCGTCGGCCACGATCAGCGTGGGGTCGGTGATCAGCGCGCGGGCAATCGCCACGCGCTGCTGCTGGCCGCCGGACAGCTCGGACGGGTAATGGTCCATCCGGTCCGCCAGGTTGACCATGCGCAGCACCATCTCCACGCGCTCGCGCCGCTCCTGGCGCGACAGGTGCGTCAGCATCAGCGGCAGCTCCACGTTCTCGTACGCGGTGAGCACCGGCATCAGGTTGTAGAACTGGAAGATAAAGCCGACGTGCGCGGCGCGCCAGTCGGCCAGCGAGGATTCCGGCAACCCGGCGATATCCACCCCGGCCACGCGCAGCTCGCCGCTGTCCGGGCGGTCGATGCCCGCGATCAGGTTCAGCAGCGTGCTCTTGCCCGAACCGGACGGCCCCATCAGCGCGATGAAGTCGCCTTCGGCGATATCGAGCGTGATATCGGACAGCACCGGCACCGTCTGCGCGCCGCGCCGGTACGACTTGGCGAGGTGGCGGATGGAGACGAGCGGTTCAGGGCGGTGGGTAGGATTGTGGGTCACGTCAGTCGTCACGTCACTTCTTCGCCACGGTGACCTTGCTGCCATCGGACAGCTTGTCGGCCGGCGCCAGCACCAGCGTGTCGCCGGGCTTCACGCCCTGCACGGCCACCAGCTCGCCCACGCGGGCGCCCTTGGTCACCGGCACCTGCCTGGCCTTGCCATCCACCACCTGGAACACCACCGGCTTGCCGTCGCGCTCGGCAATGGCGGCCGGCTGCACCGCCACCAGCGCCTTGCGGTCCTCGGGCGGCACCGGTTTGGAGAGGAAGGCGATCTTGGCGCTCATGTCCGGCAGCACGCGCGGGTCACGGTCGACAAATCGCACCTTGACCAGCACGGTGGCCTTCGAGCGGTCCACGGTGGGCACGATGCGCGACACCCGGCCGGCCATGCGCAGGTCGGGCAGGGCGTCCAGCAGCAGTTCCACGGGCTGGTCGACGATGATCCTGGCGATGTTGGACTCGGAGACATCGGCCTCGACTTCGAGGGTTTCCATGTCGGCGATGGTGACGACCGCGCCCTTGGTGTCCGACGCGGCCGAGAACGGCGTGATGTTGTCCCCGACGTTGGCGTGCTTGATCAGCACCACGCCGTCGAACGGCGCGCGGATCACGGTCTGCTCGACGGATACCTCCGCCGAGCGGGCGTTGGCCTGGGCGGAGGTGATGGACGCCTGCGAGTTGTTGATCGACGCGCGGGCCTTGTTGTAGCGGGCCAGGTCGGCGTCGTACTGCTGCACCGAGATGGCCTTGGGCGCCAGCAGCGTCTCGGAGCGGCGCAGGTTCACCTCGGCATCGCGCAGTTCGGCCTGCTGGAGTTGCAGGTTGGCCTGCGCCACCTGCACCTGCGCCCTGGCCTGGGCCAGCGACGCCTCCACGTCCCGGCTCTCGATCCGGGCGATGATCTCGTCCTTCTTGACGCGCGAGCCCTCCAGCACGCCCAGCCATTCGAGCCGGCCCTGCGCCTTTGAGGCCAGCGCCGCCTTGCGCTGCGGCACCACGTAGCCGGTGGCGTTCAGCAGGGTGTAGTTCTGGGAGGGGTAGGCGCTGGAGACGGTGACCACCTCCACCGCCTGCGGGCCGGCCAGCCGGGCGCCAATGCCGATCACGGCCAGCACGACCACGGCAATGGCCGCGTAGCGGAGCCAGCGGCGGCGCCCACGCGGCGCGGGCGCCATGGCACTGCGATCGATTTTCAGCCTGCTCAGGTCTTGATCAGCCAATTTTTCAACCGGTAGGGTGCGGAAAAGGGGCTGACAGTATAGCGCCGTGTGATCCCGGCGCCGGAAGCCGCCGGGAACTCAGAGCAGCTTGCCCGGATTCATGATGCCGCTGGGGTCGAACACCTGCTTGATGGCGCGCATCAGGCGCAGTTCGAGCGGGTCTTTCAGCGCCAGGAACGAGTCCCGCTTGAGCTGGCCGATGCCGTGCTCGGCGCTGATGCTGCCGTCGTAGCGGGCCACTTCGTCCAGCACGTCCTCGCTGACCGCCTTGCCCTCGTTGAGCGCCCATTTCGCGTCCGCGCCGAGCGGGCGCGACAGGTTGTAGTGCAGGTTGCCGTCGCCAAAATGGCCGAAGATGAACGGGCGGATGCCCGGGTGCTTCGCCAGCAGCCGGGCCTCCATCGACGCCATGAAGGCCGGAATCCGCTCGATCGGCAGCGAGACATCGTGCTTCAGGTGCAGCCCGTCGGCGCGCTGGGCCTCGGAGATTTCCTCGCGCAGCCGCCACAGGCTCTGCAACTGGGCCAGCGAGGCCGAGACGGCCGCGTCCAGGCAGAGACCCTGTTCCAGCGCATCGCCAATCACCGATTCCAGCAGGGCATTGAGCACATCCTCGGGCGCCGTATCGGCGATTTCCACCAGCACATAGGCGGGATGGCGTTCCGGGAAGGGCGCCTGCACGCCTTCGGCATGGGTCAGCACCAGTTCCAGACAGTCGCCCGTAAAGAATTCGAAGGCCTGGAGCCGGGCGCCGCAACGGGCGAACAGCAGCGAGAACAGCTTCAGCGCCTGCTCGGACGACGCCACCGCGGCCAGCACCACGGCGCGGGAATCGGCGCGCGGCAGCAGGCGCAGCGCGGCAGCCGTGATCACGCCCAGCGTGCCTTCCGAGCCAATCAGCAGTTGCTTGAGGTCGTAGCCGGTGTTGTCCTTGCGCAGCGTGCGCAGGCCGTGGAAGACCTCGCCATCGGGCAGCACCGCCTCCACGCCCAGCACCAGCTCGCGCGTCATGCCGTAGCGCACCACGTTCACGCCGCCGGCGTTGGTGGCGAGGTTGCCGCCGATCTGGCACGAGTCCTCGGCCGCCAGCGAGAGCGGGAACAGCCGGTCGGCCTCCTCGGCGGCACGGCGCAGGTTGCCGAGAATGCAGCCGGCCTCCACGACCATGGTGTTGGCGATGGTGTCGATCGAGCGGATCTTGTCCATGCGGTCCAGGCTCAGGATCACGTTGACGGGCCGGCTGTCCGGCGCGGCACCGCCGCACAGGCCGGTATTGCCGCCGCGCGGCACCACCGGCACGCCGGCCTGCTGGCACAGCGCCAGCGCCCGGGAGACCTGCTCGGTCGTGCGCGGCCGGATCACGGCCTGCGCCTGGCCCTTGTAGAGGCCGCGCCAGTCGCTGGTCCACGGCGCCACGTCATCGGGCGCGGTGGCCACCACGTCGGGGCCAAGGGTGTCGGTCAGGCGTTGCAGGAAGGCTGCGTCGGACATGGGATACCTATCTATATATAGAGGGGGTTCAGGCGGCGGCCCGCAGCGGCAGGCCAAGCCGCGCGGCGGCATTGCGAAGATGGGCGGCAGCGGCCAGCCGGGCGGCCTCGGGGTCCGCCGCGCGGATCGCCTCGAAGATCGCCACGTGCTCGCCATGCACCTGCTCGGGCAGCCCCGGCTGCCGCTGGGAATTGCCGCGCGCGGTGCGCACGGCGTGGTGCAGCTGCAGGTTCAGGTACTGGAGCAGGTCCTGGTAGTACTTGTTGTGGGTGGCGGCGGCCACGGCCACGTGGAACTGGGTGTCGGATTCGGCACCCCGGTCGATGTCGTGCAACTGGGCGGCAAGGGTACTGAGCAGGTCGGCCATGCGCTGGAGATCGTCGTCGGTCCGGCGCCGCGCGGCCATTGCGGCGGCGGCGCTTTCCAGGTCCAGACGCAGTTCGTAGATCGCCGCCAGATCGGCGGCATCGGCGCCGGCCTGGCCGGAGAGCCGGAACCCGGCATCGCTGACGCGCGCGCGCACGGTGCTGCCCAGCCCCTGACGGCTCTCGATCATCCCTTGCGAGCGCAGGTGCTCGGTCACCTCCCGGATCACGGCGGTGCTGACGCCGTAGCGCTCGGCCAGCTGCTTGCCGGTGGGCAGGCGGGCGCCAACCGGATACACGCCATCGGCAATCTCGGCGCGGAGCTGCTGGATGACGCGTTCGGTGAGGGTGATGGGGCGGGTTGTCTGCATGGGGTGAGACGTTACACTTTTATGGTTATATGAAAACTAGGGGTAAACGTTAGGTTTTGGGTCTTTGCGGGGTTGGCTTTTGTTCGCAACGCACAATAGCCAACACTGCTTACTTCAACGCCCCCCGAGCCGCCTCCAAATTCCCCCTGACCCTCCGAGCCGTCTCAGATTCCGCCGGCAGCAACCGATAAAGCCGCTCCCAATACCCAATCGCCTCCGCCAACGCCCCCCGCTCAGCCGCATCTGTCCCCGCCAGCGCCAGCGCCTTCGGCTCATCCCCATCCAGCGCCAGTGCCGCGCGCACCTGCTCCATTGGCGCGCCCTCCAGTTGCCCCCCAGCCGCGCTGGCCAGCGCATCGGCATAGTCGGCCCGCAGCGCCGCCGCATCCGGCACCAGCGCCACGGCCTTCGCGTAGGCCGCCGCCGCGTCGTCAAACCGCTCCAGCGCCGTATAAGACCTCGCCAGCATGTACCAGCCGTTGGCATCGCCCGGCTCCTGCCGCAGGCGCAGGGCCAGCCGGGACACCATGGCGTCGATTTGCTGCATGTCTACGGTGTGCCCATCGCCAGCCGGCAGCGTGGCCGGCGTGCTGGCCCAGGCTGCGCGGACCATGCCGGGGTTGCCGAGGTGGAGGTAGAGCAGCATCGCCCCGCCCGGCAGCAGGGCCAGCGAGGCGGCGACTACCCAGCGGGACCGCCCCGGTGGCGCAACTAGATCAGCCAATTCCGGCGGATCGGTGCGAGGACGAAACACGGCCCGATGCCGCCGCCTCGCCCGCACCACGACCACGGCGGTGCCGAGTACCAGCAGGGCCGGCCCGAACCACAGCAGCCACGTCAAGGGCCGCACCGGCGGGTCGTAGAGCACGAAGTCGCCATAGCGCTGCACGAGGAAGTCCTTCACGGCGGTCTCACTCGCGCCACCGCGCAGTTGTTCGCGGATCTGGCTGCGCAGGTCCACCGCGAGGTCGGCGTTGGAATCGGCCAGCGTCTGGTTCTGGCAGACCACGCAGCGTAGCTGTTCCGCCAGCGCATGCACGCGGGCGTCCAGTTTGGCGGCGTCTTCGGCGCCGTGGGCGGCGCACGCCATCCAGAGCAGGCAGGCGAGCGCCAATCTACGCATGGCCGGGCTCCCGTTCCAGCGTGCGCAGCAGCGGCAGGATCTTCTGCTCCAGCACCTGCGGCGTCACCGGCCCCACCTGCCGGTAGCGCACCACCCCGGCACGGTCGATGACATAGGTTTCCGGCACGCCATACACGCCCAGGTCGATGCCGGCCTTGCCATCCGCGTCCACCAGGGACGCCACGTACGGATCGCCCATGCGCCGCAGCCAGTCGCGCGCGGCGTCGGGCTGGTCCTTGTAGTTCATGCCGACCAGCGGCACCTCGGACTTGCCTGCGAAGTCGGTCAGCACCGGATGTTCGACGCGGCACGCCGTGCACCAGGACGCCCACACGTTCAGCATCCACACCTTGCCCTTGAGATCGGATGTGGCGCGTACTTCACTGGAAGCTTTCAGCAGCGGCAACCGCAACGCCGGGGCGGGCTTGCCGACCATCGCCGATGGCAGTTCGCGCGGATCATGCCGCAGCCCGGCAGCCAGCGCGGCGGCCAGGGCCAGGAAGACGGCGAGAGGAAGGAGGAAGCGCGTCATCGCAGCGGCTCCCGGGTGGTGGCCAGCGGCACGGCGGGGCGCGGGGCCGGGAGCGCGGCCTCCGTCACCACCTCCACCGTCCGCCGCCGGTAACGCCGGTCGCAAGCCGCCAGCACGCCGCCGAGCGCCATCAGCACGCAGCCGCCCCAGATCCATCCGACAAACGGCTTCACGTGGAGCCGCACCGCCCACTGGCCGTCGGCCACCTGTTCGCCGATCGCCACGTAGAGGTCGCGGGTAAAGCCATTGTCGATGGCGGCCTCGGTGGTCGGCATGTCCTGGCTGCGGTAGACGCGCCGTTCCGGCGCCAGCGTGGCCACCGTCCGCCCGTCGCGGCTGGCCACCAGCGTGGCGCGGAACGCCGCGTAGTTGGGGCCGCGCACCGGCGCCACGCCCTCGAAGCGGAACGCATAGCCGCCCACGCTGACCACCTCGCCGGCCCGCATCGGCAGTTCGCGCAGGCTTTCCTGGCTTTTCACCAGCGTTACCCCGGCGATAAACACGCCCACGCCGACATGCGCGAGCAGCATCCCGTAATACCCGGCCGGCAACTGCCGCAGGGCCGCCCAGCCGCGATGACGCAGCCGGCTGGCGAGGCTGGTCAGCCCGCTGGCCACGCACCAGGTGGCCAGCCACAGCCCGAGCCCGGTCAGCGCGGAGCCGTTGCGCAGCATCGCCAGCAGCGCCAGGGCCACCAGCAGGCTGCCGATGGCGGCCCAGCGCAGCCGCGCGGCCAGGTCGGGCAGGGCGGCGTGGCGCCAGCGCACCAGCGGGGCCACGCCCATCAGCAGCACGGCCGGCGCCATCAGCGGCACGAAGACCTGTTCGAAGTAAGCCGGCCCCACCGAGATCTTGCCGAGGCCGAGCACGTCCAGCAGCAGCGGATAAAGCGTGCCGAGCAGCACCGTGGCCGCCGCCACGGCCAGCAGCACGTTGTTGGCCAGCAGGAAGGATTCCCGCGACACCGCCGCAAACGCCGCGCGCACCGACACGCGCGGCGCGCGCCAGGCATAGAGCGCCAGCGCGCCGCCCGTGATGGCGCCGAGCAGGGCGAGGATGAACACGCCGCGCGTCGGGTCCACGGCGAAGGCATGCACGGACGTCAGCACCCCCGAGCGGACCAGGAAGGTGCCGAGCAGGCTCAGCGAGAACGTGAAGATGGCCAGCAGCGCGGTCCACGCGCGGAAGGCGCCGCGTTTCTCGGTGACGGCCAGCGAGTGCATCAGCGCCGTGCCGGCGAGCCAGGGCATCAGCGAGGCATTCTCCACGGGGTCCCAGAACCACCAGCCGCCCCAGCCCAGTTCGTAGTAGGCCCAGGCGCTGCCGAGCAGGATGCCGAGGGTCAGGAAGCTCCACGCCAGCGTGGTCCACGGCCGCGCCCAGCGCGCCCAGGCGGCGTCCAGCCGCCCGCCCAGCAGCGCAGCCACGGCGAAGGCGAAGACCACGGCAAAGCCCACATAGCCCATATAGAGCTGGGGCGGATGGAACACCATGCCGGGGTCCTGCAGCAGCGGGTTCAGGTCGCGCCCCTCCATGGCCGGCGGCAGCAGGCGGATGAACGGGTTGGAGGCGAACAGCAGGAACAGCAGGAAGCCCACGCTGATGGCGCCCAGCACACCGATCACGCGGGCCCGCAGCGCCGGCGGCAGGCCGCGGCTGAAGCGCGCCACGGCCAGCGTCCAGAGCGCCAGCATCAGCGTCCACAGCAGCATCGAGCCCTCGTGCCCGCCCCAGACCGCCGCCGCGCGATAGATCGCCGGCAGCGCGGTATTCGAGTTGGCCGCCACGTAGCGCACGCTGAAGTCGTTGTCGAGGAAGGCCAGGGTCAGCGCGCCATAGGCCGCCAGCACCAGCAGCGCCTGGGCCACGGCGGCGGGGCGGGCCACGGCCATCAGCGTGGCGTCGCCGCCCGGACCCCGCGCGGCGCCGGCAATCGGCAGCACCGCCTGCATCACGGCAACGAACAGCGCGAGGATCATGGCGAAGTGGCCGAGTTCGACGATCATCGTGGCGTGGCCTCCGGGGTGCGTGCCCTGGTCTGGGCGGCCTGCTTCAGGGCCTCGGCGGCCTCGGGCGGCATGTAGTTCTCGTCGTGCTTGGCCAGCACTTCGGTGGCCTGGAACACGCCGTCGCGTAGCTGGCCACGCGCCACCACGCCCTTGCCTTCGCGGAACAGGTCCGGCAGCAGGCCGCGATAGACCACCGGCACCTGCCGCACGGTGTCCGTGACGATAAAGCGGATGGTCATGCCGTCGCCCTCGCGGCGCAGCGAGCCGGTCTCGACCAGCCCCCCCAGCCGGAACGCGCGCCCGGCCGGGGCTTCCTGCGCGGCCACCTGCGTCGGGCTGAAAAAGAAGACGAGGTTGCCCCGGAAGGCGTTGAGCACGAGCGCCGTGGCCACGCCGGCGCAGGCCAGCGCGGCCAGCAGCCAGCCGAGGCGACGGCGCCGCGTTGTCGTTGTCATGCGCGGTGATCGTCGCCAGCCGCCAGCCGCCGCGCGGCCCGCGCGCGCCGGGCCAGCAGCATCATTTCCAGCCCCAGCGCGGCAAACGCCACCCCGAAGGCGCCGGCCACATAGCCCAGATGGGGCGAAGACAGCAGCAGGTTCAGCATGATCGGCTCCGGTTCTCGCTACGCCAGCCGTGGCTCGGCGCGCTCGCGCAGGATGCAGCGCACGCGCACCAGCGCCACGGCAATCGTGTACATCCAGCAGGCCAGCGTCATCAGCAGCATGCCGGCCAGCATGGTGTGCGCCATGGACGGCGCGGCAGTCAGGCTCACCGACGCGCCCTGGTGCAGCGTGTTCCACCACTGCACCGAGAAATAGATGATGGGAATGTTCACCACGCCGACCAGCGCCAGCACCGCGCAGGCACGTTCGGCGCGGCGCGGGTCGTCGATGGCGTTCTCCAGCGCGAGGAAGCCGAGGTAGAGGAACAGCAGGATCAGTTCGGAGGTCAGCCGGGCGTCCCAGACCCACCACGTGCCCCAGGTCGGCTGGCCCCACAGCGCGCCAGTCCAGAGCGCGATAAAGGTGAACAGCGCGCCGGTGGGCGCCAGCGCGGAGGCCATCATCGACGAGAGCCGCGTGCGCAGCACCAGCGCCAGCGCGCAGTAGCCGGCCATCACCAGGTAGATGAACATCGACATCCACGCCGCCGGCACGTGGATGAAGATGATGCGGTAGACCTCGCCCTGCTGGGCGTCCGTGGGCGCCACGCCGAAGCCGACATACAGCCCGGCGATCAGACACAGCGCTGCGGCCATGGCGAACCACGGCGCCAGCCGCCGGGCCAGCGGGTCGAAGCGGGCCGGGGAGGCGTAGGCCAGCCAGCGCGACCGGGAGGGCTGGGCCAGTCTGGCGGAGCGGGGCAGGTCGGCCGAGGATCCCATCGTCTCACTCCATGGCAATGCGCAGGCCGGCAGCGGCGGCCGGCGGACACAGGCACAGCGCCAGCGCCAGGCAGGCGCCCAGCAGCGACAACTGCGGCATGACGTCGAGCCCTGCATCCGCCGCCGCGCCGGCCCCGGCGCCAAAGACCAGCACCGGCACGCAGAGCGGCAGGACGAGGATGCACAGCAGCACCGCGCCGCCGCGCACGCCCAGCGTCAGCGCCGCGCCCACCGCGCCGATCAGGCTCAACACCGGCGTGCCGATCAGCAGCGACGCCGCCAGCATCCACGTCGCCCCGGCCGGCAGCGAATACTGCTGGGCCAGCACCGGCGTCAGCAGCAGCAGCGGCAGGCCGCTGGTCAGCCAGTGCGCGCAGATCTTGGCCAGCACCAGCAGCGCCAGCGGCGCCGGGGACAGCAGCATCTGCTCCAGGCTGCCTTCGGCATGGTCGGCGGCGAACAGGCGCGAGAGCGACAGCATCGACGCCAGCAGCGCCGTCACCCACAGGATGCCGGGGGCCAGCGCGCGCAACTGCTGCGGATCGGGGCCGATGGCGAGCGGGAACAGGCTGGCGGCGATGACGAAGAAGACCAGCGTGGCGACGAGGCCGTCGCGCCGGCGCCAGGCCAGTTTCAGGTCATGGACGAGCGTGGCGCCGAAGGCATGCATCAGGCGGTGCCCTCCAGCGCGAGCCCGCGCAGGCTGCCGCGCGCCGTTGCCAGTGGCAGCGCCAAGGGGCCATGCAGGGCGATCACGGCCATGCCGCCGGCGTCCAGATGGGCATCGAGGCGGGTGCGGAAGTGGTCGGCGGCGGGGGCGTCCAGCGCCGCCAGCGGCTCATCCAGCAGCCACAGCGGGCGGGGCGTGAGGGCCAGCCGTGCCAGCGCGATGCGCCGCCGCTGGCCCTGGGAGAGCGTGCGCAGCCGCGCATCGGCCATCCGCGCGAGCCCCGCATCGGCCAGCGCCGTCCGCGCCGCCTCCGGCGTGACCCGGTGCCCGGCAAGCCGCGCCGCGTAGACCAGTTGCTCGATGGCGCTCATGTCGGCATCGAGCCCGTTGTGGTGGCCGAGGTAGGCCACCGAACGCCCATAGTCCGGATCGCAGCCGCGCACGGGCCGGCCTTGCCAGGTCACGGCGCCGGCCAGCGGCACCAGCAGCCCGGCCAGCACCCGCAGCAGCGTGGACTTGCCGCTGCCGTTGGGCCCGGTCAGGGCGATGGCCTGCCCGGGCGCCAGGTCGAGGTCGATGCCACGGAATACGGCGCGGCCGGCGCGGGCAAAGGCGAGCTGGTGGGCCGCGAGCATGGGGCGGGCCTCAGCCGGAACGGGGTCGGGCGCGGGAACGGGAACGGCAGGGCGCGGCGTGGGTCATTCGCTGCCCTCGGCCTTGGAGACATCGGGCAGCCGGTGCGCAATGCCCTTGTGGCAGTCGATGCAGGTCCGCTCCTTGTTGGCGAGGTAGGTGGAGTGCATGGTCTGGGCGCGCGGGCTCTGCCGGGTGAAGTCCATCGACTGGTAGTCATGGCAGTTGCGGCATTCGAGCGAGTCATTGGCCTTGAAGCGTGCCCACTCGTGCTGGGCCAGTTCCAGCCGGTGGGCCTGGAACTTCTCGCGGGTGTCGATGGTGCCGAAGATCTTGGCCCAGACCTCCTTCGACGCCTGCATCTTGCGGGCCATCTTGTCGGTCCAGTTGTGCGGCACGTGGCAGTCCGAGCACTTGGCGCGCACGCCGCTGCGGTTGGTGAAGTGGATGGTGCCCTGCAGCTCCTGGTACACGTTGTCGCGCATCTCGTGGCAGCCGGTGCAGAACTTCTCGGTATTGGTGAACTCCAGCGCCGTGTTGAACGCGCCCCAGAACACCACGCCGGCAATGAAGCCGCCCAGCGTGAGGAAGCCGAGGCTGAAATACGCGCTGGGGCGGTTGATGGTGCGCCAGTATCGTTTGAGCAGGTCGAGCATCGCGCTAGTCCGCCAGGTCTTATTTCTTGGCTGCAGTGCCCTTGGGCGCCGCCGGTTTCTTCAGCATGGTCTCCACGTCCGTGAACGTGTTGCCGACCAGCGGCTTGGCGTCGGCCTGCGGCACGTGGCACTGGGTGCAGAAGTAGCGCCGGGGCGAGACATCGGCCAGGACGTTGTTGTTCCGGTCCATATAGTGCGTGATACTCACTGGAATGGCCTGGGTCTCCTCGGTGCGGGTGCGCGCGTGGCAGAACATGCAGCGGTTGTAGTCCTTGTCGAGCTGGTAGCCGTCGATCTTGTGCGGGATGGTCGGCGGCTGCATGGTGTAGTTGCGGTTGCGGCGCACGTCCTTGTTCTCGGTGGGATAGAGCAGGGGCGGCTTGGACTCGCTGCCGATGGGCGTGGGGCCGCGCATGGCATCGGTGAGCCCGCGCCCCTCGGACTGGGCCTGGGCGCCGGCCAGGACGAAATGGCTGGCGAGGATCCAACCCATCCAGACTGTTGATCGCATGGCGTGGCCCCCTATACCTTCACGATCTTGACCGCGCACTTCTTGAAGTCGGTCTGGAGCGAGATTGGGCAGGTGGCGTCCAGCGTCACCTTGTTGATCAGCTGGCTGGCGTCGAACCACGGCACGAAGACCAGCCCGCGCGGCGGCTGGTCGCGCCCGCGCGTCTCGATCCGGGAGCGCATGCGCCCGCGCCGGGACACCACCTCTACCTCCACGCCGCGCCGCAGCCCCATCGCCCTGGCATCCTCGGGGTGCATGAACACCACGGCGTTCGGGAAGGCGCGGTACAGCTCCGGCACGCGGCGGGTCATCGAGCCGGAATGCCAGTGCTCCAGCACCCGGCCCGTGGCCAGCCAGAACGGGTATTCCTTGTCCGGCGACTCGGCGGCGGGCTCGTAGGGCAGGGCGAAGATGACCGCGCGGCCATCCGGGTTGCCGTAGAACTGGAAGCCGGTGCCGGCCTTTACATAAGGGTCGCTGCCCTCGCGGTAGCGCCACAAGGTCTCTTTGCCGTTGACCACGGGCCAGCGCAGGCCGCGCGCCTCGTGGTAGGCATCGAACGGGGCCAGGTCGTGGCCGTGGCCCCGGCCGAAGCTCGCATATTCTTCAAAAAGTCCTTTCTGGATGTAGAACCCGAACGCCTTGGCCTCATCGTTGTGATAGGCCGGGTTGACTTCCTTGAGCGGGAACTTGTCCACCTGGCCGTTGCGGTAGAGCACATCGAACAGCGTCTTGCCCTTGACCTCCGGCATCTTGGCGATCAGGTCCGCCGGCCAGACTTCCTCGATCTTGAAGCGCTTGGAGAACTCCACCAGCTGCCACAGGTCCGAGCGGGCCTCGCCGGGGGCATCGACCAGTTGATGCCAGAACTGGGTGCGCCGCTCGGCGTTGCCGTAGGCGCCTTCCTTCTCCACCCACATGGCGGCGGGCAGGATCAGGTCCGCCGCGAGCGCGGTCACGGTGGGGTAGGCGTCCGAGACCACGATGAAGTTCTCCGGGTTCCGGTAGCCCGGCAGCCCTTCCTCCATCAGGTTGGCCGCCGCCTGCATGTTGTTGTTCACCTGCACCCAGTACGCGTTGAGCTTGGCGTCCTTGAGCATGCGGTTCTGCAGCACGGCGTGGTAGCCGGGCTTCTCGGGGATGGTGCCAGCCGGGATCTTCCAGATCCGTTCGGCGGTCTCGCGGTGCTTGGGGTTGGCCACCAGCATGTCCGCCGGCAACCGGTGCGAGAACGTGCCCACCTCGCGCGCGGTGCCGCAGGCCGAGGGCTGGCCGGTCAGCGAGAACGGGCTGTTGCCCGGCGTGGCGATCTTGCCGGTCAGCAGGTGGATGTTGTAGACCATGTTGTTGGCCCAGCTGCCGCGCGTGTGCTGGTTGAAGCCCATGGTCCAGAACGACACCACCTTGATGTTGGGGTCGGCGTAGAGGGCGGCCAGCTGTTCGAGCTTGTCGCGCGGCACGCCGGAGAGCTTGCTGACGGTGGCTACGTCGTACTTCGCCACGAACTTGGCGAAATCGTCGAACGAGATCGGCGTGGCGGCGTTGGGGTCCGCCGCGTTCTTGGCCTTCTTCTGCAGCGGGTGGTCCGGGCGCAGCCCGTAGCCGATGTCGGTCACGCCCTGCTTGAACACCGTGTGCTTGTTGACGAAGTCCTTGTTCACCTTGTTGTTGGTGATGATGTAGTGGGCGATGTAGTTCAGGATCGCCAGGTCGGTCTGCGGCGTGAAGATGATCGGCAGGTCGGCCAGTTCATAGGAGCGGTGGGTGAAGGTGGACAGCACCGCCACGCGGGTCTTGGGCGCGGAGAGGCGGCGGTCCGTTACCCGGGTCCACAGGATCGGGTGCATCTCGGCCATGTTCGAGCCCCAGAGCACGAAGGCGTCGGCCACTTCGATGTCGTCGTAGCAGCCCATCGGCTCGTCCATGCCGAAGGTGCGCATGAAGCCGGCCACGGCGGAGGCCATGCAGTGCCGGGCGTTCGGGTCGATATTGTTGGTGCGGAAGCCGGCCTTCATCAGCTTGGAGGCCGCGTAGCCCTCCCAGATCGTCCACTGGCCCGAGCCGAACATGCCGACCGCCGTGGGGCCTTTCTCCTTCAGCACGCGCTTGAACTGGGCCGCCATCACGTCGAACGCCTTGTCCCAGCTCACCGGCTGGAACTCGCCATTCTTGTCGTACTGGCCGTTCTTCATGCGCAGCAGCGGCTTGGTCAGCCGGTCCTGCCCGTACATGATCTTGGAGAGGAAGTAGCCCTTCACGCAGTTCAGGCCCTTGTTGACCTCGCACAGCGGGTCGCCCTGGGTGGCCACCACCTTGTTTTCCTTGACCGCCACGGTCACGCCGCAGCCGGTGCCGCAGAAGCGGCAGGGCGCCTTGTCCCATTTCAGGCGGGTCAGGTCGCTGTCCGTGACGAAGTTGGCCGCATCCGCTGCCAGCGGAATGCCGCCCACCGAGGCGGTGGCGGCCACGGCGGTCTGCTTAATAAAGTCCCGGCGAGTGACTTTCATCGACAATCTCCGTGTCCATGTCGCACGCATCCTCGTTGTGCTGGTAGACCAGGGTGGCCGCCAGCACGCCGTCCAGCTGATGGAGGAACGTCAGATGCGCCGCGATGGCGCGTGAGGTGGGGGCTTCCAGCGTGACGACGAGCTTGCCGGCGTCGCTGGCGGCGTGGATCTCGGCACCGGCCAAACCGGCGATGGCGCCGCGCACGGCATCGAGGCTCGCCGGCTGGGTGTGCACGAGCACGCCGGCGATGTGCCACTGCTGCGCATCGAAAACGCCGTCGGCGCCGTCGGTGCCGGGTTCGCTGCTCGGTGAGCCGGCTTCTCCCGGCTGCGCCGTGGGGCGTGGCGGCTCGGGGGGGGAATGCGTGGTACCTGGCATGACTGTCCTTGCGGCGGCAGGCCGCGTCGTTCAGTGCTACAGGAACTGCAGGCGTCACCCCAACGGGCGACGTCGATCCATGCCAATCAATGCGTGGGCGGGCCGCTGACGAGCTGGGTCATCCAGACGATGAACCCGTACCCGGCCACGATGATGACGGACAGCACCGGCACCATCACGGCGGTCAGGAACAGGAAGCTCCGGAGTTCTTCTTTCTTGCGCTGCGGATCGTCGGCGACAGCCATCGCAAAGTCCGGCATGGATTTCGTGGGGACCGGATCATTTAAGGCAGCGCATCCGGTGGTGTCAAGCGCGCTTTGGGCCAATATGGCACGGCGTGATGTGTGGAGGCGGACCCTGATACGTCAGAGACCGCCCCCGGGGCGAGCCTCAGGGCTCGTTGCCGAACGCTGCCTGCGCGCGTGTCCAGGCGCGGGCCTGCTCGCTGATGGAAACACCCAGGCCGGGGCGCGTGGGCACGACGATGCGGCCGTCGCGGATCTCCAGCCTTTCGTTGAACAGCGGTTCGAGCCAGTCGAAATGCTCGACCCACGGCTCGCGCGGATACGCCGCCGCCAGGTGCACATGCAGCTCCATGGCGAAGTGCGGCGCAATCATCAGCCCGGCGTGGTCAGCCAGCGCCATCACCTTGAGGAAGGGCGTGATGCCGCCCACGCGCGGCGCGTCCGGCATCAGGTAGTCAGCGGCGCGGTGGCGGATCAGGTCCCAGTGCTCGGCGGCGCTGGTCAGCATCTCGCCCGTGGCGATCGGGGTGTCGAACTGCGTGGCCAGCGCGGCGTGGCCCTCATGGTCGTAGGCGTCCAGCGGTTCCTCGATCCAGACCAGGTTGAACGACTCGAAGGTGCGGCACATGCGCTGCGCGGTGGGGCGGTCCCACTGCTGGTTGGCATCGACCATCAGCGGCACGGCATCGCCCAGGTGCGCGCGCACGGCGGCTACGCGGCGCAGGTCCTCGGCGCGGTCTGGCTGGCCCACCTTGAGCTTGATGCCGCCGATGCCGCGCTCGACGGATGCCGCCGCGTTGACCTTGAGCTGGTCCAGCGGGGTGTGCAGGAAGCCGCCCGAGGTGTTGTAGCAGCTCACGGCGTCCCGGTGGGCGCCCAGCAGCTTGGCCAGCGAGAGCCCGGCGCGCTTCGCCTTCAGGTCCCAGAGCGCTACGTCGATGGCGCCGATGGCCTGCGTGGACAGCCCGCTGCGTCCTACCGAGGCGCCGGCCCAGCAGAGCTTGTCCCAGAGCCGGGCGATGTCGCTGGCGTCCTCGCCCAGCAGGGCCGGGGCGATCTCGCAGGCGTGGGCGTACTGGCCGGGGCCGCCGGCCCGCTTGGCATAGCTGAAGCCGAGCCCGGCGTGGCCGTCGGCGGTGCGGATCTCGGCGAACAGGATGGCCACCTCGGTCATCGGCTTCTGCCGGCCGGTCAGCACCTTGGCGTCGCTGATCGGGGTGGCGAGCGGCAGATAGCAGGAGGAAAGGCGAATCCAGGCGATCGAATCGGGAGACATGCAGGTTCCTTTTCAGGGGTATGACAACGTTGTCATTTTTAGGCGAAAAGCCTTGCTAAAATGCGTCGCATCGGCCACGTTATCTTGGTTCCAGGCGCAAACTGGCGCCAGTTCAGGCAATCGTCGGTAGAATGCTAACGTTGTCATACAACTGGGTCAACCCATCCAATCCGCTCAAACCCGCCAGAACCCGCCCGAGCCCGCATGCCCCAAGCCCCTGCATCCAAGTCCGTCACGCTCCATGATGTCGCCCGCCAGGCCGGCGTCTCGCTGATTACCGCCTCGCGCGCGCTGAGCAATCCGGGCATGGTGTCCGAGGCAACCATCGCCCGCGTGCGCGAGGCCGTGGCGGTGACCGGCTACATCCCGAACCTGCTGGCCGGCGGGCTGAAGTCCCGCAAGAGCCTGATGGTGGCCGCGCTGGTGCCGGACATCGCCGTGCAGCAGTTCCTGCCGACCGTGAAGGCGCTGACCGATGCGCTGGACGCCGCCGGCTACCAGCTGATTCTCGGCCAGACGGGCTATGACCATGCCCGGGACAAACGGGAGGAGGCGCTGCTCGCCACGATGATCAGCCGCCGCACGGACGGCATCGTGGTCACCGGCCTGATCCATTCGCAGACCGCGCGCGACCAGTTGCGCCGCGCCGGCATTCCGGTGGTGGAAACGTGGGATTTGAGCGATCGTCCTGTGGACATGGCGGTGGGCTTCTCGCACCTCAAGGTGGGCAGCGCCATCGCCGGCTACTTCCTGGGGCAGGGGCGGCGCCGGCTGGCCATTGCCACCGGCGACGACCAGCGGGCCGCCGTGCGGCGCGAGGGCTTCCTGTCCACCGTGGGCCACGACGTGCCGACCGTGGTGGTGCCCGCGCCAAGCAGCCTCGAATACGGCCGCAGGGCGCTGGGCGACCTGCTGGCGCAGGACCCGCACATCGAGGCGATCTATTGCAGTTCCGACCAGCTCGCGCAGGGTGTGATGATCGAAGCACACGCGCGCGGCCTGCGCATGCCGCAGGATCTGGCGATCTGCGGCTTCGGCGACGCCGATTTCGCCGCGCATATGAACCCGCCGCTGACCACCGTCCACGTGGATGGCGCGCAGATCGGCGAACTGGCCGCGCGGCAGTTGCTGGCGCGCTTCCGGGGCGAGGCGGTGCCGGAGCCGGTGATCGACGTGGGCTTCCGCATCATCGAGCGGGGCACCACGTAAGGGCCGGTGCTAGTGCGCCGCTTCTGGCGGCGTGGCCCCGGCGCCGGCCTTGTCATGCGTGCCGAAGCGCTCCACCATCGTCACGCTGGCCCGGTTCAGGCCGGTGACCTCCACCGCCACGCCGTTGCGGCGGAACTTGTGGACGATGCGGTCGAGCGCCTCGATCGCCGTGATATCCCAGAAATGCGCGTGGGACAGGTCCAGCCGCACCTGGCTGACCGGTTCGCGGAAGTCGAACGCCGCCACCAGTTGCTCGGACGAGGCAAAGAACACCTGTCCGCGCACCGTATAGCGGCGGGTCTGGCCGTCGGGGTCCAGCGTAGGATCCAGCGTGGCGTCCACGTGCAGCACACGCCGCACCTTGGCGGCAAAGAAGACCGCGCTCAGCAGCACGCCCACCAGCACCCCCAGCGCGAGGTTGTGCGTGGCCACCACCACGATGACCGTGGCTACCATCACCACCGACGAGCTTTTAGGATGGGTGGCGAGGTTGCGCACCGAGCGCCAGCTGAAGGTGCTGATCGACACCATGATCATCACCGCCACCAGCGCCGCCATCGGAATCTGCTTGACCCACGGCCCCAGGAAGACCACCAGCACCAGCAGCAGCGCGCCGGCCACGAAGCTGGACAGCCGGCCCCGGCCGCCTGACTTCACGTTGATGATGGACTGGCCGATCATGGCGCAACCGGGCATGCCGCCCAGCACGCCGGCGACGATATTGGCGATGCCCTGGCCCCGGCATTCCTTGTTCTTGTCGCTGGCCGTGTCGGTGAAATCATCGACGATGGCGGCCGTCATCAGCGACTCCAGCAGCCCGACCACGGCAATCGCCACCGAGTACGGAAAGATGATGCGCAGCGTCTCCAGCGTGAACGGCACGGCTGGCAGGGCGAAGCTGGGCAGGTGGTCCGGGAAGGCGCCCATGTCGCCCACCGTGCGGACATCGAGCCCGAGCAGGGCCGCGATGATCGAAATCACCACGATGCAGACCAGCGGCGACGGCACTGCCCGGGTCAGGCGCGGGAACAGGTAGATGATGGCCAGCCCGCCTGCCGTCAGCGCGTAGACCGCCAGCGGCGCGCCGATCAGCTCCGGCAACTGCGCCAGGAAGATCAGGATGGCCAGCGCGTTGACGAAGCCGGTGACCACGGAGCGCGACACGAAGCGCATCAGCCCGCCCAGCCGGAGCAGGCCCGCGCCGATCTGGAACAGGCCGGCCAGCAGCGCGGCGGCGAACACATATTGCACGCCATGATCCTTGACCAGCGAGGTGATCAGCAGCGCCACCGCGCCCGTCGCGGCGGAAATCATGCCGGGCCGGCCGCCCACGATGGCGGTGACCACGGCAATGGCGAAGGCCGCGTACAGGCCGACCTGCGGATCGACGCCGGCGATCAGCGAAAACGCGAGCGCTTCCGGAATCAGGGCCAGGGCGACCACGGTGCCTGCGAGCAGGTCGCCACGGATATTCGACAGCCATTCCTGGCGGAGGGTATGTAAAGACATTGGGGGCTTGAAGCGGAGGATGGGGCGGATTGATGCGGCGCGTCATTGTAAGGGCATTCGGCTAATCGTTGACGGCTCAAGCGCCTCGCCATTGCAACCGAGTTGCGTTAATATCGGCGACTCCTTTGCTGGTCCCACGCACCTCATGGCACTCCCAGACCCCGCGCAGCCCGTGGCTGCGCTCCGCGACATCGCCTTCGCCTGGCCGGGCCAGGACGGCCCTGACCTGCGGGTGGACCATTTCGAGGTGAGCGCTGGCGAGCACGTCTTCGTCTCCGGCGCCAGCGGCAGCGGCAAGAGCACGCTGCTGGGCCTGCTGGCCGGCGTGCTGACCCCGGCGCACGGCCGCATCGAGGTGAATGGGACGGATCTGAGTGCGCTGTCCGGCGCCCGGCGCGACCGCTTTCGCGCCGACCACATCGGCATCATCTTCCAGCAGCTGAACCTGCTGCCCTACCTCTCCGTGCTGGACAACGTGCTGCTGGGGTGCAAGTTCTCGGCCCATCGGCGCCAGCGCAGCGTGGCGCAGGGCGGCAGCCCGGCCGCGGCGGCGGGCATGCTGCTGGCGCGGCTGGACCTGCCGGAGCCGCTGTGGCACCGGCCCGCGGCGCGGCTGTCGGTCGGCCAGCAGCAGCGCGTGGCTGCCGCGCGGGCGCTGCTCGGTCGGCCGGAGCTGGTGCTGGCCGATGAGCCGACCTCCGCGCTGGACGCGGATCGCCAGTCGGCCTTCATGGACCTGCTCCAGCGCGAATGCCGTGCGGTGGGCGCGAGCCTGGTGTTCGTCAGCCATGACACGCGCCTGATGCCGCGCTTCGACCGCCATCTCGCCATGCCGCACGGCTTTGTCGCGGCGCCGGCATGATGACGCTCACCGGCATGGCGGCCCGCAGCGCCTGGAACCGCCGCTACAACCTGCTGCTGATGATCGTGGCGATTGCGCTGTCGACGGCACTGCTGCTGGGCGTGGAGCGGCTGCGCCATCAGGTGCGCACCGGCTTCGCGCAGGCGATCTCGGGCACCGACCTGATCGTCGGGGCGCGCACCAGCCCGGTCCAGCTCACGCTCTCTACCGTGTTCCATCTGGGCGGCGTGACCCACGGCATGTCGTGGGCCAGCGCCCAGCGCATTGCCGACCATCCGCTCGTGGCGTGGACCATCCCGGTCTCGCTCGGCGATTCCCATCGCGGGTTTCCGGTGCTGGCCACCTCGGAAGACTACTTCCGGCACTTCCGTTACGGCGACCGCCGCGCACTGGCGCTGGCTGACGGGCGGCCGTTCGGGGCCGTGTTCGAGACCGTGCTGGGCGCGGAGGTGGCGCGGCGGCTGGGCTACCGGGTGGGGGACCGCATCGTGCTGAGCCACGGCGAGCCCGCGCATGGCGACGACGACCATCATGCGGACCATGCCGACAAGCCCTTCGTGGTCACCGGCATTCTGGCCCCGACGGGCACGCCGGTCGATCGCACGGTCCATATCCGGCTCGATGGCATGGAAGCCATCCACCTCGACTGGCAGGCCGGCGCGCCGGTGCCGGGCATGTCGATTCCGCCGGCGCTGGTCGGCAAGTTCCAGCTGACGCCCACGCACATCACCGGCGTGCTGGTGGGCCTGAAACTGCGCTCGCGCGTGTTCGCGCTGCAACGCGAGATCGACGAAGATCCGCACGAGGCCCTGATGGCGGTGCTGCCCGGCGTGGCGCTTGATGCGCTGTGGCAGATCGTCGGCGTGGGCGAGAAGAGCTTGCTGGGGATGTCCGCGCTGATCGGGGTGGTCGGGCTGGCGGGGCTGGTCTCTTCGATCCTGGCCGCGCTGGGCGAGCGGCGGCGTGAACTGGCCATCCTGCGGGCGGTCGGCGCCCGTCCCATCGACCTGTTGATCCTGCTCGCGAGCGAGGGCTTTGTGCTGATGCTCGCCGGCACGCTGGCCGGCTACCTGCTGCTGACCGGGCTGTCGCTGGCCGGCGCGCCGTGGCTGGAGGCCCGCCTTGGCGTGGCGCTGCCGGTGGCGTGGCCCCGGCCGAGTGAACTGCCGCTGCTGGGGGCGATTCTTGCCGCCGGCGCCATCGCCTCGTTGTTGCCGGGCTGGCGCGCCTATCGCCTGAGCCTGAGCGATGGGCTGACGCCACATACCTGATATCCATGAAGCTACCTTCCAAGCTGCGCCTGTCGGCGCCCCTCCTGGCCATCGCCGCCGTTGTCTGCATCGTCTGCATCGCCGGACTGGTGCGCTGGCTGGCGTGGCCGTCCGCCGATCAGGCCAAGTCCGACCAGCGCTACACGGTGGGCCAGACGCTGACCCCATCGCCCGCCGCGCCGGCCGCCGGTAGCTACCGCGAAATCGACTGGCAGGCCCTGCTGCCCAAGGGCTGGGACCCGATGGCGCCCTTCAAGGGGCTGCCGCTGCAGGAGATGGAGGATGGCGACCCGCGTGCGCAGGCCGCCCTGGAGAAAGCGCGGCAGTTCTGGCGCGACGCGCCCATCGAGACCGCGCTCGACGGCGAGGCGGTGCGGCTGCCCGGCTTCGTGGTGTCGCTGGACGGGGAGGGCGAGGCGATCCGGGAATTCCTGCTCGTGCCGTACTTCGGCGCCTGCATCCACGTGCCGCCCCCGCCGTCGAACCAGGTCGTGCACGTGCGCGCGGCCAAGCCGCTGGAGGGCCTGCGCACGATGGATACAGTCTGGATCAGCGGCGTGATGCGCGTGGAGCGCGCCGAAACCATGATGGGCGACGCCGGCTACGCGATGCACGACGCGCGGCTCGAACCGTATCAGCCCGCGCAGCCGGCCCGCTAGGCTACATCCCGTCCGGCGGCAACAGGTTGACGTTGTACGCCACCTCCCAGAGGTGGCCGTCCGGGTCCTGGAAATGGCCGGCATAGCCGCCCCAGAAGGTTTTCTGGGCGGGCTTGACGATGGTGGCGCCGGCCTGTTTCGCCTCCGCCATCACCGCATCGACCTCGGCTTCGCTGCGCACGTTGTGGGCCATCGAGAATTCGGTGGCGCTGGGCGGCGCCACCGGCAGGCCGGCCTCGCGGGCGAGATTCTCGCGCGCGAACAGTGCCAGCTTGGTCCCGCCCTGCAGGTCGATGAACACGGCGGCGCCATGCTCGAACTCCTGTCCGATAATGCCGGCGGTCGGCAGGCCCAGGCCGTCGCGGTAGAAGCGCAGCGAGCGCTCCAGATCGTCCACGCCCAGCGTGATCAGGGTGATGTAGGGTTTCATGGGCTGTCTCCGTTTTCGGTGCGACAGCTTACCGCCGATCCCTCCCCCTCGGCGGAGATGCGGCAGAATGCGCTTTCCGCACGCCCGCGCCCCAAACCACAATGATCCGATGCTCAGACTCGAGGACCTGAACCTGTTTGTCCGCAGTGCCGCGCTCGGCAGCTTTTCCAGCGCCGCGCGCGAGGCCGATCTGCCGCCCGGGCAGGTCAGCGCCGCCATCCAGCGGCTGGAGCGGGAACTGGACCTGCGCCTGTTCGTGCGCTCCACGCGCAGCCTGCGGCTGACCGCCGAGGGCGAGCGATACCTGCCGTATGCCACCGATGTGCTCGCGCTGCTGCACGAGGGGCATGAGCGCTCGCGGAGCGAGGAAGGGGATCTGAGCGGGATCTTGCAGGTGTCGGCGCCGTCCGATGTCGGCCGCAACGTGCTGCTGCCGTGGATCACGGCGTTCTGCGCGAGCCATCCGCGCCTGTCGCTGCGGCTGCTGCTCTCGGACCGTGTCAGCGACGTGTTCCGGGAACCGGTCGATGTGGCCATCCGCTACGGACTGGCCGAGGACGCGAGCTATGTGGCCCTGCCGCTGGCGCCGGAGAACCGCCGCGTGCTGGTCGCATCGCCCGGCTATCTGGCTGCACAGGGGCGGCCGGCGAACCTGGACGACCTGTCGCGCCACCGCTGCGTGCTGTACCTGCTGGGCGGGCGCATCTATGACAAATGGGTGTTTCCGGTGGAGGGCAAGCGCCGGCAGGTGGCGGTGAACGGGGCGATGATCTGCGACGATGCCGATGTCGCGCGCCGCTGGGCCGTGGCGGGGCAGGGCATCGCCTATAAGTCGTGGCTCGATGTCTGCGCGGATGTGGAGGCGGGCACGCTGGAGGTGGTGTTGCCCGGCCAGCCGGGGGAGAGCGCGCCGCTCAGCCTGATCTGCCCGCATCGCAAGCAGTTCTCGCCGGCGGTGCGCCAGTTGCAGGCACTGCTGCGCGAGCGGCTCGCCCCGCTGGAGGCCCGGTTGCGCGGCATCGCCACGCCCTAGGCCCCCGTTTCGTACCAGTCTTACTTCGAGGCGACCTTGCTGATGCGGTCCTCGATATGCTTGGCGCGCGCTTCCGAGCCGGGGTGCGAGCCGAACATGCTCGACTTGCCGCCATCGAGCTTGGCCAGCTTCTCGAACGCGGTGACCAGCGCCTTGGTGTTGGCCTTGTTCTTGGTCAACAGGTCGAAGGCGAAGTCGTCGGCAGCCGTTTCCTGCGCCTGCGAGAACTGTGCGTTGACCAGCTTTTCGCCGAGTTCGCCCAGTTGGGAGGAAGACAGCGCGGCCACCGCGCCGTTGGCGGCGCCGGCCATGCTGCGCGCGGCGGTGGCCGTGTAGGCTACCTGCATGGCCTTCTTGCTGTGCCCCAGCGCCACGTGGCCGAGTTCGTGGCCCAGCACGCCGCGGACCTCGTCGTCCGTCATCATGTCCATCAGGCCGCTGTAGACGCGCACGCAGCCGTTGGCCATGGCCCAGGCATTGACGTCCTTGGTCAGGTACACCCGTACGTTGAGATTGGGCACGTCGCTGTTCTTCAGCCCGCCCATGATCTTGGTGAGGCGCCTGGCGTAGTTGGTGCGCGAGCCGGCGGTCTTGTTGGTCTGGTCGGCCTCGGCACAGGCCTGGTCCGAGAGCGATTTCACATCCGCGTCGGTCAGGGTGGCGGCCTGCGCCAGCGAGGTGCCGGCGGTCACCAGGCTGTTGACATCGGTGCCGGCGCAACCGGCAAGCAGGGCGGTGGTGAGCAGCGGAAGTACGAGAAAGCCTTTCATAGCGGTTCGCGAGGTAGTGGCGGGAGTTTCCCGGGAATGGGAGGCTATGCCACTTCATCGCGGGCGAACCCGCATCCAGATCAAGGTCCGCCGTGTTTCCGCGCGCCGGCTAAAGAAATCGGATTTCTGCCAATCGCATCAATCCTGAGCCAATCGTGAATCGATCCTGACGCGATTCAGGCCGTGGCCTCATGCGCGCCGCGCGGCACGAAGCGCCCCAGTACATGGCTGGTCATGCCCTTGGCCAGCTCCTCCTCGCCATAGAACACCGTGCCGAGCCCTTCCTTGCGCAGCAGCGCGGATTCGTCCTCGCTATGCGTGCGCAGCACGATCTCCACGTCGGGATTGAGCGTCTTGGCGGTTTCCACCATCTGGCGCACGTAGAGCGGCTCCGGCACGGCAATCACCAGCATCGCCGCGTGGGCGATATGGGCCTGGATCAGCACCGCCGGGTCGGCCGCATTGCCCGAGACCGCCGCGAAGCCCGCGCGGCGCAGGGACTCCACGCGCTCGCGGTTCTCGTCCGCAATCACGAAGGGAATGCCACGCTCCTGCATCGCCTGGGCAATCCGCTTGCCCACGCGGCCGTAGCCCACCAGCACCACCTGGCCTTCCAGATACTTGCGCTCGGTGGTCATCGGCAGCTCGGCGTACGGGTCGCCACGCTGCTCCAGCCGCCGCGCCAGCGCCGAGCGCTTGAGAATCCAGTTTCGCAGCGGCTCCACGCCGGCAAACAGCAGCGGATTGATCGCGATGGAAATCAGCGCGCCGGCCAGCACCAGGCTCATGCCTTCCTCGGGCAGCAGCCCCAGCGTGACCCCCAGCCCGGCCAGGATGAACGAGAATTCGCCGATCTGCGCCAAGCTGGCGGACACCGTCAGCGCCGTGTTGAGCGGATAGCGGAAGGCCAGCACCAGCGCGAAGGCCGCCAGCGACTTGCCGAACACGATGATGGCCACCACCGCCAGCACGTGCAGCGGCTGCTCGATCAGGATGGCCGGCTTGAACAGCATGCCCACCGAGACGAAGAACAGGACCGAGAACGCGTCGCGCAGCGGCAGCGACTCCTCGGCGGCGCGATGGCTGAACTCCGACTCGCGCATCACCATGCCGGCGAAGAAGGCGCCCAGCGCGAAGGACACGTTAAACAGTTCGGCCGCCCCATAGGCAATGCCAATCGCCACGGCGACCACGGCCAGCGTGAACAGCTCGCGCGAGCCGGTCTTGGCCACCTGCCACAGCAGCCACGGCAGGATGCGCCGCCCGGCCACCAGCATCAGCGCGATAAACGCCACCACCTGGAGCAGCGTCTTGAGGATGGTGAAGCCAAGCGCCTGGGCGCTCTGGTCCGGCGCGGCGCCCGTGCCGCCGAGCAGCCCGGCCAGCGGCGGCAGCAGCACCAGCACCAGCACCGTGGCCAGGTCTTCCACCACCAGCCAGCCCACCGCAATCCGCCCGTTCATGGTTTCCAGCACGTTGCGGGTTTCCAGCGCCTTGAGCAGCACCACCGTGCTCGCGCAAGACAGGGACAGGCCGAAGACCAGCCCGGTGCCCAGGCTCCAGTCCCAGATCCACGCCACCAGCATGCCCAGCGCGGTGGCAAGCGCCATCTGCACCACCGCCCCGGGAATGGCAATGCGTTTCACCGCCAGCAGGTCGCCCAGCGAGAAATGCAGGCCGACGCCGAACATCAGCAGCATCACGCCGATTTCGGACAATTGCGAGGCCAGATGAACATCGGCGACGAAACCCGGCGTGCCGGGGCCGATGATGATGCCGGTGACGAGGTAGCCGACCAGGGCGGGAATCTTGACGCGTTCAGCCAGGAAGCCAAGCACGAGGGCGATGCCGAAGCCGGCGGCGATGGTGGTGATGAGGGTGAAGTCGTGGTCCATGCGTCGTCTGCGGGGTGCTGCGCAAGCGGCCAGTGAAATGCTGGGGCGAGGGGCAATTGTAACGGCAGGTGCCCGGCCTCGACGGCGGACCCCATGAAAAAACGGGCGGATTCCGGCCAGCGCCCGGCGCCGGGGGCTTGGCAAGGCGCGCCACTTCGACAACCATACACGCACCAAAAGGCGGATAAATACGAGAGGAGAGGCGGGAATGACCCAGACGAAGACCAAAGCCCCGGCCAAGACCGCAACCAAGGCCACCGCGCCAGCGGACGAGTCCCCGGCAGCCCTGATCGACGCCCGGATCGCCGAACTGGGCGACTGGCGCGGCGAAACCCTGGCCCGCCTGCGCGCGCTGGTGAAGGAAGCCGACCCCGAGGTGGTGGAGGAATGGAAGTGGCGCGTGCCGGTGTGGTCCCACGACGGCATCCTGTGCACAGGGGAGACCTACAAGAGCGCCGTGAAGATGACCTTCGCCAAGGGCGCCTCGCTGGAAGACCCGTCCGGCCTGTTCAATTCGAGCCTGGACGGGAACACGCGGCGCGCCATCGACTTCCGCGAGGGCGAGAAGATCGATGCCAAGGCGCTGAAAGCCCTGATCCGCGCCGCCGTGGCGCTGAACCAGGGCAAGGGCTAGTTCCGGAATTCCCGGTTCAGGCTTCGCCGCCGCGCTCGAGCATCTTATATAGATGGGAGCGGGAAATGCCCAGCTCCAGCGCGGCCTGCTTCTTGTTGCCGCCATGCCGGGCGATGGCCTGCAGCACCGCGTCATACGCGAGGTCGCGCAGGCGGGCTGCGGCCGGGGCCGGGGCATCCTCCGAGGCGAAGACCTGCCCAAGCGGGTGGGCGGCTGGCGGTGTCATGGTCGCCACCATCGTCGCCATATGGCTTTCCTCGCCCCGGGCGAAGTCCTGCACCCGGAGCCGGCTGCCGTCGCAGAAGACCAGCGCTTCCTCGATCTTCTGCCGTAGCTGGCGCACATTGCCGGGCCAGCGCCGCGAAGCCAGGTGCCGCGCCACATCGGGCATGACCTGCGGCACCGGCACGCCGTTGCGCTGGCAGAACGCCTGCACAAAGTGATGGAGCAGGGCGGGAATGTCCTCCAGCCGCTGGCCCAGCGCTGGCACGCGCAGCACCACGCCGCTGAGGCGGTAGTAGAGGTCGAGCCGGAAGCGGCCACCGTCGATCAGCGCCTGGATGTCGCGGTTGGTGGCGGTCACGAGCCGGAAATCCACCCGCCGCGCCTGCCGGCTGCCCAGCCGCTCGACCATGCGGTCTTCCAGCACGCGCAGCAGCTTGACCTGCATCTCCATCGGAATATCGGCGACTTCGTCCAGGAACAGCGTGCCGCCGGCTGCCTGTTCGAGCTTGCCGGGCTGGCCATGTCGATGGCTGCCCGTGAAAGCGCCCGCCGCATGGCCGAACAGTTCGGCCTCGATCAGCGTGGCCGGGAACGCGGCCAGGTTCAGGCTGACCAGCGGCGCGGCCTGCGTCCCCTCGTCATCGCCTTGCGTGCTGAGGGCGCCCCGGCCGGCGCTGTGGATGGCCCGCGCGACGAGTTCCTTGCCCGTGCCGGACTCGCCCAGCACCAGCACGGGCACGTCGAGCCGCGCCACGGTCTCGATCTCCCGGCGCAGCCGCTGCATCGGCGCGCTCTCGCCGATCAGCAGTCCCACACCCCCTGCGCCGGCATCGCGCTGGCGCAGGCCGTGCAGTTCGCGCCGGTAGTGCGCCAGTTGCGAGCGCAGTTCCTCCACCTCCTTGTGCATCCGGCCGATGGCCTCCGGCTCTTTGAATAGGACTTGTCCGATCGCGCCGACCGTCTTGCCATCGGCGACGATGGGCACCCGGTTCACCACCCGCGTCACGCCATTCATCCGCTGAAGCTGGCCGATCTCGGCCTTGCCGGTGGCCACCACATGGCCCAGCCGTGAATTCGGGATGACCTGCTCGGCGGGGCGCCCGGTGCCTTCGCCAGTGCGCAGGCCGAAAAACGCCTCATGGACCGGACTGATGAAGCGGATATGCCCCGTGTGGTCCACCACCGTGATCGCCTGATAGGGATTGGTCAGGAAGTGCTCAAGGATGGCGTCCGCAAACGGCACCGCGCCGAGGAAATCGAACAGCGCCGCCCCGGCGGCCGCGCGGCGCAGCAGGAGGGTCTGTTGGCTGGCATCGAGCAAGGCCAGCCCGATGTGGCGCTCGCCATCGACCTCGAACTCGAAGATGCGGCCGGCGTGGTGGTCCTCGGCGGGGGGCAGTGCCGCCACGGCGGCCTGCGCGGCCCGCGCGATGGCCGGATTGCGTGCTGTGCCCGAGGCGGCAAGGGTCTCCCCGCCGGCCCCGAGCACCAGCGCGCCCAGGCTTTGTGTCTTCACTGACGACATTGATTGTGTCTCCATGCGGGACATCTGGGTGTCCTCGTGCCGGACACTCTACCGGCCAGCCGAAAAAATCGCAATGAAATCAATGTGCTTCATGGCTGGCACGGGTAGTGCGTTAGCTCTCGGATAACACCCATACCCAAAAGCCCGAAGACACAGAGGAGACACATGTCCTGGCAGCCGGAAATCGACGAACTGGCCTATCGCAAGCGACTGGCCGCCGAGCTTGGCGGACCCGACAAGGTCAAGCGCCACAAGGACGCGGGCAAGCTCACCGTGCGCGAGCGCATCGAGGCCATCGCGGACCCCGGCAGCTTCCGCGAGGTGGGTGCGCTCACCGGTAGCGGCCAGTACGACAGCAATGGCCGGCTGGTGGGCCTGACCCCGGCCAATCTGGTGATGGGTCGCGCACATCTGGATGGCCGACCCGCCGTGCTGGTGGGGGATGACTTCACCGTGCGCGGCGGCGCCAACGACGGCGCGGTGGGCGACAAGCTGATCCACGCCGAGAAGATGGCCCACGACCTGCGCCTGCCGATGGTGCGGCTGGTCGATGGCACGGGCGGTGGCGGCTCGGTGCGCAATATCGAGAACCGTGGCTACACCAACATCCCGACCATGAAGGTGTGGCAGCACGTGGTGGAGAACATGTCGGTGGTGCCGGTGGTGTCGCTGGCGCTGGGTTCGGTGGCCGGCATGGGCGCGGCGCGCGTGGCGGCCAGCCATTACTCGGTGATGGTCAAGGGCACCGCGCAACTGTTCAACGCCGGGCCGCCGGTGGTGGCGCGCATCGGCCAGATCCTGGAGAAGAACGAACTCGGGGGCAGCCAGATCCACACCCGCAACGGCGTGGTCGATGACGAGGTGGCGAGCGAGGAGGAAGCCTTCGACCGGGCCCGCCGCTTCCTGTCCTACCTGCCGCCGTCCGTGTACGAGCTGCCGCCGCGCGGCGCGCCGGCCGACGACACGCGCCGCCGCGACGAATGGCTGCTCTCCGCCATCCCCCGTGAAAGCCGTCAGGTCTACAAGATCCGGCCGATCGTGCAGGCGCTGGTCGATCAGGACTCCTTCTTCGAGATCGGCAAAAACTGGGGCCGCGCCATCGTCACCGGGCTGGCCCGGCTGGACGGCTGGCCCGTGGCCGTGGTCGCCAGCGACCCGTACTACTACGGCGGCGGCTGGGACGGCCCCACGGCGGAGAAATTCACCCGCTTCCTGGACATGGCCGAAGCCTTCCACCTGCCCGTGGTCAACCTCGTCGATATCGCCGGGTTCCAGATCGGGCTGGAGGCCGAGAAGGCCGGGATCATGCGCTACGGCGTGCGCGCGCTGGCGGCGGTCTATCAGGCCACCGTGCCGTGGTGCTCGGTGATCGTGCGCCGCGCCTATGGTGTGGCGGCGGCGGGGCACCAGCACATGGGCCGGTTCAACTTCCGCTACGCGTGGCCGTCCGCCAACTGGGGGTCGCTGCCGATCGAGGGCGGGCTGGAGGTGGCCTACAAGGCGGAGATCGAGGGCGCCGACGACCCGGTGCAGAAGCGGGCCGAGATCGAGCAGCGCGTGCGCAGCCTGACCTCGCCGTTCCGCAGCGCGGAAGCCTTCGTGATCGAGGACATCATCGACCCGCGCGACACGCGGGCGCTGCTGTGCGAGTTCGCCAACCTCGCCGCGCCGCTGCGCGAGGCGGGCGTGCGCAAGTTCGGCATCCGGCCTTGAGGCTGTTCGGACGGCACTCGTCCACACACTACAAGAAGATTCAGGAGACAAACCGCATGCAACGCAGATCCCTACCTTCGCTGTGTCTCGGCCTCACGGCCACCACGATGGCCACCACGATCGCCGCCACGATCGCCGCGCCGGCCTTCGCGCAGGAGCACTGGCCCGCCAAGCCCGTCACCATCGTCGTGCCGTTCCCGGCGGGCGGCATGACCGACCTGCTGGCGCGCCGCATCGCCCGTGACATGCAGGCCGAGCTGAAGCAGCCCTTCGTGGTGGACAACCGCGCCGGCGCCAGCGGGCAGATCGGCACCGAGATCGTGGCGCGCGCCAACCCGGACGGCTACACGCTGCTGGTCTCGGCCACGCACCACGTGATCAACCCGGCCATCCGGCCCAAGCTGCCGTACAACGCGTCGAAGGATTTCACGAACATCGCGCTGCTGGCCACCACGCCCAACGTGCTGGTGGTCAACAACAGCGTGCCGGCCAGCAATCTCCCCGAATTCCTGGCCTATGCCCGGAAGCAGAGCGAGGGGCTGTCCTACGGCTCGTCGAGCATTGGCGGCGCCACGCACATGTCCGGAGAGCTGCTGCGCCTGATGGCCAAGGTGCCGATGACGCACATTCCGTACAAGGGTGCGTCCCCGGCGCTGGCCGACCTGCTGGGCGGCCAGATCCCCGCGCTGTTCCATGACGTGATGACCATGGCGCCGTACGTGAAGGACGGCAAGGTCAAGGCCATCGGCGTGACCTCGGCCAGGCGCAGCGAGGCGCTGCCCAACGTGCCGACGATTGCCGAACAGGGCGTGCCCGGCTACGAGGCCACCACGTGGATCGGCTTCTACGGCCCCGCCAACCTGCCGCGCCCGCTGGTGGAAAAGCTGAACCGCGAAGCGGTCAAGAGCATGAACAGCGCCGAAGCCAAGACCTACCTGACCCAGAACGGCACCAGCCCCGGCGCGCTCAACGCCGAGCAGTTCGGCAGCTTCGTGCAGGCCGAACTCGACAAATGGAAGCGCGTGGCCACCGAGGCCAAGGTCAAGGTGGATTGAGCGATGGCGGATACCAAGGAGCAAAAGGAACCCGCTTCGCTGCTGTCGTTGCTGGCGCCGCGCTCGGTGGCGGTGCTGGGCGCGTCAGACAACCCGATCAAGGCCGGCGGGCGGCCCATTGACTATATGCAGCGCCACGGCTACGGCGGGCGCATCTACCCGGTCAACCCCAAGCGGGCCGAGAGTAAACGGGCAGAAATTCAGGGCCTGGCCGCCTACCCCGATCTGGCCGCGCTGCCAGACTCGCCCGAGGTGGTCATCATCAGCGTGGCCGGCACCGAGGCCGAGCAGGCCATCGAGCAGTGCATTGCCGTGGGGGCGAAGGGCGCGGTGATCTATTCGTCGGGCTTTGCCGAACTGGGCGAGGCCGGCGCGGCGCAGCAGCAGCGGCTGGTGGCGCGGGCCCGTGCCGGCGGCCTGCGGCTGTTCGGGCCGAACACACAGGGCGTGGCCAATTTCGCCACCGGCGCCGTGCTGCATTTCTCGACCATGATCAACGAGGAAGCGCCGCAGGACGGCCCCGTGGCCATCGTCAGCCAGAGCGGCGCGGGCTCGTCCATCGTCTATGGCGGGCTGCGCCGCAAGGGTATCGGCGTGCGCTACATGGTGGCCACGGGCAACGAGGCCGACGTGACCGCCGCCGAAACGCTGCGCGCGATTGCCGAGGACGACGCCGTACGCGTGATGCTGCTGTACGTCGAATCCCTGCGCGACCCGGACGTGCTGGCGCAGGCCGCACGGATCGCCCATGCGCGCGATGTGCCGATCCTCGCCGTCAAGGCCGGCCGGACCCGCGCCGGGCAACTGACCGCCAGCTCCCACACCGGGGCGATGGCCGGCGAGGACGCGCTGGCCGATGCCTTCCTGCGCCAGCACGGCATCCTGCGCGTGAACGATTTCCGGGAATTGTCCGAGTTCGCGCAGATCTTCGCGGGCGGCCAGCGGCCGCGTGGCCGCAAGGTGGTGGCGATCAGCAACTCGGGCGCCACCTGCGTGCTGGCGGCGGATGCGGCGGAGTCCCACGGGCTGGACCTGTGCCAGTTCGACGAACCCGGCACCGCCGCGCTGCGCGCCGTGCTGCCCGGCTATGTCTCGGCGCGCAATCCCATCGACATGACCACCGCGCTGCTCGGCCAGCCGCAGATCTATGGCCAGACGCTCGACGCCGTGGCGGCCCAGCGGCAGGCCGACCTGATCTTCGTCGGCTTTCCGATTGGCGGCGAAGGCTACGACTTCGACGATTTCTCCGCCCAGACCGGGCGGTTCGCCTCGGCCAGCGGCGTGCCGGTGGCGGTCAGCGCCAATCAGGAGTGGGTGGCGCAGGCGTTCCGCGCGCAGGGCGTGCCGGTGTTCGACAGCGAGCGGTCCGCCATGCAGGCGCTGGCGCTGCTGGCCGAATATGGCGAACGCCGCGAGGCGGCGCAGGCCGCGCCCTTGCCGGCTGGCGTGCCGGCAGGAGTGCCGACGCACGCGGCCTCCGCCCATGCCCTCGATGAAGTCCGCAGCCTGGCCGAACTCGCGGCGGCGGGCCTGCCCGTGGTGGCGCACCGGCTCTGCCACAGCGCCGATGACGTACGCCGTGCCGTGGCCGAACTGGGCGCGCCGGTGGTGGCCAAGGGCGTGTCCCCGGACATCACGCACAAGTCCGAGCACGGGCTGGTGAAGCTGAACCTGTCCGGCGAGGCTGCCGCCGTGGCCGCCTTCGACGAGATCGACCAGATCCTGCGCCGGATGGAAGTCCGCCACGGCGGCGTGCTGCTGGCGCGCCAGCAACGCGGCGCGTTCGAGTTGGCCGTGGGCGCCCATATCGACCCGGCCTACGGCCCGGTGGTGATGGTGGGGCAGGGCGGCGTGCTGGTGGAGGCGCTGCAGGACGTGCAGTTCCTCGTCGCGCCGTTCACGGCCAGTCAGGCGCGGGAGGCCATCGGCCGGCTGCGCATCGCCCCGGCGTTCGCCGCGCTGCGCGGCATGGAAGCGGTGGATCTCGACCAACTGGCCGGCATGCTGGTCCGTCTGGGCGACTGGATGGTGGCGGCGGGCGGCACGGTGCATTCGGTCGATGCCAACCCGGTGATCGTCGCCCGTGGGGCGGTGGCGCCGGTGCTGGTCGATGCGGTGGTGATCCGCGCAGGAGAGACGGCATGAACCCAACCAGCAAGGTCCGCACGCTGCGCTGCGTGCTGGTGGCCAACCGGGGCGCCGTGGCGGCTCGGGTCATCCGCGCGCTGCGCCAGCTCGGCATCGCCTCGGTGGCGGTCTACTCGGACGCCGACGCGGGCCTGCCCTACCTGCGCGAGGCCGATGTGGCCGTGCGCATCGGCGAGGCGGCGCCGCTGGACAGCTATCTGCATCAGGAAAAGCTGCTCGACGTGGCCCGGGAGACCGGCGCGGACGGCGTGCATCCCGGCTATGGCTTCCTGTCGGAAAACGCCGACTTTGCCGAACGGGTGGAGGCGGCCGGGCTCTGCTTTATCGGCCCGTCGCCCGCCTGGATTCGCCGTCTGGGCCACAAGACCGAGGCGCGCGACTTCATGGCCGGCCACGGCATGCCGATGGCGCCGAGTTCCGGCGTGCTGCCGGACGACATGGCGGTCGTGGCTGCCGCTGCGGAGCAGATCGGCTACCCGGTGCTGATCAAGCCGGCCGGCGGTGGCGGGGGCATCGGCATGCTGCCGGTGCGCGATGCGCAAGGGCTGGCCGCCGCATGGCAGCAGGCGCGCTCGGTGGCGCAGCGCAGCTTCGGGCAGGCAGAGCTGTATCTGGAAAAGCTGATGGAGCAGCCGCGCCACATCGAATTCCAGGTCCTGGCGGACCGTTACGGCGGCGTGCGCATCGTCGGCGAGCGGGACTGCTCGGTGCAGCGCCGTCATCAAAAAGTGCTCGAAGAAGCGCCTGCGCCAAACTTGCCGCCTGAGGCGGTGGCCGCCATGCGCGAGCGGCTGGCCACGCTGCTGGGCCACGTCGGCTACGACGTGATCGGCACCGTGGAGATGCTGCATACCTCCGAGACCGGCTTTGTCTTCCTGGAGATGAACACGCGGCTCCAGGTGGAGCACGCGGTGACCGAGCAGGTGACCGGCATCGACATCGTGGCCGCGCAGGTCCGGCTGGCCTGCGGCGAGCGCATCGACGCCGTGCTGCCGGCCCCCACGCCCCAGCAGGGCCATGCCATCGAGGCCCGCGTCTATGCCGAAGACCCGGTGCGCTTCTTCCCGTCGCCGGGGCCGCTGGACACCTTCGTGCCGCCGCAGGCGCCCGGCATCCGCGTGGAGACCGGCTACGCGCAGGGCCAGCGCGTGACGCCGTACTACGACCCGATGATCGCCAAGGTGATCGCCACCGGCAGCGACCGCGCCGACGCCATCCGGCGCCTGCGTGCCGCGCTGGAGGCGTTCCAGATCGCCGGGGTCAAGACCAACCTGCCGTTCCTGCTGCGCGTGCTGGCCCACCCCGACTTCGCCGATGCCCGCATCGACACCGCCCTGACCCAGCGCGTGCTGGCCACGCCGGCCTTGACGTCGACGCCTGCGCCGAAGCAAACCGAAACCCTTACCGAAAGAGCAGCCTGATGCCCCAGATCGACGCCGCAGTCAGCGGCCATGTGTCTTCCATCGCCATCGAAGCCGGCGCCACCATCTCCGCCGGGGACGTCCTGATGATCATCGAATCGATGAAGATGGAAATCCCGCTGGAAGCCGAGGCGGATGGCGTGGTCAAGGCCATCCTGGTCCAGCCCGGCGACGCCGTGACCGAGGGCCAGCCGGTGGTGGAGGTCGAATAACGCGCCAAGGCCCGGGCCTTACTCGATCGTCACCTTGCCATCCTTGACCAGCTTGGCGAACTTGGCGGTCTCGTCGTCGATGCGCTTGGCGAATGCTGCCGAATCGCTGGGCATCGGCTCGGCGCCGGCGGCCAGCATGCGCTGCTGGAAGTCCGGCGAATTGACGATTTCCACGATCTTCGCGCTGAGCTGGGCGACGATGGGCTTGGGCGTGGCCGCCGGCGCCAGGATGCCGAACCACGTGCCGATATCGAAGCCCTTCAGGCCCGCTTCCTCCATGGTCGGCACGTCCGGCAGCACGCTGGAGCGCTTGGCCGTGGTCACGGCCAGCGCGCGCAGCTTGCCGGCCTTGATGTGCGGCAGTACGGGGGTGAGCGTGTCGAAGGACATGGTCACCTGTCCGCCCAGCAGGTCGGTGGTCAGCGGGCCGCTGCCTTTATAGGGCACGTGCAGCAGCGGCGCGCCCGAGGCGGTCTGGAACTGGGTGCCGATCAGGTGCTGCGCGGTGCCGTTGCCGTTGGAACCGTAGGCAAACTCGGTGGGCGACTTCCTGGCCAGCGCCACCAGTTCGGCCACGGTCTTGGCCGGGGTCTTGGCGGGATTGATCACCAGCACATTGGGCACCATCGCCACGGTGGCGATCGGCGCCAGGTCTTTCTGGAAGTTGTACGGCAGCTTCTTGTAGACGCTGGTGGCGATGGTGTGGTGGACGGCACCCATCAGCAGCGTGTAGCCGTCCGGCTTGGCCTTGGCCACGTAGTCCGCGCCCAGCGTGGCGCCGGCGCCGGGCCGGTTCTCCACGATCACGGGCTGGCCCAGCCGCTTGGAAAGCTGGTCGCCGATGGCGCGGGCGAGTACGTCGGTGGTGCCACCGGAGGGGAACGGCACGATCAGGCTGATCGGCTTGGCCGGCCACTCCTGCGCCACGCACAGGGCGGAGGCCCCGGCGCCCAGCATCAGCAGTGCGGTACGGAGGAAGCGGGGAAAGAAGCGGGGAAAGAAGCGGGGAAGGGTTTTGGTAGTACGCATGGTCTGTCTCCTGTATTTTTACTTTGTGATGTATTAAGCGCTTATAGCGAGGTCAGTCGCTGACTGCAACACCTGCAAACCCGGTACGCGCAGCGCGGCGCGTCCCGCGAAGGTGGCCGCGCAGCCCAGTTCCGCCTCGATATAGAGCAGGCGGTTGTACTTGGCGACGCGGTCGGAGCGGCACAGCGAGCCGGTCTTGATCTGCGTGGCCGCCGTGCAGACGCTGAGGTCGGCAATGGTCGTGTCCTCGGTCTCGCCGGAGCGATGCGAGATGACCGAGGCGTAGCCGGCCGCCTCCGCCATGTCGATGGCGTTCAGCGTCTCGGTCAGCGTGCCGATCTGGTTGGGCTTGATCAGGATCGCGTTGGCGGCGCCGCAGTCGATGCCCTGCCGCAGGATCGCCGTGTTGGTGACGAAGAGGTCGTCGCCCACCAACTGCACGCGCTGGCCCAGCCGCTCGGTCAGCAACTGCCAGCCGGCCCAGTCGCCCTCGGCCATGCCGTCCTCGATGGTGACGATGGGGTACTGATCGACCCACTTGGCCAGCAGGTCGACAAAACCGTCCGCCGTGTAGGACCGGCCTTCGGACTGCAACTCGTACCGCCCGTCGCGATGGAACTCCGAACTGGCGACGTCCAGCCCCAGCGCGATGTCCCGCCCAGCCTGGAACCCGGCCTGTTCGATGGCGCGCAGGATGATCTCCAGCGCATGCTCGTTCGAGGCGAGGTCCGGCGCGAAGCCGCCTTCGTCGCCCACGGCGGTGGAAAGCCCCTGCGCCTTGAGTACCGCCTTGAGCGTGTGGAAGATCTCCGCGCCCCAGCGCAGGGACTCGGAGAACGACGGCGCGCCCACCGGCAGGATCATGAACTCCTGCATGTCCACGCTGTTGTCGGCATGGGCGCCGCCATTGATGATGTTCATCATCGGCAGCGGCAGGCGGGCGTCGCGGCGCTGGCCTCCGATGGTCCGATAAAGCGGCACGCCGGCCGAAGCCGCCGCCGCCTTCGCGGTGGCCAGCGACACCGCCAGCAGCGCGTTGGCGCCGAGCCGGGACTTCTCCGGCGTGCCGTCGAGCCGGATCAGGCAGTCGTCCACCGCCGCCTGGTCTGCCGCCGGCATGCCGGCCAGCGTGCGGGCGATATCGACGTCGATATGGGCCACGGCCTTGCGCACGCCCTTGCCGAAGTAGCGCCGGGGTTTGCCGTCGCTGTCGCCGTCGCGCAGTTCCAGCGCTTCGCGGGCGCCGGTGGAAGCGCCCGACGGCGCCGCCGCAAAGCCTTGCGCGCCGTCCGACAGCCGCACCTGCGCCGCCACGGTGGGGTTGCCGCGCGAGTCGAGGATCTCGTAGCCGCGAATGTCCTGGATGATGGGCATGGGGGTTCCTAACGAAATAGCAACTTACTGGACCTGCGCGATTCGCAGCAGATTGGTGGTGCCGGCTACCGCGAAGGGCAGCCCGGCGGAAATCACGATCGAGTCGCCGGCCGCGCCGAAGCCCTCCTTGCGCACGGTCTGGCTGGCCAATTCGGTCATCTCGACCACATCGACCACCTCGTGGCACAGCACCGCGTGCACGCCCCACGCCAGCGCCAGCCGGCGCGCGGTGGCCATGCGCGGGGTCATGCCGAGAATGGGCACCTCGGGGCGCTCGCGCGCCATGCGCAGCGCCGAGTAGCCGGAACTGGTGTAGGCCACCGTCGCCGGGGACTTCAGCAGCCCGGCCACATGGCGCACCGCCAGCCCGATGGCGTCGGCGGCCTCTGCGCGCGGCGGGGTGTGGGAGGCCTGGATGGCATCGTGATAGAGCGGGTCCGACTCGGTGCGCGAGATGATGCTGTTCATCATCCGCACCGCCTCCACCGGATACTGGCCCGAGGCCGATTCGGCGGACAGCATCACCGCGTCGGCGCCGTCGTACACGGCCGTAGCCACGTCCGAGGCTTCCGCGCGGGTCGGCACCGGCGAGGCGATCATCGATTCCAGCATCTGCGTGGCCACGATCACCGGCTTGCCGGCCTTGCGGCAGGCCCGCAGGATCTGCTTCTGCAGCGAGGGCACCAGTTCCGCCGGCATCTCCACGCCGAGGTCGCCGCGCGCCACCATCACGGCATCCGCTTCGGCGACGATGGCCTCCAGGCTCTGGATCGCGGCCGGCTTCTCCAGCTTGGCGACGATGCCGGCGCGGTCCTTGACGATGTCCTTGATCTCCAGGATGTCCTCGGGCCGCTGCACGAAGGACAGGGCGATCCAGTCCACACCCAGCGTCAGGCCGAAGTCCAGGTCGCGCCGGTCCTTCTCGGTCATGGCCGACAGCGGCAGCACCACGCCGGGCACGTTGACGCCCTTGCGGTCGGACAGCGTCCCGCCGTTGACCACGGTGGTCTCGGCGAAGTCCTTGCCGCAGCGCTCCACGCGCAGGCGGATCTTGCCGTCATCGAGCAGCAGTTCGGTGCCTTCCTGCAAGGCCGCGAAGATTTCCGGGTGGGGCAGGCTGACCCGGCTGGCGGTGCCGGCCACGCTGGCGTCGAGGTCGAGCCGGAAGCTGGCCTCGGCGGCCAGCTGGATCGGGCCATCGGCAAACGTGCCGATGCGCAGCTTGGGGCCTTGCAGGTCCAGCAGCACGCCGATTGGGCGGCCACGGTCCCGTTCCACGGCGCGGATGGTGTCCAGCCGCTGCTTGTGGTCGGCGTGGCTGCCGTGGCTGAAGTTGAGCCGGAATACGTCGGCGCCGGCCTCGAACAGCGCGTCGATGACTTCCGGCGACGTGCTCGCGGGGCCCAGTGTGGCCACGATCTTGGCATTGCGGGTACGTCTCATCTTGTTACTCCCTTCACCGCGCGATCAGGATGGCGCGGAAGTCATTGACATTGGTCAAGGTCGGCCCGGTGACAACCGCATCGCCGAGCGCCTCGAAGAAACCGTGGCCATCGTTGGCCGAAAGTGCATCCTGCGGGCGGATACCAAGCTGCCAGGCGCGCGCCAGCGTGTCCGGGCCGGCCAGCGCGCCGGCAATCTCCTCCTGGCCGTCCACGCCATCGGTATCGCCCGCGATGGCGTACACGCCGGGTTCGCCGCGCAGCGTCAGCGCCAGCGAGAGCAGGTATTCCACGTTCCGCCCGCCGCGCCCGTTGCCGCGCACGGTGACGGTGGTCTCGCCGCCCGAGAGCAGCACGCAGGGCGCCGTGAACGGCTGGCCGTGCCGCGCCACTTCCAGCGCCAGACCGCCCATGACCTTGCCGACATCGCGCGCCTCGCCCTCGATGGCATCGCCCAGCAGGTGGGCGCGCAGGCCGGCGCGGCGTGCCACGGCGGCGGCAGCTTCCAGCGCCAGCCGGGGCGTGGCGATCAGCGTGGTGTCGATGGGCGGCAGGCGGGCATCGCCGGGTTTGATGGACTCGGACGCGTCCGAATCGAGCACGGCCAGCACATGCGGCGGCACGTCGATGCCGTAGCGCCGGACGATGGCCAGCGCGTCGACCCGGGTGGTCGGGTCCGGCACGGTGGGGCCGGAGGCGATGTCGATGGGGTCGTCGCCGGGCACATCGGACAGCAGCAGGTTGCAGACCCGCGCCGGATGGCAGGCCGCTGCCAGCCGCCCGCCCTTGATCGCCGACAGATGCCGGCGCACGGTGTTCATCTCGGTGATGGTCGCGCCGGACTTCAGCAGCGACTGGTTGACCGCCTGCTTGTCCGCGAGCGACATGCCGGCCAGCGGCAGGGGCAGCAGCGCGGAGCCGCCGCCCGAGACCAGGCAGATGACGAGGTCGTCCTCGGTCAGCCCGGACACCCGTTCCAGCATGCGCTGCGCGGCGTGGAAGCCGGCGGCGTCCGGCACCGGATGGGCGGCCTCGACGATCTCGATGCGCGCGCACTCCACCGCGTAGCCGTAGCGCGTGACCACCAGCCCTTCCAGCCCCTTCGGTCCCTCCAGCGGATGGGGCCAGGCATCTTCCAGCGCGCGGGCCATGGCCGCCGACGCCTTGCCGGCCCCGATCACGATGGTCCGGCCAGGAGACGGTGGCGGCGGGGGCAGGTGGGCGGCCAGCGTGCGCGCGGGCTGGGCGGCGTGGATGGCCGCCTGGAACATCTCGCGGAGCAGTTGGCGGGCCTGGGGGGTGTCCATGGCGGGGCTCGGGGGGCTCAATTCGGGGGGATCGGCCGCCCGGCCAGTGGCAGGGCGGCGGGGGCAGAAGCGGGAGGGTTAAGCCGCCTTGGCCTGCTTGTTGGCGGCCAGGTAGTCGCAGACCGCCTTGGTCACCTGGACCGTGGTGGCCTTGCCGCCGAGGTCGCCGGTGTGGAGGGCCGGGTTGGCGGTCACGGCCTCGATGGCGGCCATCACGCGCTTGGCGGCGGCGTCTTCGCCCAGGTGTTCGAGCAGCATCACCACGGACCAGAAGGTGCCCACCGGGTTGGCGAGGCCCTTGCCCATGATGTCGAAGGCGGAACCGTGGATCGGCTCGAACATCGACGGGTAGCGGCGTTCCGGGTCGATATTGCCGGTGGGCGCGATGCCGAGGCTGCCGGCCAGCGCGGCGGCGAGGTCGCTCAGGATGTCCGCGTGGAGGTTGGTGGCGACGATGGTGTCCAGCGTCTTCGGGCGGTTGACCATGCGCGCGGTGGCGGCATCGACCAGTTCCTTGTCCCAGGTCACGTCCGGGAAGTCCTTTGCGACTTCCACGGCCACCTCGTCCCACATCACCATGGCGTGGCGCTGGGCGTTGGACTTGGTGATCACGGTCAGCAGCTTGCGCGGACGAGATTGCGCCAGCTTGAAGGCGTAGCGCAGGATGCGCTCCACGCCCACGCGGGTCATCATCGACACATCGGTGGCTGCCTCGATCGGGTGGCCCTGGTGCACGCGGCCGCCCACGCCCGAATACTCGCCTTCCGAGTTCTCACGCACGATCACCCAGTTCAGGTCTTCCGGGGCGCAGCGCTTGAGCGGGCCGTCGATGCCGGGCAGGATGCGCGTCGGGCGCACATTGGCGTACTGGTCGAAGCCCTGGCAGATCTTCAGGCGCAGGCCCCACAGCGTGATGTGGTCGGGAATCTGGTTGTCGCCGGCCGAGCCGAACAGGATGGCATCCTTGCCGCGCAGCGCGTCCAGGCCGTCGGCGGGCATCATCACGCCGTGCTGGCGGTAGTAATCGCCGCCCCAGTCGAAGTTCTCGAATTCGAACTGGAAGCCGGCGCCACCGGCGGCCAGCGCTTCCATCACTTCACGGCCGGCGGGAACCACTTCCTTGCCAATGCCGTCACCGGGGATCGTGGCGATCTTGTACGTCTTCATCTTGTGTCTCCTGGTCAGAATCATCGCTGTAGTGCGTGGGACGGATTCTTGACCGTGGACGCGGTGTTGGATCGACGCTAAAGTTAAACCATCTTTAACCTGACATTAACAATGCCATGAGCGCGACGAGCGGCATCCAACCGTCCGAACTGGGCTTTTTCGCGGCGGTGGCCACGGCGGGCAGCCTGAGCGCGGCGGCGCGGGATCTGGGAATCTCGACGGCGGCGGTCAGCAAGCGGCTGGCCCAGATGGAGGCGCGCATCGGCATGCCGCTGCTGACGCGGACCACGCGCCGGATGGGGCTGACGCCCGAGGGGGAGGTGTTCCTGGAGCATGCGCGGCGCATCCTGGGGGAGATCGACGACCTGAGCCAGTTGCTGACCAGCGCCAAGGGGCGGCCGAGCGGCCTGCTGCGCGTGAACGCCACGCTGGGCTTCGGCCGCATGCACGTGGCGCCGGTCATCGCCGAGTACAGCCGGACCTACCCCGATGTCGATGTGCAACTCCAGCTATCGGCGGATCCGCCGCCGCTGACGGAGGATGCCTTCGATGTCTGCGTGCGGTTCGGGGAGCCGCCGGACGCGCGGATCATCGCCAAGTTCCTGGCCCCGAACCGGCGCCTGCTGTGCGCCTCGCCCAAATACCTGCGCGAGCACGGCGTGCCGGCCACGCCGGGGGATCTGGCGCGGCATAACTGCATCGGCATCCGGCAGGGCAGCGATGCCTACGGGGTGTGGCGGCTGACCTCGGGCAAGGGCGCAAAGCAGCGCACCGAGGCGATTCATGTACGTGGCAATTTGACGACCAATGACGGCGAAATCGCCGTGCAGTGGGCGCTGGAGGGCCATGGCATCGTGATGCGCGCCGAATGGGATATCGAGCGCTACCTGCGCAGCGGGCGGCTGGTGCAGGTGTTGCCGCACTACGCCACCCCCGAGGCGAACATCTATGCCGTCTACCAGCAACGGCACCAGTTGTCGTCGCGCATCCGACTGTTCGTGGAGTTCCTGGGCTCGAAGTTCAGCGAGTTTGGAACCTGATCAGGCTTGCTTGACTACTCGATCGATGCCCGCAGGCTGCTCAAGCGGTCCAGCGCCAGGCGCAGTTCGGCGGTGAGTTGGGCGACCAGCGCGCCGGCGGGCAGGGCCCGGGCGAGCGGCACGGCCTGGCCGGCCCATTGCGCGGCGAACTCGCTGACGCCCTTGGCCTTGGCGGCGGCGTGGAGCGCCTTGCCAGCGTCATAGGTGACGGGGTAGTCGGGAATCGCGGGGGCGCCCGGCGCCACGCCGAGGGCGGTGAAGCGGCTGGTGAAGCCCCGCGCGGCGCGGCCGGAAATCGCCCGGGTCAGCGTGGTGGATCGCGGTTCGGCGGCGGTCAGGGCGGCGCGGTAGGCGGCGTCTGCCGATGACTCGTCGCACGCCACGAAGGCGGTGCCCAGTTGCGCGGCCTGCGCGCCCAGCGCCAGCGCGGCGGCAATGCCGGCGCCGTCCATGATGCCGCCGGCCGCGATCACTGGCAGGCCGGTGCGCGCCACCAGCACGCGCACCAGTGCCAGCGTGCCCAGCCCTTCGTCGTCGCCCTCCGGATCGAACACGCCACGGTGCCCGCCGGCCTCGATGCCCTGCGCGATGATGCCGTCGATGCCCGCCGCTTCGATCTGGCGTGCCTCCCGCAGCGAGGTGGCGCTGGCCAGCAGGACGATGCCGGCGGCCCGCAGCGCGTCGATCTTCGCCTGCGCCGGCAGCCCGAAATGGAAGCTGACCACGGCAGGCTTTTCTTCCAGCAGCATCTGGTACATCGCCTCGTCGGCCACGAAGCTCTTGTAGATCTCGCGCAGGCTGGCAGGCGGCGTGGCGCCGAATTCGGCGAACTGCGGCGTCAGGTATTGCAGCCAGGCGGCCTCCCGCGCCGCATCGGCCTGGGCCGGGGCGTGGCAGAACAGGTTGATATGGAACGGCTTGGCGGTCAGCGCGCGGGTCTCGCGGATGGCCTTGCGGGCGCCTTCGGCGTCCATCGCCCCGACCCCGAGCGAGCCCAGGCCGCCGGCTTCGGACACGGCGGCGGCCATGGCCGGCGTGCTGACACCAGCCATCGGCGCCTGGATGATCGGCGTGGCGAGGTTGAGAAGGGAAACCAGGTTGCGGGCGGCGGTGTTCATGGCTGGGCTTCAGGTTGGGTGGACGATGACGGGGACTGGCCTTGCTGCGTTTCCCGCAATTCCCGCAGGAACGCCGTGCAGGCCGAGGTGGCGAAGCCGGCGCGCTTCACCAGGAAAGTGTGGACGGTGCGGACCGGCACGGTCTGGAGATGGGCCATTTCGCGGTGCACCGCCAGCAACGAGCGCGGCACGATGCCCACCGCCGAGCCCGCCGCCACATAGGCCAGGATGGCGTGATAGGACGGCAGGTCGATCACCGAGAGCCGACGGCGCATGTCGTCGCCAGCCTGCTCCAGCCAGTCTTCGGCGCATTGGCGGTAGGTGCAGCCGCGGGCGAAGGCAGCCAGCTGGTGCAGCGTGACGTCCTGCGGCCGGCGCACCGGCGGGTGGGTGGCGGGCAGCACCAGCACCAGTTCCTCGGTTTGCAGGTAGGTGCCGTCGAGGCCGTCGCCCATGTCCTTCAGGTCGATGTCGTCCGGCGCGCCCTTACCCGGATGCGCCACCACGGCGCAGTCGAGCCGATGGCCAAGTACTGCATCGACCAGCGCCTGCGAGGTGCCCGTGGTCAGCTTCAGTTCCACATCCGGCCAGCGGGCGTGGAAGCTGCCCAGCGGGCGGGGCAGCAGCGTGGCCGCCGAGCTTTCCATCGAACCAAGCCGCAGCGGGCCGCTTGGCGCATCGCTGCGCATCGACTGCCGCGCCTCGTCGGCCAGCGCCAGCAGGCGGTCGGCATAGTCGAGCAGGCGGAGTCCTTCCGGGGTGAGCAACATCTTCTTGCTGTCGCGCTGGAACAGGCTGACGCCGAGGCTCTCTTCGAGCTGCTTCACGCGGGTGGTCACATTCGACTGCACCCGGTCTAGCCGCTTGGCGGCGCGTGTGATGCTTTGCTCACGCGCCACCGCCCGGAAGATCTCCAGTTCTGCCAGTTCCACGATTTACGTTCTTCAAACAAGAATGAAAACGAATGAAGTATCGTGAATGAAGAACGTCAAGTCAAGGGAATGACTTGGGGTAACCAGCCCCTTAGTGGCCAGCGCTCTGGCCACCATCGACGTGCAGGATCTCGCCCGTCACAAACGGGGCGGTCTCCAGGAACAGCACGGCGTTGGCGATATCGGCCATTTCGCCCATATGGCCCACGGGGTGGAGGGCGCCGAGTGCGTCATGGGTTTCCGGCGCATGCATCGGGGACTTGATGATGCCGGGCGACACGGCGTTCACGCGGATGCCGGTCTTGGCGTACTCGATGGCCAGGGACTTGGTGGCGGCGTTGATGCCACCCTTGGTCAGCGAAGCCAGCACCGACGGCACGCCGGCGATGGCGTGATCGACCAGGCTGGTGGTGATGCTGACCACGTGGCCGCTGCGCTGCTTTTCCATCTCGGCGATGGCCAGCTGGGTGATGTGGAAGAAGCCGGACAGGTTCACGTTGGTCACGGCGGCGTAGTCCTGCGCGGTGTACTGCGTGAACGGCTTGGCCACGAAGATGCCGGCGTTGTTGACCAGCGAGTCGATGCGGCCGAAGGCTTCCAGCGCCTTGGCCACCACGCGGCGGGCGGTGTCGGGGTCGCCGATGTCGCCGGGGACGATGGCGATATCGGGATCGTCGGTCGGCTTGATATTGCGCGCCGTGGCCACCACGCGGTAGCCGCGCTCACGGTAGGCCTTGACCAATTCGGCGCCGATGCCTTGGGATGCGCCAGTCACGATGACAACTTTTTGCGAGGACATTTCAGATTCTCCTGGTAGGGGTTAGGCGTGTTTGCCTTGGGCTCAAATCTAGTAGAGCCGGCCCCAACGAAGAAGGCATCGCCCACATCAACAGTTTTGCGCGGCGGGAACAAGTCAGGAGGACGGGGGGGTGGACGGCAAAAAAAACGCGCGCCGGCGGGGAGCCGGACGCGCGCTTAGGGAGGGAACTGCAGTGATTCTTAGCGCTGTTAGCGCTTGTCCACGTCCAGCACAGCCTGGGCGAAGGCCACCGGCGCTTCCTGCGGCAGGTTGTGGCCGATGCCGCCGGTCAGGTCGCGGTGCTCGTAGCGGCCCGTGAACTTGCTGGCATAGGCGCTGGGCTTGGGATGGGGGGCGCCGTTGGCGTCGCCTTCCATGGTGATGGTCGGGATGCTGATGGTCGGCGCCGTGGCCAGGCGCTTCTCGAGATCGTCGAACTTCGGCTCGCCCTTGACCAGGTCCTGCCGCCAGCGGTAGTTGTGGATGGTGATGGCCACGTGGTCGGGGTTGTTGAAGGCGGTGGCGCTGCGGTTGAAGGTGGCGTCGTCGAAATCCCACTTCGGCGAGGCCAGCTTCCAGATCAGCTTGGCGAAGTCGTGCGTGTACTTCTGGTAGCCGGCGGCGCCACGGTCCGTGGCGAAGTAGAACTGGTACCACCATTGCAGCTCGGCTTCGGGCGGCAGCGGCACCTTGCCCGCCGCCTGGCTACCGATCAGGTAGCCGCTCACGGAGACCAGGCCCCGGCAACGGTCCGGCCACAGCGCGGCCATGATGTCGGCGGTGCGCGCGCCCCAGTCGAAGCCGGCGACCACGGCGTTCTGGATCTTGAGGGCGTCCATCAGCGCAATCATGTCGGCGGCAATCGCCGACGGCTGGCCGTTGCGCATGGTGTCCGGCGAGAGGAAGGTGGTCGTGCCATTGCCGCGCAGGTAGGGCATGATCACCCGGTAGCCGCGCGAAGCCAGCAGCGGGGCCACATCGACAAAGGCGTAGATGTCGTACGGCCAGCCGTGCAGCAGCAGGGCTACGGGGCCATTGGCCGGGCCGGCTTCGGCGTAGCCGACGTTGAGCACGCCGGCCTGGATCTGCTTGAGCGGGGCGAAGCTGGTATGGCTGCCCGGCTTGGAGGCCGGCAGCGCGGCCGCCTTGGTGATGGCGGACTGCGCCTGAGCGGCTTGCGATAGCGTCAGTTGCGCGGCGGCCAGCGTTGCGGCGGCGGCGCCCAGGAAACCGCGACGGGGCAAATCGATTTTTTCCGACATATTGTTCCTCTCTCCTCGGGTCAGTGATGAAACTGACACGAAGTCTATGAGGCCATGGCAAGTGCCATGTGTCGGAATGCACGGTTTTTGTATCGCTGTGTATATGGCGATGCCTGACTGACACGCGGATGCAGAAACCGGGGCTCCCCTAGAGCCGTCGATGGGCGAAATGCCCGCGCCGGGCCCCGGCCATCAGGGTGGCGAACTGCTCGGTGCTCATGTGCACCACGGCCTCGCGGTCCCCGGCCTCGAAGTAGACGTCGGGATGGGTCATCAGGCTGTCATCGAGCCAGGTCTGCGTGCCGTAGACCATGCCTACCGGGGGCAGCGCGCCGGGGTCGCAGTCCCGGAACACCTCGTGCACGCCTTCCGCGCGCGCCCGGGCCAGCTGGCGGCCGGTCTGCTCGCAGATTTCCGAGAGTTTCAGGTGATGGGTGGCGGGGATCACGGCGGCGAGGTAGCCCCGGCTGTCCTCCAGCAGCACCGTGCGGGCCAGCCGGTCGCCGGGAATCGATAGCGGCCTGGCGGGCGCCGTGCCATCGGGGCTGCCGTGCCGGTGCACGGTCTCGTACCGGCTCTGTGTCTTGCTCAGGCACCTTGCCAGGGCGGTGGACATGGTCATGAGGGCAACCTCCGAGCGTGGATCGCTACAGTTGTCTGGAGTACGGGAACTATAGGACAAGCGTTGGACGGCACTTGGTTGGGGCTAACCCGAGCATGGCGGGGTGGGCGGGGTGGCGCGGGGGTGACCCATAGCAAGCCGCTATCGCAGCGATTGCAATCGTCACATTTGGTTGGCGGCGGGTCTCAACTATATTTTGTGTGCGGCAGGCTTGCCGAGGCAGGCCCACGTGGAAGCGTAGACGCGGAAAGACTAGAACTAGCGTTGGGTACCCCCCAAAGGAGATCGCATGTCTTACGAAAAGTGTCCCTTCAACCATGCCGCCGGAGGCGGCACCACCAACAAGGACTGGTGGCCCCAGCAGTTGCGGCTGGATCTGCTCAGCCAGCACTCGGACAAGTCCAATCCACTGGACAAGAGCTTCAACTATGCCGAGGCGTTCAAGAGCCTCGATCTCGCCGCGGTCAAGCAAGACCTGACGGCACTCATGACCGACTCGCAGGACTGGTGGCCCGCGGACTTCGGCCACTACGGCGGGTTGTTCATCCGCATGGCCTGGCACAGCGCCGGCACCTACCGCATCGGCGATGGCCGGGGGGGTGGCGGGCGTGGCCAGCAACGGTTCGCCCCGCTCAACAGCTGGCCGGACAACGTGAGCCTGGACAAGGCGCGCCGGCTGCTCTGGCCGATCAAGCAGAAATACGGGCAGAAGATTTCCTGGGCGGACCTGATGATCCTGGCGGGCAACGTGGCCCTGGAAAGCATGGGATTCAAGACCTTCGGCTTCGCCGGGGGCCGCGAAGATACCTGGGAACCGGACCAGGACGTGTATTGGGGGAATGAAAAGACCTGGCTGGGCGGCGATGTCCGCTACGGCAAGGGCGCGGCAGGCAAGGATGACGATGGCGGCGTGCTGGTGGCTGACGTGCAGAAGCACGGCCAGGAAGTCAGCCGGACCGACCCCGGCCGCTACCTGGAGAATCCGCTTGGCGCGGTGCAGATGGGCCTGATCTATGTCAATCCGGAAGGGCCGGACGGCAATCCGGACCCGATCGCCGCCGCGTACGATATCCGCGACACCTTTGGCCGGATGGCCATGGATGACGAGGAAACCGTGGCGCTGATCGCCGGCGGCCACAGCTTCGGCAAGACCCACGGCGCCGCGCACCCCGAGAACGTGGGCGACGAACCGGAGTCTGCCGAACTGGAACTGCAGGGTTTGGGCTGGCGCAACAAGTTCGGCACTGGTTGCGGCCCGGACACCATTACCAGCGGCCTGGAAGTCACCTGGTCGAATACGCCGACGAAGTGGGGGAACAGTTTCTTCGAGAACCTGTTCAACTTCGAGTACGAACTGACCAAGAGCCCGGCCGGCGCCAACCAGTGGATCGCCAAGGATGCGCCGGAGACGGTGCCGCACGCCTACGATCCGGCCAGGAAGCTCAAGCCGACGATGCTGACCACGGATCTGTCGCTGCGCTTCGATCCCATCTACGAGAAGATCTCGCGGCGTTTCAAGGACGACCCGCAGGCGTTTGCCGATGCCTTCGCCCGTGCGTGGTTCAAGCTGACCCATCGGGACATGGGCCCGCGCGCGCGCTATCTCGGCCCGGAAGTTCCGGCCGAGGAACTGCTCTGGCAGGACCCGATCCCGCCGGTGGACCATCCGCTGGTCAATGACCAGGATGTGGCGGGGCTCAAGCAGAAGATCCTGGCTTCGGGGCTGTCGGTCTCGGAACTGGTGTCCACGGCCTGGGCGTCGGCGTCTACCTTCCGCGGCTCGGACAAGCGCGGCGGCGCCAACGGGGCGCGTATCCGCCTGGCGCCGCAGAAGGACTGGCCGGCCAACAACCCGGATCAGCTCGGCAAGGTGCTGAAGACGCTGGAAGGCATCCAGGGCGAGTTCAACGGTGCGCAGTCGGGCGGCAAGAAGATCTCGATGGCGGACCTGATCGTGCTGGCGGGCAGCGCCGGCATCGAGAAGGCGGCGGAGGCGGGCGGCCAGAAACTGACCGTGCCGTTCACGCCGGGCCGCATGGATGCGTCGCAGGACAAGACCGACGTCGAGTCGGTGGGCGCCCTGGAGCCGAAGGCCGATGGCTTCCGCAACTACCTCGACGCGAAGGTGCAGGCGCCGGCGGAAGCCATGCTGATCGACAAGGCGCAGCTGCTGACCCTGACCGCCCCGGAAATGACGGCGCTGATCGGCGGGCTGCGCGTGTTGAAGGTGCAGAGCGGCAAGGATGCCCACGGCGTGTTGACCGATCGCCCGGAAACGCTGACCAACGACTTCTTCCGCAACCTGCTGGATATGGGCGTGCAGTGGAAGCCGGTGTCACGCAATGTGTTCGAGGGCAGCGACAAGTCCGGCAAGGTCCGCTGGACCGGCACGCGCGTGGATCTGGTGTTCGGCTCGCACTCGCAGCTGCGGGCGCTGGCCGAGGTCTACGCCAGCGAGGACGGCAAGGAGAAGTTCGCCAAGGACTTCGTGGCGGCGTGGGTCAAGGTGATGAACCTGGACCGGTTCGACCTGAAGAAGTAAGGCAGTCAGGCGGGAAGGGCGCCGGACGAGAGTCTGGCGCCCCGGCATGGCGTGGCCGCTGTGCCATACTCGCGCGTCCATCCGACAGGTACTCGAACAAGTACGAAAATCTATGGATAACGCGCCCGGTCCGCCGCTGCTGGACCATGACGACCTGCGCCATAGCCGCGCGCGCGGCAGAGGCCAGTTTCACGCACTGCTTCACCGGCTGGACGCGGGTTTGCGCCAGTAGGCTGGCGCAGCCCTGCCTGGGCCTTGCCGCTCCGTCGATGGGAATTGGCGGCAGGGGCTTCCTTTGGAATGACGCCGGCAATCCTCCTTCGGAGGGATGTGTCGTAAAAGACATAAATCGGACATGCGGCGTTAGAATCCCTGCCGCCGCGCATTCCAGCATAGGAATGCCGGGGGTCCAAGAAGTCGAAAAATCAAAGCAATTTTTGGGGAAATCCATGAAGAGGATGGGAAATCTGGCGGCCTGCGTCATGCTGGCCGGGGTTCTGGCCGCCTGTGGTGGCGGTGACGATGGCGGCAGCACGCTGAACGTGAGCGCCACCGGCAGCGCCACACAGGGCACCAGCGTCGGCGCTGGGGGAAGTACGACGCTGAGCGTGCAATCGAGCGACTTTATCCGTCTGCAAACCAGCCAGCCGGTGCGCTGGCAGGCGGTGATCACGAGCGACAAGACGACGGTCACCAACCAGGTGCTGACCGAGACCCAGTGGTCCGGCAATCTGGTCAGCCCTACGGGCGATTCCATCAACCTGACGGCGACGCAGGTCAGCGATCCGTCCAAGGTGTTCACGCTGAAGATCGCCGTGGCGCCGCAGCGCTACAACGCCGGGCCGTACACGGTGGGCCAGGTGGCGACGTTCGCGGAGACGCAAGTCCGCTTTAATGGCACCTCGACCGTCGAGAACCTCGCCTACACCGTGGCGGCCGTGAACAACGGGCTGGCGACCATTACCAGCGCCAACGCGGACACAAGCGCCCCGGACACCAGCTACGTGCAGGACCTGGATCGCAACCGCCTGTCGCGCACGTACACCAACGGCAATGTGTGCACGTATTCGCCCAAGCGCGCGCTCTACGACATGCCGCTGTATGTGGGCAAGAGCTGGACCGGGTCGTGGAACTACGCCTGCCAGATGGGTTACACCGAAAAGGGCGCGGTGGTCGGCAATGTGCAGGCGTATGAAAGCGTCACGACGCCTGCCGGCACGTTCAACGCGCTGCGCATCGCCTTCACGGTGACGTACACCAACTCGAACGATATCCAGCTGCCCAATGGCAACACCGGCAACGCCACCTACAAGGAGACCATCCTGGGCTGGTGGGCGCCGGAGCTGGGCCGCATCGTCAAGTGGCAGTCGAACTATTCGTACGCGGCCGGCTTCTCGAATCCGACGTACATGACGACGTACACGCAGGTGCTGACGAACCTCCGTTGATCGTCCGTTGATCGTCCGCTGAAGACGCACGCGTAGCAGGGCTCCCCGCGACGGGGAGCCTGATCACCGCCCGGTGATTCTCAGGTAGCCTATGCGGGGCAAACCTGCCCGCCTCAGATCCCACATCCCACGCCAATGCCAACTGCCGTCCGCAACTCGCTTGTCTGGATTTTCGATGCCTTCGAGCGGGACCCCAGCTACATCCGCAAACGGATGTTCGGCAGCGATGCCGCCTATCTCGACGGGAACCTGTGCCTGATCGCAGCGGACCGCGACGACCCATGGAACGGGCTGCTGGTGTGCACCTCGCAGGAACACCACGCCGCCCTGATCGCGGACATGCCGGCGTTGCGGCCGCACCCGGTACTCGGCAAATGGCTCTATGTGCCCCAGGCCGATCCGGCGTTCGAGGAGACCGCCGACTGGCTGGTGGCACGCGTGCTGGAGCGGGATGCGCGCGTGGGCGTGGAGCCAAAGCCATCCCGGCGGCGGAAGGGATCTGCGCTGCCGAAGGGCGCTTAGGGGAGGCGGTTAGGGGAGTCTCACGATACCGAGCGGATCGTGCCGCCGTCGACCCGGATCGTGGCGCCGCTGACGTAGTCGGCATAACGGCTGCACAGATAGGCGACTGCTGCGGCGATCTCTTGTCAGGTGGTAGAGATGGCAGGGCTGACCGAAGCGGAACCGGAGGACCTGGCCAGGCAGCTGGAAGCGATTTTCTGTTTGCTGGCCGGCGTCACGCTGCCGGCATAGCATCTCGATGCAATTGCAAATAATTCGGTCTATCCCGACAAGATGATGTGTCGATAATCGTCAAGCTGTGTACGTCTATCAGCAACGACTGTAAGGATGCACATGCAGGCCACGCTTAACGGCACCGAGCTCTTTTTTGATGTGGATGGCGAGGGGTTTCGCCCGGAGCAGGGCGCACTGGTGGAAAAGCCGGTGCTGGTGGTAATCCACGGCGGCCTTGGCTTCGACCATGGCTACCTGAAGCCGGGATTGTCCGCGCTGCGCGATCAAGCGCAACTGATTTATGTCGATCTCCGTGGGCAAGGGCGTTCGGGGCGCCCGCCGCTGGAGACCTGCACGCTCGAACAGATGGCCGATGATGTCGCGGCGTTGTGCGCGTATCTCGGCGTGGGGCGGGTGCACGTGTTTGGCCATTCGGCCGGCGGCTTCGTCGCCATGCATTTGGCGCTGCGCCATCCGGCGCTGGTACGGGGGCTGGTGCTTTGCGGCAGTTCGCCAACCGTGCAGCCGATCATGGACGACCGCGAAGAACCAGCGCCAACGCTGGCCTCGCGCGCCGGGCCCGAAACCATGGCGGTGGCGGCCCGCGTGTTTTCCGGCGACATTACCGCCGAAAGCGTCGAGGCATTCTTTCGCGAGGTGGGCCCCTATTATGCGGCGCCAGCGCACATGGACGTGCCCCCGGCGCTCACTGCGCTCAGCATCGCTTCGGTCGACATGATGCGGCATTTCATGACGGTCATTGCGCCGTCCTACGACTTGCGGCCTCTGCTGGGCGGGGTGGCCGCCCGAACCCTTGTGCTGGTCGGCAAGTACGACTGGGTGTGTCCGCCCCGCGCCAGCCGCGCCATTGCGCGCGGCATCCCGGGCGCGGTGCTGGTGGAGTTCGATGAGGCGGGCCACTTTCCGTTCTCCGAGACGCCGGCGGCGTTCATCGACGTGATGGCGAATTACTTCGCGGGCAAAAACGCCAGCCGCGCTGGTCTGCTTTTTTCCGCCTTGAATGGCAGGGAGGGATCGTGACTGAACTATGGCGACTGTCGGCAACTGAACTGGCCTCGCGCATCCGGCGCCGCGAGGTGTCTGCCCGCGAGGCAGCAACGTCTGCGCTCGAGCGTCTGGACGCCGTTAACCCGCTGATCAACGCAGTGGTCGCACATCGCCCGGAGTTGGTCCTGGCGCAGGCGGATGCCGTTGATGCGGCGCTGGCACGCGGTGAGGACCCGGGACCGTTGGCGGGCGTACCCGTCACCACAAAGATCAATACCGATCACGCGGGCTTCGCGACGACAAATGGCACACGTCTCCAGGAGGGACTGGTTGCGCAGCACAATAGTCCGGCCGTCGACAACCTTGCCCGCGCGGGCGCCGTCCTGCTTGGCCGCAGCAACTCGCCCACGTTTGCGCTGCGCTGGTTTACCGACAACCGGGTCCATGGTCATACACGCAATCCGCGTAATCCTGCACTCACGCCGGGAGGATCGAGCGGTGGCGGGGCGGCGGCGGTGACCGCGGGGATCGGGTGTATCGCCCTGGGCACCGATATCGGCGGCTCTATCCGCTACCCGGCGTACGCATGCGGCATCCACGGGCTGCGGCCGTCGTTCGGCAGGGTGCCGGCTTTCAATGCCTCCTTGCCGGAGCGTCCGATCGGCGCCCAGTTGATGTCCGCAACAGGGCCCATGGCACGTACGGTGGAGGATCTTGAGGTTGCGCTGACGGCCATGTCCGCGCCCGATGTGCGCGATCCCTGGTGGGTGCCTGTGCCGCTGCGGGGTCCCGAAACGGCGTTGCGGGCGGCGCTCTGTCTACGGCCCGGTGGCATGGAGATCGCCCCGGAAGTGGAAGCTGCGCTGCTTGATGCGGCGCGGCGGCTGGTGGACGCGGGTTGGGCCGTCGAGGAGATCGACGACACGTCGCTGATCCGTGATGCGGCCGAAGTTCAGGAGCGACTGTGGCTCGGCGACGGATTCCCGGCGCTGGTCGACGCGGTTACCCGGGATGGCGACCCCGGCGCGCGGGCCGTGGTCGAGGGCGTGCGTGCCAAGGTGAGTGCGATGCCCGCTGACGTCGTCAACAGCGCCTTGGTGCGCCGCACCACGCTGACGCGTCATTGGCGCGCATTCCTTGCCAGATACCCGGTGCTGCTGCTGCCCGTCTCGGGCGAGCTACCGTTCCCGGACGGACTCGACATGCAGGGCAAGGCGGGCTTCCAGCGGGTCTGGGAAGCGCAGCTGACCATGCGGGCGCTGCCAGCAATGGGGCTGCCGGGACTCGTCGTTTCCACGAACCTGGTCGGCTCGGTGCCTGTCGGCGTACAGATCGTCGCCAGCCATTTCCGGGAGGACTTGTGCCTGCTGGCAGGGAAGGCGATCGAAGCGCGCGGCACGCCGGCTTCTCCGGTCGATCCGTGCTCATCGCCCCGCGCTTAGGCGCGCTTCACGACACGATGCCGCGCGGTTTCCATCGTGTCGAAATAGGCATCCACGGGCATCCTGCCCTTGCATTCGGGGGGCACTCGACTCCCGTGCTCCTCGGTCGCACTATCTCTAATACGTAGACAATACGCCTTATGGATACCGGTGGTATCCGCATACCCATGGTATTTTTGCGGCAAGTTTCGCTCGAATCCTTGCCATGTGCTTCTTTATTAACACGAGGCGACTCATCGTCGCCCTGTGCTGCATCACCGTTGGGGGATGCGCGGTCGGCCCTGACTTTGCGCCGCCAGTGGTTTCGCCTCCCATCCATGTTCAGCGCGGTGCCCCGGACCAACCCGCCGTGTCGGCGGACGAGTTTTCCCCAGACTGGTGGACGTTTTTCGGCGATCCGGTCCTGAGTCGTCTGGAGCGTGAGGCGGCTGCGCAGAATTTGAGCCTGAAAGCCGCGGCGGCGAGGGTGGAACAGAGCCGGGCGCAAGTCGGCATTGCCGGATCTGTCGCGCTGCCCCAGGCGGCGGCAGGCGTGTCGGGGTTGCGTGAAATGGCGAGCGCAAACGGGATCCTGCGATTGACAGGCGAGCCCGAGCCGAAGCCCGAAGCCGCGAGCGGTACGGATCCCTTCGGGACTGCCTCGCTCGAACAAGGCAGCGGACCGGCTCCGTATAACTTGTGGCAGTACGGGCTTACGGCGAGCTGGGAAATCGACCTTTGGGGGCGCGCGCGGCGAACGAAGGAAGCCGCTCTGGCTTCGTTGCAGGCCAACCAATATGCGGTCGAAGGGATGAAAGTGTCGCTCGCGGCAGAGGTGGCGCGCACGTATCTGGATCTCCGCGAGGCGCAGCAGCAACTCGCGGTTGCGATAGAGAACCACACGCTCGCGCAGCACACATTGCGACTGGCCAAAAGCCGCGAGTCCAATGGCGTGGGAACCCGGTTCGACGCGGCGAGCGCGGGCGCCCAGTTGGCCGCCGTAGCGTCGTCGCTCCCGCCGCTACGTACAAAGGCACGCACGTTGATGAATGCGCTCGCGCTCCTGCTAGCTCGGGAGCCGGGCAGTCTGGAAAGGGAATTGGGAGCGCCGCTCGCCATCCCCGCACCGCCGGCGGTTCTGCCGGTCGGCCGGCCGGGCGACCTTGCGCACCGCCGCCCGGATATTCTCGAGGCCGAAGCGCGACTGCACGCAGCTACCGCAAAGATTGGCGTTGCAAAGGCGAGCTTCTATCCGTCGATCAGCCTGACCGGCAGCTTCGGCATGCAAGCGCTCGACTTCAGCAATATTGCGGACTGGGGGTCACGCCAGTTCGTACTCGGACCGGTGCTGAACCTTCCGATATTCCAGGGCGGACGACTAAAGGGGCAATTGGCGCTGACGGAGGCCCAACAACAGGAAGGCGCTATCGCGTTTCAGGCGACCGTACTCAAGGCCTGGCACGAAGTGGATGATGCACTGGATTGGATCGGCAGCAGTCACGCGCAGCAGCAATCGCTCCAGACTGCCGTGAGCGAAAGCCAGACTGCCTATCGTACGGCGCAGCGCCGCTATGAACAGGGCGCCTCGGATTATCTTACCGTCCTCGTTTCCCAGCGTGATGTGTTGAAAAATCAGCAGGACCTGATCGCGGCAAGGCGCAGCGCAGCGGTTGCTGTCGTGGGGCTGTACAAGGCACTAGGCGGTGGCTGGGATCTTCCGGCCGAGGCCGGCGTGACTTCTGTGGAAAGGCCGCCTGCGGGGGTAACGGCACATGACTGACGTCAGCTGGCGTGAAGTCCACGACGACGCGGTGAGATGCTGGATCCTCGATCTCGACGGCGCGGTGTTCAGTGTGCACCATCGTCGACTGTGTGTGTGGCAAGACGAGTTCAACCTGCTGTGGTGCTGGGAGATAGAAACCTATGACGGGCTGGGCTGCGCAGCGCGCGGCACGGCCTCCAGCCGGGAATCGGCGATGCGGGAAGGGGAACTCGCGGCCCGCAGGCAGGGCGGATCGTGACGGCGCGAAATCTCTCTCAACCAATGATTCTGAACCCGGCGTTTCCCATGGCTTCTTCGCATCCATCCCCCGTGGCCTCTCCGCCTGTTGCGCATCCATTCGGCCCGCGTCTGTTCGTGGGAATGCTTGGTGTTCTTGTCGCAGCCATCATGTCGGGGCTTAACGGGCGCGTCGCTGCCGTTGCGCTCCTGGACGTGCGCGCCCCACTTGGGGCGGGGTCTGACGATGGTTCCTGGATCACGGTGATCTACGCCGCGTGCGAGCTGGCCGCGATGCCGATCTCCGGATGGCTGTCGGTGACGTTCTCATTCCGTCGTTACCACATTGCAGTAGTCGCGGTCTTTTCGCTGCTGGCGCTGCTGCTTCCGTTCATTCATTCGTTGCCCCTGCTGGTATTCCTGCGCGGCGCACAAGGGTTCTTTGGAGGCCTTCTCATACCGGTTCTCATGGCCGGCGCGCTGCGCTTCTTTCCGTTGCCACTGCGCCTGTACGGTCTGGCGCTGTACGCACTGACTGCAACGTTCTCGCCGAACCTTGCTGTCTGGCTGGCCGCAATCTGGACAGATCAATTGTCGATCGTCTCCATGTTGTATCTCCAGGTGTTACCCCTCGCCGCTTTTTCCATGCTTGCGGTGGCCTGGGGAATCCCTCAGGATCCAGTGCGTCTCGAGCGTTGGCGCGAAGTGAACGTGATAGGGCTGCTTACCGGACCAGCCGGACTTGCGCTGGTCGCCATCGCACTGGGGCAAGGGGAGCGACTCGATTGGCTCGACAGCGGACTGATACGTTCCCTACTGAGTGCGGGCATCCCGATGTTGACGGTGTTTGTCTGTAGCGAATGGTTTCACCCAACTCCATTCATGCGCTTCCAGCTTCTCTACAGACGAAATCTCGGATTAGGGTTCACCATTTTCTTCGTCATGCTGATCGTGATGCTGTCGGGCTCCCTGTTGCCCATGGACTATCTGCTGGAACGATGGCATTTTAGGCCGGAAAACCTGTACGTCATTGGTGCGATCCTCGGGCTTCCTCAGCTTGTGCTCGGCCCCATGGTGTCGATGTTGCTCTATAAGCAGTGGGTCGATGCGAGGTGCGTCTTCGCGTTGGGGCTGGCCTGCATCGCAATTTCCTGCCTGCTTGGCTGGCGCGTAACTGCAGACTGGAATGCGGCGGATTTCGTTGCCGTCCAGGTGCTACAGGCACTCGGGCAACCGATGGCGGTAGTTTCCGTGTTGTTCCTTTCGACAAGCGTCGTTCAACCTATGGAAGGGCCGTTTGTCTCCGGCATTGTGAATACGCTGCGCGCGCTGGGAACCCTCGGCGGATCGGCGCTCGTTGGACACCTGCTGGCAGTGCGGGCGCACTTCCATGGCAACGTGTTGCTCGACCGGGCGATGACTGGTACCGCCGACGCAAGGCATCGAATAGCGGGAGGCGAGGGCGCAATCGAACATGGACTGGCGGAACTTGCCGAATTCGTGAATCAACAGGCGACAGTGCTGGGAATCGCGGATTGTTACCTTATCCTCGGCGCGCTTGCCTTGCTCCTGATCCCGTTGGTGTTGAACCTGCAATACATGCAGCCCCCACTACTGACCCCAAAGACCAACCGAAACTAGTCGTCATGTCTCTTCCTCTTTCTCTTAAAGTCGGCAGCGCGGCTGTTGTGGCGGTCGCCATCGCTGCCGCCGGCTACCATCTGTACGCCGACGAAGGCGCCGCCACGCGTCAGATTACCGATGATGCGTATGTCGCCGCCGACTCCACGCTGGTTTCGCCACGCGTTGCGGGCGTTGTGCAGACCATTCTGGTCGAGGACAACCAGTCAGTTCGTGCAGGAGACCTGTTGGCGACCATCGACGATCGCGAGTATCGGGTAGCGCTTCATGCAGCCAACGCGCGCCTGGACGCCGCAACCGCCGCCCAAAGCGTACTGGATGCCCAAATCCGGCAGCATGAAAAGGTGGTCGAGCAGGCCAAGGCAACGGTCGATGCGGACCAGGCTTCGCTCAAGCTCGCACAAGCCAATGCAAGGCGCTACGAAAACCTTGCCGCGGATGGATCGGGGACCATACAGGAACGCCAGACTGCGACGGCGCAACTGCAAATACAGGAAGCGTCAGTCGTCCGTGATGAGGCAGCGCTCGGCGCGGCCAGGCGCGAGCACACTGTCCTTACGGCACGCCGCGAGCAGGCAGCGGCGGAGACTGCCGCTGCCAAGTCCGCGGTGGAAGCTGCGGAGCTACAGCTGTCCTATACCCGCATCATCGCGCCGATCGACGGCACAGTCGGACAACGCGACGTTCGCATCGGGCAGTACGTCAACATAGCCAGGCCCCTGCTTGCACTGGTTCCCCTTCAGTCTGCCTATATCGAGGCGCATTTCCGGGAGACGCAGTTGACGCGAATCAAGGCCGGCCAAAAGGTGGACATCAAGGTGGACACGCTGCCCGGCGTGCGCTTGACGGGGCATGTCGACAGCGTGGCGCCAGCCACCGGCCTCAGCTTCTCTCCCATCGCGCCCAATAACGCAACGGGAAACTTTACGAAGGTCGTGCAGAGGCTGACGGTGAAGATCAAGCTCGATGCCGGTCAACGTGACGCTGGCCGCCTGAAGGTTGGAATGTCCGTGGTCCCGACGGTCAATGTGGATAATGGTGGACCTGAACACATCTGAACGTAACGGGGGGGGCAGAAGGGCATGGCAGCACGAATGTCGAGGGAAGAAAGCAAGGCGCTCACGCGTGAGAAGCTCATCGCTTCGGCACGGAATGTGTTCGCGCGACTGGGCATGGCCGGCGCGTCGATCGACCGTATCGCTGAGGAAGCCGGCTTCAGCAAAGGAGCGTTCTACTCGAACTTCGAAAGCAAGGAAGAGATCTTCTTCGAGCTCCTGGAGGAGGTTGCCAAGGAAGATTCCCGCGCACTCGCGCAGGCGCTTGAGTCCGTCTCCGACCCGGAATCGGCGATCAAGGCGATTTGCGACTGGGCGCGCGCGAAGACCAGGGACCCGAATGTACCGTTACTGTTGTTGGAGCTGGCACGGAAAGCCCGGTCTGACGAAGCGGTAGGAAAGCGTCACCGCCAACTTTTTCATGAGCAGTGGATTGCCGTGGGAAAATTGGCCATGAGGATCCTGCCAGAGGGTAGCGAGCGCATCACACCGTTAATGCTCGGTGGCCTGATTCTGGAACTGACCTACAGCAACGCGACGCTGCTGCATGATTCGCCGACCTCGAGTGACCTGATTGCCGCCGCGCTTCACGGATTGCGGGATGGTGCCCTTTGGCACGCCACGCAGACAGACTCGCAAGACGAATAGCGGGAAGCGGAAGCACGCGGCAGAAGGGCGTATCAAGCCGTACGTATTGCGCGCTGCCGTGCTTCATCAGGTTTGGACGCACGCGCGCTGGTGCACGTCCTTGCTCAAGAAAGCAAATACCCCGGGTGGCGGCACGGACAACCACAGCAGCGATTTCGCGCATTCTTGCTTGTTCGTCGCCCCGTGAAGGAAAAGCAAAGCTACTGCGCGATGCAAACAGGCGCATACTCAAGGTGGCTAGCGGTGTCATTGCTTTCGGCCGCCGAACGCCCGATGTGTTGCGTTACAAGGAGTTCTCCATGGCGCTAAATTTCCCCAACCCCAGCCGCAGCTATGATGCTGCGCGGCATTGTGTGTGTTTCTGGGGCTATGACAACGCTCGTGAAGTAGCGTTTCAGGTCTCCGACGATGTCCTCATACGCCTTGACAGCAAGGTCTCTTGCTCGGAAGCGATTGTGTTGCTTGACACGTTTGACCGCCATCGAGACAAAATATTGCTTCTCGCAAAGGACGTGTACACGGCAGGACCGTGCAATTCGTACAAGATCAGTTAGCGCAAGCGGTCGCGTGTTTGCTGGAGCGGCAGCGAACCGAAGCTCGCTCGGTGCGACGAGAGCTAGACGGTTTGCGCACACATCCATTCATTTGAAGCTCCGGGTCAGCTCGCGATGGTGGCCAGTTGCGACGCTAGCTCCCGCTCGCCGCGGCTGGCACCGCTGACCGTACGGGAGCGACAGCTCCGTCGACAGTTCAGATCTGAGATTGTCTCTCCGTGGCCTGGCAATCCTTTTCCAGCATGGTGAGTACGTCGTAAAACACTTCATGCCAATCCGGGTGGGCAGGGTCGCCAACGTGTTGGTCATGGCCGTCTGCAACCTTCGCGTGCAAGCCGTGACGGGTGAGCGTCATCAAGACGGGCACCTCGGCGCTGTGCACAACGGAATCCCCTGCGCCGAAGGTGATCACGAATTTGAAGCCGTAGCTTTTCGGTCCGGGGTCTCCAGTGGGCTTGATCGATATAACCTCGAGAGGCGCTTGCAAATATGCAGCGAGCTTCTCGCCTGTGGTCCGGGCGACCGCTTGCAGTAAGGCCCTGTGATCCTTCTCTTGCGTCGATGCCTGGAAGAATCGATCGCGTAACGCTTCATATTGGGACATCGCTCTCCTCCTTGCGGTGGGCCAACCAGATGGGCTTCGGCCGACTGCGGCATGAACCTACTGTAGAACGCCATGCGAGGAACATTCGTACAATTCGACTCCGGTTGCGGCTTTTTGAGCAGAAGCTGGTCGAATTTCGCCTCAGGATCGGCTGGCATCAAATATGTGGGCTCAGGCCAACCGCGTTGCCGCGATACCTGTCGTGAGGCGTCCATCTGCCAAGGCCTGCAAGACCTTGAGGCGATCCAGTTGGCGCATCGTCATGGTGATCGTGTCCGGTCGCATGGCGGCTCCCAGGCAGACTGAGGCCGTACAGGGTACCTTGCAAGACTCGGACATTTGAATCTGGCTGGAAGCGGACATTCTGGTTTAGCCTCTACACATGGTGATCGTATAATGCGTAAAGAGTTCAGCGCATAAAAAAACCCGGAGAGCCGCCAGAGCAAAGGCTTTCCGGGTCAGTTAGGATAGTGGACAAAAAGTACAACGACAGTCCGCAGGGTCCATGAAATTCCGCACATCAACGCGCCACGTTTTCCCCTCCGAGTTCGACGCAGCTACAGCAGGTTTTCCAGAAGATGTTATAGCACTTTGGACGGGTAGACACGTCCGAACCATTCGCCGATGGAAGGCAGGGCAGAGACCAGTACCCCGATGGGCATACGAGCTAGTTTTGTTCAGGACTAGACAGCTTGAGCTATTCTAACGCCCGCAACACGATCCAATCGGAAGTAATCCCCACTTTAGAAGGGAATCAGGGCGATGGGAATTTACGACAGGGACTGGTGGCGGGACCGTTATAACAAGCGGCAGGACTTCGACGAACAGAAAGACGCCACCTGGCGCAAGCCACAACAGCCGCCGAAGAAGCCCGAGACCGAACCGGAACGCGCGGCGCCACAGAAGGCGCGCAAGCAGAAGATGGGCCTAAGCCCGTCTCCAATCGGACCGATCATCATATGGACAGTGATCTTTCTCACGATCTTTGTTTCGGTACGACACATCCTCAGGTGATGATAGGCCCGGTAGCCATCCAGAACGTAGAGTGCTTGTCGTAATAGGCTTGCAGATCGACCGGGTTACCCTCGCGATTTGCAAGCACCAAGCACTCCGCCATGATCTCCGCCACATCCCGAGCATGCGCATAGTAGGCGACCCGCTCAGGCTCCGGCACGTCAATACCACGCGAACACCAGTAGCGCTTTTCGTTGAGCCCGAAAAGCTCCGCATTCTTCGCAATGTACTTCGACAGGTACGCTGCTAGCTTGTGCTGGCCACCACGGCGACCGTGAGGGTTCGTCACATCGATATTGCCGTTATCCTCGCCCACGATACGACGCCAGATCGAGCGCACCAACTGATAGACCAGCCGACCTTTGACAGCGATATGGAAGTGCCATGCGCCTCGCTCCTGAGGCTCCATGGTGCAGACATACTTGAAGTCCCGGTACTTCGACATAGCGCGACGGAAGCGATCAAAGTCCCGTTTTGCCCGGTCCCGATCCGTCATGTTTTCCCGGTAGGTAAGTGTCAGCATACGGTCAGCACCCATAGCCTTCACCAAATGGCGAACACGCTGTTTCGCACGGTTCGCAGAGTCCTTGATGTTCGCTTCGCGGTTGTCCGACTCGCCACGCTTTGCCTTTGGCATGCCGTTCCACTGGAGCGCACCGACATAGCGGTCGTACTTCTTCGCAACGATCTCCATTTGCCCATCTGCGAAGACCCGCTTGCGGATCTCCCATTCCTCATGGAAGGCGTTGAAGTAGCTACCCGGCTCCCGGTGTCCGTCGATTGCTTGTGAATCCTGATCGTTTTTTGCTATAGTGTTTTCACGCATGGCGACTGCCCCTGAATGCTCGCTATGTACGGCCCCGGAGTGCTGGTAACACTCGCGGGGCTTTTCCTTTTCTACACGATGCGGAACCGACCCTCCGCTGCTTCGTCCTCACCTTCGACCAACGGTGTCAACTGCACACGCAACCGCGCGAAGTTCGTGCCATGCTGAAACAGCCATGCCGTGACGATCGAGCCGAGCAGCCAATAGGCCGATACCGAGTCATCAAAAAAATCCTCCATATCGCCGGTACACAGGTCAATGGTGAAAACGTCCGGCACTACCGAAGCACCGTCCGGGACGTGTCGAATCGACGCTAGCTCAACGATCTGTGCCATTCGCTCCGCTTCCTTTTCGTTAAGTGTCCACATTACAAGTCTAGGCCGGCTGCGCCGGCCCGCGCTGCGCACAGACCGACGCCGCCGGCCTACGTTTTGGCAAAGAGCGTGCGCCATTCCTCAAAACTAATCAGTCCCGCCCGCTGCAGTCCGGTGAGCCGCCGACGCTCCGCCAGCTTCCGGGCGATGTTCCGGTAGCGCTTGACGCTTTTCCAACCGGCTGTGTACCAGGGGGGCAGGTAGGAGAAGGGCGCCTGTGTCGGATCGAGCCTGAAGACCTGCCGCGTGTCGTATGCATCGAACAGATCATTTCCGCGATACGTCCACTTGTCCGCCAACGGGGCGCCAGCATCGACGCCATAGCGCACCATGGCCTGATGCACACGAGGGAAGTGGGGCACCCACGTGCCGCCCGTCAGAAGGCTGAATAGAGGCCGCAGGAAGGGGATTGTCATGCGATCCATCCGCTTGCACGTCACCCTGTACTCCACAAGCGCCTCACGCACCTGCTTATCGATCTGCGCGATGTTCTGGCAGATGAAGTAGACGTCCCACCCCTTTTTTCGCGAGTGGATCAACCAGTCAATCACCGGCTGCCGGTCCTTGTCACCATAGCTGCGCGCATTCATGTACGCCGCCATTTCGTCCACCACGATCAGCCCGTTCTTCGACTCGTCCAGATCAGGATTCCCAATGCCGATCATTTCGAGATGCGCGACGGTCGGTTTGTCCGGTATCCGAATGACGCGGCACATCTTGGCATCAGCGTTGACGAGCTTGTCCAGGCGGAGATCTAGATTCGTGGCCACACGCTTGCCGGCAATCAGCGCTTCACGAATACGGCCCACGGCACAGAGCGTTTTGCCGGCGCCGAGCTTGCCCTCAATTAAATATATAGCCATTTTCGCAACTCGCTTTCGATGCCAGCTACCAGAGACCACAATCCAACCAACGTAAGAAGAAAAGCCGCTTCACTACGCCATTCGGAACAGCTAAGCGCCATGACAACAGGATGCGCGTCGGGACATGACACAGCCCACGCCGCAACCCACATGCAGAGCCCGAGAAGTATGAGCAGCATCAAGCCCCCGCAACGTAATCCATCGCCTTGACCTGCCAGCGATACAGGCGACACGCAGCCCATACGCCGGCGTAGATCGAGAGCAGCGCGCCAGCGGCAGGGGGCATACCGCACGACAGCGCCACGAGCAGCCAATCAGCATTAGGGATGAACTCGCCAAGAGCCGCCATAGCCGCCTTGAGCGCCAGCAGCACCGCACCGAACACGCCGCCAAAGGTGCCGACGATAAGCACACGGTTCGCAACCCGCTTGCCGAAGAAGTCGAGAAAGACTTTGGCGATCCAACCGAACAACGACGAGAGCAAAGCACCGAGCAGCGGCATATCAGGCTCCGTTCAATGCGTCCTTGACCTCTGCAACAGAGAAGCCGAGAACAGTAAAGGCCCATATGGCCGTGGATAGGATTTGCATGTAGCCGACAGCGGGGCACCAATCGACCTCTACTGCAACCTCTAGCGGAGACACACTGATTGGCTTGCACTCCGAGCGGGGTATCTGCGGGAGCCAGCCAAACCAATCCGTTTGCGGCTTTTCGCCGTTGAGCACGGTATTGACTGCATCGGTTTGCGTTTTGGCGGCTGCATCCATGGCTTGTGAGGTCACCGATGCAGTCTCAGCTTTTTGTCCTTCAGCCGTGCCGGTCTCATCAATCTTGCAGGCAGGCTTGCCGGGGAGACCGCAGGTTTCGACTTCCACCTTGGGAGGCGTCGTGCCTGTTGCCGGCGCGGTGCCGGTTTCCGTTGTCTCCGTACTTGTGGTGCCGTCCGGATTCGTCGTCGTCGTTACGCACTTCTGACCTACCTGTATCGGCTTGTCTTTGGCCGTGGCCATATCCGGGTTAGCAGTGCCGGTATAGGTGCATGTCGTTTGCTTTTTCGTGACCTTGCCAGCGGAATCTGTCGTGCTTGTCGTCGGCCCCACATCCTGCACCGTACCCGTGCCGATGACTTCCGCCAGTTGAGCCATAGCATTGGCCCATGCCGCATTTTGGGCAGCCGGATCTTCAAAGCCCCAATACTGCTGCTGATAGGCTGGATTGGCCTGCATAGCACGCTGCCATGCCTGATTGATTTCATCGGATGTAGCTGGCGTAGGCTGAGTGCCGGGGGTGTAGCCAGGGGGCACGCACTGACCATTTACCTTTGTAGAGCCCGATTGATAACACACGCCATCGGTGTACCGCTGAACCTGTCCCGCAGATTCAAACGTTGTCCCATCGTCGGCACGCTGACGGACACATCCGTAGTACGTCGCGCGCGGGATGACATTCACGAGCGTCGTCTTAACGCCAACGCCCCGAGCATTCTGGTCGTCCACCAACGCCTGACACATATCCTGACCGCTACCGTAAATGGTCTGGCTCGGAATGCCGACATTAACAGCAGCGTAGTCTGTCGCCGGATAAGGCTTGCCGTTCGGCGCTTGCTCGCCCTGCGCAGGCTTACACCACGTCCCATCGGCACACTTCTCAAGCCCATATTGCAGCAGTACCGTAGCGCCAATCGCGATCATGCCGGGAATCGACGCAGCACGGCCAGCCATGGTCGCCAGATCGATCAGCCGCTTTTCCTTTAGCGCGATGGACCCGACCTTGCGACCGCCATTGATGATGTCGAGCGTACTGTTGGAACTGACCTGTAAGCCCGATGCACTGCCCGCGATGATGCGCGACATGGACCGCTGATAGGCGTAATCGACGCCAGCGGCACCGCTCAACTGAGCATGCGCAATGCGGAGAGGAAGCAGCAGGGAAAAGAGAAGGGCCAGCGTGATAACGACTGGCCCAAGAAACAGATCAATTCCGGTAGACGCAGAAGCCGGCTGAGTCCGGACAAGAGAGGCGCGCATGGTACGGATCTAGGTAAGCGCATGCCGTGAGGCATGACCCCACGGCACACAGAACGAGCAGACGCTTAAGCAGCGCCACGGAACTTCTTGACGTACTTGACGCCGACACCCACGCCCACACCGGCAGCGGCAACCAGCAGCAGCGGAGCGGTGAACTTGGCAACGGTCGTCAGCGCGGACGACTTCGCTTCGGCGATGGCCTCATCCATGCCATCGGTCGAGGTCTGTGCGAAGGCAGCAGGCGCAGCGGACAGGGCCAGCACGCCGCCGATGGCCGCAGCAGCGGCGGTCTTTTTCAGCTTCGGGGTGAACTTCTTGAGATGCTTGATCATGATTTCTCCGTTATGGAATGCCGCCCTTGAGATGCATTGCAGATGGGCGACTAGTCTGCAATTCGAAATCGCGCGCGCAGTGTCTGCGCAGAGGTCGAGACCTTTTGTTCGCCTGGACTCCACTCCCTCACTCACTCCGTTCCGCCGCTCACTACGCCCCTCCGGGTACTCCCGTTCAGCGCTGAAAGTGAGCCTCCCCTGCACTACATTCCAGCGCGGGCGCGGCGCGGAAAAGTCGGGGAAAAACCGGTAAAACCTCGCCCCTCCGGGGCGGCTCCGCCTACAGCGTGGATAAGCTCGCACTCCACGCGTGGACAAGCCATTGACAGGCATGGACAACAGTGAGGCGCGTTGCCCACACCTGCCAACAACTTGCCCACCCGTTCCGTAACCACACGACCTTACCCACCCCTCCGGCTGCGCTCTACAAACTAAATACATTTCCCCCTTGGGGAAATTGCGACTTTTCCGCGCCGCGCCCGCGCCTCCATTCCGTTCCGGGACTCCCTTGTCAGCGCTGAAAGTGAGCCTCCCCCTACAGGTCTACGCTCCCTCTGTCTCTGCGCTCCCTCAGTCCCTACGCCCCGACTCGCAAATCAACGCTCGCACCTTGAAGCAGAAGGGCGCGCGCGTCAGGAAACGTCCTCAAAGCGCCGGAAATTGCGGATGGCAGCGCCGAGGCCGAAGCCGATAAAGAACCAGAGCAGCACGACAGCAGCGACGCTCATCGCAACACCCCCGCAACCACGCCGATACCGAACGCAATGGCGCAGGCGGAGTACAGAACGACATTGCGAAGATCAAGCAGCGCCTGTGTCGTCGGGTCAGTAGCAGCCTGTACCGTTGCACACGAGAGCAGGAGCAAAAGGCTGATAGTCAGCGTCCTCATGACTGGTACCCGAGACAAGCAATGCACACGTTATGAGTGCGACCGCGACGATCAACGCTGCGGAAGCATCCGGTTCCTTCGACGTAGCCTTTGGCCGGTGTGTTGAGGCATATAGGCAAATCAACCCGATGAGTGCCAGCAACAACAGGAGGACTTGCATATACGTCCCACAAAAAAACCGCCCCGCCGCCGACCGAGAGGCCGACAAGCAGGGCGACGAAGTTAAGAGCAAAACGGTTCACGGCGGGGGAGGTCAGGCGGCCTTGTCAGCGACACCAGCACCCGGCTTCGGCATAGCCTGAGGCGGGACGCTGCGCAGGGTACTGATACGAGCAGCGACGGTGTTGTCGCGACCTTGCATCAAGTCGAAATCGGCTTCGTACAGACCCGGAGGCGTTTCCTTGAGGTGATTGGCCAGCGTCATCACGCCGACGAAGGGGGGAAGCGGAGCACCGGTTTCCTGATCCACACCCCGCGACTGCACGATGCACTGCGCCTGGAACATTTCGTAAGCGTTGCCAGTTTTCCGGCTGGTGCCACGAATGGGGATGATCGAGATGATTTGCAGCGTTTGTTGAGCCTTCATTTGTTGTCCTCATGCGCCACCTAGCGCGAGATTTCGTTACAAAGGCCCCGGTTTACGGGGCGTTGTTTACCGCCTACACTTCGCACATCGCTAACTACGCGATTGCTAACCGTATGCATCATGCCTACGGTAAGCCGAAGCTTAGGAGAAAGCACAATGCTTAGTACAATAGATATTTTGGATCGCGCAAAGGGCGCCAATAGTGACTATTGGATTGCCCAACAACTTGGCTTCAAACATCAAGCGATGGTGTCGAGCTGGCGCAAGCGCGGTCACGTTGGAGCAGAGAGCATCCCGACGCTTTGCAAGATGGCTGGCATCCCGGTAACGACCGGCCTTGCCGTCTGCGCCATCGAAGGCATCAAGAACAAAGAGAAGCGCGCAGAGCTACTGGAAACGCTGTCTTTTAAGAAAGCCCGCAGAGCCGTGAACCTGCGCCTCATCTAAGAGGCGTGCACTGCGGGCTGACTGATTCCTTGGGGGTCAGTCGGTCCGCATAATATGCATAATGCGTATTATGTTAAATGCGTGCTACGGGGCTGCAAGCCAATACCGGGTTCCTTCTTAATCAACTCCGCTCTATATCGCAACACGTTTCACGACCGATCACCCGGCGCGTCCCGCAGCCTGCGCAGACGCGCCCGCACTATGAACTGACCCCCTAAAGTTGGACGGGTAAGTTAGGCCGCGGCCAAGGGCTGGGTCCTGTATTGCACAGGACTCAGC